>JAIPUZ010000100.1 GCA_022833215.1 Mesorhizobium sp. | reverse complement strand
ACCATTCGAACCGCGCGCTCGCGCACTTCAGGTGAATAGGTATTGCCGTTCCGTTTCGTCATGATGGCTCCTTACTCTCAAGAGGGGGAGCCTCCGGCAATCCCGGCGCGGTTCACCTTCTTATTTTTCAACGGGTTGCAAGGCGCCTGGTGATGCGTTGGACGGACGCCATGAAGAGTCATGCGGTTGCGCTCTCGATGGTTTTCTCGAAGTCCTTTGCGAGGCGGCCGTTGTGGTTGAACCATGCGAAGATGCGTTCGACGACCCAGCAGCGGGGCAGCACCACTATCTGTTCCAGCTCCTGGAGGGGTTCTGATGAGCCTGCGCAGCCTTCCCGAGGCGCCAACAATGGCTCGCCCGCGAAACTACCAGTGGGATGCGCCGTCCGATGTTCTTGCCAAATGGGCTGAGACTGCGCCCATGGCAGCCGCAGAGGATGACCGCAGCATCAGCATCTTGGACGTGATTGGCGACAATCCCTGGTCCGGAGGCGGCGTCACGGCAAAGCGCATCTCGGCGGCACTGCGCTCGATCGGCAAGCACGATGTCACCGTCCGGATCAACTCACCGGGCGGCGACATGTTCGAGGGGATTGCGATCTACAATCTCCTGCGGGTGCATCCGGCCAAGGTCACCGTCGAGGTGCTCGGCTGGGCGGCGTCGGCCGCTTCGATCATCGCGATGGCGGGCGACGAGATCCGCATGGGCACCGGCACCTTCATGATGGTGCACAACGCCTGGGGCATGGTGATCGGCAACCGACACGACATGCGCGAGGCGGCGAGTCTCTTCGATAGCTTCGACAGCGCCATTGCCGACATCTACGAAGCCCGCACCGGTGTGAAGCGATCCGACATCGAAAAGCTCATGGATGCCGAGACCTTCATGGGCGCCAGCGAGGCAGTGGAATACGGTTTTGCCGATGGGATCACTGATGATGCTGACCCCGCGTCCGGGCCTGCAGTAAGCGCATCCGCAACGGTGCCATCTCAAATTCTCGCCAAGCGGCGCATCGATGCCGCCTTGGCACAACAAGGCATCTCGCGCACCGAGCGGCGCAAGATGCTCAACAAAATTGCCGGCACGCACAACGCTGCCGAACCTGCCATGCACGACGCTGGCTTCGACATCGCTGCCATGCAGCGGCTTATCGAGACCATCCGCTCATAGGAGATCCCGATCATGGGTATCGAACTCACCCCGCGTGCGCGCGGGATTGTTGGCGTGCGCGCTGATTCCGGCAACGCCACCAGGATCCTGGCCGAACTCCAGAAGACCTTCCAGGACTTCAAGGCCGAGCGCGAGAAGGAAATCGCAGACCTAAAAAAAGGCATGGAAGATGTGGTGCAGTCCGAGAAGGTCGACCGCATCAATGCCGAGATCAGCAGGCTCCAGGGCGAACTGGACCGGGTGAACGCCTCGCTCGCCGCACTCAAGGTCGGCGGTGAAGGCGAGACCAAGGCGCCCTCGGCCGAGAAGCGTGAACACGCCCGTGTCTTCAACCAGTTCTTCCGCAAGGGCGTCGAGAACGGCCTGCGTGAACTGGAAGCGAAGGCGGCGCTGCGCACGGACAGCGATCCGGACGGCGGCTATGTCGTGCCGGAAGAGATGGAGAACACGATTGACCGGGTGCTTGGCACGGTGTCGGCCATGCGCTCGATCTCGCGCGTGATCTCGATTTCGACCGGGACCTACAAGAAGCTCGTCAACCAGGGCGGTGCTGTTGGCGGTTGGGTCGGCGAGCATGATGCGCGTCCTGAGACGGCAACGCCGAAGCTCTCCGCGCTGGAATTCCCGGCGATGGAACTTTACGCCAACCCGGCCGCCACGCAGACATTGCTGGACGATTCCCGCATCAGCATCGAGCAGTGGCTGGCCGATGAGGTGTCGATCACCTTTGCCGAGCTGGAAGGTGCTGCCTTCATCAACGGCTCGGGCGTGAATCAGCCGCGCGGTCTCCTCTCCTACGACAAGGTGACCGACACGAGCTATGCCTGGGGCAAGCTCGGCTATCTCGCCACCGGCGTTGCAGGCAAGCTGTCCGACAGCACGCACAATGGCGTCGATGCACTCCTGGACGTGGTCTATGCCATCAAGCAGGGCTACCGCCAGAACGCCCGCTGGCTCATGAACAGGAGCACGCAGGCGGCAATCCGCAAGCTGAAGTCGAAGCAGGAGGAGCTTTACCTCTGGCAGCCTTCGATGCAGCTCGGCCAGCCCGCCACGATCCTCGGCTATCCAGTCGTCGATGACGACAACATGCCCGACATCGGTGCGGACGAGTACCCGATTGCATTCGGTGACTTCCAGCGCGGCTACCTGGTCGTCGACCGCATGGGCATTCGCGTTCTGCGCGATCCGTTCACCAACAAGCCTTACGTGCACTTCTACACGACGAAGCGCGTTGGCGGCGGCATCCAGAACTTCGAGGCCATCAAGCTCTTGAAGGCTGCGGCGAGCTAATTGCGGGCGGCAGCCGCCGCCCGTTTCCCCATTGTTCAAAGAAGGATCACTCCGATGCGAGATACTCATTCCGGAATGTTGGTGGCTGAGGCCATTGCTGTCGCTGAATATGACGACGACAACACGCCTGCGGCCATCGATCTGCAAGGCTATGACGCTGCCGAGATCGTGCTTGCGATTGGTGCCGGCGGCATCACCTTCACGAGCACAAACAAGATCGAGTTCAAGCTGACGCACTCGGATGACGATACGTCTTATGAGGCTGTCACTGAAAAGGACGTGCTCGGTCTCTCGTCTGTTGGCGAGGGCGGGATCATCAAGGCCCTCACCGCTGCCCATGCCGCTGCTGCCGTCTATCGGTACGGCTATGTCGGCGGCAAGCGCTACCTGAAGCTGCTGGCGGACTTTTCCGGCACGCACGGCACCGGGACGCCGCTTGCCGCCATTGTCATCAAGAGCCACGGCATGGTGCAGCCGGAAGCCGATCAGGCGTAAGGGCTTTGAGGCGGCGGGTTCCCTGCCGCCCCTTTCTCCTGGAGGAGGACATCATGCACCGCCCTGTTCGGGTCACCCCGCCAACCATTCAGCCGGTAACGCGGGCCGAGGCGAAACTGCATCTGCGGGTTGATCACGATGAAGAGGATGCGCTGATCAGCAACCTGATCCGGGCGGCGACCGACCATCTGGATGGCTGGACCGGCATCCTCGGGCACTGCCTGGTCGAACAGGTCTGGCGACAGGACCATGATCGCTTTGCGCGGGAACTGGCAATTCCCCTCGCTCCGGTCATCTCGGTGCAGACGGTCACCTGGCGCGATCCTGCCGGATTGCTGAACACCGTGCCATCTACTGCTTATGATTTATGCATCGACCTTGCTGGTAGCGCGCGGATCCGGTTCGATCCGGACTATCACTTCCCCACCGATCTGCATGAAAGCCGCGCTGTCGCCATCACCTGCAAGGCAGGTTATGCCAACGATGACGGGCCACCGGTACGGAGCACGGTGCCGGATCCCCTCAAGGTCGCAATCCTGCTTCTGGTCGGGCACTGGTATCAAAACCGCGAAGCCGTCAGCGCAGCAGGCATGGCTCCCCTGCCCTTTGCCGTTGAAGCTCTCATCGCCCCCTATCGCAGGATTTGCTTCGGATGACGGGCGCTGGTGAACTTCGAGATCGGTTCACTGTCCAGCGCGATATGGCCGAGCCAGACTGGACAGGTCATCCGGGCGATCCAGACTGGCAGGACCAGTTCACCGTCTGGGGCAAGATCAGCTTCATGCGCGGCGGCGAGACCGTCATTGCCGCGCGTCTGACCGCGAAACAGCCTGCAATCCTTACCATTCGCATCAGCGATCAGGCACTGACCATCCTGCCCTCGGATCGCATTGTCGATGCACGCACGGGCGAAATGTTCAACATTCGCGAGCAGCCGCGCCGCTCCCGCGATGATCCGGGCCTCCTCGAAATGCTGATCGAGGCTGGCGTCACCTGAGCCGCCGGCATCAGCAAAGCCGCGGGCCGAAACAAGCCTCTCCCGGGAGAACCGTCATGACGACGCCGCCGAAAGCGGGCGACCAGTTCCGCATGTCCGAGACCGAGTTTGAGACGCTGCTGGTACGCGCCGCCGAAACCGGCGCCCGCCGCGCCCTGCAGGAAGTTGGTCTTGAAGGCAGGGACGCCGCCGAGGACATCCGCGATCTTCGCTCGTTGCTCGCGGGTTTCCGCCTCGCGAAACAGACGGCCGTCCAGACCGCCGTGCGGCTGATCACCACCGGCGTCCTGCTCGCCCTGATGGCCGGCATCGCCATCAAGCTGAAGCTCTTCGGGCCGACGCCTTAACCCATCCGCCCGCCCCATCAGACCACTGCCCGCCCTCGTCGAGGAGCGGGCTTTTTTGTGCCTGGAGACCTGCGATGACGACCATGACTTACAAACACTGGCGCGACGTGCCCGAGCGCTCGTGGCGCTGGAAGGATTTTTCCCCCGCTGAGATCGCCTGCCGGGGCAGCGGCTCCCTGCGGATAAACGAGGAAGCGCTCGACAAGCTCCAGGCGTTGCGCGATCGGCTTGGCAAGCCGCTCATCGTCCGTTCGGCCTACCGCAGTCCGGCGCACAACCGGGCCGTCGGCGGCGCGCCGCGCTCGAAGCACATGGACGGTACAGCCTTCGACATTGCCATGGCGAACCACGATCCGGTGGCGTTCGAGGCCGCGGCGCGGGAGGTCGGTTTCCTTGGCTTCGGCTTCTACCCGCGCTCGGGGTTCATCCATGTCGACCTCGGCCCGGCGCGTCAGTGGGGCGAGCAGTTCCCAATCCGGGCGACGGCATTTGCAGCCGAGACGCCGCCCGCACGCGAAGCGCTGGCGGAGAGCCGCACATTGAAAGGCGGTGGCGCGGCTAGCGTGGCGACGCTGGGCGCAGCCGGGGTCGAGGTCGCGCAGAGCGTCCTGGCAGAGACCCAATCCGCCATCCTGCCGCTTGTGCCGTATCTCGACAACCTGCGCTGGGTATTCATCCTTGTGGCGCTC
Source organism: Mesorhizobium sp. (assembly GCA_022833215.1). Lineage (GTDB taxonomy): Bacteria > Pseudomonadota > Alphaproteobacteria > Rhizobiales > Rhizobiaceae > Mesorhizobium. Next base: position 8,204 of record JAIPUZ010000100.1, on the reverse strand, counting down.
GGCGGCATCGCGGTCACCATCTATGCTCGCCTCGATGACTGGAAGCGGGGCCGGCGATGATCGGCGGGCTGCTCACCGGGATCGCCGCGAGCCCGTGGATGCGGGCGGCCCTGCGCTACAGCGCCGTTGCGCTCGCCACCTGTTCCTGCTTGCGCTTCGGCGGTCCGGGGAGCGCGCGGGACGCCTCGCCGAACGCCTTGGGACCATGGAGAAGGCCAATGACGTCCAACGCCAGATGCTGGGGGCTGCGGCTCGCCGTCCTCGCGATCGCGACGAGCTCGCTGAGCGGCTGCGCGACGGTCGGTTCTGAACCTGGCGGCTTGTCTGCATGTCCGCCGGCCGTGGAGTACAGTCGCGGTCTCCAGGCGCGTGCGGCCGACGAGCTCTTGCTGCTGCCTGAACGCTCGGTGCTGGCGGAGATGATGAGCGACTATGTCGTACTGCGCGAGCAGGCACGGGCGTGCAGGGCCAGCGAAGATCGGAGCTAAGCTGCCGCACTCGGGGGATTGATTGTTCCTTATATCTCCAATATTGTGGAGACATGGAAAAACAGGACACACTCGCTGCGCTTGCCGCGCTCTCGCAGGAGACGCGTCTCGACATCTTCCGCCTGCTGGTGGAGGCCGGTCCGGAAGGGCGTGCAGTGGGGCGGATCGGCGAGGCGCTGGATCTCCCTTCGGCCACGCTCTCGTTCCACCTCAAGGAACTGAAGCACGCCGGGCTGGTGACGGTCCGGCGCGAAGGACGCTCGCTGATCTACTCAGCGGACTTCGCCACCATGACAGGCCTCATCGACTATCTGACCCGCCACTGTTGCGCCGGCGATCCGGCAGCATGCGGGATCGCCCCCTCGACGCACGCCGCCCGGAAAGAGACCGCATGACCACCAGGATCTATCACAACCCGAACTGCGGCACGTCGCGCAACGTGCTGGCGCTGATCCGCAACTCCGGCGATGAGCCGGAGGTTATCGAGTATCTGAAGACGCCCCCGAGCCGCGAGCGGCTCGTGGCGCTGATCGCCGCGATGGGGATCCCCGTGCGCGACCTCCTGCGCCGGAAGGGCACGCCCTACGACGAGCTCAAGCTCGATGCCCCCAAGTTCTCCGACGACGAGCTGATCGACCTGATGCTGGAGCATCCCATCCTCATCAACCGCCCCATCGTCGAGACGCCGCTCGGAACACGGCTCTGCCGCCCCTCCGAGGCGGTGCTCGACATCCTGCCGAACCCGCAGCGCGGGGAGTTCCGCAAGGAGGACGGCGAGCTCGTGGTGGACGCCGACGGGCGCCGCGTAAACGAGAGCCCCGCCCGATGAGCAACGACACCTACGCGCCCACGGCCGAGGCCATCGCAGCGGCGCCTGCCGGCATCGGCTTCTTCGAAAAGTGGCTCTCTGTCTGGGTGGCGCTCTGCATCGGCGCCGGGCTGCTGCTCGGCAACGTGCTGCCGGGCCTGTTCGAGACGCTCGCCGCGCTCGAGATCGCGTCCGTCAACCTGGTCGTTGCCGTCCTGATCTGGGCGATGGTCTATCCGATGATGGTGGCGGTCGACTTCGCGAGCCTGCGCCACATCGGCGATCGGCCGAAAGGGCTCGTGCTGACGATCGTGGTGAACTGGCTGATCAAGCCCTTCACCATGGCAGGGCTCGCCGTCCTGTTCTTCGAGGTCCTGTTCGCGGACCTGATCGCACCGGCCGATGCGCAGCAGTACATTGCCGGTCTGATCCTGCTGGGCGCGGCACCCTGCACCGCGATGGTGTTCGTCTGGTCGCAGCTCACTCGGGGCGACGCCACCTACACGCTGGTGCAGGTCTCGGTGAACGACGTCATCATGATCTTTGCCTTCGCGCCCATCGTGGCGCTGCTCCTCGGCGTCACCGATATCGTCGTGCCCTGGGAGACGCTCATCCTCTCGGTCGGGCTCTACATTCTGATCCCGCTCGCTGCCGGCGCCGCCACGCGCCAGTGGCTCGCGCGGGGCCGCCGGGGGGCGGACGCCGAGGCGGCGGTCGCGCGCTTCACGGCGGCGGTCAAGCCCTTCTCGGTGCTCGGCCTGCTGGCGACGGTCGTGCTTCTATTCGGGTTTCAGGGGCAGATCATCCTGGAGCAGCCGCTGCTGATCGCGCTGATCGCGGTGCCGCTCCTGATCCAGTCCTACGGCATCTTTGCGCTGGCCTATGCTGCGGCCTGGGCGTGGCGCGTGCCCTTCAACGTCGCCGCGCCCTGCGCGCTGATCGGTACGTCCAACTTCTTCGAGCTCGCGGTGGCCGTCGCGATCAGCCTCTTCGGACTGCAATCCGGCGCTGCGCTCGCGACCGTGGTCGGTGTTCTCGTCGAGGTTCCGGTCATGCTGTCACTTGTCGCCTTCGCCAATCGGACTTGTCACCATTTTCCCGCGGATGACGGAGGCGCGCGGCATGGCTGACCATCCCGTCCCGATCGAAGACCTGCCGAACATCGACCCAGCATCGCTCCGGCCGATCGACGTGGCTGCGCTCGCCGGGCCCGGCGCGCCGGCGCACCCGCCCCGCATCCTGATGCTCTATGGATCGCTCCGGACGCGCTCCTACTCGCGCTTTGCCTCGGAGGAGGCGGCGCGCCTGCTGCGCTGGTTCGGCGCCGAGACCCGCGCCTTCAACCCGTCCGGCTTGCCGCTGCCGGACGCGGAAGACCCCGACCACCCGAAGGTCAGGGAGCTGCGTGAGCTCGCCACTTGGTCGGAGGGCATGGTCTGGTGCTCGCCCGAGCGGCACGGCGCGATGACCGGCGTCATGAAGGCGCAGATCGACTGGCTGCCGCTGTCGCTCGGCGGCGTGCGGCCGACGCAAGGCAAGACGCTCGCGGTCATGCAGGTCTCCGGCGGCTCGCAGAGCTTCAACGCCGTCAACCAGATGCGCATCCTCGGCCGCTGGATGCGCATGGTGACGATCCCAAACCAGTCCTCGGTGGCGAAGGCGTGGGGCGAATTTGATGAGGGCGGCCGCATGCGGCCGTCGCCGTACTACAATCGCATCGTCGACGTCATGGAGGAACTCGTGAAGTTCACCCATCTCACGCGCGGCCGTTCGGCCTATCTAACCGACCGCTACTCGGAGCGGGTGGAAAGCGCTGAGCAGCTGTCCAAGCGCGTCAACCAACGCTCGATCTAGCATTTTCCTCTGCCGCTGAGGTGCTTGCGCGGAGCGGGGCCATTAATATCGCAGCATCGCACTCACTGAGACGAGGCGCTTGTCGACATCATCGCAAGAGGCGCAGCGGGTCGCTCCCGACCAACAACTACGAAGAAGCGCTACATTGCGTTGATCGACGCAGCGCGCGTGGTCAGTCGAGGAACTCGGGCTACCCCCGGACGCGTACGCCATCACCGACCGCGCCCCGTCACGCCAGAGCGCCATGAGGACCAGTACTTTCTCGATGGAGAAACCGTGCCCCTGAACGGGGCGGATAAAGCGCAACGTGTGACGCGCCGCAGGTCTCCTCTGGGCCGGGGGCCAAGCATCACCCTTGAAACGCCCGCTCATGAGGGAAATCGCCTTCCTTCAGATATGCAACTTCCGCCCGCGACGAGCGGCGGCCAAGAACCTGATTGCGATGGGGATGACGGCCGAACGCCGCGATCACTTGCTTCACGTCCAGGGCCTGCTTCACGAGCGAACGGTAAATCGGCTGCAGGTGCGTGGGGGCTTCTGCGGCGATCTCCTCGCGAAGTCCGATGAGAAGGTCCAGGCGCTGGAGATGGTCTGGCCCTTCGCAGTGGCCGAGTGGCAGACCATGAACGACCTTGAACCATGGCGTTGATAGCGCGGCGTAGTGGCCATTCAACAATCCGTTCATTGCCAGCGCCAGCGCCGCCTTGTCCTGCGCGAAAGCGTGGGCATTGCCTCGCCAGACCGATCGCGAGAACTGATCGAGCACGATGATGAGCGCGAGCCTGCCTTCGGGATCGGAGGCCCAGTGGTCAAGATTTCCCGCGGCTCCTTCAACTGTGAGTTCCGCGAAGCGGGCCGTGATTTCGTCGTCCGCGCCGCCCCGCATCCGCCAAGACCAATGGCTGCGATGGACGTCCGCATCTATGTCGAGCGAGTTCCCCTCAGGGAACCAGAATTCGAGTACGACCTGCCATTCATTGCGTTTGTTCGTGTTCTTCATCGCAAAACGTGTGCGCCGAGGGACTGAACATCGAGACTAACGCCCATCCATGTCAACAGGTCCAAAACGAAACACTCCATTTGGCCAACAGGTTTATACGAGGCCAATGTGGAGGCAAATTCAGGCCAGCTGGTGTCGCAGCAGCACGCGGACTGGTCATCCACACGTGATGGACCTATGGTTAAAGAGGCCTGCCAAAATACAAGGAGCACACCATGCGCGGATTTGTCGATGACATCGAAAAGTTGACCGAGGAGAACGCCGACTATCGGCGGGTCCTCTATACGGCGAGGAACATGCAGTTGGTCCTGATGGCGCTACAGCCCGGCGAAGAGATTGGCGAAGAGGTGCATGACGGTGGCGACCAGTTCTTCCGTGTCGAGAAGGGGCAAGGCGAGATCCTGATCGATGGCGCCGCACACAAGATAAAGTCGGACATGGCGATGATCGTACCGGCGGGCGCGCGACACAATGTCAGGAATACGGGCGACGAGCCCCTCAGGCTTTACACGATCTACAGTCCTCCCGAACATGTCGATGGCGTCGTCCATTCGACCAAAGGCGAAGCCGACGCTGCCCACGAGCACTTCGACGGAAAGACGACCGAAGAATAGCTCGGCTTTGCCGACTCTGTCGGAAACCGGCACCAGTCTCACTGACAGGAGCCAGCGGCGACCATCGTCGAACGTTCATGATCTCGTCGCTACGGCGGGCGGCGCGCGTTGTTGCGCCCGGAAGCATAGTTTCGGCATGAGAGCCTGCGCCGCGATTAGGAGATGAAGTGGGAAAAGCATTCGAGATCGATCGTTCGTTCGTTTTGACGGTCCTGACCGTCGCTGGGATGCTTCTGGCCATACTCGCTCTTTGGCCGCTGCAGGGTGCCGCCGCCGCGTACTTTTCCCTCGCAGGTCTGTTGCTCGTTTATCTAGCGGGCGGACTGCCAGCCGCTTGGCGGGCGGCCGCCACCTTGTGGGAGGAGCGGATCCTCGACATCGACCTCTTGATGGTCGTTGCAGCGGTCGCGGCTGCGGCCGTCGGGGCGCCTTTCGAGGGCGCCGTCCTGCTGACGCTCTTCAGCATCTCCACGACGCTGGAGGAACGGGCGCTCGGCCGCGCGCGCCGGGCCATCGAGGCGTTGATGGAGCTTCGGCCGGAGACGGCACTTCGCAAGGCGCCGGACGAGTCAGTCTCGGAAGTCCCTGCTGCCGATCTTCAGGTGGATGACGTCGTGGTGCTGCGGCCTGGCGCGCGGGTTCCGGCGGACGGGGTGATCGTCAGCGGCCGGGGCTCTCTCGATGAAGCCCATATCACCGGCGAGTCCATGCCCGTCGCCAAACAACCCGGCGCCCCGGTCTTCGAGGCGACGGTCAACCTCGACGGCGTGCTCGAGATGGCCGTAACGAAGACGATCGAGGAAAGCACCGTCGCCCGCATGATCGCACTCGTGACCGAGGCGCAGGCGGCCAAGGCTCCGTCGGAGCGCTTCAGTGCCTGGTTCGGGCAACGCTACACGGTCGCGGTCATGGTCGGAGCCGTCCTGGCCTTCGCCGCGTTCTACTGGCTGGGGCGCGACTGGGAGGAGGCGCTCTACCGATCAGCGACCCTGCTGGTAGCGGCGAGCCCCTGTGCAATCGTGATCTCCGTCCCTGCCGCGATCCTCTCCGCCCTGTCGGCTGCCGCGCGCGGAGGTGTATTGTTCAAGGGCGGCGCCGCGCTCGAGACGCTGGCGGCGGTCGACACCTTCGCCTTCGACAAGACGGGAACGCTGACGACCGGCAGGGCCTCGATCACGAAGGTGGTGGCGCTCGACGGCAATGAGCGACGCTTCCTCTCGCTGCTGGCTGGACTTGAGGCCCACTCGGAACATCACAGCGCGGCAGCCATCCGGCAGGAAGCCGTCAGCCGCGGTGTTGAACCGGCCAAGGTACTTAACGTGATCACCCGGCCGAGTGCCGGCATCGTCGGCGACGACGGCGGGAGGCAGGTATGGGCAGGCAATCCGCGACTCGCCAGGCAAATGGACGCTTCCATCGATCACCCGATGCTGAAGGCGTTGGCTGCGGACACCGAGACGGTCATCTATTTCGGGCGGGATCAGCAGGTGATGGGAGCTGTTACCATCGCGGATCAGGCCCGCCCGACCTCTGCGGCGGCGCTTGCCGCATTGCGGGAAGGTGGGGTCACCGCAATCATCATGATGACCGGCGATCGCCGTCCGGTTGCGTTGCGGATTGGCGAAGAGCTCGGATTGAAGCCCGAGGAAATCCATGCCGACATGCTGCCGGAGGACAAAGTCAGGATGGCGGGGGAGTTGGCTGCAAGAGGCAAGGTCGCCTTCGTCGGCGACGGGGTAAATGACGCCGCCGCGCTGGCCCGCGCCGATGTCGGGATCGCCATGGGTGCTGCGGGCTCCGACGTCGCGCTCCAGGCAGCCGATGTGGCGCTTCTGTCGGAAGACATGGGACGGCTCGCGGAGGCGCATCGACTGGCGCGGCGCACGGCGCGGATCATTCGGCAGAACCTCGCCTTCGCCATGGGTGCCATGGTCATTCTGGTGACGGGCGCGCTGTTCTTCGAGCTGCCTCTGCCGCTCGCAGTGATCGGTCACGAGGGCGGAACGGTTCTGGTGGTGCTCAACGGGCTGCGTCTGCTGCGGGACCCCATCCGCCGCAACGAAAACAAGTCAGCGTCACCAGATCAGGTGGTGACGGTCGACAGCATCAGCGCCCCCGTCCAACGTCATGCCTATCGCAGGAAAATCCCGCGGCGCGCGGGTTGAAGACAACGACTTCAACTCGTTTCCGGCCCAGAGAAGGTTGGATGTCAGTCCCTCTCCCTCCGCCAGATTTCCCTCCCAACGTCTTGAAAACATTACCTTTTAACTAAGGTGAAAATTCTATCCCGCCATTTGTCCCTACTTCGTGCTTTTGTAGCTTCGAATCGGCAGGCCCGGCTTCTTTCCACATCGCTAAAATTGAATGAGCGGCCTTCGCCTGTCCGCAACGGATTGGCCCTATCCTCTGCCTTATGAGGAACAAGAAGATTTACAGGCCGCACCACAAGCGGCAAAGGCGCAAACCGCTGCTAAGCGTCCAAAGCGCGCTCGGCGGGGCTATTATGCTGGGCTTGGCAGGCTTTAGCGCAACGGCGGGCCATACGTCTCTGGACAGCTTCAAGGCCGCCCTCCCCGGCTCGGGCTGCACCATCAAGGGCAATATCTCCATGAATACCGGCGAGCGCATCTATCATGTGCCCGGCCAGCGGTATTATGGCCAAACCACCATATCGAGCACGCATGGCGAACGATGGTTTTGCAGCGAAGCAGAAGCGCGCCGGGCCGGCTGGAGGAAATCACATATCTAAACCCTTAATCCGCAGTCGCCATTAAAGAACGAGCGCGTTCGGCCCACACTTGCTCCAATTGTGCAGCTTCGTAGAGTCGACTTCTCAATGCGTTCAAGGCTTTGTCCCGCAGCTTCCCGTCTGGCATCGCCTCGACTGCATCAAACGCCTGCTTGATTTTCAGGTTGCGCCTATGTGGGAGGCGCATGCCATCTTTTGTAAGCGCACTGCCGGTAACAACTCTTGGCATTCCGGCTGGGAAAAACCTGCACTTGTGGGATTTCAGCCCATGACGTGCGATAATTCCACGGACACGGAATAGCGTTGAGCGAACCGCCTGTTCTCCACTCAGGCACATATCATCCACGTAGACAGTAAAGCACAGGCGCGATGCGGTCGCGAGTTCGCCAATCTCATCGAACATGCGCTTGTGAGCGTAGTATGACAGTATCGGACTGACCGAACTGCCCGTTGCCAAATGACCATCGACGGTTAACAGCTTTGCCAACATCATGGAAACGTCGGGCCGGCAAAGCATCGTTTTGTTGAAGAACAGATATACAGCGTGGGTCGTGACATTCTGGAAGAATGCGCGAATTGACGTGCTCCCCTGAAATGTCCTCGCTTTGAGGTTAGCCTGTCATCCGGATGAGGAGACAGGCAATGAAGCGATCGAGATTTTCCGACGAACAGATCATCGGCATTTTGAAGG
>JAIPUZ010000099.1 GCA_022833215.1 Mesorhizobium sp. | reverse complement strand
TTTAGTGGTCGTTCGGGCTAGGCAAAACAGAGCATGCACCCGTAGCTCAGCTGGATAGAGTGTTGGCCTCCGAAGCCAAAGGTCACAGGTTCGAATCCTGTCGGGTGCGCCATTTCAGTACAGAACTATGAACGCCGAACGCCGCCGTTTCTACGCTAGAAGCCGCGACTAGCGTTCGCAGCAGCTCTGACTTCGATCCCATTATACGAACCTCATCGTCAGCAACCTCGACGCGCTGCGTCAGAGCACGCGATGGTTCAACCTGTCATCCTCATTTTCATTTTTTTGGCGTGTCGGCCTCTGTGGGCATCAGGCATGCCGGATTTCAACAAAATTTTTAAAAGCAAAAAAATTTGACATAAAGCTCTGAGCCGGTATATCGCTCTTCCATGTCTTGCATTGGGGGGAGAGCATGGCCGCAACACAAAAACTTCGTGAAGGCGGCATGCGACCGCGGGGCACCGCCGCCATCACCATCGACAGCGTATGCAAGACTTTTGCGGGCATGGGCAATGGCCGGCGTTGTGTTGCCCTGAACAGGGTCGATCTCTCTGTGGAGGCGGGGCAGGTGGTGGTCATCATCGGTCCTTCCGGCTCCGGAAAAAGCACGCTGTTGCGTACGATCAATGCGCTGGAGGCTGTCGATTCCGGCACCATCGTGGTCAATGGCGACGAAGTCACGGGACGCGGTGCGAACTTGCCGAAGCTGCGTGCCAAGGTTGGCATGGTGTTTCAGCATTTCAACCTGTTTCATCATCGCACCGCGATTGAGAACGTCGTGTTGCCCCAGATGGTAGTGAAGGGGCGCTCAAGGGCTGAAGCCGTCGAGATAGCCCGCTCGCTGCTTGACAAGGTCGGTGTGGCCGATCGCGCCGATCATTATCCGATGCAGCTTTCCGGCGGTCAGCAGCAGCGCGTTGCCATAGCCCGGGCGCTGGCGATGCATCCTCAGGTGATGCTGTTCGATGAGGCGACTTCCGCGCTCGATCCTGAAATGGTCGGCGGAATACTCGACCTCATGCGTCAGCTTGCCTCCGAAGGCATGACCATGGTCGTTGTCACGCACGAAATGGGGTTCGCCCGCGATGTGGCTGACCGGGTCGTGTTCATGGATGCCGGGGCCGTCGTCGAGGAAGGGGCGCCGGCGCAGATCTTCGACAGTCCTGTCAACGAGCGCACGAGGCGCTTCCTGTCGCTCGTGAACTGAACTCTGCCGGCCATTCGGGCAGGCCGCAATTGTCACTCGATTTTCAAGGGAGGAACTGGAATGAAAAGATATCTCAGGCTGCTCACCGCAGCGCTCGGTCTTGCAGCCATGGTCGTTGGCCAGAGTGTGGCCCATGCCGCGGACACCATCATGGATGAAATCCTGCAGCGGGGTGAACTGCGCGTCGGCGTGCAGACCCAGGGTGCGCCAGTCAGTTTCGTCAACAAGGACGGTGAGCGCGCGGGGCTTGCCATCGACATCGCCAGGATGATGGCGGATGATCTGGGTGTGAAGCTGGTTCTTCAGGATTACGATTGGAAGGGGTTGATACCGGCATTGCTGGCCGGCAAATTCGATCTCATTGCCGCCGATATGACGCCGACAGCCGAGCGGACCGCTGCGCTCCTTTTCTCCAGGCCATTCTTCTACCAGGAAACCGTGGCCTTCACCACCACGGACAAGCCCTACACCACCTGGCAGGATCTCAATGTCGCCGGCCTCAACATCGGCGCCGTGCAGGGCGGCACCTATGTGACTGCGGTGAAGGAGTTCCTGCCCGAAACCAATGTCAAGGAATTTGCGAGTGGGCCGACCGTGGCGCAGGCGCTTTCGGCCGGCCGTATCGACGGCGCCTTGTCCGATCTCGGCAATGTGCGCGGTTACGCCCAAGAATACGATAATCTGAAACTTCTGGACGGTGTCATCACGCGCGAGCCGCTTGCTTTCGCGACCCGCAAGGAAAATGTTCACCTGAAGTTCTGGATGGACAACTACGTCGAACTCATCTCGGCCAACCACAAGCTGGACCGGCTGCTCGACTACTGGTGGAACACCACAGCCTGGCAGGCCGATCACAAATAATCATCATTTCCCTTCCCGGCGTCATCTATGACGGCCGCCGGGAAGGCAACCATCAGTGGCGATCATGCTGGAATTGCTTGGCCAACAGATAGTTCCGATCTACAATTACAGAATAGTCCTGCAATATGCGGACGAATTTTCGAGGGGCATCGGCAATACCCTCTCCGCTGCGGCCGCAAGCCTTGTCCTCTCGATCGCGTTCGGCTTCCTGCTGGCGCTCATCCGGCTGTCAGGACGCAGTTGGCTTACCTATCCGGCTGCCGCCTACACGCATTCGATACGTGCAACGCCGCTGTTGCTGCAGATTTATATCGTCTATTTCGGCCTTCCCCTGCTGATTCCGGCAACCGGCAGGTGGTCGGAAGTCGTGCTCGGAGTGATCGCCCTTACCTTGCACACGACGCCCTATATGGCCGAGATCATCCGCTCAGGCATCGTTTCCGTTCCGCGCGGCCAGCGCGAAGGGGCCATTGCCGTGGGCATGACCCCGATTCAGCAATATCGCCATATCATATTGCCGCAAGCCTTCACCAACACGCTGCCGCCCTTGCTTGGCCAGTCCGCCATTCTGGTCAAGGATACCTCGCTCTTGTCGCTGATAACGGTCTTCGATCTGGTGAGCGCCGGCATGCTGCTCAACAGTGAGCGCATCCGTCCCAACGAGGGCTTTCTGTCCGTGGCCGTAATCTATCTCGCCATCTATTTCGTGATGCTGATGCTGTCACGGGTGGCCGAACACTATCTTGCCGGCACCAGCCGTAAAGCGAGGACGGCATGAGCCAGCATCACATCGACGTCTTCTTCTCGGTCATGCCTTTCCTGCTTCAGGGATTTGCCGAAACGCTGAAGCTTTCTCTTGTCGGGGTGCTCTGGGGTTCCGTGCTGGGAGCGCTTTTGGGCATAATTCGGGGCCAGCAGATCGCCTTTTTTTCCCCGCTGATCGGGGCGTATATCCACATCCTGCGCGGCACACCGTTTCTCGTGCAACTCTACATCGCCTATTTCGTCCTGCCGAATACAGGTCTTGCCTGGCTGATGTGGGATTCCCAGACTGCCGCCTTCGCCAGCCTTGGCATCTACACATCAAGCTATGTCACGGAAATTGTCAGCGCCGCGATCCGGGCTATTCCGCGCGGCCAGTGGGAGGCATCCTTCGCGGTGGGCTTCACCCGCATGCAGTCTCTGCGCCATGTCATCCTGCCACAGTCGGTGGGGTTGATCATGCCTTCGCTCGGTGGGGTCTATGTCAACCTGATCAAGGCGACGTCGATTGTTTCCGTGGTCGGAATTGCCGAGCTGACCCGGCAGGGGGAGATTTCGATTCTGCGCTTTCCCGCGGATATTCTCTATATATACCTTCTCGTGGCGCTGCTCTACTTCGCCTTCTGCTTTCCGGTGCTGATGACCGTGGACTGGCTGGAGCGGCGCACCAAGGTTGGCGCAAAATACGGAACGGCGGTCCTGTCCGGTCGCCTGGAGGCAGCGGAATGAACCAGATCACCCTCGAAGTGCCCCCTGTGTTCCGCACATGTCTTCGGTTGATGGACACGCTTGTCGCGCAGTTCGGAACCAATTGTCAGGTTTCTCTTTACGACACGCGGGCAGGTGGCGCCAGGCTGATCGCGGTGGCTGGCTCGGTAATGGAGGTCGCGATCGGCTCGCGATTGCCGGCAAGCATCGTTTCCAAGCTGGAACAGGCCAGCCGCGCTAATACCGGCAAAACCATCTTCACCTCCTCCACACCGGATGGACGGCGGCTCAGTTCGTCCCTGTCCATCATAGACGACCCCGAAACGGGTCAGCCGGTGGGGTGCATGAAGATCGATTTCTGCATCGAGCATCTGATGACCAGCATCGATGTGCTGCAGACCTTCTGCAATTACGAGGAGCCGAAGGCCGCGGCCGAGGGGCCGGTCGAGGATATTGGTGAACTCGTCGACACCATCATCGCCGATGCCCTGCGAAACCAGAGCAATCCGCGCAGTGTGACCGGCAAGGCGCATCGGATGGAGATCGTCAGGAGGCTGGACGAGCGTGGAGTGTTCCTCGTCAAGGGCTCCGTCGATATCGTATCCACCAAGCTCAACATCTCGAAATACACGATCTACAACTATCTCGACCAGATCAAGAAGGGTGGAGGCGGACACGCTCAATCTTGAAGCCCTGCAATCAGATGGAAAACACCTGATTGCGGCTCGGTGCATGGTCGGACCGGTTCAAAGCCTTTCCGGCACTAAGACCCCGAATTCCACGCTTGAAAATATATCTTTTGCTCCGCCAGGACTATCAATGCTCAACATAAAAGACTCCCGTTTTACCCTTCTCCACACCCCCACACCTCTGCGCCGGATGATGCGCCTGGAGGGAAGGATTGGCCGGGCCCCGCTTTATGTGAAACGTGACGACCACATGGAAATCGGCATGGGCGGCAACAAGCTGCGCAGTCTCGAATACTGGCTGGGCGCGGCACTGGATGAGGGAGCCGACGTGGTGCTCGTCGCCGGCGGGCCGATGTCGAACCAGTGCCGCTTGACAGCCGCTGCGGCTTCGGTGGCGGGGCTTGACTGTGTCGTATTCCACAATGCCAACCCGCATGATGAAAGTCTCCGTGCCTCTTTCCTCAACGGCTTGTTCGGGGCCGAGGTGCGTTTCCTTGGCAATGTCAGCGAGCAACAAAGGGCCGTTCTGGTTGAGGAGGCGGCAGACGAGTTGAGGAGGCAGGGCCGATCCCCCTACATTGTCGGCGATGCGATTATCGGGGCACTTGGCTATGTACAGGGTGCGCTCGAACTTCACCGCCAGTCACGGTCACTGGATGCGCCCATACGCCATGTCGTGCTTCCCGGTTCGATGGGCCCGACAGAGGCAGGCTTCATCTTCGGCAATGCCCTGCAGGACAATCCTTTCGAGATTCATCTGGTCAGCGTTGAATACGGTCAAGCCGATTTGGCCGCGCGCATCGCGCGCATCTACTGCGATCTGGCGGCTCATACAGGGCTGGCTGCACCTGAATTTGACAACTTGCTTGTTCACTATCACATGGACCATCTCGGCCCGGGCTATGGCCATCCCACAGAAGCTTCGGAGAAAGCGATTGTAACATTGGCGCGCACGGAAGGCATATTGCTCGAACATATCTATACCGCCAAGACATTCGCCGGCTTCATGGACCTCGTTACAAGCGAGGCAATCCCCCCAGACGAGCCGCCTTGCGTGATCCACACGGGCGGCACCGCGTCGCTATTCTCCCAGTTCCATCTGTTTCGCGCATTGGAGCGCGAAGCTGGCATGCCGATAGCCGTGGGGGCGTAGTGACGTGTTGCTTTCCCTGTCGACATGGCCTGAGGTGGAGGCCTATCTTCGCAACTGCGACGCCATAGTCGTGCCGATCGGCTCCACCGAGCAGCATGGGCCAAACGGCCTGATCGGTACGGATGCGATCTGTGCGGAACATGTAGCGTGCGGTGTCGGAGGTCGAACAGGAGTTCTGGTTGCGCCGACCATTTCGGTCGGCATGGCTGCGCATCACATGGCCTTTCCCGGAAGCATGAGTCATACGCCGACGGTGCTCATTTCAATTGTGCGCGAACAGGTGATGGCGCTTGCGGCGCATGGGTTCCGCAGCTTCTTCTTCGTCAACGGCCATGGCGGCAATATCGCTACGATCAACTCCGCTTTTGCAGAGATCCATGCGCTGCGCTGGCAGGCCGGCCTGCCGGCAATCCGTTGTCAACTGGCGAACTGGTGGGATCCGGCAGGCGTGGCTGAACTGTCGCAGGAATATTATGGGGATGTAGAGGGAAGCCATGCCACGGCCAGCGAGATCGCAATCACCCGCCATCTGTTTCCCGATCACGCTAAGAACGTAGTTCTGGATCCTGCCGTCGCGCCGACCGGCGAGTTTCATGATGCTGCCGATTTCCGCCAACGCTTTCCGGACGGCCGCATCGGCTCCAATCCAGGCCTGTCAGAGGCGAAACATGGAGAGCGGATATTGCAGAGCGCGATTGCGGGGCTGGTGGAGATGCTTAGGGTTTTCATAGCTATGAAAGGCGCGTGAAGATCCAGTTGGGTGTGGACCTTGGACAGCCGCGCGAAATAACCCGATATCGGTTAGCGTGCGGGTGCAGGAGCAGAGGTAACTGGCCGGCAGACATTATTGGGCCAGGACAAACAGCACAATCGCGTCCGCGTCGCCTTTTGCCACAAAGCAGTGGCCCATGCGCCCGTCGAGATAGACAGAATCCCCGGGTCGAAGGTCGGTTGGTGCATAGTGTTCGCTGTGGAGAACCACTTCTCCCTCAAGAACGAAAATGAACTCTTCCGCGTCATGGCGATACCATGGCGGCAACTTGTCGTGCTTGCGGGCCTTTATCCGGCTGCGGAAAGGCACCATGCGTTTGTTGGCAAGACCCGCGCCAAGCAATTCGTGGTGGTGCTCCGGTGTGCTGTGATGTTCACCCTGCCCGGAATAGGTGACGGTCAGGCGCCCGGAGGCGGGTGCCGAATTGGGTTGTGAGATGAGAGCAGTTATGTCCACTCCCAGCCCAAGAGCAATCTTCTGAAGCATGCCCACTGTCGGCGACATGGATGCAGCCTCAATCTTCGCCAGCGTAGAGCGACCAATGCCAAGCTGCTGCGCCGCGTCGGTCAGAGACCACCCATGTTTTTTGCGCAGGTCACGGATGTTGTTGCCGACATGAATTTCCATGTCCGCTTCCCGTGGCGACTGTTCAAAAGAACTTAGCATCATCTGACCCTTACCCTGCGATTCGTACTCATATAGTAGACTCTGCGCCTTTGCAGCCCAAATATCCTCTATTCATGCCTTCGTCACTCCCCTTCGGTCGGGTGCCGGATTACGAGAGAAGTTCACGAATGAGCGGTTCGGACCGAAAAAACAGGAGGTGGGCCCTTTCGGGAGATAAGTCTACTAAAGGATCACAAAAATCATAATATGGAATTGACAATGGATCATGTTCTCTTAAAGTGGCCTGAAATTGGCTTGGAGGAGACCAGAATGCCGATCAAAGAACCTGCCCATCCGATGATTTCCGCCTATGCAAAGCAAATGGAGGGTGGTCTGCTTGATCGTCGCGCCTTCCTGCGACTGGCCACCTTGCTCGGCATGTCGGCGGGGGCTGCTTATGGCGTGGCTGGTCTCACTCCTGCCTTTGCCCAGCAGCAAGCGCCCAAAAAAGGCGGCAAGCTGCGCATCCTTGCCAATCTCGATGATGTTTCCGCACCCCATGCCTACAGCTGGGGGCAGGAGATGTTCATGCGTCAGGTTCTTGAAACGCTGACGGTCACCGGTGCCGACAATGTCACGCGGCCTCTGCTTCTGGAGCGCTGGGAGGCCAGTGACGACGCAAAAATCTGGACGCTGCGCCTGCGCAGAGATGTGAAGTGGAGCGATGGTCGCCCCTTCACCGCGGACGATGTGGTCTGGAACCTGAAGCACGCGCTTGATCCGGCTTCGGGCTCTTCATTCCTGAGCCTTTTTGCTGGCTTCATCATGGAAGCTTACGAGACAGACAAGAAGGATGACGGCGGAAAGCCTGTCACAGGTCATCGTCTGTGGCGCGACGATGCCATCGAGAAGCTCGACGACCACACCGTGCGCCTCAACGGCAAGAGCGCCAATGTGCTTGTGCCAGAGCATCTGTTCCACGAGCAGCTCTTCATCATTGATCCGAAAGATAATGGCAGGTTCGGCCCGGACTCTGCTTCGACCGGGCCTTACAGGCTGGTGGATTTCAAGAAGGGTCAGCGGTGCAGCATGCGGGCGCGGGATGATTATTGGGGTGAGGGTCCCTACATCGAGGAACTTGAGTGGCTCGATCTAGGAACGGACCCCAACGCCCAGCTCGCAGCAATAGCATCGAAGCAGGTGGATGGGCTGATCTGGGTGGACAACGCTGCTCTGGATACGCTGCGCAAGCTTGGCCACGTTCAGGTTTACGAGGCGCCGAGCGCCAATACCGGCGCGGTGCGTATGCGCGTCACTGAAAAGCCGTTCGATGATGGGCGGGTGCGCAAGGCCATGCGTCTTGCCATCGATCGCGAGGCCGTGCTGCAACTTGGTCTCGGTGGTCTGGGCTATCTTGGCGAGCATCATCTGGTGTCGAAACACCATGCAGATTATGGCGCGGTTGTGGCGCCTGAGCGTGACATTGAACAGGCAAAGAAGCTGCTTGCCGAGGCTGGTTATCCGGATGGCATTGATGTCGAGCTTTACCTGAAGTCAGCGCCTTCGTGGGAAAGCAAGATTGTCCAGAGCATGCTTGGTCAATGGGCCGAGGCCGGCATTCGCGTGACGATGCGTCCTGTGCCGCCGGCCCAGTACTGGGAAATCTGGCAGAAGGTCCCGCTCGGCTTCACAGACTGGAACCACCGTCCGCTTGGTATCATGCTTTACGACTTGGTGCTTCGCACCGGCGGAGAGTGGAACGAATCCGCTTATTCCAATCCGGATTTCGACAAGCTTTTGGATGAGGCGGGAGCAACGGTCGAACTGGATGAGCGCAAGAAGATCATGAGCAAGCTGGAGGAAATTCTCATCGAGGACGGCCCTCTTGTCCAGCCTGTCTATCGGAACGTGTACACGGCTTACAACAAGAAGCTGAAGAACTTCTCGATGCATCCGTCCAACTACAATTATTACAAAGATATGTGGATCGAGGAATAGGAAGGGACGCTTCCGGCAAAGAGAACATTGTAAAAATCGGTAAGTCTCGTGAACACCATCCTGATAAGGCGTCTCGCCTCGTCACTCGTGACGATGATTGCGGCCTCGTTCATCATATTCATGCTGGTCGAGGCTTCGCCGGGTAATGTGGCCCGAAAGACACTTGGGCCATTCGCCTCGGAGGAGCAGGTGCTTCTGCTCTATGAACGTCTGCATCTCAACGATCCTGTGCTCGTCCGCTACGGCCGGTGGCTTGGTGTGCTGGTGGGCCTGCAGGCAGATCCCCTGCAGGACCCGGACCTGGGGCTTGGGTTCGAGGATCCGCGCGGCGACCGCTATTTCGGCAATTTCGGCTATTCGTCGATGATGAACATGCCGGTCGCCGACATCATCTGGGAGCGTCTCGGCAATTCGCTGAAGCTGGCGGCGCTCGCCTTTGCGACCATCGTGCCGCTGGCGATCCTGATCGGTACCTATGCAGGCTTGCGCGCCAATAAGCCGGCCGACCGCGCCGTGACGATCGTGACAACCATGCTCGCCTCCATACCTGAGTTCGCGTCGGCCGTCATACTGGCCAGCGTCTTCGTGGTGTGGCTGGGCTGGCTGCCAGGAACCAGTCCGTTGCAGACCGCGGGCGGCTGGCCGATCTATCTGCAATACATTCTGCCGGTGACAGTGCTCGCGCTTTACGTGACAGCTTACGTTACCCGATTCGTGCGCACTTCCGTGATGGAGGTGATGCAGACGCCCTATGTGCGGACCGCCGTTCTGAAGGGGCTGAAACCCCGACAGGTCGTTGCCCGCCATGTGATGCGCAACGCGATGATGGCGCCGTTCACAATCATCCTGCTCCAGATCAACTGGCTGATCAGCGGTGTCGTGGTCACAGAGGTCGTGTTCGCCTATCCCGGCATCGGCCGCATGCTGCTGGAGGCGGCCATGTTCGGCGACATCGCGCTAATCGAGGCGACCAGCCTGATCACGGTGGCCATCGCCATCTCCACCCAGCTTGTCGGCGACGTCGGCTATGTGCTGCTCAATCCGCGGATAAGATTGTCATGAGCGCGACGATGGACAATGAAATCCGCGCCGGTTCGGGCAGTCCTGCCAGCCGGTGGGGCAGGGCGCTCGCCCATTCCCCCATCCTGTGCGTGGGGCTGGCGATCCTTTTTTTCTGGATTGCGGTGGCCGTGCTGGCGCCGTGGATCGCACCTTACGCGCCCAACGCCCAGCACATGACGGCGGTGTCCGATCTGGGGCCTTCCGCTCATCACTGGTTCGGCGCCGACAGCCTTCACAGGGATATCCTCTCCCGCATCATCTGGGGCGCGCGCCCGGTCCTGCTCATCGCGCCGGTTTCGCTGATCTGCGCCTATGTCGTGGGTATCAGCGCCGGTCTGGCGGCCGGCTACAAGGGAGGCTGGGTGGACGAGGTCGTGTCGCGCGTCATCGACGTGCTGCTCTCCTTCCCGAAGATCGTGCTTTACGTGGTGCTGATCGCCTCGCTTGGTCCGTCCGCTCTCAACATCGTGCTGGCCATCGTCCTCAGTTCCAGTCCGGGCATTGCCCGTCTGGTGCGGGGCCTCGCACTCGACATCAAGACACGCGACTTCGTGGCGGCGGCGCGCACACGCGGCGAAACCAGTCTCTACATCGTCTTCGTGGAAATCCTGCCGCTGGCCCGCGGCCCGCTCATCGTCGATTTCTGCGTGCGCATGGGCTACACCATCATCGCCATCGGTGTGCTGGGCTTCCTCGGCCTCGGCCTGCCACCCCCCGATCCGGACTGGGGCGGAATGGTGCGCGACGCGACGCCCATCCTCAACGTCTATCCGCACGCGGCGCTGTTTCCTTCGCTGGCCATTGTGACGCTGGTTTCGGCCTTCAACCTCATTGCCGATGGACTTCAGGAGCTTGATCATGGCCGCTGAAGCAACGCCCCTGCTCAGGATCGAGGATCTCGAAATTCGCTATAGGGGAGCTGATCGCGAGGTTCTGGCGGTCAATGATGTCAGCCTGGAGCTTGGCGCCGGCGAATGCATGGCTCTGATCGGTGAATCCGGTTGCGGAAAATCCACCGTGGCAATGTCCGTCATGCGTTATCTCGGTGAAAACGGGCGCATCGCACAGGGCCGCATCCTGTTTCGCGGACAGGATTTGGGCACCATGACCGAAGCGGACCTGCGCGCCCTGCGCAGGGGCGGCATCGCCATGGTCTATCAGGACGCGTCGAGCGCGCTGAACCCGACCATGAAGATCGGGCGTCAGCTTGCCGAGGTTCTGGAGACTCATGAGCATGCCGAAGCCGGCAGCATCGCCCCCCGTGTTCTGGAGATGCTGCGCAAGGTCGGCATTCCCGACCCCGAGGGCACGATGGGCCGCTACCCGCATCAGCTCTCGGGTGGCCAGCAACAGCGCATCGTCATCGCCATGGCTTTCCTCGCGGAGCCGGCTCTGCTCATCCTCGATGAACCGACCACGGCGCTCGACGTGACCGTCGAGGCGCAGATCATCGAGCTTCTTGCCCGCATGCGCGAGGAGCACGGCACGGCGATGCTGTTCATCTCCCACAATCTGGGTCTGGTGCGGCGCGTGTGCGAGCGCGTGTCGGTGATGTATGCCGGCCAGATCGTCGAGCGCGGCGCCACCGCAACCATTCTGGGAGCGCCGCAGCATCCTTACACGCAGGGGCTGGTGAGCTGCATCCCGCGCCTCGATCGTGGCCGCGCCGACTATCGCCTGAACTCGATCCCCGGTCAGGTGCCCCGGCTTTCTTCGGCGCCGCGGCGCTGCACCTTCATGGATCGCTGTCACCATGCCGTGCCTGGCGAATGCGACACCCGCATCGACATCGGGCCGGCGCGCTCCTCGGTGGACGTGCGGTGTGCGCGGTGGAAGGACCTCGGCAAGGATGCTGGTCCCGAAGCGCCTGCGCGGGAGCCAGAAATGCCCCGGCATCGCAGGGACTGCGTGCTTTCGGTCGAGAACATGTGCAAGACCTATGAACTGCGCAGTCCATTCGACCTGTTTGGGAAACGCAGCAGGCAGGTGCGCGCCGGCGAAAGCATTTCGATCGCCCTGTCGCCGGGAGAAACGCTCGGCATCGTCGGCGAGTCCGGCTGCGGCAAGTCCACGCTGGCGCGCGTCATCATGGGGCTGGAGGCTCCGAGTTCGGGCCGGGTCGTCGTGCTCGGTGACGATGTGACCGGAAAACAAGTCGAGCAGCGCAGCCGCGAGCAGGTCCGCAACGTCCAGATGGTGTTTCAGAACCCCGACAGCACGCTCAACCCGCTGCATACGGTGGGGTTCATCCTCGACCGTGCGGTGAAGCTGCTGGGCGGCGTTCGCGACAGGGACGGTCGGCGGCGAGAGGTGGAGCGCCTGCTTGACCTCGTGCGGCTTCCGGCAGAAGTCATGCGCATGCGCGCGGGCCGGTTGTCAGGCGGACAAAAACAGCGCGTTGCGGTGGCGCGCGCTTTTGCCGGCCGTCCCGCGCTTGTGGTCGCTGACGAGCCGACCTCCGCTCTCGATACGTCGGTCAAGACCGCCATACTGGAGCTTCTTCTGTCCGTGCAGAAGCAGACCGGAACCGCTCTGGTTTTCATCTCCCATGATCTGGCCGTGGTGCGCTATATCGCCGACCGCGTGTGCGTGATGTATCTCGGTCATGTCCTTGAAACAGGCGGGGTTGAAGAGGTGTTCGAACCGCCCTTCCATCCCTACACGCAGGCATTGCTGGATGCTGTTCCGAGCGTCGATCAGGACATCGCTGCGCCGCACCGTCCGCTTGAGGGCGAGGCTACAAGCTGGACGCCACAATCGCGTGGCTGCCCGTTTTCCGCACGCTGCGAAAGCAGCATTGAGGGACTTTGCGACATCCAATCGCCGCCGAACCTGGAGACGGGCGAGAACCATCTCATCTGCTGTCATCTGCCCGTGTCTGCCCTGGGGCAGGGCGCTTTCGCCTGAGTGAAGCATAACAGAACATGCAACCGGTACAACAAGATGCACGAAGAAATCAGCAGGTTACATCAATGGCTGTCGGGGCAGGAGGACGCGATGGTCGATCTGTTGCGCGATGTGGTGAACATCGATTCCAATTCGCACGACAAGCAGGGCGTTGATGCTGTCGGCACACGGTTCCGCGATTTCTTCCAAGAACATGGCATCGCGACGCGCACCCTGCCGCTGCCTGCCGCCGGCGACGTGCTGATCGCGGAAATCGGCCCGGTCTCAGCAACAGATCGCCCGATCATGATGCTCGGCCATCGCGATACCGTATTCCCCACAGGTGAGGTTGCTCAGCGACCGTTCAGTATCGTCGACGGGGTAGCCTACGGGCCGGGCGTCTGCGATATGAAAGGCGGGCTTGTCCAGAACGCTTTCGTGCTCGCCGCCTTCCACCATACGCAGGTGAACCCGCCGTCACTGATGGTGATGATGACCAGCGACGAGGAAATCGGCTCGCCTTCCTGCCGTGAAATCATCATCGAATATGGCCGCAAGGCCCGTGCGGTCTTCAACTCGGAGCCGGCACGCCCGACGGGCAATGTGGTGACCGGCCGTCGCGGCGGCATGATCCTGGAACTCGTCATCGAAGGCCGCTCGGCCCATTCCGGAGGCAACTTCACCGAGGGCATCTCGGCAATCGGCGAGCTGGCGGGCAAGATAACGGCTCTGCATGCCCTGAGCGATGTCGAGGCCGGCTACACGGTCAATGTCGGCGTGGTCGAGGGCGGTCAGTCTCACAATACGGTCGCACCGTCGGCAAGAGCCCTGATCGACTGCCGTTTCGTCACCGTGGCGCAGCGCGATGCGCTGAAGGCGGATATCGACGAGATCGTCCGCCGGTCTTTCGTGCCCGGTACGCGCTCCCGCCTCGAAATTCTCGCTCGCTTCGATCCGATGGAACCGAATGAGGGCACGCGGGAGATGCTGGAAATCTACCGGCAGTCGGCAGCGGATCTCGGAATGAGCGTCGAAGGTGAGTTTTCCGGGGGCTGTGCCGATTCCGGCTTCACCCACAATGCCGGCTGCCCCAGCCTTTGTGGCACCGGACCAATGGGTTGGAAAGCCCATACAGCAGAGGAATATCTGCGGCTCGACAGCCTCGTGCCACGCGCGCAACTGCTTGCAGGGGCCGTCTGGCGCCGCGCCCAATCGAACTGAAAAAGGACTGAAAACATGCCCAGGACAATCGTCGAGGAGGCGCGAATCTATGTCGCGCCGACCGGCAATCGCCGTGCTATTGTGCTTGAACTGGTGACCGCCGAGGGTACGCGCGGAATTGGTGAGGCAGGCGTCGCCTACGGATTGGGTGGGGAAGCCGCTGCAGCCATGATCCGATCGATGGTCGAGCGTCACGTAATTGGCCGCGACCCTTCCGCTATCACTGCCATCTGGAGCGATATTTACGATCGGTCCTTCTGGACGCGCAACGGCGGTGCTATTTCCTTTGCCGCGCTCAGCGCTGTCGAGCAGGCGCTGTGGGACATCAAGGGCCGCCGGCTGGGCGTTCCCGTCTACGAGCTTATGGGCGGTCGGGTCTGGGACAAGCTGCCGGTTTACGCCAATGGCTGGTGGATCGGATGCGACACACCTGACGAATATGCGCGCGCTGCCGCTGCGACGGTCTCCCGGGGCTACAGGGGGTTGAAACTTTATCCGCTGGGCCTTGCCGATCCGGTGACGGTTGTTCGCCACCCGGTGCGGCGGCAGGTTGAGACGCAGGTGCTGTTTCTGGCTGCCGACCGTGTGGCGGCAATTCGCGAGGCTGTGGGGCCGGAAGTCGACATCATGCTGGATCTTGGCGGCGGCCTGACCACGGATCAGGTCATCCGGCTGTGCAAGCGACTGGAACCCTTCGACGTCCTGTTCATCGAGGAGCCGGTCGATCCCTCTTCCATGGAGGCGCTGGCGAAGGTGGCTGCCAATACCTCCATTCCGCTGGCCGCCGGCGAGCGCGCCTATGGCCGGTCCGGCTGCCAGCGCCTGCTGGACAGCGGCGCCATCGACATTCTCCAGCCCGACGTTTGCAACACCGGCGGCCTGCTTGAGGCGCGCATGATGGCGGCCATGGCCGAAAGCCGCAACGCGCGCGTCGCGCCCCACAATTACGGAAGCGCGCTGGCGACCGCCGTGGCGGTGCAGCTCGCAGCCACCACGCCGAACTTCATGGTGCTGGAGCACTTTCCCGATTTCGACAGGGAGCCGGGATACCAGCCGGTGCTGGAGTGCCCGCTCGAACACACGGTAGAGGCCGGCTTCATGCCGGTTCCGGAAGGCGCCGGGCTTGGCGTCGAGCTTCATAGCGCTTCGCTTGCGCCGCATCTGTATGCGGATTGCCGGGCCTGACCCTTTCCATAACCAGATCAATTCAGGAGAAAATCAAGATGAAACTCATCGACGCCGAGCGGGTCCACCAGTTGCTTGAATATGAAGGGCTGATCAATGCGATCGAGGTGGCACATCTGGGAGGCATGCCGAAGATTTCGGATCGTCTCATCTACAGCCAGGAAAACGGGGGCGGCCATCCCGATGCCGTCATCATCCTGCCGGCATGGGAGCCGCAGGAGGGCCTGCTGTGCAAGCTGGTCACCTCCTTTCCCAACAATCAGGCGCGCCACGGCGTTTCCAACGTCAACTCGATCTATGCCTTCAGCGACGGCAACACCGGCATTACCGAGGCCATCATCGATGGCGAGGCGATGATCTTTCGCAAGACCTCGGCGGACTCCGCGCTCGGCTCACGCCTGCTGTCGCGCGAGGATTCGCGCACCATGCTGATGATCGGCGCGGGCGCACTCGCCCCCTATCTCGTGCGCGCCCATCTGAGCGTGCGGCCATCGCTGGAAAAGGTGCGGATCTGGAACCGCACCCGTGCCAATGCGGAAAAGCTGGCCACGCTGCTGCGCGCTGAAGATGTGCCGGCCGAGGTGGCGGACGATCTCGACGAGGCGGTGGCCGGGGCCGACATCATTTCCAGCGCCACCATGGCCAGCACACCCCATCTCAAGGGCAGGCTGCTCCGGCCCGGAACCCATGTCGATCTGGTGGGGTCGTTCACGCCGGAGATGCGCGAGGCCGATGACGATGTGCTGACGCGCGCCGCCGTCTTCGTCGATCACCGCCAGACGACGGAGCGTTCGGGCGAGTTCCTCGATCCCTATGCGCGCGGCATCATTTCGCCCACCGACATTTGCGGCGACATGTTCGATCTTTGCCAGAAGAAGGTCCCCGGCCGCACCTCGGCCGACCAGATCACTGTCATGAAGAACGGCGGTGGTGCGCATATGGACTATTACGTCGCGAAGTATCTGGTTGATCGCCTGCATGGGCGGCCTTTCCGGACAAAATGCTCATCGTAACTGGCATGACGCAATGGGCTCGCCGCTGGCAGGAAGGCCAGCGGCGACCCGAAAAACAAGCCGCCTGTTCTGGAATGCAAAACAAGAGGAGGAGAACATGTCAAAGACCTTTCCAAGACGAGAGTTCCTGAAGAGCACTGCAGCCATGGGGGCTGGCGCACTTGCAATGCCGGCATTCGTCAGCCGCGCGTGGGCCGCATCGGATCAGCTCAACATCTGGGCTTATAACGGATTTGTCACAGAGGAGTTTCGCAATCGCTTCGAGAAGGAAAGCGGCATCCGCCTCAATATCCGCCTCGTGTCGGATCAGGGCGAGCAGTTCAATCTGCTGGCGGCCGAAAACGGCAATTTCAGCACCGACATCGTATGCTGTGCCGGTCACCGCTTCTATCAGTTCGTCGATGCCAGCTTTCTTGAGCCGGTCGATACGTCGCGGCTTTCCAACTGGTCGCAGATCGAAACTGAATATGCCGAAGCGGACTGGGTATCGCGCGGTGGCCAGCGATGGGGCGTACCTTTGCTGATCGCTTCGATGGGGCTGCTGTACAACACCGAGACCTTCACCGATACGGACAGCTGGGCTCCAATGTTCGCAGAAGAGAACAAGGGCAGGATCGCCTATCAGATACAGGACTTCTTCCCGATTGCGATGGACTATCTGGGCTTCGACGGATCGGCGGCGCGCTATCGGGGCAACACGGATGTTGCCCAGCGCGCGGTGGATGCTACGCGCGACTTCCTCATCGGGAAAAAACCGCTGGTACGGCGGTTTTACGATTCCGGCACAGAAGTGCAGCAAATGATGGTCAATGGGGACATCGCCCTTGCCCAGTCGTGGTCAGGAGCAGCCTCCAAGCTGATCCTTGACGGCTTTCCTGCCAGTTACACCATTCCGAAAGAGGGTGGCTGGGCGTTTGCCTATGGCTTCAACATCGTGCGCGGGGCAAAGAACCTCGACAATGCCTATCGCTTCCTCGACGCGCTGCTGGCCAGCCCGGAAAATGGCGCGGCGATGGTGCGCGAGACAGGCTATATCTCAGCACTCAAGGGCACTGAAGCGCTGCTTTCCGACGAGGAAAGGAAGGTTCTGTTCCTGTCACCGGAGCATCGCGGCAGGCTCACCTGGGTCAATGTCGAAACCGCGCCCTTCATCTTCGACCTGATCGACAAGGCGGCCGAGGAAATTCGGGCGGCATAACTGCAACGGCGGCGTTCGCGCCGCCGTTTCTCACTGCACAGGATATTTGTCATGACCCGCTTACTCGTGCATGCGCGCGATTTCCGAGCCTATCGGGCCCTGCTGGACCTGCATGCGCGCGCCGGCTGGTTTCGGCTGTCCATTGTCGCCGCACTGCCGGTCGCGTGGATCATCGTTGCCAATCTGGCTCCGCTCGTCCAGATGGCGATGATCAGCCTTTATGATCGCTATCCACTCGCCCCAGGCACTGAGCCGCAATTCACACTGCGTCACTACACGGCCTTCTTCGGGCGGCCGCTCTACCTGACGGCCTTCCTGCGCACCTTTGTCTTCGGCACCGCAGTCACCGCGCTGACACTGGTGGTGGTGTTTCCGATCGCCTTCTACATATCCAAGGTCGCCGCGCCGGCACGCCGAACCCGCCTGCTGTTGCTGGTGATTGCGCCGTTCTGGGTAAGCGAGGTCATCCGCAGCTTCGCATGGATACTTATGCTGGCCAACCGCGGTGCGGTGAACTCCTTCGCTTCATGGATCGGTCTGCCGGGCACGCCTTATGAACTGCTCTACAACAATGTTTCCCTGACCATCGGTGTTATCTATCTGACGTCACTCTACATGCTTTTGCCGCTCTATGCGGCACTGGAGAAGATCGACAGAAGCGTTCTGGAGGCTGCCTCCGATCTGGGAGCACCCGGATGGCGGCGTTTCACCCGCATCGTCCTGCCCTTGTCACGCGAGGGTGTGGTTACGGGCTGCACATTGGTTTTCCTGCTGACGGTTGGCTTGTTCGCCATGCCGCAATTGCTGGGCGGTCCCAACACCACCATGTTCGCCACCACAATCGGTCAGGTGTTCGCCAAGGCAGGCGATTCATGGCCGCTCGGCAGTGCTTTCAGCCTTATTCTGCTTGCCGCCGCGCTCGCCTATGTCGGCCTGTTCATGCTTCTGTTCCAGCCGCGCCGGAGAAAAACGTCATGAGATACCTGCGTGGTTTTTCACTGCCCGCCTATTTCTGGCTTTTCATCGCCTATCTCTTCGCGCCCCTACTGGTGATGGCGGCGATGGGGTTACGCGATTCCGCCTTCATCGCTTTTCCGATCACCAAATGGACAACCCACTGGTATGCCGACATGGTGTTCGATCGGGAGATGCTGTCTGCATTGGTGCTGTCGGCTCGCGTCGCTGTCCTGTCCACACTTATCGCACTGGCGGTGGGTTTGCCGACAGCATTGCTGCTGACACGCACCCGTGGGGTGATGCGCGCCATTCTGGTGGCGATCGTCGTCATGCCGGCCTTTCTGCCGGTGGTCGTTTCGTCGATCGCACTGCGGATGTTCATCAGCAGGCTGGGTATCGAGCCGGGCACTGCCGCGATCGTATTCGGTCATGCTGCAGGCTCAACGCCGTTCGTCGCGGTGATGGCCCTGACGCGACTGGACAGCATGGGCCACAATCTGGCGGATGCTGCGCGCGACCTCGGCGCCGACGAGGTGATCGTGTTCGTGCGCGTCGTGCTTCCATGGCTGGCGCCGGCCTTGTTCGGGGCCTTCATGTTCTGCCTGCTGTTGTCGTTCGAGGATTTCGTCCGGTCCTTTTTCCTTGGTGGTTTTGAGCCGACATTTCCCGTGCTGTTGTTCGCCAAGCTGCGCTTCGGCCTCAATCCCGGCATCGCGGCGATTTCGACAATGGTCCTTTTCACCACCATGGCGCTCGGCCTCTATGCCGAACGCTTCACGCGACGCAGACGGCTGCGCCGCGACGACCAGTGACACCTTGCGGAGCTGAATGAGATGACGAGTACCAATCCGGCGATCGAACTGAAGGATATCCGCAAGAGCTATGGAGCGGCGGTTGCCATTGACGGGGTCTCTCTCACCGTTGAGCGTGGCGTGTTCCTGACGCTTCTGGGGCCGTCCGGCTGCGGAAAATCGACGCTGCTGAGATCGATCGGCGGTTTTGTGGAGCCGGATTCGGGCAAGATTCTGGTCGATGGCCGCGACATCACGCACGAGCCCGCTTTTCGCCGGCCGGTCAATATGGTCTTTCAGGACTATGCGCTGTTCCCGCATATGAGCGTGCGTCGCAATATAGGCTTCGGCTGCGAGATGAAGAACTTGGATCGCGCGGCGATTGAAAGGCGATGCGACGAGCTTCTGGAGCTCATCCGCCTGCCGCAGCTCGGCGAGCGCATGCCGGACGAGCTTTCCGGCGGCCAGCGCCAGCGCGTGGCGCTGGCCCGTGCGCTGGCGCCCGACCCGGTTTCGCTGCTGCTCGACGAGCCGCTGGGCGCGCTCGACCTGAAGCTGAGGCAGGAGATGCAGAACGAACTGAAGGCGGTTCAGAAGCGGACAGGCAAGACCTTCGTCTTCGTCACCCACGATCAGGAGGAGGCGATGTCGATGTCGGATCTGGTGGCGGTGATGAACCGTGGCCGGATCGAGCAGATCGCATCGCCGCGCGAAATCTATTCGCGTCCCGCCACCGCCTTCGTCGCCGGTTTCATCGGCGCAGCCAACATGCTGGACGCCGAGGTAGAGGGCGTCGATGGCGACGGCATCGTTCTCGATATCGGCGGCAGCCGGTTCAGGCTGCCCTCGTCACGCTTGACCTCCGGGCGTGCCCTGAGGGCTGGCGACGCGGCAACGGTCGTCATCCGTCCCGAGCAACTCGCCGCCGGTGGGCGCGGGCAGGAGCAATCGCTCGAATTGCAAGGCAGGTTGGAGGATGTGACGTTTCTCGGGGGGCGGGCCCACATACGTTTTGTCACGGCCACCGGACAAATGATCCTGGCAGAGGCACCTCCTTCGATGGCTGACAACGTCGGCGATACAGTCAGCTTCATCTGCGGGTCGAACGAGATGGTCGTTCTGGCTGTCGACCAGAAATGAACCAGCCTCCTGCTCACAAACTCGACGTCATGAGATGTAGTGGAGCGTTTCCAGCAAGTCGCTGCTTAATCTGGACTTGGTGGAGAAAACACCGGCTCGGTGGTCACATGACGACCTCCATATACGAAAGCCTCGCAGGCGCTGTTATTTCTTGAGCAATAGAGCAACCAGTTCCGCCTGCCTGCCGGTATCAGTCTTCTGGAATATATTGCGCATATGGAAGGCAACGGTGGACCGGGATACACCAAGGTCAGCCGCGATCTGCATCAGCTTCCTGCCTTGTGTAAGCGCTTGGGTTATCCGTATTTCTGCGGGCGTGAGGCCGTATGACTGCGCCAGCGTTGAAAAATCTGGACCCGTCGTCTCCGGTGGGCGTGCCGAACGGATACGTTCGATCTGGCGCAAACGCGCTTCGATGGTCGCCAGCAACAGGTCATAATCGATTGGTTTGACAAGATAATCATCGGCACCAAGCCGCTTACCATCCACAATATGCCTTGGATCCGCAAGGGCAGAGAGGAACACGAACGGAATTTCGGCATAGTCCGGCCCCCTTTCATGCAGGGCCTTAAGCACGCCATAGCCGTTAAGTTCGGGCATGGAGATGTCGCAAAGAACCAGATCGGGGCAGACACGCGCCAGCTTGCCGAGCGCATGCTTGCCATTGTCGGCTTCTACCACATCATAGCCTGCCTCGACCAGTTCATCCCTGATGTCACGCCTCAGTTGCGCTTCATCCTCGATGCAAAGGATCACAAAGCGCTTCCGGTTCGGAGACGGCGCGAATGTCATGCCGGTTCCTTTCGTAGGGCCATGGCTGTAACGGAGCCGGAACCGGAGGCACTACTGGGCAGCAGCATCGCCATTCGAACCATGCCAGGCTCCGAATTTTGCAATTGCACATCACCGCCCTGCAAGCGGGCAAGCGCTCTGGCCATATAGAGGCCGACTCCGATACCGGGACGGCCTTCCGTATTGCTGCCGCGATAATAGCGTTCGAACAGCGCCTCCCGTTCGAATGACCTCTCCTGAGGTCCAGTGTTGGCTACTACGCATTCGATCTGCGTGCCGCTGTCGGTGAGGGTAATGCTTATCGGTGTCTTTGCCGGTGAGTATTTGACGGCATTGGACAGCAGATTCGTGAGGATGTGTTCCGCATGCACGGGATCACAATAGGCAATGGGAGAAGCGCCGTCTGGAAGCGTGACAGTGATTCGCCCCGAGCCAGTGTTTTCTGTCGACCGGGAGCAGATCTCTGCTACGAGGTCACCGAGATCGCAAAGCTGACTGCGGACTTCGATCTGGCCGGCATCGAGGCGTGCGGCGTCGAGGGTGCTTTCCACCAACCGCACCAGACGCGCGACAGCGCTGCGGGCTTCCTCGCCCCGTTCCAGGATTTCTTCCGGAGTCAGCCGGTCACGCCGGCGCATCAGGCGCTGAAGCGCGGAATCGACAAGGGCGAGCGGCGTGCGGAACTGGTGCGAGATCATGGTGCCGAAGTTCCGATAAAGATCCGCTGTAGCCCGCTCCCGGGTCAGGGCCGCGTCAAGCTCCTGCGTACGGGCCTGAACCAATTTCTCCAGATGATCGCGATGATCGGCAATCTCCCGTTGCGCCGCCCTGCGTTGCGTCACATCAGACGCCAACAGGATCGTGCCGATGATGCGTTCGCCGTCACGCAGAGAGAAGCAGCGCAAGTCGACATAAAGCGGCTCGCACTGGTGGGATGGGAAGAACGGTTGGTCCAGCAGTGCAACAGCCTGTCCCTGAAGGGCATCGCTGATCGCCTGCTCAATCCTGCCGACCTCGAAAAAGCCTGAGACGTCGCTCAACATCGCGCCTGTAGCCACGTCAGCGTTAACCCCAAACAACCGTTTGGCAGCCTCGTTCCAGACCGTGCAGCGCCGATCCATATCCACAGCGATGATGCCTTCACCGCTGGAGCCGATCAAAAGTTCGGAGAACGCCTTTTCCTGGTTGAGCAGACGGGACCGTTGCCTTGCATCGCGGATCGCCAGCAGAAAATGGATGCAAAGCACGGTGCCCGCCAGCGATATGCCGATCATGGAGATGATGATCTGCCATAACTGCTTGCGTGTGGCGTCCAGCGTAGCGCCAAGATCGTCCCATTCGGCCACCATTGCCTTGTTGGCCGCCTGCGTGAGGGCGGCATTGTAAGGAGCAAGCAGAGCCCTGATGCGGGGTACTACCTCTGGTCTACCGCTCATCAACAGCGAGCCAAGTTCGGGCAGGCTTCCCCGCAGGGTACCAAGCGCGGCGGCGGCACCCAGCGCTTCCATCCGCCGCCGCTGCGGGCCATCATCAAGCAAGGCAAGCCGGCTGAGAAATACGTTGTAACGCAATTCCAGCTGCGCGTGATCAACCTCACCGGCAACGCTGCCTGCGGCGGCCTCGCCCAACTGGAGGCTTGAAATATGCGCCCTGGAGATCACCCAAAGCATGTTCTGGGTGGCCTCGATGCGCATATCCCGCTCAAGGTCGGAAAGACGCATCAGCGAAAACGCCAGCAGAGCAACGAAGATGACGATGGCCGAAACCGGCAGCGCGACGCCAAGCAATGCACGCGCCTGACGGCTCATTGAATATCCAGCCATCGCAATTGCCAGACCCAGCGATAGTCGAAGCGGATATCCTGCAACTCCGCATGCTGGTCACGCGGATAGATTATCCATAACGGCCCCTTGTCGCTCGGCAACAACGGTTCGCCATCCATTTCATAGGCTACGAGGACATCAAACCGGTCGAATTCCTCGATCGCAATGTCAATTGCGTAATCGTTCAGGGCTCTCGCCGTCACGGTTGTGCCCCGGGCACCGATATGCGCCAGAAGGTCTCTCATCAGAAATCCGCTAAAGCGACGCACACCATCTGTGACGGCTGTCGCTGTTTCCAGCCGGGCGACAGGCAACGCCCTCAGCATCTCCATGTCGAAATACGCCGCTCCTTGCGTATTGATCCTGGAAATGGCACCCCGAACCTCAAGTATTGGGGGAGACATTGGCGGCGGGATTTTTTCCATGTCACGTCCATGGACGTCAGAGGAAAAGTGAAACAACGTGGCCGCCAGGATAGAAAAGAAAAATCTTCGCAAATTGACGCGCCGCCTCCCAGGCTTTTCCGTGTATTTTTTCTGCCAGTTTATTCCATCCGTTCTGCAGCTCGGATAGCTGGGGCCAATTATACCCAGGCTTGCCGGCATGTCCCTATCCAAATGAACGGGGCATATTGGGTTTGCGCCTGCTAAGCTTGCGCAACAGGCATATAGGGCGGAGCAGAGCATGTGGGATTTCAATGTCGGCAATGCGCTGGCAATGATGGCGCGGACCATGCCGTTCATCGTGCTGCGGATGGTCGTCTATTTCGGCATCGCCGCTGGCTACGTTCTGGTAACCGGAACCGGTGCGGGCATCGGCTATGGCGTTGGCGGCTTCGGTGACGAAGGATTTCAGGCCAATACGACCATGTGGGGCGCCATCATGGGGTTCGGCCTGTTTGGCGCCATCATGTACTGGGCGCGCGAATACATCCTTTATATCGTCAAGGCGGGCCATATAGCGGTGCTGGTCGAGCTGATCGACGGCAAGCCAATGCCAGACGGAAAGTCGCAAGTCAGCCATGCGACAGCGGTGGTAAAGGAGCGTTTCGCTCAGGCCAGCGTGCTGTTTGCCATCGATCAGCTCGTCAAGGGCGTGATCGGCGCGATCACGGGGCTGGTGCGCGGAATTCTGACCATCCTGCCCATACCTGGCGCGCAGCAGCTTTCCGGTATCCTGCATGCCTTCCTGCGGGTCGCCGTCGGCTTCATCGACGAGGTCATCCTCGCCTACGCAATTCGCACTGGTTCGACCAACCCATGGGGATCGGCCAGGGAAGCGCTGGTGCTCTATGGCCAGAATTACAAGGTGATGCTCAAGAACGCCGCCTGGCTGGCGATCATTGTCTACCTCATGAGCTTTCTCGTGTTTCTGGTCATGCTCGCGCCGGCGGCTCTCGTCGTCTATCTGATGCCGGGAGCCTGGGCGGCAGGCGGCTTCGTCTTCGCACTGCTGTTTGCCTGGAGTGTCAAGGCGGCGCTTCTGGAACCCTTCGCCATCGCCTGCATGATGCAGGTCTACTTCAGGACCATTGAAGGCCAGCAGCCAAACCCCGAATGGGACGCAAGGCTGGAACAGATGTCGGCCAAATTCCGCAAGCTGAAGGCCCGGGCCCTGGGTGAAGCACGACCTTCCGCCGCAGCCGAAAGCAGCTGGCGTCAGGCGTGACGCGCCATTCACGACAGGAGACAATGATGAAAGTTCTGAAGGCAGCGCTGGTCGCGGCCACGGCAGTCACGATGTCCATTTCGGACGCCTCGGCGGCTGAGGATGTGGTGATCGTCTATGACGCCTCCGGCTCGATGTGGGGCCAGATCGACGGCACCAGCAAGATTGAAATCGCGCGCGACGTGATGGCCGATCTCGTGACCGGCTGGTCCGACGACATCAATCTCGGCCTCGTCGCCTACGGGCATCGCTCGGAAGGCGACTGCCGCGACATCGAGACCCTGATCGAGCCGGGGCCGCTCGACCGGGCAAGCTTCATCAGCACGGTGAACCGCATCCGCCCGAAAGGAAAGACGCCGATTTCCGCCGCGGTTCAGCACGCCGCGGAACTCCTGTCCTATCGCGACAACCCCGCCACCGTGGTGCTCATTTCCGATGGTCTGGAAACCTGTCAGGCCGACCCTTGTGCGCTGGCCGAGCAACTGGCGCGGCAGGGCGTGAAGTTCACGACCCATGTCGTCGGCTTCGACCTTGAGGATCAGGCCCATGAAAGCCTTGCCTGTATTGCCGAAAACACCGGCGGCGTCTTCGTTCCGGCGCAGAATGCCGATGAATTGAAGGCCGCGCTGGCCCATGTCCAGTCGGTGATGGATTTGCAGCCAATGACGCCGCCAGAGGCCGAAGTGGCGCCTGAGCCGGAGCCGGAGCCACAAGCGGAAATAGCGATCCAGGCGCCGGAACAGGTGACGACCGGATCAAGCTTCAAGGTAACCTGGTCGGCGTCGATCCATCCGGAAGACTATGTCACCATCGTTCCGGTCGGAGCCGAGGAAGGAAAATACACCAACTATCAGCGCGTGCGTGATGTCACCGAAAACAGGTTGATCGCGCCCGCCCAGCCCGGTTTGTACGAGGTACGTTACGTCACACGGAAAGATGGCCATACGCTGGGAGCAACTCCCGTCGAGGTCGTCGAGGCCGAAATCGGTATCACTGCGCCGCAACAGGTGACCACAGGCGCAAGCTTCAAGGTGACATGGTCGACGTCGATCCATCCGGAAGATTATGTCACCATCGTCCCCACCGGAACCGAGGAGGGAAAATACACCAACTATCAGCGCGTGCGCGATGTCACCGAAAACAGACTGACCGCGCCGGCAGAGCCCGGCCTTTACGAAGTACGCTACGTGCTGCGC
Organism: Mesorhizobium sp.; assembly: GCA_022833215.1. Lineage (GTDB taxonomy): Bacteria > Pseudomonadota > Alphaproteobacteria > Rhizobiales > Rhizobiaceae > Mesorhizobium. Next base: position 2,443 of record JAIPUZ010000099.1, on the reverse strand, counting down.
GAAGGGGGCCGCACCATGGCGTCTACGCCTGTGGAGGTCGTTGAAGCCGAGATCGGGGTCGCCGCGCCGAAAGAGGTGATTACTGGCGCAAGCTTCAAGGTGACCTGGTCGGCGTCGATCCATCCGGAAGACTATGTCACCATCGTTCCCGTGGGAGCCGAGGAAGGAAAATACACCAACTATCAGCGCGTGCGCGATGTCACCGAAAACCGATTGGTCGCGCCCGCAGAGCCGGGTCTTTACGAAGTGCGCTATGTGCTGCGCGAAGGGGGCCGCACCATGGCGTCCACCCCTGTGGAAATCGTTGAGGCCGAAGTGACGGTGAGCGGCCCCGATGTCGTCCGGGCGGGAACCAGGATTCAGGTGAGTTGGTCGATCTCGATCCACCCGGAAGACTATGTCACCATTGTTCCCGCTGGGACTGCCGAGGGTAAATATGCCGACTATATCCGGGTTCGGGACGCACGTGCCGGCGAGATGAAGGCGCCAGCCGAAACAGGGCTTTACGAAATCCGCTATGTGTTGCGCGAAGGCGCCCGCACTCTTGCCAGCCACCAGCTGGAAGTGGTGGCGCAAGACGCGCCGCTGGATGACGGGGCTGGACTGGCGGCACCGTCAGAGGCCGGGGCCGGCGAGACAATCACTGTGTCGTGGCGCGCGGAAGCCGGAAGCGCTGACCAGCGCGTCGCCCTTGCCCGCGCCGATCAGGCCGATTTCAGCTGGATTGCCGCGCACAAGATCGGAACGGAAAAGTCGCTGGAACTGCAGATGCCGGCACAGGCCGGAACCTATGAAATCCGGTTTCTTGACCTCGGCGGCCGCAAGGTTCTGGGCCGTTCAATCGTAGAGGTGAAATGACCATGACGCACACATTCAAGGCCGCATTGCTTGTCATGGTGCTCGGCCTGGCCGCGCCTGCCGCCCATGCCGAAATCGACGGCCACGGCCCGGATGCCTGGCGCGTCACGGGCGTATCCGGCAACGATGTTCTCAACGCCCGGATGGGCCCCGGCACCAATTATCCGGTGATCGAGACATTCGCCCACAATGAACGCAACATGCAGCAGATCACCTGTGTGCCGTTCTACACCGCTGCCCACTATATGGCGATGACGCAGGCGCAGATCAGCGCGCTGCCGCCCCGCTGGTGCCTGATGCGCAACAAGGCCATGAGCAAGGCCGGCTGGGTAGCGCAACGCTATATCACCCCCGATGGCAGCGAACCCATCGCCTCAGCGACAAAGTCCCGCCCGGCACAGCCAGCGCCCGAACCCTATGCAGCAGCCCCCGGCATCGATCCGGTTGCTCAGGCGCAGGACTTGGTGCGTGAGCTCTACGAACGCCAGTTCCAGTCGGAAAACAGCAATCTGCCGAGCGCATTCGATCCTGCCGTATCCAGAAACTACTTCACCGACGACATCGTCGCCTGGCTGGCTTCCGGCAATGTCGGTGCACATCCTCTGTATGGCGCCCAGGACTTCGACGGCGCCATCGGAGACCCCATGCCCGACCTCGATCAGCCGATGCTGCGCGGGATGATTACCATCAATGTCGATTTCACCAATTTCGGCAAGGACCAGCGCGCGGTCTTCCACCTGCGCGCCGACACCACAAAACCCGGCGCGCCATTGCGGATCTTCCGCGTCGAGCACAATGGCTGGTCTTATCCGTAGGTCATGGAGAAAGTCGTGATCACAGGAAATTTTGGAATGGACGGGTGTAGAACCGTATCCGTTGCCATGGTCGGCTTGTTCGGCGCCCTGATGCTGACAGGTTGCAGAGCGGAGGCAGAAGCGCCGACATCAGAAAGCTCCGCCGCCGTCGCAATAAGTGTTTTGGAAACATCCGCAGGGCGCTACGAATTTACGCCGACCACATGCGGCATCCATAGCCAGGATGGTTTCGACGATATTGAAATCCAGGGACCAGGGACGGCACCAGATGGAGAAAGACTCTTTTTCGAACTGTCTTCTACTGCAAATGCAATGACCATCGGCCTCGGCGTCGATGGCCCGTTCGCCAGTCCCGAGCGTCGGATCCAGGCCGGACGTGTCTATTCACAGGAGTTCACAATCGTGGCTTCCGGGAGACAACTGTCCGTTGCCGGTCTGGTCTTGGTGGACGAAAACGGCGCATCTATCGATGACGGCGCGACCCTAACCATCGATTGCGGCGCGCAGTAAGGAACAGGGCCTTGATTTCCTGCGAGGTTTAACACGTAGTTTTCGCCCAGGAATGAACGCTTTCATGGATTGGGTTGCGTGTCTTGTCGCTGCCGACCAGTTCGGCCGTGAAGCGGCGGCGATCCTTCAGCGTCACCGCGATCTAGCTCGCGCCGTCGACGACATGGTGGTTGGTGAGAATGTAACCCTTGTCCGCGTCGACGATGACGCCGGACCCGGCGCTCATGCGGGGCCTTTGCTGCGGCATCTGCGGCAGGTCG
>JAIPUZ010000098.1 GCA_022833215.1 Mesorhizobium sp. | reverse complement strand
AAATGTCACTGAAAAAAATGATACTGGCGCTTTCGGCCGCATCGATGCTGGCGATGCCGGCCATCGAGGCGGCCAACGCAGAAGATTCGATCTATGTGCCGCTGTTCACCTACCGTACCGGAGCCTTCGCCGGCTCGGGCGCGCCGATCGCCGACGGCATGCACGACTATCTCACCATGCTCAACGAGCGTGATGGCGGCATCGGCGGCGTCAGGCTGGTGATCGAGGAATGCGAAACCGGCTATGACACCAAGAAGGGCCTCGAATGCTACGAGGCGGTGAAGCCGAAGAAGCCGGTCATGGTCAATCCGTGGTCCACCGGCATCACCCTGCCGCTGATCCCGAAGGCCGCCGTCGACAAGATCCCGGTGCTGTCCATGGCCTATGGCCTGTCGGCCTCGGCCAAGGGCGACGTCTTCCCGTGGATCTTCAACCCGCCGGCAACCTATTGGGACGGCTTCACGCAGATCCTGAACTACATCGCCGAACAGGAAGGCGGCGGTGTCGACAAGCTCAAGGGCAAGAAGATCGGCTACATCTATCTAGACGCCAGCTTCGGGCGCGAACCGCTGCCGCTGATCGACCAGCTTTCGAAGGAACTCGGCTTCGAGGCCAAGCTCTATCCTGTGGCCGCAGCCGACATGCAGAACCAGTCGTCGCAATGGCTGAGCGTGCGCCGTGACCGGCCCGACTACATGATCCTGTTCGGCTGGGGAGCGCTCAACTCCACCGCCGTCAAGGAAGCGGTGAAGACCAACTTCCCGATGGAGAAGTTCATCTCCGTGTGGTGGCCGGGCGAGGATGACGTGCGCGGCGCCGGCGATGGCGCCAAGGGCTTCAAGACGCTGAACTGGCATGCCGCCGGCACGGATTTCCCGCTTATCCAGGACATCCAGAAATATGTCGTCGATGCGGGCAAGAGCCAGATCTCGGACAAGGCCAAGGTCGGGCAGGTGCTGTACAACCGCGGTGTCTACAACTCCATGCTGATCGCGGAAGCCATTCGCACGGCTCAGGAAGTGACCGGCAACAAGGTCGTGACCGGCGAGGACGTGCGCCGTGGTCTGGAGAACCTCAACATCGACGAGGCGCGCCTCAAGGAGATCGGCCTTGAAGGCTTCACCCAGCCGCTGAAGCTCTCCTGCAATGACCACAATGGCCATCAGTCCAACTTCGTGCAGAGCTGGAACGGCACCGCCTTCGAGAAGGTGACCGATTACATCGCACCGATGAGCGACAAGGTCATTCCGCTACTCGATGAGGATGCGAAGTCCTACGCCGAGAAGAACGCGCCATGGCCGGAGCGCACCGAGGCCTGCGACGCTTCGTAAGGTTCTCCCGTTGCAAACTTCCCTCTCCCGTTCGCGGGGGAGGGACCACAATCCGGAGCTCGCCCGATGTCTGAACTTGCTTCCACCGACCACGCATTACAGGCGCCGGAACCGGCGCGGCCGATCCTGTCGGTCAACAATATCGAGGTGATCTACGATCACGTCATCCTTGTCCTCAAGGGCGTGTCGCTGACGGTTCCGCAGGGCGGCATCGTCGCCATCCTCGGGGCCAACGGTGCCGGCAAGACGACGACGCTGAAGGCCATCTCCAACCTCCTCCATTCCGAGCGCGGCGAGGTCACCAAGGGCTCGATCGAGTTCGATGGCGGGCGCATCGACCGGCTCAGCCCCAACGAGCTGGTGCGGCGCGGCTGCATTCAGGTGATGGAGGGCCGCCACTGCTTCGGCCATCTCAGCATCGAGGAAAACCTGCTTACCGGTGCCTTCACAAGGCGCGACGGCCGGGCCGCCATCCGCGACGATCTGGAGATGATCTACAATTATTTCCCGCGCCTGAAGCAGCGCCGGCATTCGATGGCGGGCTATACCTCTGGCGGCGAACAGCAGATGTGCGCCATCGGCCGCGCCATGATGAGCCGGCCCAAGATGATCCTGCTCGACGAGCCCTCCATGGGCCTCGCCCCGCAGGTGGTCGACGAAATCTTCGAGATCGTGAAGGACCTCAACACCAGGCAGGGCGTGTCCTTCCTGGTGGCCGAGCAGAACACCAACATGGCGCTGAAATATGCGACCTACGGCTACATCCTCGAAACGGGACGCATCGTCATGGACGGCGCCGCCGATGCGCTGCGCGACAACGAGGACGTCAAGGAGTTCTACCTCGGCATCGGCGGCGAGGGGCGCAAGTCTTTCCGCAACGTGAAGAGCTACAAGCGCCGCAAACGCTGGCTGAACTGAGCCGTCACCCGTCCAGGATCCCTACAGAAGCGATGTCATCCATGCCTGAACATTTCGACGCCGAGGAAACCCGGGCACCGGAAAGCCGGGAGAACGCCCTGTTCGGGGCCCTTCGCACCATGCTTGCCGATGTGGCGGAGACGACCCCGGCACTCAAGCAGCAACTGGATGGCATATCCGTCGATGAGATTGCGGGCCGCGATGCGCTGCAAGGCGTTCCAGTCATCCGCAAGGGCGATCTGGTGGCTCTGCAGGCCAAGGCGCCGCCCTTTGCCGGCCTCACTTCGGTCGCGGCCGGCAGGCTGAAGCGATTGCTGGTGTCGCCCGGCCCGATCTTCGACCCCGAAGGCCATGGCAGGGACTGGTGGGGTTCGGCGCGCGCGCTGTTCGCGGCCGGCATGCGCGAGCACGACATCGTCCACAACGCCTTCAGCTATCATCTGACGCCGGGCGGCTACATCATGGAATCCGGGGCGCATGCGCTGGGCTGCGCCGTCATCCCGGCCGGCGTCGGCAACACCGAGCAGCAGATCGAGGCGATCGCGGCGCTGCGGCCGTCGGGCTATCTCGGCACGCCGGATTTTCTGAAAATCCTGCTCGACCGGCTGGCCGAGGCAGGCGTCGACAATCCCATAAAGCGCGCGCTGGTTTCGGGGGCGGCCTTTCCTCCCTCCCTGCAGCAGGAGGTGGCGGCGCGCGGCGTTGATGCCTATCAGGCCTATGCCAGCGCCGAACTGGGCGTCATCGCCTATGAGACGCCGGCGCGGTCGGGACTGGTGGTGAATGAAGGTCTGATCGTGGAAATCGTGCGTCCCGGCACCGACCAGGCTGTGGCGGAAGGCGAGGTGGGCGAGGTGGTGGTGACGCGGCTCAGCCCCGAATACCCGCTGCTGCGCTTCGGCACCGGCGACCTCTCGCGCATCGTGCCGGGCGCGAGCCCCTGCGGGCGCACCAACCGGCGGCTGGCCGGATGGATGGGGCGCGCCGACCAGCGCACCAAGGTCAAGGGCATGTTCGTCGATCCGGCCCAGATCGCGGCGATCGCGAAAAAGTTTCCCGAACTCGGCCGGCTGCGACTGGTCGTGACGCGTGCCGACGAGCAGGACCAGATGGTGTTGAAAGCGGAAGCCGCATCGGCCGGCAGCGATCTTTCGGGGGCGCTGGAGCAGGCATTGCAGGCTTCGACCAAGATGAAGGGCCGGGTGGAGATCGTTTCGCCGGACAGCCTGCCCAATGACGGCAAGGTCATCGCCGACGAGCGCCCTGCTGGCTAGAGCAATTCCAGCAAAAGTGCGAAGCGGTTTTGCGTTCGGAATTGTGTAGAAATAAAAGGCCGCATCTTGCAGCCGGACGGAATCGTCTGACGTCGCATAAATGCGGCCGGGAAAAGAGAACGGGGCAGCGCAGGCAGCGTTCGTCAAAACGCCCGCTGCTCCAGGCTCTTCAGGCAAAAGCGCAATCCGGCTTTCGTCGCTGCCTGTGCGGGGCAGGCGATGGCTGAAGTCCGATCTTGAGTTGATTTGTCCACTTGATTGATGCCCGTTCCTGTCAGATGTTCGGCGCGAACAGACTGACCGTCTTGCCGCGCCTGTCGGCAACGCGGCGATCAAAGAGCGATTCCGGCAAAAGTGCCGACCGGTTTCATGTCCGGAATCGCGTGAAATGGAAGAATTGAAGCGTTTCCGCGATTCACGGAAATGCTCAAGGCCGATCGCAGGACGTGCCCAATGTCATCAGCCATGGCTGCCCGCACCGCCCGTTCGCGCACCCGTTTACACGGGGGAGCGCCAGCATGAGCTTGCCGGACGATACGCTGCGCGAGGAGCCGGCGCCGGTTTCCGCGCCCATGCGGGGTCTGTTCCTCGCACTCGGCTTTTTCTTCGTGGCGCTGGGTTTCGTGGGTGCTTTCCTGCCCGTTTTGCCGACAACGCCGTTTCTGATTCTTGCCGCCGCCTGCTTTGCCAGATCGTCGCGGCGGCTGGAGCTCTGGCTTTTGGACCATCCGCGGTTCGGACCCACCTTGCGCGAATGGCGCACGCGCGGGGCGATCCCCCGCAAGGCCAAGATGATGTCGCTGGCAGGCACGAGCCTCGGTTTCCTGCTGTTCTGGCTGGGCAGCAATCCGGGGCCTCTGCTCATGATATCGGTCGCGGCGCTGATGCTTGTGGGCGTGGTCTACGTGTTTACGCGCCCGTCCTGAGCCTGTGCTGTCCGCTCGAGCAGCAGTTCCGCTCCGTCGAGCAGGAGGGCGAGCTTGCGCCGCCACCATTCTTCCGGGTCGCCAGACAAGGCCATCGTTATGGCCTGTATTTGCGGCGCCAGCGATGGAGCGCCTTCGGGTCCGTCGTGACCGGCTTGCAGCAAGGCGCGGCCGGCGCGGTCCATCCGCACCATTCGCCGCCAGCTCGAAGCGGAATCGACGGTCATGTCCATGATCGAGTCGAGCACCAGAACCGCATCGGGTTGCGGGAAACCGAACGTCTCCAGCTGTGCCGTCGCCTCGGCAAAGCCACGGATCGCCGAGGGCGGTGTCGTATCCAGACTGCGCATGGCGTCCGCCAGTCCCGGATATCGCTGGTAGAGGGACCAGACTGCGAGGGCCAGCGTTTCGACATAGGGCCGCCAGTGCGTTGCGTTGCCCCGCCATTCGAGGCGCAATATGGCCAGATCGGCCGCGGCCAGAAGCAGGTCGGTCCGCTTGCGCACATGACGATAGAGCGAAGAATGGTCGACGCCGAGTTTTTCGGCGACGGCAACCATGGTCAGCCTGTCGAAGCCGACTTCGAGGGCGGCCTCGGCAATGGTCCTGTGCGAGATCCGTGGCGGCCGTCCGGGCTTTGCGGTCGGGATGGCTATGGTCTGCCTCCTTTCTGTCTCTCGACCTGTCGGAGAGACTGTCCCGGCAATGGCTTCTGCATGCCGAGCTTTTCCAGCGGCACTTGCAGGATCGGGTCCATCCTGACCTTTCGCCAGACCGGATCATACCCTTTGGCAAGATAAAGCCGCAATGCGCGCTCGTTGTCCGCTGCGACTTCCAGCTTCGCGGTGTGGTATCCCGCCGCCCCGATCTGCTTTTCCAGCTCCGCAAGAAGTGCGGAGCCCGCTCCCCTGCCTTCCAGCTCGGGCGCTACCCAGATGTCGGAGATGGTGTCGTCGCTGCGTTCCCGGGCTGCCAATCCTGCCGGCTCCCCGTCAACTTCGGCGACGATGATTTTTTCGCCCATCGAATGGATGAAAGGCTGGAATGGATTTTGTGCCCGGATGCGTTTCGCAACATCGACGGGAACCAGCGGCTCTATGCCGCGCATCCATGCGCGCAGGCCGATGTCGGCCAATGTCCCGGCTTCATCCGGCCTTGCATGTCTCACGCGGAGCATCGCCTTCCTCCACATCCGGTTCGACAACCATCCGGGGTGAGGGGTGTCGGGGTCAAGTCACGTCCCCGAGATTGGGGCATCTGGATTCGGGCATCGGGCGGGGGTTCCATCCGCTTGCGAACGGTTGCGGTGTTCGCAAAAAAAATGGGCGATCCTTTGTGTTCGGGATGGGAACCGGGGATCGAAATCCGGATTACGCTGCGTCATGTGAACAAGTCGCCGCGGTTGCAAATTTATTCTACCAAATTGGTAGACAAGGCTTGAACCGAAAACGCCGGCGCCCTATCTGGGCATCGTGTCGGGTGTTCTCCTCCCATTGCGCCCGACACGTTCCCCTCTGGAAGGTTTCAACTTTCCATGCTTGGCCGGGCCTTTTGGTCCGGCCTTTTTTTCTTCCAGCCCATTCGAAAATAAAAAACGGCGCCGAAGCGCCGTTTCAAAAAGCTCTGTCCCGACCGGGTCAGTTGCGGGTGTCGGAGAAGTGGCCGCACCAGTCGCTGGCCGTCACCACAGGCCACAGTCCGCGCGCATTCGGCTCCGGCTGCGTGACCGGCGGGTTGAAGCGGCACAGGCCGGCGTGTTCCGCAACCTTGGTGCTGTTGGCGATATGGTCTTCGTAGTAGGCGCAGCTGTTGCACGAAACGGACTGGGACATTGCATTCTCCTTCTTGCGGATGCGGATTTAAAGTTGAGCCTTCAAATCCGAATTTAGAACTATTCTAAACTGCAAACTTCGGCATGCGCAAGGGCTCTTTTTTCAGGTGCGACAAGAAAGACGTGTCGCATCCTGCTGCGGCTTCGGGACAGGCTGCCGGCCGGCCTGCTTTCTCCGCATTGCGCGATGTCGGGCGATGCTCGCCGGCTGCAAGAATGCTGTCGGGGCGATCCGATCGCCTTGATGGGAACGGCAGGTCTGTCCGAAGCGGGCGGAAACGATGCGCGCCGAAGAGGGTCACGCCGCCAATGCCGTCACGGAAAACGGCGGGATTTCCGGCATGTCCGCGGATGCGGCCACCGGCATGGGTCTCTTTCAGAAAAGCGAGCCCTGTCCGCCGCTGTCTCTGGCCTTGGGCGAAGGGCGCGGGCGGGATGCTTCCGCCGCAGGCTTGCCGTCCCCGGCCACAGCCTTTGCGGCCCCGTCGGCGAAGCGCAGTTCCAGCCCGAGGCCCGGCGTGATGTCGGCGGCGCGCCGCACCAGCGCACCCTGCTCGTCCAGCACCAGCGCATAGCCCCGCTCGAGTATGGCCTGTTCGGAAAGCTTCAGCGTGGCGAGAAGCCGGTCGGCCTGCACGAGACGGGCGCGCAGCCTTTCCAGCCGCACATGCATTGCCTGATCCCCGCGCCTTGTCAGGGCGGAAAGGGTTTCCGCCTGAAGGCGCTGGCGGCGCAGGATCGGCGCCGGCGTCAGCCGTGCCGAACTACGGCGCAGACGTTCGCGCCGTTCCCGCACCACGGCGAAGAACGCGGCCTGCGCGCGGGCCATGTCGCGGCCGATCAGCAGCCGCGCCTCGTTCATGCGCCGTGCGAGTGCGGCCGGCGTCAGCCGGATCGCCGCGAGCCGCGCCTTCTTGCGATCGACGCCCACCTCCAGCGCCCGCTGCAGCCGGCTTTCGGCCTCGTCGAAGCGCCGGCGCGGCAGCGCCAGCAACTGGTCGGGCGAGGGGAGGGCGCGCGCTGCCGCCCGAACCGCCTGACGGTCGCGCTCCAGCCGGCGCGACATGCACGCCTGCAGCCGCGAGGCCAGCGCGGCCACCGTCGCCTCCAGCTCGGCCCGCACGGGAACCGCCATTTCGGCGGCGCCGGTGGGCGTCGGCGCACGCATGTCTGCTGCAAGGTCGATCAGCGTCCAGTCGGTCTCGTGGCCGACGGCCGAGATCACCGGGATTTGCGATGCGGCCACGGCGCGCGACAGCGCCTCGTCGTTGAAGCCCCACAGGTCTTCGAGGCTGCCGCCGCCGCGCGCCACGATCAGCACGTCCGGCCGGCGGATCGTGCCGTCCTGCGGCAAGGCGTTGAAGCCGGCCACGGCCGCCGCCGCCTCCGCGCCGGAGGTTTCGCCCTGCACGCGCACCGGCCAGACGATCACATGCAGCGGAAAACGGTCGCGAATGCGATGGAGGATGTCGCGGATCACCGCGCCGGTGGGGGAGGTGATGACGCCGATGACCGAGGGCATGTAGGGCAGCGGGCGCTTGGCGGCCGGATCGAACAGCCCTTCGGCGGCCAGCCGGCGCTTGCGCTCCTCCAGCAGCGCCATCAGCGCGCCGGCCCCGGCCGGTTCCAGATTGTCGATCACGATCTGGTATTTGGACGAGCCCGGATAGGTGGTGAGCTTGCCGCTGGCCACCACTTCCATGCCCTCCTCGGGCCGGAACTTCAGCCGCGACATGGTGCCCTTCCAGATCACCGCTTCCAGCCGGGCGCGGTCGTCCTTCAGCGCGAAATAGGCGTGGCCGGAGGAGTGCGGGCCGCGATAGCCGGAAATCTCGCCGCGCACCCGCACATTGCCGAACACGTCCTCGACCGTGCGCTTCAGCGCGCCGGAAATCTCGCTGACGGTGAATTCGGCAGCGTTGCTGCGTGATTCGGGTGCGGTCTCGCTCATGGGACGATAGGGTCGCTTCGGACAGGCCGGGTCAAGGCGTGCCGCACGTTGTCCGCCATTTCCTCACCAGCCGGGCAATATGGTCGCCGTACCGCGCCGCCCGCGGCCGAGCGCCTGCGCACCGAAGCCGAGACCCGTGGCATCGTCGAGCGCCGGAACGGAGATATTGTCGAGGCTTTCGGCGATATGGCGCGCCAGCGCGTCGACGATCTCGGGCTGGTCGGTCTGGCCGCGCATCAGGCCGATGCGGCAGTCGGGCAGGGGGCCGAAACCATCGGCCTCGCCCAGCACCCGCATGCCGGGGCGAAGCGCGCATTCCGGCAGAACCGATATGGCCAGGCCGGAGAGCACGGCGGCCGTTATGACGGTGGCGGAGAAGCTGGTGAACAGGATGCGGTATTCGCGGTTCATGCCGTCGAGCACGTCGCAGGCGGCCCGCCGCCACACGCAGGTCGGCCGGCCGAAGGCCATGGGCAGCACCTCCTGCTCATGGGTGGCGTGGTTGACGGAGCCGACCCACAGCAAAGGTTCGCGCCGCACCACTTCCGACTGGCCGCGCGCATCGTTGTGGGTCACCAGCGCAATGTCGAGCTGGCCCCGCTTGATCTGGTCCACCAGCCCCGGAGTGGGCTCGCAAACGACAGTCAGCTCGACGCGGGGATTGGAGCGCGAAAAGCGCGCCATGATCTCGGGCAGGAAGCGGTCGGCATAGTCGTCTGGCGTGCCGATGCGGATCGTGCCCTCCAGCCTCTGGTCGTCGAAGGCGGCCAGCGTCTCGCGGTTGAGGTAGAGCAGCCGCCGCGCGTACGAAAGCAGCCGCTCGCCCTCCTCGGTCAGGCGGTTGGAGCGCCCTTCCTTCTCGAACAGCGGCTTGCCGATGCGCTCCTCCAGCCGTCGCATCTGCATCGACACCGCCGATTGCGTGCGAAGCACCTCTTCGGCGGCGCGCGTGAAGCTGCCGGTGTCGGCAATGGTGATGAATGTCTGCAACTGATCGAGGTCGAGCGGCGGCTTCATGGCTAATCCATCAGCGAAGTTGATCCTAAATATTAAAAACATTCGTTGGATCAATCAATCCGCGCGTGGCAAATAACGAACGCTCTCAAAGCTCCATGAAAAACCGCGCCGGAAAGGCGCAAGCCAACCCGCATCCGGCAGTTCCCGCGCCGCCTCCCACGGCGCGTGCGGCTGTCGCGTGCGCCAGCCTGCACCCGGAGATTGCCGAAATGACCGCCTGTGACGCTGCCGCCGACATTTCCCGTATGTCCGTGCGCCCCTCCGCGCTGACGCGCGTTGGTCTGGGCGCTCTTCGCTTCGTGACGCTGTGGCGGAACCGCCGCGCATTCAACCGTCTTTGCGATCTGACCGAGACCGAGCTTGCCGACATCGGCATCAGCCGCGGCGACCTTCATGACGCGCGCGACGTCCGGTTCACGGGCGATCCGACCGCACGGCTGATGGCCATCGCCGATGCACGCGCCGATGCCATTGGTCTGGCCCGACCGCTCTGAGCGAAGCTTCCGCAGATCCCTGAGCAGGCGTCCCCTCCCGGTTCCGCACCGGTCTGCCTGCACCTTGCCCGGTCCGGTTCGGACCGGGCTTTTTCGTGGAAGCCTTACCTGTTGCGGTCCATGCCGCGCAGGAACTGGTCGAAAATGGATTCCACGCCCTTCTGATACTCGTCGCGCTGCTGGCGCCCGGTCTCGAACATCTGGCCGAACAGGTCGCCGTAAGGATTTTTCGCCTGACCGCGATCAGCCTGACCCCGGTCTGCCTGGCGTTTCTGCTGCTGGGGCTGTCTCCGGGGTTGCGGCTGGGCTTCCGGCGTTCCCTGGGCCGCGCCGCCCAGCATGTCGGTCAGGATTTTGCCCCACGGGGAATTTCCGAACGGATTTTGTGCCGGATTCTGCGTCTGCTGCCGGGTTTGTGGCGAAGCCTGCCCGCCGCCGAACATGTCCTGCAGGATCTTGCCGAAGGGATTGTCGCCCAACGGATTGCCGCCGCCCTGCGGCCTGGCGTTGCCGGGTGCCGCTTGTCCGCCACCCGCCTGCTTCATCATCTCCCCGATGATCTGCCCCAGAGGATTGTCGCCGAAGCCGCCGGCGGCCTGCATCTGGCTGGTCGACTGCCTGAACAGGCCACCCATGATCATCGAGGCGATCACCGGCAGCATCTGCTGAAGCAATTGCTGGCCGAGTCCGGTGGCCTGCGCCGCCTGTGCGGCGACGGCGCGCGACAGGTCCTTGGAGCCGAACAGATGGCCGAGAATGCCGTTGCCTTCCTCCACGCCTTGCGGCGAGAAGGCGCGGCTCGCATCCTCGAAATATTTGGCGTGCTGACCGCTGGCCAGCGCATTGATGAAGCTGCCGAGGCCGTAAGGGTCGGCGGTGTTGCGCTTCAGCCCCTGCGAGAAGGCCGGCAGCAGCGCTTCCACGGCAGCTTGCGCCTGCTCCTGCGACAGGTTGAACTGCCGGGCCAGCGCTTCCATGCCACGGCCGTTCTGGGCCTGGGTCAGCATATCGAAGAGGTTCTGCATGGGTCGGTCTCCGGCAAGTGGTGCGGGAAGCCTATAGCAATTCCGGCAAAAGTGCGAAGCGGTTTTGCGTTCGCGATCGCGTCGAAACAAAGGGTTGGAGCATTTCCGCGATTCGGGGAAAAGCGGAAATGCTCCGGAACCTTTCGGCGGTGCCGTGAAGTCCGGTCAGTATGCGTATTCGAGGAACACCGGCTCGATCGAACCGCCCCAGCGGGTGTGATAGGCCGAGAGCATTTCCTCCGCGCTGGTGGTGCCGCGGCTGACCACCTCGTCCAGCGTTTGCAGGAAGGACGTTTCGTCATAGCCTTCGCGGTTGAGGCGCGCGCGGTTCCTGAGGCCCTGCCGGGCAATCGCCAGCACCTCGCGCCCCACTTCGCGCAGCGTCGTGTTGCGGAACGGCGCGCCGATGCCCTCGGCGGGCACCGCGTCGCGCATCGCCACCACTTCCTCGTAGCTCCAGCTCGAGGTCAGCGTGTCTGCGGCGGCAAGCGCCTCATCGTCGTAGAGCAGCCCGACCCAGAAGGCCGGCAGCGCGCAGATGCGCCGCCATGGACCGCCGTCGGCGCCGCGCATTTCGAGGAAGCGCTTCAGCCGCACGTCGGGAAACAGCGTCGAAAGATGATTGGCCCAGTCGCCCATGGTCGGCAGCCCGTCGCTCAGCTCGTTGCGGGCGGCGCCGTTCATGAACTGGCGGAAGGTCATATGCGTCATGTCGTGGTAGCGCTCGTCGCGGATGACGAAATACATCGGCACGTCGAGCGCCCATTCCACATAATCGGCGAAACCGAAATCGGGTGAGAAGCAGAAGCGCGGCATGCCCGAGCGCTCATTGTCGGTGTCGCGCCAGATTTCGCCGCGCCAGCTTTGCAGGCCGTTGGGCTTGCCGTCGGTAAAGGGGGAGTTGGCGAACAGCGCTGTCGCCAGAGGCTGAAGCTTCAGCGAGACCTGCATTTTGCGGCGCATGTCGGCTTCGCTGCCGAAGTCGAGGTTCACCTGGATGGTGCAGGTGCGGTACATCATGTCGAGCCCCTGCCTGCCGACCTTGGGCATGTAGCGGGTCATGATCTCGTAGCGCGACTTCGGCATCTTCGGCGTTTCGGCCAGCGTCCATTTCGGGCTGCCGCCAAGACCGAGGAAGCGGATGCCGAGCGGCTCGGCGATCTCGCGCAGCTGCGCCAGATGCGCATTGCCCTCGCGGCAGGTCTGGTGGATGGTTTCCACCGGGGCGCCCGACAGCTCGAACTGCCCGCCCGGCTCAAGGCTGATCGCTCCCTGTCCGGTCGGCTCGACAAGCCCGATGATACGGCCTGCGTCGATGATCGGGTCCCAGCCGAGCTTGTCCTGCATGCCTTCGAGCAGGGTGCGGATGCCGCGCTCGCCGCCATAGGGCACCGGCGCATGGCCATCGACATAGAAGGGGAACTTCTCGTGTTCGGTGCCGATGCGCCATTTCTCCCGCGGCTTGCAGCCATCGGCCAGATAGTTCACCAGCTCGTCGATGCCTTCTATCGGGCTGAAATCGGTCGTGTCGCGCGCCATGAATACCTCGTTGCCGTGGCTTCCCGGGGGGAATTGCGGGGCTAGTTGGACGATATGACCGTGCCCGATCAAGCGAAAACTGTAGAGCCACGCTTCAACGAAACTTCATGCTGCGCAGGCGCGCATGCGTAGAATGGATGTTTCGTGCCCGGGGACCGGGAACCTTGCGCGGGCTGCGACATTTCCGGTTGTAGCGCAATGTGCGCATCACGACAGGCGAGGGGGATTGCCATGGCTGCAACGGGTGACGCGGAAAAGAGGGGGGCGAACACGTCCGGCGCGGGTGATTATGTGCGCCCCTTCGTGCCCACCGCCGTCACCATGGTGGGCGTCGTCGCCATCCTTTACCTCGGGCGCGAGGTGTTCCTTCCGCTGGCCATCGCCTTCCTGCTGACCTTCGCGCTGGCGCCCATCGTGTCGGCGCTGCGCAAGCGCTCGATTCCGAAGGTGCCGGCGGTGGTGGTCACGGTAACGCTGGCTTTCCTCGCCATCGGGCTCTTCTCCTTCGTCGTCGCCACGCAGGTGAGCACTCTGGCGCAGAACATCCCCACCTATCAGTCGAACATTCTGGAAAAAGTCCGGTCGCTGCGGGAGGTGGGGGCCAATGGCGGCATCGTCGAGCGGCTGAGCAATGCCGTCGAGCGCGTGGGAGCCGAGCTTCAGCGCGGAACCCGCGTGCCCGAGCAGGCCGAGCCGCAGGCACCGGCGCGCGAACCGCTGCCGGTGGAGATCGTTTCGCGCCAGAATCCCGTCGAAATTCTGAAGAACGTCATCGTGCCGCTGGCCGCTCCCTTCGCCACCGCCGGCCTCATCATCGTTGTCGTCATCTTCATGCTTCTGGAGAGGGAGGATCTGCGCGACCGCTTCATCCGCCTCGTCGGCTACAGCGACCTTCACCGCACCACCGAGGCGTTGCAGGATGCCGGCAAGCGCGTCGGGCGCTATCTGCTCATGCAGCTTGTGGTCAACACCACCTATGCCGTTCCCATAACCATCGGCCTGTGGCTGATCGGCATTCCGAACGCGCTGCTGTGGGGGCTGCTGGCGCTGGTGCTGCGCTTCGTGCCCTATATCGGGCCGGCCATCGCCATGCTCCTGCCGATGCTTCTGGCGCTGGCCGTAGCGCCCGGCTGGTCGATGGTGCTGTGGACGGCGGGGCTTTTCCTCGTCATGGAGCTGATCTCCAACAACATCATGGAGCCATGGCTCTACGGGTCGCGCACCGGCCTGTCGTCGCTCGCCATCATCGTGGCGGCGATCTTCTGGACATGGCTGTGGGGGCCGCTCGGCCTCGTCATCTCGACTCCGCTGACGGTCTGCCTCGTCGTGCTCGGCCGCCATGTGCCGCAATTCGCCTTTCTGGACGTCATGCTCGGCAACGAGCCGGTGCTGGAGCCGCACGCCCGGCTCTACCAGCGTCTGCTGGCCGGCGATCCCGACGAGGCGACCGACTATGCCGAGGAATTTCTGGAGGAGCGCTATCTGGTCGATTACTACGACCATATCGGCATTCCCGCCCTGCTCATCGGGGAGAACGACCGCCAGCGCGGCGTCATGACCGACGAGCAGCGCCGCAAGCTGGCGGACAGCGCGCTGGCGCTGGTCGAAAATCTGGAGGACATCGCGCAGGAGGAAGAGGAAGAAGAGGAGGAAGCCGCGCCCGAAACCGGCAAGGGTCCTGCACCCGCTGGCGAGGACGGCATCGAAACGCCCGATCTGCCCGATGGGGAGGGGCGCTCGCTCCTGTGCCTCGGCGGACGCGGCGAGCTGGACGATGCCGCAGCCGCCATGCTGGCGCAGGTGCTGGAAGTGCAGGGCGCCGAGGTTGTCACCGCAGACCATGCCGTACTGGAAGGCCGCGCCGTTTCTTCCCTGCCGCTGGCCGAGGTCGATACCGTCGTCGTGGCTTTCCTCAACACGGCCTCGCTGGCCCACGCCCGCCATGCTGTGCGGCGTCTGAAGCGGGCGAAGCCCGGCCTGCGGGTCGGCATCCTCATGCCGCGTGCCGAGGGCGAGAAATCCATCGAGGCCGCTTCCATCAGTGCGGATTTTGTCGCCGGCTCCATTGCCGGGGCGGTGAAGGAAGGGCTCGACGACAAGCCTGCGGTGAAGCTGAAGGCAACGACGGCCCGCCTGACACGCAGGAAAACACGCCCGAAGAAGCCGGCGGCCGCAACCGCCTGATCCTACCAGTCGCCGATCGTCGCCTGAATGACGGCAAGTGCGGCGACCGCTGCCGTGTCGGCGCGCAATATGCGGGGTCCGAGCGGAATGGCGGTGACGAAATCCAGCGCCCGCAGCATCCGGCGCTCGTCTTCCGAGAAGCCGCCTTCGGGGCCGACCAGAAGGGCAAGGCGGCGTTCCTGGATCGCGTTGAGCGCCGCAACGGGATTGTCGGTAGCGGCGTCTTCGTCGCAGAAGATCAGCCGCCGCCCGCTCTCCCATCCCGACAGCAGGCGCTCCAGCCGCACGGTCTCGCGCACCTGCGGAACGGCGAGGATGCCGCATTGCTCGGCTGCCTCGATCACATTGGCCTGCAGCCGTTCGGCACCGGGCTTCGGAACCTGCGTGTGCTGGGTGACGACGGGTTGCAGCACGCCGGCCCCCATTTCCACCGCCTTCTGCACCAGATAATCGAGCCGTTCCCGCTTCAGAGGGGCGAAGCAGTAGACGAGATCGGACGGGGCCGGTTGCGGACGCTGGAGGCTGTTCACGGTCAGCCGCACCGCCTTCTTCCTGATTTCGGAGACCGTTGCAGACCATTCGCCGTCGCGGCCGTTGAACACGAGAAGCTCCGCGCCTTCGTCCAGCCGCAGCACATGGGCGAGATAGTGGCTCTGCCGGGGGTCCACCTCAACCACGACGCCGGCGGCGAGGTCGCCGGACACGAATAGTCTTTGCAGTCTGTAGTTGGCGCGCATGGCGGACTGATGCGGCAGCCGCGCCCGCGCGTCAAGCGTTGGCGGAATGATGCCAGACGGGCCGGTAGCCTTCACGCAGCACGGCCACGGTGGTTGGCGGAGTCAGCAGCACAAAGCCGTCTGCCTCAGGCATGACAGCCGGAATGTAGCCGGCAAACGACCATTGGAGATAGCGCCCATTCCGTTTGGTGAAGCAGGTGGCGCCATTGCTGAACATGGCGCCCTCCGGCAGCTTCGTGACGTCCGCAGGCGTCACCATTGCCGGCTTTGCCCCGCTGGCCAGCCTTTCGCCATGCAGGCGCGTGTCGAGCTGCGGCGCGCGTGGCGCGGCGATTCCGGCTGCCGTTGCGAACCGGCCGAGAAAATCCTTTGCCCGGTCGCGCCGGCAATAGAAGCAGGGCCGGTGCCCCGCCGCAAGCGCCGTCACCTCGTCGAGGAAGAACAGTTCCGTCCAGCCTGCTTTTCCGCCGGGCCCGTTGCGTCCCATGGCAATGCGCCGCCGCTCGCCGAAATCGCATTCGCAGACGATCCATGCCTTCGTCGTCCAGCGGCGCGTAAGCAGGGTTCTGGTCCCGGGATCGTGGATGATGCCGCGATTGCCGGTGAACAGGCCGCGTTCCGGCACGGCATGGATGATGCCGAATGGATCGACCCGGTTTTGCAGTGGCATGGCGCTTTTCCGAAACTTCAGGATGGCCCGGCTTGGCCACCTCGCATCCGCCATGGTATCGGTTCCCGGACCATTGTCACGGTTGGGGTTTCATGCGGGTACTTGTCGTTGAAAACTATGAGAATACCGGCCTCGGCCAGGTGGAGGCCGCCATTGCGGAGTCTGGCGGTGCAATCGACATCTGCCGGCCCTATCTGGGAGAGCCGTTGCCTGGGAACGCCGGCGATCACGATGCGCTTGTGGTGCTGGGCGGCGTCCAGAACGCGCTGGCCGACGATCACAGCCCCTATTTTCCCGCGCTGCTCGATCTCATCCGCGAGTTCGAGGGCCGGGACCGCGCCATCGCGGGCATCTGCCTGGGCAGCCAGCTTATTGCCCGGGCCTTCGGTGGCGACAACCGCATCGGCGGCGCGCCGGAGTTCGGGTGGCAACAGGTCGGGCTGACACCGGAAGCCGCGGATGACGCGGTGCTGGGCGCGCTTCCGCAAAGCTTTCCCATTTTCCAGTGGCATGACGACACCTTCACCCTGCCGGAAGGCGGGGTCCGCCTGGCGGGCAGCGCGGTTGCGGAAAATCAGGCTTTCCGCATCGGCCGCGCTGCCTATGGCTTCCAGTTCCATTTCGAGGCCGATACGCGGCTGGTGCGGCAATGGTGCGAATTTTTCGCTCCGACGATCGAAAAGCGCCACCCCGGCTGGGTGCAGCGTCTGGACGAAGAGGTCATGCGCGTGGGATCGCTGGCCGATCAGGCGGGATCCTCGATTGCAAGGGCCTGGGTCGCGACCATCTAGAGGATTTGCAGTCGCACGGATCGTCTGACGTCACATCAATGCGGCTGGGAAAAGAGACTGGAGCGGTGGACGCAGCGTTCGTGAGAACGCCCGTTGCTCCGGACAGCGATCCGCCGGCCCGCGTGGCAATTTTGGCACGCCGCCGTGAAACCGCTGTGGACGACGGTTTTGCCTCTTGGCCGCAGGGCCGCCTGCTTCTAGAACGCCCACCGCAAAGACGCGGTGACGGCCGGATGACGGATTTTCCTGCCGGCTGCCCGAACTCTTCGGGTGCTCGCGCGTTTCAATGCAATGGTAATCAACTTCGTGCAGGATGGCCGGCAGATGCGCTCCGGGATGACGTCAGTGAAAGCAATCCTTCTGACCTTTGCCATGCTTTCCGCCCTCGCTGTCGGCGGTCTCGGCATCTATGCGGCCGACGCCGCAAGCGGCCACAATGCCGTCGATGGCTACGGCGTCACCACGGCGCTCGACTGAGCAACCCCTTCCTTCGTCACCGTCAGCAGTCTTTTTCCCGTGCCGTCGATCCTGACGGCGCTGAGCCTGCCCGTGCGAAAGGCTCCGGTGTCGAGATTGATCCGGTTCGGCCTGAATTCGGCCGCGGCCACCGGCGTGTGGCCGTGCACGATCACCTTCGGGTAGAGGCCGGCGTGATTGTGGAATTCGCCGCGTATCCACACCAGATCGTCCGGCGACTGCCGTTCCAGCGCGACCCCGGGCCTCACCCCTGCGTGGCAGAAGAAGAAATCGCCGCAGGCAAACGATGTCGAAAGCGTTCGCAGCAGGTCGATATGCGTCGGCGGCACGGCGGCCAGGAGGGCCGCGTGAAACGCGCCCAAAGCCTGTGCATCTTCCACAGGAAAGCCGAAGCGGCTCCAGTGGACGCCGTAGGAGGCGGCGGTCTCGATGCCGCCATTGGTCATGAACAGCCCGTAGGGTTCGGGGCGGACGAGGAATTCCAGCAGTCCCAGATCGTGGTTGCCGGCGAGCATCACATGATGTGAATCGCGCGCTCTGGCTTGCGCCAGCAATTCGAGCACGCCGCGCGAATCCGGTCCACGGTCGGTGTAGTCCCCCAGATGCACGATGCGCCAGTCGGCGGGCGCGTCGGCCTCCAGTTCCGCCGCAACAAAACGATGGAAGATTTCGAGCAGGTCGCTGCGGCCGTGGATGTCCCCGACCGCATAGAGGCGCAAACCCGGTGGCGTGCGTGCGGAAGTGAGATCGACGCCACCGGTCATCGCATCGTTACCTGTAAAGCATGTCCTTGCCGACGCTGCGGATGTCGCGTCTGCCGCACAGGGCCATGGTCGTGTCCAGTTCCTTCGCGATGATGTTGAGCGCCTTCGTCACGCCCTGCCTGCCGCCCGCGCCCAGCCCGTAGAGGAAGGGCCGGCCGATGAACACGCCTTTCGCGCCAAGGCAAAGGGCCTTGAGCACATCCTGCCCGGAGCGGATGCCGCCGTCCATGAACACCTCGATGCGGTCGCCCACCGCATCGGCTATGTCTTCCAGAACCGAGATCGAGGAGGGCGCGCCGTCGAGCTGACGCCCGCCATGGTTGGAAACGATGAGCGCGTCGGCCCCGGTCTTCGTCGCCATTTCGGCGTCCTCGCGGTCCAGTATGCCCTTGAGGATCAGCTTGCCGCCCCAGCGCTGCCTGATCCATTCCACATCGTCCCACGACAGCTGGGGGTCGAACTGATCGGCGGTCCATGACGACAGCGACGAAAGATCGCCCACGCCTTTGACGTGGCCGGCGATGTTGCGGAAAGTGTGGCGCTTCGTGCCCAGCATGCCCATGCACCATTTCGGACGGGTGGCCATCTGCCAGATATGCTTTGGCGTGAATTTCGGCGGCGCGGAAAGGCCATTGCGCAGATCCTTGTGGCGCTGGCCGAGGATCTGAAGGTCGAGCGTGAGCACCAGCGCGGAGCATTTCGCGGCCCTGGCGCGCTCGATCAGGCTTTCCACGAAGCCACGGTCCTTCATCACATAGAGCTGGAACCAGAAGGGCTTCTTCGTCACCGAGGCAACGTCTTCAATGGAGCAGATGCTCATGGTGGACAGGGTGAAGGGCACGCCGAATTCTTCGGCCGCCTGCGCCGCCAGCATCTCGCCGTCGGCGTGCTGCATGCCGGTGAGGCCGGTTGGGGCCAGCGCGACGGGCATGGCCACGTCCTCGCCCAGCATGGTGGTTTTCAGCGAGCGGTTGGTCATGTCCACGAGAACGCGCTGGCGTAGCTTGATCCTGCCGAAATCCTCCTCGTTGGCGCGGTAGGTTCCCTCCGTCCACGAGCCGGAATCGGCGTAGTCGAAGAACATCTTCGGCACGCGCCTGCGCGCCATGCGCTTGAGGTCGTCGATCGTCAGCGGTTCGGTCATCTTGTCAGTCCGGTCTTTCAGTTGTTGCTCTGATCCGCGCGTTGCTGTCGTCTCAGCCGCGAGACGCGGCGCCAGTCGCCGGCCCGCTCCGCCTGCGCGGTGATCTGCTCGACATAGGCGATATGGTCCATCGCCGCCTTGCGTGCGGCAGCGGGGTCCTTCGCGGCGATCCCGGCATAGATCGCGCGATGCTGTTCCAGCAGCGACTCGCGCGCGCCTGGCAGAGTGAACACCAGAAGCCGGTTCTGGAACACGTCTTCCGACAGCAGCCGGTAGCAGGACCGCAGCGTGTGCAGCAGGATGATGTTGTGGGCGCTTTCGCCGATGGCGTGGTGAAATTCCACATCCACCTCCGCTTCCGCCTCGAAATCCGCGTTGCGGTGGGCGGCGTCCATGCGCGCCATGATCGTGTCGAGCAGGGCGAGATCGTCCGCCGTCGCACGCTGCGCCGCATATTCGGCGGCCACGCCCTCCATCTCGCGCCGGTATTCCAGATAGTCGAAAGCGGCCTTGCGGTGGCTGGAAATCAGCTCGATCACCGGCTTCGAGAAGACCTGCCCGATCACATCGGCGACGAAGGTGCCGTCGCCATGGCGCGTGACGAGCAGGCCGCGCACCTCCAGGGCCTTCAGCGCATCGCGCAGGATGGGCCGCGAGACCTCGAACCGGCGCGCCAGTTCGCGCTCGCCGGGCAGCTTGTCGCCGGTGCGCAGCACGCCTTCGAGGATCAGGCTCTCGATCTGTTGCACGACCTCGTCGGCCGTGCGTGAATGTTCGATCCGGGTGAAGATTTCGGTCAATTCAGTGCCCATCGAAGGAGCGAAGACCGCGAAACATAGCGGCAAGCGCTAAAATTGGTCAAATAGTTTATCCAGTTGGCTGTCGTGAAGCGCATTGCCGGATGCGTCACCCGGCGTTTGCGCGGAGCGGAGAACGGTTTTAAAGCTGTTCGCCTGAACCAGTTTGGGAATATCCGCGTGCAGGAAGGTTCGACCGGTCCCGAGTTCGAAACGCGCCCGACCGGCAGCGTCATGGGTTTTCCCGCGCATGAGGCCCGGCCCGGCGCGCTGGGCGAAGTGCACTCCCGGCCCTATCCGCTTGTCACCACACCGCGCGCTCTGGTGCAGCTCTCCTTCATGACCGAGGGCGGCTCCGTCGTCGATCAGGCGGTGCTGTCGGAACTGTCGCGCCGGCTTGGCATCGCCGCACCCGACAGGCAGGCGCGTCACCACGCCATGAAATGGGGCAAGGGCACGCTGCGCTGGGAGCGGCATACCGAATTTTCGACCTATCTGTGGGAAGGCCCGCTGTCCGAACGCGGCCGCCGGCAGGAGGATTCGCCCTTCGGCAACGGGTTTTCCCCGCCCGGCACGGTTATTTCCGGCATCCGGCTGGAAATCCGCAACTGGACGCCGGACAGCGAAAGGCTGATCGAGAGCTTCGACCCCACCAGCCTGTGCTATTCGCTGGTTGAGGGCGGAAATGCCGCCATCGTCACCGATTTCCGGCAGGACGGCGATGGACTGACCCGCATCCTGATCCTCGACCGCGGCCTCACGCCCGCCCGCGCCGGCGCCCTGTCGCACCGGCTGATCGACATCGAGACCTACCGCACTCTGGCCATGCTCGGTCTGCCGCTGGCGCTGTCTCTGTCGGGCCGCGTGCGGCGCATAGAAGACAGGCTTGCCATTATCACGAGCGAGATGCGGGAGCCAGAGACGCGCGACAACCAGAAGCTTCTTGCCGACCTGACCGAACTGGCGGCGGAGCTGGAAGCGGATGCCGCCTCCAGCCTCTATCGCTTCGGCGCCAGCCGCGCCTATGACGGCATCGTCACCGAACGTCTCGACGCGCTCGAAGAAGCGGTCGTGCCTGGCCATGAGACCTGGGGCAGCTTCCTGCAACGCCGCATGGCCCCGGCCATGCGCACCTGCCGTTCGGTCGAGGAGCGGCAGGCCAACCTGTCGCGCAAGCTCACCCGCGCCACCACGCTCCTGCGCACATGGGTGGACGTGGAAGTCGAGAAGCAGAACCGCGATCTGCTCGCGTCCATGAACAACCGCGCCCGCCTCCAGCTTCGCCTGCAACAGACCGTCGAGGGCCTGTCGGTGGCAGCGGTGTCCTATTATGTCGTGGGGCTGATCGGCTATCTGGCCAAGGGTGTCTCCTCATGGTTCGGCCACGCCGTCGCGCCCGAGGTGGTGACGGCCGCCTCCGTTCCGGTGGCGATCCTGCTCGTGTGGTGGGCCGTGCGCCGGGTTCGGCGGCTGCATTCCGAGCCGGCCAGGCAGACCGGCAGCGAATAGAACCGGCTCCGCTTCGGCAACGCAGCTGCTGGCCCGGCCGGATGCCGCTTCATCCGGATGCAGCGTCACCCGGAGCAGCGTCACATTGACGCTGGCCAGCTGTCTTCAACTCGCCTCTTGCTTCGGAACAATGCCCGATTTACAGGCATGGGCGCTAACTGGTAAAAGGAATTTACCAGTTTGGAGGAGCTGTTCCGCATGACCGGCCTTGCCATGCCCGAACCCGATGCCGCGACGCTGGCCCGCCGCGCCGAGATCGTCGCCGACCTGCGCGCCATCGTGCCGGGCGAGGGTGTCGTCGAGACGGTCAACGAGATGCGCGCCTTCGAGAGCGACGGGCTGACCGCCTATCGCCAGCTTCCGTTGGTCGTGGTGCTGCCGGAAACGACCGCGCAGGTGTCGCGGGTGCTGGAATATTGCAACGAGCGCAATATCCGCGTCGTGCCGCGCGGTTCCGGCACCTCGCTGTCGGGCGGCGCGCTGCCGCTGGAGGATGCGGTTCTGCTGGTCATGAGCCGTTTCAACCGCATTCTGGAAATCGACTATCCAAACCGCGCCGTGGTCGCCCAGCCGGGCGTCACCAATCTCGGCATAACCCATGCGGTGGAAACGGAAGGGTTCTACTATGCGCCCGATCCCTCGTCGCAGATCGCCTGCTCCATCGGCGGCAATGTGGCCGAAAATTCCGGCGGCGTGCATTGCCTGAAATACGGGCTCACCGCCAACAATCTGCTGGGCATCGAAATGGTGCTGATGAACGGCGAGGTGGTGCGCCTCGGCGGCCGGCACCTCGACGCCGAGGGCTACGATCTTCTGGGCGTCATGACCGGCTCGGAAGGGCTGCTGGGCGTCGTCACCGAGGTCACGGTGCGCATATTGCGCAAGCCGGAAACGGCGCGGGCACTTCTGATCGGCTTTCCCACCAATGAGCAGGGCGGCCAGTGCGTGGCCGACATTATCGGCGCCGGCATCATTCCCGGCGGCATGGAGATGATGGACCTGCCGGCGATCCGCGCGGCGGAGGATTTCGTCCATGCCGGCTATCCGCTGGATTGCGAGGCGTTGCTGATCGTCGAGCTGGACGGCCCGGCGGTCGAGGTCGATCACCTCATCGATCTGGTCGAGAAGATCGCGATCCGCAACGGCTCCACTTCCTGCCGCATCTCGCAGAGCGAGGAAGAGCGGCTGACCTTCTGGGCCGGGCGCAAGGCGGCGTTTCCGGCGGTGGGGCGCATCTCGCCCGACTATTACTGCATGGACGGCACCATTCCGCGCAAGGAACTGCCGCGCGTTCTGGCCGGCATGCGCGAGCTGTCGGAGCATTACGGCCTGCGCGTCGCCAATGTCTTCCATGCCGGCGATGGCAACCTGCACCCGCTCATCCTCTACGACGCCAATGTGCCGGGCGAGCTGGACAAGGCCGAGTCCTTCGGCGCCGACATATTGCGGCTGTGCGTCAGGGTCGGCGGCGTGCTGACCGGCGAGCATGGGGTGGGCGTGGAAAAACGCGACCTGATGCCGGAAATGTTCACGGAGGCAGACCTCGACCAGCAGATGCGGGTCAAATGCGCTTTCGATCCGGGCCATCTGCTCAATCCGGGTAAGGTTTTTCCGCAACTGCGCCGCTGCGCCGAGCTTGGCCGCATGCACATCCATCGCGGCCAGATGCCGTTTCCGGACATTCCGAGGTTTTGACAATGACCACGTTCAAACCCGAAACGGATGCGGATGTTCTGGAAGCCGTGCAATGGGCCGCTTCGGAGGAGCAGCCGCTGGAAATCGTCGGCCATGGCTCCAAGTGCGCCATCGGCAACCGGGTCGGGGCGGAACATGTGCTCGATCTCTCCGGCCTGTCCGGCATCACGCTCTATGAACCGGAAGAGCTGGTTCTGTCCGCGAAGGCCGGAACGCCGCTGGCCGAGATCGAGGCTGCCGTGGCGGCACGCGGGCAGGAGCTTGCCTTCGAGCCGATGGACTATGGCCCATTGCTGGGTGAACAGCCGGGGCGCGGCACCATCGGCGGCGTGCTGGCGGCCAATCTCAGTGGGCCAAGGCGGCTGAAGGCGGGCGCGGCGCGCGACCATATTCTCGGCATCCATGCCGTTTCCGGCCGGGGCGAGGCGTTCAAGTCGGGCGGCCGGGTGGTCAAGAACGTCACCGGCTACGATCTCTCCAAGGCGCTTGCCAACAGCTGGGGCACGCTGGCGGTGGCCACCGATGTCACCTTCAAGGTGCTGCCCGCGGCCGAAACGGAAACGACGCTGGTCATCTCCGGCCTGCTCGACGACAGCGCGGTGGCCGCCATGGGGCTGGCCCTCGGCTCCAGCGCCGAGGTTTCGGGGGCCGCGCATCTGCCCTATCCGGCGGTCACCCGCGTCGCTGGCGCAGCACTCGGCAGCGACCCGGCGACCCTGCTGCGCGTCGAGGGTTTCGGGCCTTCGGTCGCCTATCGCATCCGGCTGCTGCGGCAGCTTCTGGAAAAAGCCGGGCCGATGCAGGAAATCGAAGCTGAAGCCTCGCGCGCCCTGTGGCGCGAAGTCCGCGATTGCATCCCCTTCGCCTCGGTTCCGCATATGCCGGTGTGGCGGGTCTCCATGCCGCCGGCGGATGGTCACAACATGGTCATGGCGTTGCGCATGCAGGCGGCGGTGGAGGCGTTTTACGACTGGCAGGGCGGGCTGGTCTGGCTCGCCATGGCGGCAGGCGACCCGGAAGCCGGGCTGGTGCGCTCGCTGGTTCAGAAGTGCGGCGGCGGCCATGCCACGCTGGTGCGCGCGACACCGCAGCAGCGCGCCGAAATTCCGGTCTTCCAGCCGCAGCCGCCGGCGCTTGCCGCCCTGTCGGCACGGCTGAAGGCCGAGTTCGATCCGAAGAACATTTTGAATCCGGGCCGGATGGTTCCGCCCGGCATGACCCAAAAGGGAGCTGCCTGACCGATGCAGACCCATTTCACCCCCGAGCAGCTTGCCGATCCGCATGTGGCGGAGTCGGAAAAGATCCTGCGCAAATGCGTGCATTGCGGCTTCTGCACCGCCACCTGCCCGACCTATGTGACGCTCGGCAACGAGCTGGACAGCCCGCGCGGCCGCATCTACCTGATCAAGGACATGCTGGAGGGCGGCCGGCCCGCTGACCGCGAGATCGTCACCCATATCGATCGTTGCCTGTCCTGCCTGTCGTGCATGACCACATGCCCTTCGGGCGTGAATTACATGCATCTGGTCGATCATGCCCGCGCCCATATCGAAAAAACCTACAGGCGCCCGCTGCCCGACCGGCTGATCCGCGCCGTTCTGGCCGCCGTGCTGCCCTATCCGGCCCGTTTCCGCGCCGCCCTGAAACTGGCGAAGCTCGGCAGGCCGTTCGCCGGCCTGTTCGACCGCAGCGCGGCGCTGAAGCCGCTGGCGGCCATGCTGAAGCTTGCGCCGGCCAGCGTTCCGCGCGCGTCTTCCGCTGCCTTAACGGGCGTGCATCAGGGCAGGGGCGCAAAACGCGGGCGCGTCGCCATCCTCACCGGTTGCGCCCAGCCGGTGCTCGATCCCGGCATCAACGAAGCCACCATCTCGCTGCTCAACCGGCTTGGCGTCGAGGTCGTGGTGCCGCCGGGCGAGGGCTGCTGCGGAGCGCTGGTGCATCACATGGGCCGCGAAAGCGCAGCGCTCGATTTCGCCCGCCGCAATGTCGATGCCTGGACACGCCAGCTCGACGAGGGCGGGCTGGACGCCATCGTCATCACCGCGTCCGGTTGCGGCACGACGATCAAGGATTATGGCTACATGCTGCGCCTTGACCCCGCCTATGCGGAGAAGGCGGCGCGGGTCTCGGCGCTGGCGAAGGACGTGACCGAATATCTCGACACGCTCGACCTGCCGGAACCGGCGGTGAAACCGGGCACGGTGGTCGCCTATCATTCGGCCTGCTCCATGCAGCACGGCCAGAAGATCACGCGCCAGCCAAAGGCGCTGCTGGCCAGAGCGGGTTTCGTGGTGAAGGAACCGCGCGAGGGGCATCTGTGCTGCGGCTCGGCCGGCACCTACAACATCATGCAGCCGGAGATTTCGGCAAAGCTGCGCGACCGCAAGGTGAAGAACATCACGGCTACGGGCGCTGAACTCGTCGCCACCGGCAATATCGGCTGCATCACCCAGATCGCCTCCGCCGCGAAGCTGCCCGTGGTGCATACGGTGGAACTGCTCGACTGGGCCTATGGCGGGGCGCGGCCCCGACAATTGCAATAAAGCCGGTTGCGGTCAGTCGAGGATCGCCGGAAACAGAAAAGGCAGCGCGGTTTTCACCGGCTGCCTTTTCTGCGGCTGGCCACGTCCCCCGACACGGCCCGTCCCCCGTTGTTGGGAAAAGCTTCTACATGACAACGACCGTCGCGCCAACAGGCACGCGCTCGTAAAGATCGACCACGTCCTCGTTGCGCATGCGGATGCAGCCCGAAGAGACGGCTGCGCCGATCGTCCATGGCTGGTTGGTGCCGTGGATGCGGTAGAGCGTCGAGCC
The DNA here is from genome assembly GCA_022833215.1 of Mesorhizobium sp. Classification (GTDB taxonomy): domain Bacteria; phylum Pseudomonadota; class Alphaproteobacteria; order Rhizobiales; family Rhizobiaceae; genus Mesorhizobium. The sequence continues at coordinate 2,794 of JAIPUZ010000098.1, read as the reverse complement.
GAGATAGAGCGCCCGCGCGCCGAGCGGGTTTTCGACGCCGCCGGCCACGAAAGTCGGCAAATGGCGGCCCCTGGCCTTCTCGCGGGCGATCATCTCAGCCGGCGGGCGCCAGTCCGGCCATTCGCGCTTGGCCGAAACCTTGTGGGTGCCGGCCCATTCGAAGCCCGGCTTGCCGGTGCCGACGCCATAGCGGCGCGCCTTGCCGTTCTTTTCCACCAGGAAGAGGAAATTATCGCGCGTGTCGATGATGACGGTGCCGGGCTTGTGCTTGCCGTCATAATTGACGACCTGCGGCAGGTAGATCGGGTTGATCTGCGGCCGCACCGCGCGTTTCTGCACCATCCTCGGCGCGGATGCCTGCTGCACCCGCGCGGGCTGCGTCTGCACGGCGCGCTGGCGTTGCGGGGCCTGCTTCGTCGCGCGCGGTGCCGGCTGCGTGCGGTAGATGCGACGCTGTTCCGGCGCTGCACGCCTTGCCCCCGCCCCCTTCGCATTGTCAGGAGCCTTGCCGAGTTGCAGCACCCATGGCGCGGCGAGGTCGGGGCTCACCCGCACCGGCGGGCGCTCGATATAGCGGTCGTTGGCCAGTGCCGGCGAAAAGCCCATGGAGAGGGCGCCGGCGAGGCAGGTGAACAGGAAAAGGGCTCGTTTCATCTGACGCACTCTTGGGTTCGGTCGTCGGCCGGAAACGCGTGTCCGGTCATGGCGCGATCCTGTGCGCGAAGGACAACCGAAAGATGAATCGCCGATGCGTCGAATGCCGTTTTGTCAGTAAAGCTTTCGGTATGGTTATCCGGCGGTTCAGGAATCTGGTAAAGCGCCGGTAAAGCATTGGAAACTTGCGTTAACGGATATGTGGCATGAGCGCTAAAGACGGCATCATCACCGGCCCGGACGGCGTGGACCGGTGCTTCTGGCACGGCAACCTGCCGGACTACATCCACTATCACGACCACGAATGGGGGCGCCCGGTCGCCGACGACCGCCGTCTTTTCGAGAAGATCTGCCTCGAAGGCTTCCAGTCGGGTCTGTCGTGGCTGACCATCCTGCGCAAGCGCGAAAATTTTCGCGAAGCCTTTTCCGGATTCGATTTCGAACGCGTTGCGGAGTTCACCGAGGCCGATGTCGAACGCCTGCTCGGCAATGCCGGTATCGTGCGCCATCGCGGCAAGATCGTCTCCACCATCAACAACGCCCGCCGCGCCCGCGAGCTGGTGGATGAGGCGGGCTCGCTGGCCGCATGGTTCTGGAAGTTCGAGCCTGCGCCGGAAGAGAGGCCGGCGGTGGTGGACCTCGCCCATCTGCGCGCCAACCCGACCACCGCCGTGTCCACCCGCATTTCGAAGGAACTGAAGAAGCGCGGCTGGAGCTTTGTCGGCCCCACCACCGTCTATGCCTTCATGCAGGCCATGGGCATGGTCAACGACCATATCGAGGGTTGCGCCTGCCGCGCAGAGGTGGAAACCGCGCGCGCCGGCTTCCGCAGGCCGGCCTGAGCCGAAGCCTGCCCCCAAGCCTGCCCTTGCTGCCGGGTGCGGCATCGGTTAGGACAGCGCGCGGTCCGGCTCCAGCCGGCCCGCCGCCGCCCTATTGCCGAACCGCAGAGTACCCGCCATGGCCGAACGACCGGAAAAGATGAAAGCACGCCTGCCGCGTGGCTTTGTCGACCGCAGCCCCGACGACATTCGTGCCGTCGACAGGATGGTGGGCAAGATCCGTGAGGTCTATGAGCTTTACGGTTTCGAGCCGGCCGACCAGCCGCTGATCGAATACACCGATGCGCTGGGCAAGTTTCTGCCCGATCAGGACCGGCCGAACGAGGGCGTCTTCTCCTTTCAGGACGACGACGAGCAGTGGCTGTCGCTGCGCTACGACCTGACCGCGCCCATGGCCCGCTTCGTGGCCGAGAATTTCGAAAAGCTGCCGAAGCCTTTCCGCTCCTACCGGTCCGGCTGGGTGTTCCGCAACGAGAAGCCGGGCCCCGGCCGTTTCCGCCAGTTCATGCAGTTCGATGCCGATACGGTCGGCACGCCGGGCGTGGCCGCCGACGCTGAAATGGCGATGATGATGGCCGATGTCATGGAGGCCGTGGGTATCAAGCGCGGCGACTACGTCATCCGCGTCAACAACCGCAAGGTGCTCGACGGCGTGCTTGAGGCCATCGGCCTCGGTGGCGACGACAATGCCGGCCGCCGCCTCACCGTGCTGCGCGCCGTCGACAAGCTTGACAAGGTTGGCCCCGAGGGTGTTCGCGATCTGCTCGGCAAGGGACGTCTCGACGAGAGCGGCGACTTTACGAAGGGCGCGGGGCTGGATTCGGCGCAGGCGGATCGCGTGCTGCTCCTGACCTCCTCGACCGGCGACGACCTTGCCGGCGCACTGGCCGCCATGCGCGGTGCCGTTTCCGGCTCCCCGCGCGGTGAAGAGGGCGTGCAGGAACTGGCCGATATCGGCGCCATGGTCGACGCCGCCGGCTATGATGATGGCCGCATCAAAATCGACCCCTCCGTGGTGCGCGGCCTCGAATATTACACCGGCCCCGTCTACGAGGCCGAACTGCTGGCAGAAATCCCCAACGAGGATGGCAGGATCGTGCGCTTCGGTTCGGTTGGCGGCGGTGGCCGTTATGACGGTCTGGTGTCGCGCTTCCGCGGCGAGCCGGTTCCGGCGACCGGCTTTTCCATCGGCGTCTCGCGCCTGATGACGGCGCTGAAGAACCTCGGCAAGCTCGACATGTCCGATGTCGTCCAGCCGGTCGTGGTGCTGGTCATGGACAAGGACGTGACAAGCCTCG
>JAIPUZ010000097.1 GCA_022833215.1 Mesorhizobium sp. | reverse complement strand
ACATGACTGGGTGCTGCTGACGCGCAGCGCCGCTTGAGGAAAGGCAAGGATTTATGGCCGAGGCTTACGACGTCATCATCATCGGTTCCGGTCCGGGCGGCTATGTGACGGCCGTGCGCTCCGCGCAGCTTGGCTTCAAAACCGCCATCGTGGAGCGCGAGCATCTGGGCGGCATCTGCCTCAACTGGGGCTGCATTCCCACCAAGGCGCTGCTGCGCTCGGCCGAGATCAAGCATTATGCCGAGAATCCGGGCGCCTACGGCCTGAAGATCGACGGCAAGGTCAGCGCGGACATCGATGCCGTGGTGGAGCGCTCACGCGGTGTGTCGCGCCGGCTGAACGGCGGCGTCGCCTTCCTGATGAAGAAGAATAAGGTCGACGTGATCTGGGGCGAGGCGAAGCTTTCCAAGGCCCCCATTCAGGAAAAAGCGGGTGAGATCGTCGTTTCCAAAAGCGCGAAGAAGCCGATGGAGCCGCAGAACCCGGTGCCGAAGGGCGTGAAGGGCGAAGGCACTTATACGGCAAAGCACATCATCGTCGCCACCGGCGCGCGGCCGCGCGCGCTGCCGGGCATCGAGCCGGACGGCAAGCTGATCTGGAGCTATTTCGAGGCCATGGTGCCGAAGGAAATGCCGAAGTCGCTGCTGGTCATGGGATCGGGCGCCATCGGCATCGAGTTCGCCTCATTCTACCGCACCATGGGCGCCGAGGTGACCGTGGTCGAGGTCATGCCGCAGGTCATGCCGGTCGAGGATGCGGAAATCTCCAAATTCGCCCAGAAGCAGTTCGAGAAGCAGGGCATGAAGATCCTGCTCGAAGCCAAGGTGACGAAGGTCGAGAAGGGCGCGAACTCGATCACCGCCCATGTCGAGACCAAGGACGGCAAGGTCGAGAAGATCACCGCAGACCGCATGATCTCGGCTGTCGGCGTGGTCGGCAACATCGAAAATCTCGGGCTGGAAGCGCTCGGCGTGAAGACCGACCGCGGCTGCGTCGTGGTGGACGGCTACGGCAACACCAATGTGCCGGGCATCTATGCCATCGGCGACGTCGCCGGTCCGCCCATGCTGGCGCACAAGGCCGAGCATGAAGGCGTGATCTGCGTGGAGAAGATCGCCGGGGTGCCGGGCGTGCATGGGCTCGACAAGTCGAAGATTCCCGGCTGCACCTATTGCAGCCCGCAGGTCGCCTCCGTCGGCCTCACCGAGGCGAAGGCCAAGGCGGAAGGCCGCGACATCCGCGTCGGCCGCTTCCAGTTCGCCGCCAATGGCAAGGCCATCGCGCTGGGCGAGGATCAGGGCCTGATCAAGACCATCTTCGACAAGAAGACGGGAGAGTTGCTGGGCGCACATATGGTCGGCGCGGAAGTGACCGAACTGATCCAGGGTTTTGTGGTGGCGATGAACCTCGAAACCACCGAGGAGGAACTGATGCACACGGTGTTCCCACATCCGACCCTTTCGGAGATGATGAAGGAAAGCGTTCTCGACGCGTATGGGCGTGCGCTGAACGCCTGAGCCAGCCTCTCGGCGCCGGGGCGAAAGACGATTGCGCTCTTCGCTTCGGTACCTGAGGCAAGCCGTGGAACCAGACGAGAGATTTGAGCGTTGCATGTGAATTCTAATCCTTTGCGGAAGGACCATTCATATGGACGTCAACGGTGTGGGCTGGATCGCGGCGATAGTGGTCGGCGGAATTGCCGGCTGGCTGGCCGAAATCGTGATGAAGGGCAACATGGGGCTCCTCATGAACGTGGTTCTGGGGATCGTCGGCGCCGTGGTGCTGAATGCCATATTGCAGGCACTCAACATCGGCTCCTTCGGCGTGGGCTGGCTTGCCTATCTCATCACGGGCTTTATCGGCGCGTGCATTCTTATTTTCGTGGGGCGGATGGTGCGCCAGTAGCGCAGCGGTTCGACCTGCATTTCTGCCAAGGCCGTGGCGGCTCGCTCCGCCACGGCCTTTCTTATTCCGGCAAAACGTCCTAGATGACACTGAGGGCGCGCTGCCATCCGCGCTCGCGACAGAATTGGATCGGACATGGTCACCGTTCTCGACAACATCGCAAATCCGCCGCGGGTGAGGCATCCCGAAAAGGCGCACCGCCCCGATCAGGAGGTGCTGCGCAAGCCCGAGTGGATTCGCGTCAAGGCTCCGGTTTCAAGAGGCTATGCTGAAACCCGCGAGATCGTGAAGTCGAACAAGCTGGTGACCGTGTGCGAGGAGGCCGGCTGCCCCAATATCGGCGAGTGCTGGGAAAAGAAGCACGCCACCTTCATGATCATGGGCGAGATCTGCACGCGCGCCTGCGCCTTCTGCAACGTCGCCACCGGAATCCCGACCGCTCTCGATGCGAACGAGCCGGAGCGCGTGGCGCACGCCGTGCGCCAGATGGGCCTCACCCATGTCGTCATCACCTCGGTGGACCGCGACGATCTTGCCGATGGCGGCGCGCAGCATTTCGCCGATGTCATCCACGCCATCCGCGCCGCAGCGCCGGCCACGACCATCGAGATCCTGACGCCGGACTTCCTGCGCAAGGAGGGAGCCGGGGCCCTTGAGATCGTCGTTGCGGCGAGGCCGGACGTCTTCAACCACAATCTGGAAACGGTGCCGTCCAACTATCTGACGGTGCGCCCCGGCGCGCGCTATTTCCACTCGATCCGCCTGCTGCAGCGGGTGAAGGAGCTCGACCCGTCCATCTTCACCAAGTCCGGCATCATGGTGGGGCTGGGCGAGGAGCGCAACGAGGTGCTGCAACTGATGGACGACCTGCGCACCGCCAATGTCGATTTCATGACCATCGGCCAGTACCTCCAGCCCACCCGCAAGCACCACCCCGTCAAGCGCTTCGTGACGCCGGAGGAGTTCAAGTCCTACGAGACCATCGGCAGGACCAAGGGGTTCCTCCTGGTGGCGTCCAGCCCGCTGACGCGCTCGTCTCACCACGCCGGCGAGGATTTCGCGCGGCTGAAAGCGGCCCGTGAGGCTGCGTTGCGCAAGTCGGCCTAAGCTCTTCGTTTCATGCCAAAGTTCGAGGCCACCCGCCAAGTCGCCCACTCGCCGGATGAAATGTTCGCGCTGGTGGCAGATATCGAGCGCTATCCGGAGTTCCTGCCGCTCTGTGAAGCGCTGAGCGTGCAGTCGCGCCGCGAACGGGACGGCAAGACCCTGCTCGTCGCGTCGATGAGCGTCGGCTACAAGGCGATCCGCGAAACCTTCACCACGCAGGTGCTTCTGAAGCCGCAGGAGCGGGCGATCGACGTCAAGTATATCGACGGTCCGTTCAAATATCTCAGCAATGTCTGGGAGTTCGAGGAAGACGGAGCGGGCTGCCTCGTGCGCTTCTTCATCGACTATGAGTTCAAGAGCCGCCTGCTCAGCGCGGTGATGGGCTCCATGTTCGACAGGGCCTTCCGCATGTTCGCCGAAGCCTTCGAGAAGCGCGCCGATGCGATTTACGGGCGCTCGGCGGAAACGGCCTGATCGTCCGTAAGCCCGCGCAGGCCCATGCGCAGCGCATGCTTGACCGTCTCGCGTCGGATGTAATCGCGGCCGCGGTTGTCGAAGATGCATTTCTCCACATGAACGGGCTTGCCCGTCATCGCCAGTCCGAACCACACGAGCCCGACCGGCTTGTCCGCGCTGCCGCCGTCCGGGCCGGCGATGCCGGTGACGGCAAGGGCAATGCCGGCGCGCGAGTTCCTGAGCGCGCCTTCGGCCATTTCGGCGGCCGTGGGCGACGAGACCGCGCCGTGATCTGCCAGCGTGCGTTCCGAAACGCCCAGCATTTCCGCCTTGGCTTCGTTGGAATAGGTCACGAAGCCCCGGTCGACCATGGAGGAGGAGCCGGGAATGTCGGTCATGGCGGCGATGATGAGGCCGCCGGTGCAGCTTTCGGCCGTGGCCGCCAGTATGCCGCTGTGCTTGCATGCCTTCAGGAAGCGGTCCGCCAGTTCTCCGACATCCGGATGTCCGACTTCCGGGTTTCCGATATCTCCGGCGCCTGCCTCCGTCATGCGGGAACCTCTCCGGGGTAGATGACGCTTGCCGTCGCGATGGCTGCAATGCCTTCCTCGCGGCCGACGAACCCCAATCTTTCGTTGGTGGTGGCCTTGATCGAAATGCGCTCACCTGAAATGCCCAGCATGGAGGATAGTTCCGCCACCATCGCCTCGCGATGAGGGCCGATCTTCGGAGCCTCGCAGATCAGGGTGATGTCGGCATTGGCGATGCGGCCGCCGCGCTCGCGCACGATTGCCACCGCATGTTCCACGAACCGGCGCGACGCCGCGCCCTTCCATTGCGGATCGGAGGGCGGGAAGTGGGTTCCGATGTCTCCGGCTCCGCAGGTTGCCAGCAATGCATCGGTCAGGGCATGGAGGCCGACATCGGCATCGGAATGGCCGGACAGCTTGCGGGTGTGGGGGATGGTGACGCCGCACAGCACGACATGGTCGCCGGCCTCGAAGGAATGAACGTCATAGCCATTGCCGGTGCGAACGTCGGGAAAGCTTGCAGCCGTTCCTTTAAGCCTTTGGTCTGCCATTGAAATATCCCTTGCCCAGGTAAGCTTTACATTGTCGGGTGAACCAGGCACCAGCATGACCGGAATGCCTGCCCATTCCGCGATTGCCGCGTCGTCGGTGAAATCGTGGCGGCCGAGCGCATGCGCCCGGTCATGGGCCTGAAGTATCGGCAGGAATGGAAAGCCCTGTGGCGTCTGCGCGCCATGCAGGCCGGCGCGCGGCACCGTCTCGCCCACCATCCCGCCGAAGGCTTCCCGCTTCAGCGTGTCGGCGACGGGCAATGCGGGCAATGCGCCCTGCCGGTCCGTGATCGTGTCGATGGTGCGGCTGATGAGTTCCATATCGCAGAAGGGGCGAACCGCATCGTGAATCAAGACCTTGGACGGGGCTTCCTCATTCAGGACCAGAAGGCCCAGCCGCACCGATTCCTGCCGTGTCGGCCCGCCGATCACGATGGTGACGCGATCATGATAGCCTTCCGCCGCCTTGCGCAGCAATTCCCGGTCGTCGGCATGAATGGCGACCACGACGGTATCCACCTGCGGATGCGAAAGGAACGTTTCAAGCGTATGGGCAATGACGGCCCGACCGCCAATGTGGCGATACTGTTTTGGCCCGTCGGCCTGCCCGGCGCGCTCACCGCGCCCGGCGGCAACGATCACGGCCGCGATCCGGCACGTTGCTTCCGGTGCAGAAATGTCGGTTCGCTCAGCCATGGCGGAGGCTTAGTCGCGGCAGATCGGGAAGGCCAGCCTTTTCAGCGGGCCCGGGCAAATGTGACATGTTTGTGCATTGCATCATTTCCGGAGATTGGTTAAACAATGTGCATGGTATTTATCTGCATGGTTTTTGTGCATGCCTGATCGGGCGGTCCTGTCCGCACCTCTGGATATAGGCGGTGTCGAAATTCGCAACCGCGTTTTTCTGGCGCCGATGTCGGGCGTGACCGACGAGCCTTTCCGCAAGCGGGCCTACGCCCATGGGGCGGGCCTTGTCGTGTCCGAAATGGTGGCGAGTGGCGAACTGGCCAGGGGGCGTGCGGGCTTCGACCTGCGCATCCGTCATTCCGGGCTCCCTGTGCATATGGTTCAGCTTGCCGGCCGCGAGGCTGCGCACATGGCCGAGGCGGCGCGCATCGCGGTCGGCGAGGGCGCCGACATTGTCGACATCAACATGGGCTGCCCCGCCAAGAAGGTAACGGGCGGCTACGCCGGATCGGCGCTGATGCTGGATCTCGATCATGCGCTGTCGCTGATCGAGGCGGTGGTTGGTGCGGTCGAGGTGCCGGTCACGGTCAAGATGCGGCTGGGTTGGGATGAAAACGGGCTGAACGCGCCCGATCTGGCACGGCGTGCCGAGCAGGCCGGTGTCCGCATGGTGACCGTGCACGGGCGCACGCGCTGCCAGTTCTACAAAGGCAAGGCCGACTGGCGGGCGATCGCGAAGGTCAAGGCGGCGGTCAGCGTGCCGGTTGTCGCCAATGGCGATGTCGGCTCGCCGGCAGATGCGGAGACTATCCTGCGGGAGTCGGGCGCCGATGCCGTCATGGTCGGACGCGCGCATTACGGCGCGCCATGGGCGGCAGGTGAAATCGCCTCTGCCGCCACCGGCGCTTCTGCGCCGGGGGTTCCTCCGGCCGGTGCCGGACTGGCTGGCTATGTCACCGCGCACTATGAGGACATGCTGTCATTTTACGGCAGGGAAAGTGGCCTGCGGCAGGCGCGCAAGCATCTTGGCTGGTATCTCGACCGCCATGCGCCGCTCGTCACTGCGGAACAGCGCAAGGCGCTGCTTACCTGTGGCGACCCCGCGCAGGTCATTTCGCTTCTGGATGAGATTTTCGTCACGCAGCCTGGCGACGTGAGGGATGCGGCATGAGCTCGATACCGATCAAGGCTGCAAACGCGGGCGATGCCGCACAGATCCTGCTCAACACGATCCGGCGTCCCGTCATCATGGTCGATCCGGGAGGGTACATTTCATTCGCCAATGCGGATGCGGAGGACTTTTTCCGTTCGAGCGCATCCGTTCTGGCGCGAAGCACGCTGTCGAAGCTCATTCCGTTCGGCAGCCCGTTGCTGGCGCTGGTGGATCAGGTGCGGGAGCGTCATGCGCCGGTCAACGAGTATCGTGTCGACATTTCCTCGCCGCGTCTCGGCATCGAAAAGATGGTGGACCTTTATGTCGCCCCGGTGCCGGAATTTCCGGGTTCTGTTGCGGTGATGTTTCAGGAGCGGTCGATGGCGGACAAGATCGACCGGCAGATGACCCATCGCGGCGCGGCACGCTCCGTGACGGGGCTTGCTGCCATGCTGGCGCATGAGATCAAGAATCCGCTCTCGGGCATACGGGGCGCCGCGCAGTTGCTAGAGCAATCCACCTCGGACGAGGACAGGGCGCTGACGCGGCTGATCACCGAGGAGACCGACCGCATCGTGGCGCTGGTCGATCGCATGGAGGTTTTCTCGGACGAGCGGCCGATTGACCGTTATCCGGTCAATATCCATGTGGTGCTCGACCGCGTGAAGGCGATCGCAAGGAACGGCTTCGCCAGAGGCATCACCATCATCGAGGATTACGATCCGTCGCTGCCGCCGGTCTACGGCAATCGCGACCAGCTCATTCAGGTGTTCCTCAATCTCATCAAGAACGCCGCCGAGGCGGTGGGAAGCGACCCGCTGGGCGAGATCGTGCTGACGACCGCCTTCCGCCCCGGCATACGCATGTCCGTGCCGGGCTCGCAGGAGCGGGTGTCGCTGCCGCTGGAATTTTGCGTGCGCGACAACGGGCCGGGTGTGGCCGAGGATCTTTTGCCGATCCTGTTCGATCCCTTCATTACGACGAAGCCGAATGGCTCCGGGCTCGGGCTGGCGCTGGTCGCGAAGATCGTGGGCGAGCATGGCGGCATCGTCGAATGCGAGTCGAACCCTCGCGGTACGACGTTTCGCGTGCTGATGCCGGCATGGAAGGAGACGGTGCCGGACGAACAGGTTTCGAACGAAGGAAATCCCCGATGAGCGCCCATGGACAGATACTTGTCGCCGACGACGATGCGGCGATCCGCACCGTCCTCAACCAGGCGCTGTCACGGGTCGGGCACGAAGTGCGGGTCACGTCCAATGCCGCGACGCTGTGGCGCTGGGTGGCGGCGGGCGAGGGCGATCTGGTGATCACCGATGTGGTGATGCCGGACGAGAATGCTTTCGACATGCTGCCGCGTATCCGCAAGGCGCGGCCGGAACTGCCGGTGGTGGTGATGAGCGCGCAGAACACCTTCATGACCGCCATTCGCGCCTCCGAGGCGGGGGCGTACGAATATCTGCCCAAGCCTTTCGACCTCACCGAACTGCTCGGCATCGTCCAGCGGGCGCTGGCCGAGCCGCGCCGGCCGAAAGCCGATCACAGGCCGGAGGATCAGCCGGATGCCATGCCGCTGGTCGGGCGTTCCGCCGCCATGCAGGACATCTACCGCATGCTGGCGCGGATGATGCAGACGGACCTTACGGTGATGATCACCGGCGAATCCGGCACCGGCAAGGAACTGGTGGCGCGCGCGCTGCATGAATATGGCCGCCGCCGCAACGGGCCTTTCGTGGCCATCAACATGGCCGCAATCCCGCGCGACCTGATTGAATCGGAGCTTTTCGGCCATGAGAAGGGCGCGTTCACCGGCGCCCAGAACCGCGCGACGGGCCGCTTCGAGCAGGCCGAAGGCGGCACGCTGTTCCTCGACGAGATCGGCGATATGCCGATGGAAGCGCAGACGCGGCTTCTGCGTGTTCTCCAGCAGGGCGAATACACGACCGTGGGCGGCCGCACGCCGATCCGTACCGATGTGCGCATCGTCGCCGCCACCAACAAGGATTTGCGCGCCCTCATCAACCAGGGCCTGTTTCGCGAGGATTTGTTCTACCGGCTCAATGTCGTGCCGCTGCGCCTGCCGTCGCTGCGGGAAAGGTCCGAGGATATTCCCGATCTCGTGCGCCACTTCTTCAAGCAGGGCGAGAAGGAAGGCTTGCAGGCCAAGCGCATCGTGCCGGGCGGCATCGAGCTCATGAAGCGCTATCCATGGCCGGGCAATGTGCGCGAGCTGGAAAATCTGGTGCGTCGTCTGGCGGCCCTTTACGCGCAGGACGAGATTTCCGCCGATATCGTCGAGGCCGAACTCAGCACGGGCGAGAAGCCCGACACGGCTGCCGTGGCCACACTCATTCCGGAAAACCTCTCCATCGGGCAGGCGATGGAGCACTACCTGCAACGCCACTTCGCTTCCTACGGCCCGTCGCTGCCGCCGCCCGGCCTTTATCAGCGGATCATTGCCGAGGTGGAGCATCCTCTGGTGCTGGCGGCCATGACGGCCACGCGCGGCAACCAGATCAAGGCGGCGGAGCTTCTGGGGCTCAACCGCAACACGCTGCGCAAGAAGATCCGCGATCTCGGCATCAGCGTCTACAAATCGGCAGGCTGAGAAAAACGCGACCGTCCGGATGCAAATCTCACGCGGGGTAAGCCACAATCTCGCCCGTTTTGTTGCATAATCGCCACAATGTTGCATACATGTAACGCGATTCATGATGCCATAGGGCGGTATGACGACTCACATACTCACCAACGGCCGCTTGCGCCTGCCAAAAAGCCGCCCTCAGGAAGGGCGGCGCCTGCTTGCGCTGCCCGGCATCCTCTCAATACTGGGGGCGCTGCTGGCCGCGGGCGTGTCCTTCGCAATCCTTGTCGGCGCCACCCCGATCGCGCCCGATGGCAGGATCACGCTTCTTCTCATCTGTGTGAACGCCGCCTTCATCTTCGTGCTTGGCGCGCTGATCGGGCGCGAGATTCATCGCATCGTGATGGCGCGCCGCATCGGCAAGGCGGCGTCGCGGCTGCATGTGCGCATCGTGGCCATGTTCGCGCTGGTGGCTGCCATTCCGGCCATCATGGTCGCCATCGTCGCATCCGTGACCCTGAACATCGGCCTCGACCGCTGGTTTGAAATCCGCACCAAAACAATCATCAATTCGTCGCTGTCCATAGCGGATGCCTATGTGCAGGAAAATGCCCGCAACCTGCAGGGCACCACTCTGTCGATGGCCTACGACCTCGACAATGCGCGCACGCTCTACGGGCTCGACCGTACCGGCTTCCTGGACCTGATGAACAAGGAGGCGGCGGGCAGGGGGCTGGCCCATGCCGCGCTTCTGAGGTCGGACGGCTCCTTCGTCATGAGCGCCCAGACACCCACCGATTTCGCCATGCCCGAGCCTCCGGAAGGGGCCATACAGGAGGCCGAGAACGGGCCGCCGCTGCTGATCGAGCCGCGCACCCGCAACATCATGGGCGCCATCGTCAAGCTGCGGGAACTGGAGGGCATGTTCCTCTATACGATCCGCGTGATCGACCCCGAGGTGATCAAGGCCCGCGAGATCGTGCGCGCCAATGTCGACGAATATCGCGGGCTGGAATCGAACAGGCGACCCTCCCAGATCGCCTTCGCGCTGCCTTATCTGTCGATGACGCTCATCATCATCCTGTCCGCCGTCTGGACCGGCATCGCCGTCGCCGACCGGCTGGTGCGGCCGATCCGCCAGCTTATCGGCGCGGCCGACGAGGTGGCCACCGGCAATCTCGACGTCTCGGTTCCGGTGCGCCCGTCCGACGGCGACGTCGCCTCGCTGGGCGCCACCTTCAACAACATGTTGCTGGAGCTGAAATCGCAGCGCAACGAGCTGCTGACGGCCAAGGATCAGATCGACGAGCGCCGGCGCTTCTCCGAGGCGGTGCTGGAAGGCGTCACCGCAGGCGTGATCGGCGTCGATGCGGATGGCATCGTCACCATCGTCAACCGCTCGGCCGAAACCATGCTGGCCATCGATGCCGCGACGGCCATCGGCCAGAACCTTTCCGTGCTGCTGCCGCTGGTGGGCCGTGCGTTCGAGATCGGCCGCAAATCCGACAAGCCCGTCTATCGCGAACAGGTGACATTCTACCGTGCAGGGGCCGAGCGGACCTTCAACATCCAGGTCACGATGGAAGAGGAAGACAATGAAGACGCTTCCAAATCCTATGTCGTGACGGTGGATGACATCACCGATCTCGTTCAGGCGCAGCGCTCTTCCGCATGGGCGGATGTGGCGCGGCGCATCGCCCACGAGATCAAGAATCCGCTGACCCCGATCCAGTTGTCGGCCGAGCGCATCAAGCGCCGCTACGGCAAGGTCATCACCGAGGATCGCGAGGTCTTCGACCAGTGCACCGATACGATCATCCGGCAGGTGGGCGACATAGGCCGCATGGTGGACGAGTTCTCGTCCTTCGCCCGCATGCCGAAACCGGACATGAAGCAACTGGACCTGCGGGAGCCGTTGCGCGAGGCGTCCTTCCTCGTCGAAGTCAGCCGCTCCGACATCAAATTCGAGCGCGATTTCGGCAGCGAGCCGCTTTACGGCACCTTCGACAGCCGGCTTCTGTCGCAAGCCTTCGGCAATGTCATCAAGAACGCGTCCGAGGCGATGGAAGGCATGGAGCGTGAGAACGGGGAGCAGCACGCGATCCGCATTCGCGCGACGAGGCAGGGCGACAGTGTCCGCATCGACGTCGTCGACAACGGCAAGGGCCTGCCGCGCGAGCATCGCCAAAGGCTGCTGGAGCCCTATATGACGACGCGCGACAAGGGCACCGGCCTCGGCCTCGCAATTGTCAAGAAGATCGTGGAAGACCATGGCGGACGCCTGGAGCTCCATGACGCGCCCCAGGATTTCCATGGCGGAAAAGGCGCCATGGTCAGCATCATTCTCCCCGCCGCCGGAGGTTCAGCCCCCGCTTCCGGCAGCTCACCGTCTGAAAAAGAAACTGTAAAGGTCGAAAATGGCGTCTGATATTCTCATCGTCGACGACGAAGAAGACATTCGCGAACTGGTTGCGGGCATCCTCAGCGATGAAGGCCACGAGACGCGCACGGCGCACGATGCCGACAGCGCCCTTGCGGCGATCGCGGAACGGGCGCCGCGCCTGATCTTCCTGGACATCTGGTTGCAGGGGTCGCGGCTGGACGGGCTGGCCTTGCTGGACGAGATCAAGACGCTGCATCCCAGCCTGCCGGTGGTTATGATTTCCGGCCACGGCAATATCGAGACGGCGGTGTCGGCGATCCGGCGCGGGGCCTACGACTTCATCGAGAAGCCGTTCAAGGCCGACCGCCTGATCCTCGTGGCCGAGCGGGCGCTGGAAACCTCCAAGCTGAAGCGTGAGGTCTCCGACCTCAAACAGCGCAGCGGCGAGACATTCGACCTGATCGGCATGTCTTCGGCCATGAGCCAGTTGCGCCAGACGATCGAGCGCGTTGCGCCGACCAACAGCCGCATCATGATCATCGGGCCTTCGGGGTCCGGCAAGGAGCTGGCGGCGCGCGCCATCCATGCCCTTTCCTCCCGCAAGAGCGGGCCGTTCGTGACGCTGAGCGCGGCCAGCATCACCCCCGAGCGCATGGAGATCGAGCTGTTCGGCACCGAGTCGAACGGCACGGAGCGCAAGGTCGGCGCGCTGGAGGAGGCGCATCGCGGCATACTCTACATCGATGAAGTGGCAGACATGCCGCGCGAGACGCAGAGCAAGATCCTGCGCGTTCTGGTCGAGCAGCAGTTCGAGCGGGTCGGCGGCACCAAGCGCGTCAAGGTCGATGTGCGCATCATTTCCTCCACGGCGCAGAACCTCGAGGCGATGATCGCCGATGGCCGTTTCCGTGAAGACCTCTATCACCGGCTCGCCGTCGTGCCGGTGATGGTGCCGGGTCTGGCCGAACGCCGCGAAGACATTCCCTATCTGGTCGACCATTTCATGAAGCAGGTGGCCAGGCAGCTTGGCGTGAAGACGCGCCGCATCGGCGACGATGCGCTGGCCGTTCTTCAGGCCCACAACTGGCCGGGCAACGTCCGCCAGCTTCGTAACAACATCGAACGGCTGATGATCCTGGCGCGTGGCGACGATGTCGAGGCGCCCATCACCGCAGACCTTCTGCCTTCGGAAATCGGCGATGTGATGCCGCGCACGCCCGGGCAGTCCGACCAGCACATCATGGCGCTGCCGCTGCGGGAAGCCCGGGAGCAATTCGAAAAGGACTACCTCATCGCCCAGATCAACCGTTTCGGGGGCAACATTTCGCGTACCGCCGAGTTCATCGGCATGGAGCGTTCGGCGCTCCACCGAAAGCTTAAATCTCTCGGTGTGTGAGAATTTTCGGGATTTGTTTTTTCGTGGTGAAGTATTTCCGGAAGAAACACGAATTTCATAATCGTTAATTATTCGTGAAATTCCGGATGTGAACATCGGAAATCCAGATCGGTTTCCTGACAAACTGTTTCCACAGGAATCCAAATGTGTGCCTGAGGGGCGAATCAGGGGCTTGAGTGCCTTATTTGCCTCCTCATTCCCTGTCTAGTCGCTCCGTACGATCAACGGAGCGAATTTAATGAGAAGAATGAGCGGGCTGGGGCTGGCCGTCGTTGCCGCCTGTGCGACGATGGGCGCATCCACGAGCGATGCTTCCGCAAGTATACAATGTGGCCGGGCTTCATGGTATGCGTTGCATTCCAAAACGGCCTCCGGCGAGCGCATGAACCCCGCGGCTTTGACTGCTGCGCACCGCACCTTGCCCTTCGGCACACGCCTGAAAGTCACGAACAAGAAGAACGGCAAGAGCGTCGTCGTGCGCATCAACGATCGCGGGCCGTTCGTGAAGGGCAGGGTGCTCGATCTTTCGAAGGCGGCCGCGAACGAACTCGGATTCATCCGCTCGGGCCACACCTCGATCTGCATGGCGAAAGCCTGATCTGCGCGGATTGCGCATTCATGGCCGCCACGGCTCGGGCCACGGCGGCCTTTTTCGTTACCAGCTTCCGGTGTTCGGCATCGAAGCCCAGGGCTCGGCCTTTTCCTTCGCCGCTCCCTTTTGCAGCAACTCGATTGAAATGCCGTCCGGCGACCTGATGAACGCCATGTAACCGTCGCGCGGCGGACGGTTTATGGTCACGCCTTTGTCCATGAGGCTCTGGCAGGTCTGGTAAATATCGTCCACCTCATAGGCGAGATGGCCGAAATTGCGGCCGCCGGAATAGGCTTCCGGTTCCCAGTTGTAGGTGAGCTCAAGCAGCGGGGCGCTCTCTGCGCGACCGCGGCTTTCGTCCTGACCGGCTGCGAGGAAAATAAGGGTGAAACGCCCCTGTTCGTTTTCTTGCCGGCGCACTTCCTTCATGCCAAGCTTGTTGCAATAGAAATCCAGTGAAGCGTCGACATCGGCGACGCGGACCATTGTGTGCAGATAGCGCATGGAAACCTCCTGAACGGAGCCGCAACATAGGGTCGCACGGCCGATGCGGCAACCGCGAGAAAACGCAATGCAACTCAATGATAGGTGCAAAATGCATCTCGGGTCTTGCGCAACCGCGAAGCGGCAATGCTATCCTCCGGTTGAAGAATCAGTTGTGTGTTGATGAAAAGGGGGCGTTCTTATGGGGGAAAAAGCCTCTTCCACGGGGCGCGGTACGGACCGGAGCGATATGGTTTCGCGTGGGGATGGGGTTGCCCGCGAAGAACGGAACGAGAGCGCCGATCTGACCGAGGTGTCGGGTGCGATCAAGTGGTTCGATGTCGCCAAGGGATATGGCTTCATCCTGCCCGATGAGGCGCACCTTGGGGATATCCTCCTTCACGTCACCTGCCTGCGCCGCGACGGTTTCCAGACCGCACAGGAGGGCGCACGCGTGGTTTGCCTCGTGAAGCAGGGCGAACGCGGCCTGCAGGCGTTCAAGGTGTTGTCGATGGACATGTCGACGGCCGTGCATCCGACCGAGATGCCTGCGCAGCGCACGCATGTGAGCGTCACGCCCGAGAGCGGCCTCGAACGGGCTCTGGTGAAGTGGTTCAACCGAACCAAGGGGTTCGGCTTCCTCACCCGCGGCGAAGGCACGGAGGACATTTTTGTCCATATGGAAACGTTGCGGCGTTTCGGCGTGACCGAACTGCGGCCGGGGCAGGTGGTTCTCGTGCGTTTCGGGCGCGGGGAAAAGGGGCTGATGGCCGCTGAAATCCACCCCGATGTGGGAACGTTGCCGATCTCGCACTGAAACTTCGGGCGCGCTGAGTTCTTCGGATATGCCGGCCGCGCCTCAGATTTTTTCTTCATGCATTCGCCTGAATGCCGGTTTCCATATTCAGCTGGCATGTCTTCGCCGGGCAATTCCCTCCGACAGCATCCGGAGTGCCTGCAATGCCGCCGAACTGGCCTGAGGCCGGATATGCGCTGCCATGATCTGCAGAATCCGGATGCCTTGCCCGGAAAGCAGTTCAGGACATAAGGTACGGCCAATAGGCGTTGAAGCGCGTCGCGATCTCTCCGATTCGCGCCTTGCGCTTCAAGTTGTTGTTTTTATGCATGTCGCTATCCCGAGGCAGGTTCCCCTTTTCGGACGACATGTTTCAGAGCGAGGTGCGTCGTGAAAACAGGCCGGTGGAATCTGGTGGCTGCGGCAGTCATTCTGTCGGTATCCGCCATGGCGGCACCGCAGGTGTGCCTTGCCCAGAATAACGGCGCCGATATGCAGCAGCCGATGCTTCTGCCGGTCGATTCCACACCTCTGGTCATTGCCACGAAATCCGGCTCGCGTGTGTTCGGCATCGAGGTTGCCGACGATGCGGCCAAACGATCCGCGGGACTGATGCATCGGCAATCCATGCCCGATGACCGGGGTATGCTGTTCATTTTCGAGGCGACGCGGCCGGTGAGCTTCTGGATGAAGAACACGCCCATGCCGCTCGACCTTCTGTTCATCGCGGAAGACGGACGCATCGTGTCGATCCTTGGCGGCGAGCCGTTTTCGCCGGCGATCATCTCTCCGCGCGAGCCTGCCCGATATGTGCTTGAACTCAAGGCCGGAACGGCCGAAAGAGAAGGCATCACCGAAGGCGACCTCGTCCGCCATCCGAAAATCGGGGCGCGCTGAACGGCTGGCGACCCTTCGGCAGGCGGCGGCTGAACAAAACGGAAAACAGCATGCAGTTCTTCACGCACGATGGTTTCGATCTGGCCTTTCTCGATCGCCCGCCGGCGAGGGGAAAAGGCGATCCCGTGCTGCTCATTCATGGCTTCGCCTCAAGCCATTATGTGAACTGGGTATCGCCCGGCTGGTTCAAGACGCTCAACGATGCCGGCTACCGGGCGATTGCGCTCGACAATCGCGGCCACGGCGCCTCGACCAGGAGCTATGACGAGGACGATTATACGCCTTCGGCGATGGCATCGGATGCGGCCGCACTGCTCGACCACCTTGGCATCGCAAAAGCCCATGTCATGGGATATTCGATGGGGGCCCGCGTTTCGGCTTTCCTGGCTCTTTCGGACCCGCAGAGGGTCGCCACTCTGGTGTTCGGCGGCCTCGGAATCGGCATGGTGGACGGTGTGGGCGACTGGGACCCGATCGCCGCCGCCCTGCTGGCCGACGATCCATCCTCAATAACCCATCCGCGCGGGCGCTCCTTTCGCGCCTTCGCCGACCAGACGCGCAGCGACCGCCGGGCATTGGCGGCCTGCATATCCACCTCGCGCCAGATCCTCACCGAGGAGGATATGTCGCGCATCACGCAGCCGACGCTGGTTGCGGTCGGCACCACGGACGACATCGGCGGCTCGCCGGAGGAACTGGCGGCCCTGATGCCCAATGCCACGCCTTTCGCCATTGAAGGCCGCGACCATATGCTGGCTGTCGGTGACAGGACGTTCAAGAAGCGTGTGCTGGAGTTTTACGCCGAGCACCCGCTGGATTAGAGTGTATTGCCCGAAACCGGGAGCCGGTTTCGGGCGACAACTGCTCCTTGTCTTCAGAAGCCAAGCGCTGCGGCGATTTTGGGCGTGGCGTCGCGCCAGTCGTGCACCGCGGTGATGTCGTCGGGCAACGGTGGCAGGAACTCGCGAAGGCTGTTGTCGGCCATCAGGTGAAACAGGTTTGCGTCCGATACGGATTCGCGCGCCGAAATGAGGTTCGGCGGCTGGTCGTCGACAAAGGCGACGGGCCGGTTGCCGGGGCCGCGCAAGCGGGCAAGAGCCGGTCCCTTGGCCATCTCGGTGGTCAGCAGCGGATAGGGCAGGCCGAGGGCGTTGAGATGGGAGCGCCGGGTTTCGCGATGCCTGTGCGGCATGGCCGTCAGCAGAACGATCTCGGCGCGTTCCTCGAAACTGGCGAGTGCTTCCGGCGCGCCATCGGTAATGCTTTGCCAATCGGCCTGGCCGGCGAAGAAGTCGTCCAGCAACGCCGTCACCTCGGGCTGCTCGACCAGCCTGCCTGTCGCCGTATCGGCGATATTGCCGGTGAGCCTGAAGGAGGCCATGGTCAGCCTGAGCCCGCGCTGCTCCAGGAATCGCGGAAATGGACGGATGAATTCCAGCAGGACATCATCGACGTCCAGGACGAGAAGCGGCCTGTCGTCACACGACAGTTCCTCAATCTGGCGAAGGGTTTCGGGATCAACGCTCATATCGAACTTTCATAACTGGTGTCGCCTGACGGCAGATGGCGCAGGGTCTGGCCGACTGTTGATTGGGCAATGTCCGATGCTTCGCAGAAGCGGATCAGGGTTGGCTCGTGCGCCAGTATGAACTGAAGAACCCCGGCCAGAAAGCCCGGCTCGCGCGCAGCAAGGCGAATGGAGCCCGCATCGATGCCGGTGATGGCAAGGAAACGTGGCAAAAGTTCGGGATCGGAAGCGATGAAGCCGAGAGCCTGGACAGCAAGCGCTTCTGCCTGCTCACGCATTGACCCTGCGTCCGTCATTGCTAACCTCTCGTTTCGCTGCCGCGTATGTCCGAATCGAAACGGCAGGGTAGGTCAATTGCGGGACACGGCAAGCTTTGCAGGCTGCCTGTGGACAGCAGACCGGGTCCTGCGCAATTTTCGATGGCTGGTTTCCGTTTCGTCAATCATCTTGGGGTAGCGTGCCGATCGGGTTTGATGCGGTCCGACAGATGCAGGGGGCGATGTCATTTGGCGAAATGACAATCGGGACGGGAAGTCGATGCCGAAAAAGGTAATGATCGTCGAAGATAACGAGCTCAACATGAAGCTCTTTCGCGACCTCATCGAGGCCAGCGGGTACGAGACCGTGCGCACGCGCAACGGTCTCGAGGCGCTCGATCTGGCCCGCACGCACAAGCCCGACCTGATCCTGATGGACATCCAGCTTCCCGAAGTGTCCGGACTGGAAGTGACCAAATGGCTGAAGGAAGACGATGAACTCCACTTCATTCCGGTGATCGCCGTCACCGCCTTCGCGATGAAGGGGGACGAAGAGCGCATTCGCCAGGGGGGCTGCGAAGCCTATATCTCCAAACCCATTTCGGTTCCGCGTTTCATAGAGACGATAAAGTCCTATCTGGGGGATGCATGACCGCGCGCATCCTTGTCGTTGACGACATTCCTGCAAATGTCCGCCTGCTCGAGGTCCGCCTTCTGGCCGAATATTTCGAGGTTGTGACGGCCAATTCCGGCGCGGAGGCGCTGGAGATTTGCGAAACGAGCAAGGTCGATGTGGTTTTGCTCGATGTGATGATGCCGGAAATGGACGGATTCGAGGTTTGCCGGCGCCTCAAGAGCGATCCTGCCACCGCGCATCTGCCCGTGGTCATGATCACCGCGCTCGATCAGGTGGCGGACCGAGTTCGCGGGCTGGAAGCGGGAGCCGACGATTTCCTCACCAAGCCGGTGAACGATCTGCAGCTCATGACGCGGGTGAAGAGCCTCGTCCGGCTCAAGATGCTCACCGACGAACTGCGGCTTCGTACGGCAACGGCAGCCAGCATCGGTCTTGAGGATCTGCTGGGCAATGGGGCAGGGTCCGGGCAGGATCCGGCAAAGGTGTTGCTTATCGATGCGCGCAAGCAGACGTTCGAAAAGATCCGCTCCAGGCTGAAGGGCGGCATCAAACTCGACTTTGCGAGCGATCCGAATGCCGGCTTCTTCCAGGCGGCGGAAGGCGGTTACGAATGCGTGATCGTGTCGACCGCGCTGCCGGACGTCGATCCGCTGAGGCTGTGCTCGCAACTGCGATCCCTGGATCGCACGCGGTTCCTTCCCATCATCCTGCTGGCGGACCGCGACGACGACCCGCGTATCATCCGCGGCCTCGAACTGGGCGTGAACGATTTTCTGGTCAGGCCGGTCGAGCCGCATGAACTGACGGCGCGCCTTGTCACGCAGATCAGGCGCAAGCGCTACAACGACCGCCTGCGCGCCAGTGTTGCCCAGTCGATAGAGATGGCGGTGACGGATGCGCTGACGGGGCTGCACAACCGGCGCTATCTGGACAATCATCTGCAAACGCTTTTCGAACGCGCGGTGGCGCGCCGGCGGCCCTTGTCGGTGATGATCGTCGATCTCGACCGCTTCAAGTCGATCAACGACAGGTTCGGCCACGACGGAGGCGACGACGTGCTGCGCGAGTTTGCACGCCGCCTGCGCCAGAACATGCGCGGCATCGATCTGATCTGCCGGTTCGGCGGTGAGGAGTTTGTCGTCGTCATGCCGGATACGGACGGGCCGGTCGCAGAGAAGGTTGCCGAGCGGATACGGGCGGAAATTGCCCGCACACCCTTTGCGATCGGCAAGGAAGGGCAGTCCGTCACCGTGACCATCAGCGTGGGGGTCTCGTCCGCCAGAGGACAGACCGACGACGTGAGATCGCTGCTCAAAAGGGCCGACATGGCGCTCTACGAGGCCAAGAAAAGCGGCCGCAACAAAGTGGTCGGCAAGGCGGCATAGATCCGCTCCGGCGCCAGCCCGTCAACCGGTTAAAGCGTGTCGCGATCTTTCAGATTCGCTCCTACGCTTTAAGCTGTTGTTCTTACGCATGTCGTTATCCCGAAACCGGTTCCCACTTTCGGGCGACATGCTTTAGGTTCCAAACCCAATCATAGTATTGATTAGTTTAAGTGTTCATGATTCAAGCTCAAAAACGCTGGAGTTTGGATCATGGCAGGAGAGTTCTGGCTGAGCGATCGGCAGTGGGCCGTGATCAAACCGTTGCTTCCAAAGAACCGCCCCGGAGCC
>JAIPUZ010000096.1 GCA_022833215.1 Mesorhizobium sp. | reverse complement strand
CGATCGTCGGCGTCGCCTCCATCGGCGGCATCGTGGAGATCGCGCCGCTGTTCACCATCAGCGAGACGGTCGAGGAAGCGCCCGACATGCGCCTCTACACGCCGCTCGAACTGGCGGGGCGCAACATCTACATCCGCGAGGGCTGCTATGCCTGCCACTCGCAGATGATCCGCACGCTGCGCGACGAGGTCGAGCGCTACGGGCCGTTCTCGCTGGCGGTGGAATCGCAATACGACCATCCCATGCTGTGGGGCTCGAAGCGCACCGGGCCGGACCTCGCCCGCCTCGGCGAAAAATATTCCGATGCCTGGCACGTCGCGCACCTCATCAATCCGCGCGACGTGGTGCCGGAATCGGTGATGCCGAAATATGGCTGGCTGATGCGCAACGAACTGAAATACGACGATCTTGGCCTGCATCTGGCGGCCCAGCGCAAGGTCGGCGTGCCCTATACCGACGACATGATCGCCAACGCCCGCTGGGATGCCTACGGGCAGGCCAGCCCCGACAGCAGCTATGCGCAGGGCGTGGCCGAACGCTATGGCGATGCCACCAACATAAGGGTGTTCGACGGCGAGCCCGCCCGCATCACCGAGATGGACGCGCTGGTCGCCTATCTCCAGATTCTGGGCCGGCTGACCGATGCCGCACAGCAGACCGCGGCTGCGAAGGAGTGAGGCCATGGACCACGAGACGCTCGTCGCCTTCGCCAAGAGCTGGGGGCTTTTCTACCTGATCATCTTCGCGGTCGGGGTGCTGGTCTACGTGTTCTGGCCTTCCAACAGGAAGCGCTTCGACCGCGCCAAGAAGAGCATTCTCGACAAGGACGACCGGCCGGGGGAATAGGCGCATGGCAACCGAAAGACACGATCCCGTAACCGGGCGGCTGACCACCGGGCATGAGTGGAACGGCATCGAAGAGCTCGAAACGCCGATCCCGCGCGTGGTGATCTTCTTCCTGATCGCCGGCACCCTGTTCGCGATCGGCTACTGGCTGCTGATGCCGGCCTGGCCGCTCGGCTGGACCTACACCAGGGGCCTGCTCGGCATCGACCAGCGCAATGTGGTGACGCGGCAGGTGGAGCAGGCCGCCGTCTCGCGCGCCGTGTGGACCGACCGCATCGCCACAGAGGACTTTGCCGCCGTCGCCGCCGACGAGGACCTGATGCGCCATGTGCGCGACACCGGCCGCACGCTGTTCGTGGACAATTGCGCCGTCTGCCACGGCGTGCGCGGCACCGGCGGCCCCGGCTTTCCGAACCTTGCCGCCGGATCGTGGCTATGGGGTGGAGATCCCGAGACAATCGCCGAAACCATCAATGTCGGCATCAATTCCACCGATGAAGACACGCGCATCTCGCAGATGATGGCTTTCGGCCGCGACGGCGTGCTCGATATCGATGACATAAGATCGGTGGCGGTCTACGTGCGCTCGCTGTCCGGCCAGCAGCTCGGCGGAGCCGATCAGGCCCGTCTGCCCGCCGGACAGGAGGTGTTCGTGGCGAATTGCGCCTCCTGCCACGGAGATGAGGGCAAGGGTATGGTCGAGGTCGGCGCGCCCGACCTCACCGACGACAACTGGATCTATGGCGGGGATGCGCA
Source organism: Mesorhizobium sp. (assembly GCA_022833215.1). Lineage (GTDB taxonomy): Bacteria > Pseudomonadota > Alphaproteobacteria > Rhizobiales > Rhizobiaceae > Mesorhizobium. The sequence continues at coordinate 20,274 of JAIPUZ010000096.1, read as the reverse complement.
GAGCGTGTTCACGACCATCTATTCGGGCCGGCAGGGGCATATGCCGCACTGGCAGGACCGGCTCTCGCCCACCGACATCAGGATCCTCGCCCTTTATGTCGGCACGCTGGCGGAAGGCGACCGATGAGCGCCGGACGGGGCACGCGCCTCAACTGGCGGCTGATCTCGGCGCTCATCGTCGCCGGCGGCGTAATGCTTTTCATCGGTGCCAACGCCCATCTCGTCTATGTCGCACTGGCGTCGCAGCCCGATTGCGTGCTGCATGAGAAGACGAGAGACGAGAAGGCGGGCGACACCGCAGGAACCTACCGTGCCGCAAGGTCGGCCTGCTGAGAGGAGGAAGATCATGGGACGCACCGAAAGCACGCCTCTGCCGCTGGCCGCCCAGCGCCGGCGCAACCTGCCGGCAAGCGCCGCCTTCGGCTGGCTGGCTGCCGGCTGGCGCGACCTGTGGCGCAATCCCCTGCCCAGCCTCGCCTACGGGCTGGCGGTGTTCGTGCTGTCGCTGGGGGTGGTGACCTGCCTGTTCAGGCTGGAGCTCGACTACATATTGTTCCCGGCGCTTGCCGGCTTCATGGTCGTCGGCCCGCTGGTCGCCATCGGCCTCTACCAGAAAAGCCGGGACCTTGAGGAAGGAAGGCCGGTGAGCCTTGCCCGCATGATCTTCGTCAGGGCGGAATCGGGCGCGCAGGTCTGGTTCACCGGCGCGATCCTGTGCCTGCTCATGCTGGTGTGGATGCGCGCGGCGGTCATCATCTACGCGCTGTTCTTCGGCCTCAGGCCATTCCCGGGCCTCGACCACATCGCGGCCATGCTGTTCACCACGCCGGAAGGCTGGGGCATGCTGGCGGTGGGCACCGTGGTGGGCGGCCTGTTCGCGGCCTTCTCCTTCGCCATCAGCACCTTCGCCATTCCCATGCTGCTCGCCGAAAGGATCGATGCCTTCACCGCCATGGGCACCTCCATCTCCATGGTGTTCCGGAACCTGCCGGTCATGCTGATGTGGGGCGCCATCGTGCTCACGCTGTTCGTGATCTGCGTCGTCACCGGCCTTGTCGGCCTCGTCGTCATCTTCCCGCTGCTCGGCCACGCGACCTGGCACAGCTACAGGGCGATCAGGTGAGCTTCTGCCCCGCATTGCAGCCACGGGCCTGCGGATGACGGGCAGCCTTCTCTATCTTGTTCCGCTGGCGCTGCTTCTGGGCGCGGTCGCGCTCGGCGCCTTTCTGTGGTCGCTGAAAAGCGGCCAGTACGACGACCTCGACGGGGCCGCACAGCGCATCCTCATCGATGCGGAAGGCGACCGGATCGACGGCGGTACGGAGCCGTCGGCCGGCGAGGCCAGCGACCCGGACGAGAAGCGCGGGTAAGACGCCTCCCCTTCGCAATTGTTTGTGCTTGCGCAAAGTCCGCTCCGCGCGGTCCCGATAGTTTCCGTCTGAAATCATCGACAGAGGAGTTTTCCCGATGAACAGAGGAAGCAGGGCGGGGCCGGATATGGTTCGCAAAAACCCGGCGCGGTGGCTGGCGGCGATTGCGGGCGCACTGATGCTGGCCATGGCTCCCGCGACGGCGCAGGAGCATAATCACGCCACGGGCACGGATTCGTCACAGGTGACCACCGCGCAACCGGTGGCAACGCCCGCCGATGGCACCAGCGCGGCCACCGCACCCGCCGTCAGCTATCACAACGCCACCATCTTCACCCTGAAGACGGGCATCGCGGGCGGGCGGATGGTCTATATCGGCGTCGGCGGCGACATCGACGGCCAGACCAATCCGACGCTGATGGTGCATGAGGGCGAACTCGTGCAGATCAACCTCATCAACGGCGAGGGCGCCGAGCACGATGTGGTCATCGACCAGTATCCGGCCCGCTCCTCCATCGTCGTCGGGGTGAACGCGTCCTCGACCTTCTCCTTCGTCGCGACGAAGGTCGGCGAGTTCGCCTATTTCTGCTCGATCGCGGGTCACCGCGAAGCCGGCATGGAGGGCCTGATCCATGTGATGCCGGGCCCGCGCGAGGATATGGACACGGATGCGGCCGACATCGTGCGCGATCCCGCCGACCTGCCCGGCCCCATCGGCCAGCGTCCGCCGCAGGTGGTGAAGGTCGAGATGGAAACCGTGGAGCTGAAGGGCAGGCTCGATGACGGCACGAGCTATGTCTACTGGACCTTCAACAAGAAGGTTCCGGGGCCGTTCGTGCGGGTGCGCGTGGGCGACACCGTGGAGGTTCACATCAGGAACGCCTCCGACAGCGTGATGCCGCATTCGGTCGACTTCCATGCCGCGACGGGACCGGGTGGCGGAGCCGACTTCACCCAGATCGCGCCGGGCGAGGAAGCGGTGGTGACGTTCCAGGCGCTCAAGCCGGGCATCTATGTCTATCACTGTGCCACGCCGAGCGTCGCCCACCACATCACCAGCGGCATGTACGGCCTCATACTCGTGGAGCCGGAAGGCGGATTGCCGCAGGTCGATCGCGAGTTCTACGTGATGCAGGGCGAGCTCTACACGGTCGAGCCGTTCGGCACGCAGGGCGAGATGGAGATGGACTATGACAAGCTGATCTCCGAGAAGGCCGAATACTTCCTGTTCAACGGCTCCGTCGGGGCGCTCACCAAGTCCCACCCGCTCTATGCGACGGCCGGCGAGACGGTGCGCATCTTCTTCGGCGTGGGCGGACCGAACTACACCTCGTCCTTCCATGTGATCGGCGAGATCTTCGATCACGTCTACTCGCTGGGCAGCGTGCTTTCGCCTCCGCTCGCCGGCGTCCAGACGGTCACCGTGCCGCCCGGCGGCGCCACCATCGTCGATTTCAAGATCGACCGCGGCGGGCACTATGTGCTGGTGGACCATGCCCTGTCGCGCGCCGAGCGCGGGCTGGCCGGCTACCTCATCGTGGACGGCCCGAAGGACGACGAGATCATGCATTCCGGCCCGGCCGGAAGCCTCGGCAAATAAGCGGGGAGGCAGGAATGGGCGCATCCTCGATGCGCCCATTCTTCATCCATTGAGTTCTCTTCGGCTGGAGGGGCCAGCGCTGTGCCATGCCCACCAAAAAGCAGTACCGGGACGATATGACCATGGATGAGATCATGCGGCTCTGGCCGGCGACCATTCGCGTCGTGCTCGATCATGGCCTGCTGTGTGTCGGCTGTCCGATTGCACCGTTCCACACCGTGGAGGACGCGATACGCGCCCACAGGATCGACGGCGACGATTTCCGCGACGACCTGATGAAGGCCATACGCAGCCAGCAGGACTGAGAAGCTTCAGGCCCTGCCCGTCCTGCCTTCGGCGAGCAGGAACAGCCCGTGCGGATCGGTGATGCATACCTGCATGCGACCGCTGCCGACCAGCCCCTTTTCCTCCCATGCAGTCAGCAGCCTGCTCACCGTGTGAAGCGTGGTGCCGGTCATTTCGGCGATGTCCTGCCGCGAAAGCGGAAAGTCGATCAGAATACCCTTGTCCGTTTTGCGCCCCGATTGATGGGCGAGCCGCAGCAATGCATGGGCGACGCGGCGTTCCACCTGCTCGGTGGCCATTTCTATGACCTGAGTCTGCATGTCGCTGAGGCGGGCGCCCACCGTCTTGTATGTGGTCGTGCCGAAGGTTGGAAAAGCCGCGGCGAATTCAGACCAGAGTCTGCTCGGCCAGCACAGCAGCACACAATCGACAACAGCTATCGCGCTGGCCGGATAGGTCGTGCGTGCGAGCGCCTGCGCGATGCCCAGCAACTCACCCGGAACGATATAGCGGACGATGACCTGCTGGCCGTCGACCGTGGATTTCACCACCCGCACCTTTCCGTCGAGCAGGACGAAGAAGGAGTGCGCCTCGCCATCCTGCTCGAAGATCGCGGCGTCCTTCTCCACCCGCAAGGGCCGGGCGCCCTGAAGAACGGTGTCCAGACCGGCAGCGTCCAGCCCTTCGAACGGAGGCAGGCCTGAGATCAGAGAACGGTCAAGTCTGCTCACATTCATCGGTCCCCTGGGTCGCCCGCGCACGGGGCGATTCATCCATAACAACTTTCACATGAAGCCGATATGTCCGGCAAGGTTGCCCGGCCATATCCATGGGCCCCGGTCTTTCCTGTTCTGTTTGCGTTTTTGCAAAGTCACGTGAAGCGTGCGCGCCTAGAAACAGCCCAACGTCAAGCGTTGGAAACAGGACGAAAGGCAAGAAAAATGAAATGGACGCTAACGATCGCGGCGGCACTCGCGGGCCTGCTGCTGGCCGGCGGCGCGCAGGCTGCGGACCATCAGGTGCAGATGCTCAACAAGGGCGAAAAGGGAGCGATGGTCTTTCAGCCCGACTTCATCGTCGCCGCACCCGGAGACACCGTCACCTTCGTGCCGACCGACAAGTCGCACGATGCCGAAAGCATCAAGGGCATGATCCCGGAAGGCGCAACGCCTTTCAAGGGAAAGGTGAACGAACAGATTACCGTCACGCTCGACAAGGAAGGCGTCTACGGCATCAAATGCACGCCTCATTACGGCATGGGCATGGTGGCGCTGATTGTCGTCGGCAATCCGGGCAATCTGGAAGAGGCAAGTGCCGTCAAACATCCTGGCAAGGCCAAGAGGGTATTCGCCGCACTTCTGGAACAGGTTTCGGCAGACTGACATCGGGATGAAGTCAGCCGGCCCCATTGCGGCCGGCTGCGGTGTTTCGCGGATAACATGATCGTTCAGCGCACAAGGCCGGGAAAGCCACCCGGCCTTGTGCGCTGTGGCTCAGGGGCGTTCTTTCCCTCATGGGCGCATCCATACTGTCCCGGCACCGGCCGGAAAAGCTGCGTCACGCCGCCAACCCCTTCGATCATGATTGTGAAGAAGGCAGCGGACATGATCCTCAGGGGCCCCGCACTTGAAGCTGGTCCGGTGCCCGGACCCTGTATAGAACCTCCGAAGGCGGCCACAGCCGCCCCCAGTCCCGCAGAATCAGTCTACAGGAAAGACGATGTCCCGTTTGCCCGCCGTATTCGACAAGCTGACCCTGCCCGTGATCGGCGCGCCAATGTTCATCGTCAGCACTCCGAAGCTCGTCATCGCACAATGCAAGGCCGGCATCGTCGGCTCGATGCCGGCGCTCAACGCCCGCCCTGCCGAGCAGCTGGACGAATGGCTTGCCGAGATCACCGAAGGCCTCGCCGCGCACGATCGGGCCCATCCCGACAATCCTGCGGCTCCGTTCGCGATCAACCAGATCGTGCACAGGAGCAACCAGAGGCTGGAGCACGACATGGCGCTCTGCGTCAAATACAAGGTGCCGATCATCATCACCTCGCTGGGCGCTCAGCCGGAGATCAACCAGGCGGCGCATCAATATGGCGGCATCGTCTTCCACGACGTGATCAACAACACGTTCGCCGGAAAGGCGATCGACAAGGGGGCCGACGGGCTGATCGCGGTTGCGGCCGGCGCAGGCGGCCACGCCGGAACGAAAAGCCCCTTTGCCCTGGTTCAGGAAATCCGTTCATGGTTCGACGGGCCGCTGGCGCTTTCGGGCTCGATCGCGACCGGAGATGCCATTCTGGCCGCGCAGGCGGCAGGGGCCGACCTCGCCTATATCGGTTCGGCCTTCATCGCCACCGACGAGGCGAGGGCCTCGCCGGATTACAAGCAGGCCATCGTCGGGAGCGACTCCGACGGCATCGTCTACACGAACTTCTTCAGCGGCATCCATGGCAACTATCTGAAATCGTCCGTCGTCGCTGCGGGGTTCGACCCGGACGCCCTGCCCGCAAGCGATCCGACGAAGATGAACTTCGGCGAGGACAGATCGACCAGGGTGTGGAAGGATATCTGGGGAGCCGGACAGGGGATCGGCGCCATCGGGCATGTCCGGCCCGCCGCCGACTATGTTGCCGGGCTCCGACAGCAATATGTTGAGGCTCGCCGCAGACTGTCTCTGGAACACACACCCGTGTGAAACGGGCAGCACCCCGGCCCGGTCCGGCGTTCGCCGCCATGCCGCGCTCCGGACCCCCGATACGGAAATTCATGTGAACAGATCGTCCTTCAATGCGTTCATCCTGATCAGGGTGCCAGGACAGCCATGACGATCATGGTTGCCGATCCAACCCCGCACCATCAGCCGTTCGGATCGTTCCTGCATATCGTGCGATAAGTTGCGCCGCCGGGCACATGGATTGCGCATATCACGATAATACCAGTTTAATACACGAACAGAATTTTGCATAAAGAACGCCATCTTCCTAAGGTGGTTTCGATGGACGATCAGGCAACTCTCGACTTTCTTGCGCAATCGCTTGCGGCCGGCAGCGGCGAGCCGCTCTACCGGCAGCTCGAGGAGGCGCTGAAGCTGGCCATCGCCAGGGCGAAGCTCAAGCATGGCGCCGTCATCCCCAGCGAGCGGACGCTGTGCCAGGCGCTCGGCATGTCACGCGTCACCGTGCGCAAGGCCATCGACGGGCTGGTCCATGACGGGCTGCTCGACCGCCGACAGGGCGCCAAGACCGTGGTGGCCTCGCGGGTGGAGAAATCGCTGGCCACCATGACCAGCTTTTCCGAGGACATGCGCTCGCGCGGGCTGGAGCCCGGCTGCGTGTGGATTTCTCGCGAAACCTGCCGCCCCTCGCCGGCTGAAATGATGGCGCTCGGCATTTCGGCCGGCGACCGCATCGTGCGGCTGCAGCGTCTGCGCACCGCCGACGATACGCCCATCGCCATCGAGACGGCCGCCCTGCCTGCCCGCTTCGTGCCCGATCCCGACGCCATCCAGTCCTCGCTCTACGACTATCTCGACGCCAATGGCGCGCGCCCGGTGCGCGCCGTGCAGCGCATGCAGGCCAAGCCCGCCACCGAGGAGGAGCGGCAGTTGCTCGGCACGCCCGACAACACCAGCCTGCTGGTCATGGAACGGCGCTGCTTCCTCGCCGATGGCCGTATCGTCGAGTTCACCCAGACCAAGTACCGGGGCGACGTATACGACTTCGTCATCGAACTCGTCAGATAATACCAGTTAAAGTCCTGTTGCTTTCTGGTCTTGCGCTGGTACTGTGACCCGGTCACAGGAGAAGCTGCGCGTGCCGTTCGACCTTCATTCCCTGAGAAACGGACTGGTGGTGTCGTGCCAGCCGGTCAAGGGCGGCCCCATGGACCGGGCCGACATCGTGGTCGGCTTCGCGCTTGCGGCACTCGACGGCGGCGCAGCCGGCCTGCGCATCGAATCGGCGGACTATGTGCGCGCCGTGCGCGCCGCCACCGCCCGCCCGATCATCGGCCTCGTCAAGCGTGACCTCGACGACAGTCCGGTGCGCATCACGCCATGGCTGGAGGATGTCGACGCGCTGGCCGGGGCCGGCGCCGACATCATCGCCTATGACGCGACCGACCGGCTGCGCCCGGAAACCACCGCCGCGCTGGTCGAGCGCATCCATCACCATGGCCGCATCGCCATGGCCGACTGCTCGGTGCTGGCCGACGCCGGGCGCGCATTGGCGGAAGGCGCGGAAATCGTCGGCTCGACGCTGGCCGGCTACACCGGACCGGTCGAGCCGACCGAACCCGATCTGGAACTGGTCGCCGCCATGGCCCGGCTCACGCCGCATGTGGTGGCCGAAGGCAATATCCGCACGCCAGAACTGGCGGCAGCGGCGCTGCGGGCCGGCGCTTTCACCGTGGTGGTCGGCTCGGCCATCACAAGGCCGGAACACGCCACCTCGTGGTTCCGCGTCGCGGTCGAGCGGGCCGCCGCCGAACGGGCGGCCTGACGCGATGACCGGCCCCGCCCTCGCGCTCGACATTGGCGGCACCAAGATGCTGGCGGCGCTGGTTGACGGCGAGCGCGTCCTCGACACGCGCCGGATGCCGACGCCGGCCGGCGGCACGCCGGGCGACTGGCTGGCGGCACTGTTCGGCAACATCGCGGCATGGCGCGGGCGCTATGGCAGCGTCGGCGTCGCCGTCACCGGCATCGTCGACGACGGGCTGTGGTCGGCGCTCAACCCCAGAACCCTGAACATCCCCGAGCGCTTTGCGCTGGTCGAAACCGTGGCGAACCTTTCCGGTGCGCCGGTGCTGGCGGCCAACGACGCGCAGGCCGCCGGCTGGGGCGAATACCGCTTCGGCGCAGGCCGTGGCACCGACATGGTTTTCCTGACCATCTCGACCGGCATCGGCGGCGGCATTGTCATAAACGGCCGTCTGCTCGGCGGCATGGCCGGCAATTTCGGGCAATTCGTCGGCGACGACGACGCGCAAGGTCCGCTGGAGGACCGCGTCTCGGGCAAGTGGATCGCCGCCGAGGCTGGCCGGCATCAATCCGGCGCGACCGCCCGCGAGGTCTTCGCGGCGGCCGACGAAGGACTGGGCTGGGCGAACGCCATCCTCGACATATCGGCCGGCCGGGTGGCGCGGCTGGCCCGCGACATCCAGTTCGCCCTCGACCCGGCTCGTATCGTCATCGGCGGCGGCATCGGGCTGGCGCCGTCCTATCTCGACCGGGTACGCCAGGCGCTCACAGAAATGCCGGCACGCCTCAGGCCCGACATCCATGCCGCCGCGCTAGGCGAGAATGCCGGCATCATCGGCATCGCCGATCTGGCAAGACACAATCCGACAGGAGGAGAACGTACATGACACACGCAAAATTCACGGCGCAGATCAGGAAAGCCGGCCTGCTTGCCACCGCAATCGCCGCCCTCATGGCAAGTCCGGCGCTGGCCAAGGTCACCGTGCTCGGCTGGCCGGGCGGCCCGGAGGAAACGGCGCTCCGCGCCGCCGCCGACGCCTACAACGCCAAGGCCGACGTGGCCGAGGACGACAAGGTGGAACTGCTGTTCTTCAACCGCGACGGTTTCTGGGACAAGCTGCAGGCCGATCTCGCCGCCGGCTCCAACGCCTTCGACGTGAACCTGCTCGCCACCTATTCGATCGGCCGCTACGCCCCGTTCATGGAGCCGGTCGAGCTGTCCGGCGAGGCAGCGGGCGTGTATGGCGACGCCGTGCTTAAGACCATGCAGTTCGAGGGCAAGCAATTTGGGGTGCCGACCGACCTGTCGCTGCACTTCATGTATTACCGCAAGGACCTGATCGACGCGCTGCTGAACGACGACGCGGCCAAGGCCCGTTATGGCGAGATTTCGGAAAGGCTCCTCGGCAAAAAGCTCGAGCCGAAAGACCCGGACGCCTGGGACTGGGACGATTATGCCGCGACCGCGCTCTATTTCACCCAGAGCGTCAACCCCGAAAGCCCGACCCGCTACGGCACCGTTCTGCAGATCAAGAACCTTCTGTTCAACGTCATGGTCTGGCAGTCGCTGCCGCGCGCCTATGGCGGCGACTGGATGGACGCCGACGGCAAGGTCACGGTCAATTCCGACGCCTATCGCAAGGGCCTCGAGACCTACAAGCTGCTCTATGACAACGGCGCCACGCCGCGCGACTCGCTGTCCTACGAGTTCCCGGAAGCCAATGCCGCCTATGCCTCCGGACAGGTGGTGGCGATGCTGCAATGGAACGCCGCCGCCAGCGACCTGACCAGCACCGAAAAGTCGCCGACCGTGGCGGAAGTGACTGAGACCGTCGCCCCGCCGACCGGCCCCGAAGGCCGCTTCACCCATATCCACGGCCTCGGCTTCGGCCTCAACAAGAACGCCGCCAACAAGGAAGGCGGGGTGAAGTTCCTGCAATGGCTGTCGTCGAAGGAAGCCGCACTCACCTATGCCCGCAACAACGGCGCGCCGGCGCTGACGCCGGAGGTGGTCAGGGAGGTGGCTCAGGAGCGGCCCGATCTCGTCAAGCTCGGTGAGTTCGCCGGCAAGTACGGCTATGTCATGAGCGGCGGCACCTCGGCCGGGGCGCTTTCGGTCTACGAGCTTCAGGCGAAGGAGTTCACCGGCTACTGGTCCGGTCAGCAGTCGCTCGATGAGGCGCTGGCCAATACCGAAAAGGGCATGGCCGAGCTTTTGAAGTAAGGGCACGGGAACGCCGATGACCACGACCAGCCCCAGCGCGCGGACCCCGGAGTTCAGGCTTCTGGCGACGCCGCTGGTGCTGTTCCTTCTGGTGTTCCTCGGCTTCCCGGCCATCGTCAATCTGGTCTACTCGGTCTCGCACGTGTCTTTCGAGACGCTGCGCAGCCCGCAGCTGTCCGGCTTCTCGAACTTCGCAGCCGTGTGGAACGACACAGCCTTCTGGCGGTCGGTGTGGTTCTCGCTGCGCTTCGGGGCGCTGACCGCGCTGCTCGAATGCGGGCTCGGCCTGTTCCTCGCCATCTTCCTGTCGCCGCTGATCGTGAAGCGGAGCTGGCTGCTGGCGATCCTGATGCTGCCGCTGATGGTGGCGCCGGCGCTGGTCGGGCTGATGTACCGGCTGGTGCTGCACGAATTCGTCGGGCCTGTGCCCCATTATCTGTGGATCTGGTTCGGCACCGGCGTCTCCTTCCTCGGCCCCGGCTCGGCCTTCTGGACGCTTGTGGCGGTCGAGACGCTGCAATGGACGCCCTTCGCGCTGCTCCTGTTCTACATGGCCTATCAGGCCATCCCGGCCGACATCGGCGAGGCGGCAGCCATCGACGGCGCCGGACCGCTCAGGCGGCTATGGCGCATCGAGCTGCCGCTGATGGCGCCGACCATCGTGGCGGCGCTGCTGATCCGCTTCATCGACGGCTTCCGCGTCTTCGACAATGTCTATGTGCTGACCGGCAGCGGCCCCGGCGGCGCGACCGCATCGCTGTCGATCTACATCTACGAAGCCTTCTTCAAGCAGCGCGCCATCGGCAAGGCGGTGGCGGCCTCGGTGCTGCTGTTCGCCGCCTCCTTCGCCGTTCTCTACGGCCTCAACGCGCTTGCCACGCGCCGCAAGGGAGCCGCCGCATGATCACCGCGCTGCGCTGGCTGGTCTTCGCCATCGCCGCGCTGGCGATGAACTTCCCGATCCTGGTGACGCTCGCCACCTCGTTCAAGAGTGCGCGCGAACTGTCCACCAATCCGGGCTTGTGGGTGCAGGCGCCGACGCTGGCGAACTACCTGACCGTGTTCCAGGTGACGGACCGGCTCAACATCGCGCTCTATCTGTTCAACAGCATGGTCGCGGCGCTGACCGGCACCGTGCTTGCCGTGGTGCTGGCCCTGCCGGCTGCCTATGCCATCGCGCGCGGGCGGGTGGGCGAGCGCACGCTGCTGCCGCTGATCGTCAATCTGCGCGCCGTGCCGCTGATCATCTTCGCCATTCCGCTCTACATGATGTTTCAGTGGCTGGCCCTGCTCGACACGCGGCTGGGGCTCGGCCTCATCCTCACCATCGTCAACCTGCCGCTGGCGCTGATCATCCTGGTCAACGCCATTCGCGAGCTGCCGGCCGAGCTGGACGAGGCGGCACAGATCGACGGCGCCGGACGCACCCGCACCCTTGTGCGCATCATCGCCCCGATGTGCCGGCCGGCCATCGTCACCAGCCTGATCTTCGGCTTCATCACAGCCTGGAACGAGTTCCTGTTCGGGCTGATGCTGACCACCTCGAAGGCGGTGCCGATCACCGTCGGCGCGTCGTTCTTCTTCGCCGCCAGCGGTGGCGGCGTGCAATGGGGCGTGGCCTCGGCGGTGATGATCGTCGGCGCGCTGCCGCCGGTGCTGCTCGGCCTCGTCATGTACCGCCAGATCAGCGGCTCGATGACCGCCGGCGCGGTGAAGGGCTGACCGGCCCGGCCGGAGTTCAGAGCCTGCGGCCGTCCTCGTCGAACAGGAAGGCGCGCGCCGGATCGATGCCGAAGCGGGCCTCGTCGCCGGCGGCGAAGCTGCGCGCATCGCGGCTTTCGACGGTGACGCTCTCGCCATTGCCGAGCTGGGTGTGGGCGTAGGAGACGCCGCCCAGCCGCTCCATCAGCGTCACCCGGCCGGTGAGTGCGGCCGCGGTACCTTCCGCCGGCACGAAATGCTCCGGCCGGATGCCGAGGCTGACCTGTGCGCCCGGCTTCGGAAGCTCGCCCCGCGCCGCCACGGCGAGCCCCGAAAGTCCGGCTTGCGGTGCCGAGACGACCGCCTTGCCGCCTTCCACCGCATCCACCGTCGCGGGGATGAAATTCATGCGCGGCGAGCCGATGAAGCCGGCGACGAAACTGTTGTCGGGGTTCTCGTAGAGGTCGAGCGGCGCGCCGACCTGCTCGATGCGCCCGGCGCGCAGCACCACGATGCGGCTGGCCAGCGTCATCGCCTCGACCTGATCGTGGGTGACGTAGATCATGGTGGTGCCGAGCTGCTGGTGCAGGCGCGCGATCTCGATGCGCATCTGCACGCGCAGTTCCGCGTCGAGATTGGACAGCGGCTCGTCGAACAGGAACACGCCGGGCTGGCGCACGATGGCGCGGCCGATGGCGACGCGCTGGCGCTGGCCGCCGGAAAGCTCGCGCGGCTTGCGCTTCAGATAGGGCTCCAGATGCAGGATCTTCGCCGCCTCGGCCACCTTGCGCCCGATCTCCGCCTTCGGCCGCCTCGCCATTTCCAGCGGAAAGCCCATATTGGCCGCCACCGTCATGTGCGGATAGAGCGCGTAGCTCTGGAACACCATGGCGATGCCGCGTTTGGCCGGGTCTTCACCGGTGACGTCGCGCCCGCCGATTTCGATGCGGCCTTCCGAGGTGCTCTCCAGCCCGGCGATCATGCGCAACAGCGTGGACTTGCCGCAGCCCGACGGGCCGACGAAGACGACGAACTCGCCATCGCTCACGTCGAGATCGACGCCGCGGATCACCTCCGTCTCGCCGAAGCGCTTCTTCACCGATTTGAGCGACAGGCCGGCCATGTGTTTCTCCTCTGCGGTCTTATCCGCGCGCCCGACTTCAGCGCCCCTGCCTTCAGGGCCATCGGTTCAAAGATGCGGGTTGCGCGGCCGGTAGCGGGCGACCAGCTCTTCGTTGACTTCGGCTGCGCCCGGCATGTTGGCGCTCAGATAAACGGGCGCCGCCATGCCCGAGGATTGCAGCCGCGCCGTGGCCTCGGCGAAGACGGCGTTCAGGAGCGCCGCGCCGATGGAGGTCGAGACCGGTCCGACACGCAGTTCCAGGCCCGGCACATCCACGATGGCGTCGCCCGCAGGAGCGCCATTGTCGAGCACGATGTCGGCTATCTCCGCAATCCGCTTGCGCCCGCGCGCGGCCTGTGTGGAATAGTCCTGCGACGTGAGCGCGATGACGGTTGCGCCAAGCGCCTTGCCCGCCTCGGCCGCCTCCACGACGGCGGCATTCACGCCGCTGTTGGAGACGACAACCAGGACATCGCCGGACCCTATCGGGTAACGGCGAAGCACCGAAGCCACCAGCCCCGGCATGCGCTCGAAAGCCGAGCTGGCCACAGCCCCTTCATGCAGCATCAGCGGGGTCGACAGGACTGGTACGGTCAGCGCCAGCCCGCCGGCGCGGTAGTGCGCTTCCTCGGCCAGCATGTGGCTGTGGCCGGTCCCGAAAATATAGACCAGCCCATCGGCGCGCGCCGTACGCTCCACCGCTTCCGTGGCGGCGGCGATCGCGTCCGCGTTCAGTTCCATGAGCCTGGCGGTGCGCGCGGCAAGCTCGGCGAGATAGGCGGCGGCGGTAGGCGTTGCGGTCATGTCCGGCTCCCGAATGTCCCGTTGATGCGTATCGCCGGGCCGCACGCATGCCAGCCGGCCACCGGATATTCCGGCCACCCCGACCGGATATCAAGCGCGGGACGCATGCAGGGGGCTGTGGGCTGTTTCATCGCGCCGGTATGATCCATGTATGCAAGTGGTAGGTACCACTTTGTGAGTGTAAAGCGCCCTGCCCTGCCGTCAAGGCGGTTTCTCGCCCGTCACTTTCGCCATGGTAGACCGGTCTGGCGCTTTGCAGGGGTTTCAGCGGCGTTCCGGGGAGCGGCCGGCCATCAGCAGCACGACCTCCGCAAGCTCCACGAGCCAGAGCCGCATGAGCACGGCAATGGCAATGAGCCTGTGGCGCAGGGGATGACGGGTGTTCCTGAGAAACTCCCACGCCCCGCGCAGCGGCGGCACCAGCGTGCGCAGCAGCCACATAAGGCGCCGCGAGGCCGATCCGGCCTTGAGTTGACCGCCCTTGATGCGCCGCGCCTTGGTGGCGATTTCCCGCCACGTCGTGCGCGCGGGGTGCCCGACACGCATGGTTTCGGCGAAGACCAGCGCGTGCCCGGCGGCAACCGCCCGGCGGCACAGGTCCGCATCCCCGCCCGAAAAGCGCCTGCTGTCGAAGCCGCCCAGTTCCCTGAAAACCGCCATCGGCACCGCCAGATTGGCCGTGGCGGCATAGCCACGCTCCACATAGCGCTGCTGGGGAATGCCCTTGACGATATCGTAAATCTCGGCCGCGCCCGGCCGGGCGGATTGCGCGACGATCCCGACCGCGCCGGCAATCAGCGCACCGTCGCCTGCCCGCCCGCGAACCTCATCCAGTTCCGCCAGCCAATCCGCCGCCGGGCGGCAATCGGCATCGGTGAACACCAGCCAGTCGCCTTTTGCCCGTGACGCGCCGAGATTGCGAGCGGCATAGGAGCCGGGGGTGTCGCAGCGCAGGATCTGCACATTGGCGGGTAGCTGCTCTGGCGGCTCGAACTGCGGCGAACCGTTATCGACGAGGATCACTTCGAAGCGGTCGGCCGGCAGCGTCTGCCGCTCCAGACGGCCGGTCAGGCCGGGCACCAGGTGCCAGTCGATGTAGACCGGCACGATGACGGAAAAGAAGGCAGCGGCGTTGCCGGGCGCCTCATGCTGAACCGGAACCGGAGACGGCTTCTCACGGCGCGTCATGACCTGTCGGCTCCCGCTGCTGCATCGTTGTCCGGCTGCCCCGCGCCGGCAAGACTTTCTATGCGCCGGGAAAGATCTTCATAGATGGCCGATGCGCTGTAGCGGGCCAGAAACTGCGTGCGGATATGCGCGCGCTCGTTCGGGTCGCCCCGTTGCGCCAGCGCCTCCCCTATCGCATCGGCCATGGCCCCGGCGTCGCCGGCCGAAACCGTAAGGCCGACACCGAGGCGCGCCAGCAATTCGGCAGCCTCACCCTCGAGCGTCGAGATCTGGAAAGCGCCATAGGCCATATATTCGAAGATCTTGTTGGGCAGGCCCTGCGGCGCGCCCTGTCTGTAGGGCATCAGACCGATGGCGCTCGCATCGAGAAGCAGGGCGATCTCGCCGGCGGCGAGCCAGCCGGGCGCAACGACATTGGAAAGGCCCTCGATGCGCCGGAGCAGGCGGTCACGCTCATGTCCGTCTCCGGCCAGCACGAACAGGGCGTCGCTGCGGCCTTCGAGCCGGGCCGCCGCCTCGACAACCGCATCGAGATCATAGGTCGCGCCCCAGTTGCCGACAAAGCTGACCAGCGGCCTTTGCGGATCGGCTCCCAGCTGGCGCAGCAAATCATCGCGCCCGCCCCCGGGCACCGGGACCGGCTGATAGCCGAGGGGCACGACCGCGTCGCGATCCGTTCTCTTGCGCCGGCCTCTGGCCAGCCCCCACTCCAGATAGCGGGGCGAAATACCGACGAGCGCCGTCGCGTGGCGACAGGCATAGTCGGCCTGACGCTCAAATCCCCGGAGGGCCATGTGTGCCAGCGGCCTTGCCGGCGGCGGCAGGAAATCGCTGAAGAAATCAGGCCACAGGTCGCGGATGGAAAGCAGCGACGGAATGGCCCACCGGCGGGCGAGGTCTATGGCCGCCTCGGCCGCCTCGGTGGTTGGCAGATCGGCCACGATGACGTCCGGCCGTTCAGCGGCCCGATCCGCGAAGGTACGAAAAGCGCGCGCGAAGCGGCGGTTGTGCCACACCCGGAACGGGCTGACATTGTGCCGGTAGCCGGGTGCATGCAGCATCTCGATCCGGTAGTTGTCCGAAATGCTGTGGGTCTCGTCGCGCCGGCTGCGCTGGCGTTTGGCGTAGTGATCGAAGCTGGAAGTGAACCACACCACCTCATGGCCCCGCCCCGCAAGCGCGTTGCACAGCATGGCGCAACGCATCAGCCGGCGGTCGCCCCCATCGGTGGGTAGCGGTTCCATATCGCGCACCACCCATATGCGCAGCGCGCGTGGCGCGGGGACGCCCCCGGCGCCCGGCATGCGCCGTTCCGCTTCCCTTCCTTCCCGCCCGCCCCCCGCCACAGGGTGCGATCGCGGTCTGGTCATGTCAGGGCATTTCCGCTCGCGGCGAGTTCGTATGATTCTTGTGCTGGCACTTCATCGCGCCATGGGTAAAGGCTGGCGAGGCCGGACGCAACCGCCATGTCCGGCCTCGCCTTTGCAGGGAAAGGCGATCAGGCTTTCGTAATCGCCGCTTCCCGCAACCGGGTCCGCGCCGCCCTGCGCGTGGCATGAACGAAGGCGGCAAGGAAGAAGATCGTCATCAGCAGCACGATGGTGGGGGCCGGCGCGCTGTCGATGAAGAAGGAGGCATAGACGCCAAGGAATGACGCTGCCACGGCGACCAGCACCGACACAGCCAGCATGCGCGAGAAGGTGCGCACCAGCAGGAAGGCGATGGCGCCGGGCGCGATCAGCATGGCGATGGCGAGGATGATGCCCACCGCCTGCAGCGCGCCGACGATGGTCAGCGAGATCAGCGCCAGCAGCCCGTAGTGCAGCAGCCTGACATGCAGCCCCACCGCCTGCGCCTGCGCCGGATCGAAGGCATGGAGCAGGAAGTCACGCCACTTCACCAGAATGATGCTTGCCGTGACCGCGGCGATGATGGCCGACATGGCGATGTCGCTCCACGAGACGCCCAGCATGTCGCCGAACAATATGTGGTCGAGGTGGACGTCCGACTGGATCTTGACGTAGAGCACCAGTCCGAGCCCGAACATGCCGGAAAAGACGATGCCCATAACCGTATCCTGCTTGATGCGGCTGTTGTCCTTCAGGAAGCCGGTGGCGACGGCGGCGAACATGCCGGCGGCGAAGGCCCCGATGGCATAGGGAAAGCCGACAATGTAGGCGATCACCACGCCCGGAAAGACGGCGTGGCTGATGGCATCGCCCATCAGCGACCAGCCCTTGAGCACGAGGAAGCAGGACAACAGGGCCATCGGGATCGCCACCAGAACCGAGATGACCATGGCGTTGACCATGAAGTCGAACTGGAAGGGCGAAGCGAGCGTTTGGAGGAAGCTCATGGCACAGCCTCCTTCAGCGCTGCGGCAGCCTTGCGGCGTGCCGCCAGCATGCCGTGCTTCGGCGCAAACAGGAAAGCAGCCAGAAACACCGTCGTCTGCAGCACCACGATGATGCCGCCCGTCGCTCCATCGAGGAAATAGCTGACATAGGCGCCGATGAAGCTGGTCAGCGCGCCGATGGCGACGGCCAGCGCCAGAAGGCGCGGAAAGCGGTCGGTCAGCAGATAGGCGGTGGCGCCCGGGGTGACCACCATGCAGATGACGAGGAAAGCGCCCACCGTCTGCATGGCGGCGACAGTCGAGGCCGAAAGCAGGGTGAAGAACATGATCTTGAGCAGCGTCGGGTTGAGACCGATGGTGCGGGCGTGGCTCTCATCGAAGAAGGTGACCATCAGGTCCTTCCATTTCACAAGCAGCACGGCCAGCGACAGGAAGCCGATAATGGCGAGCTGGAGCGTGTCTTCCGGGGTGATGGCGAGGATATTGCCAAGCACGATGGTCTGGATGGAAACGGAGGTCGGCGAGATCGACACCATGAACAGCCCAAGCCCGAAGAAGGCGGAGAAGGTGAGGCCGATGATGGCGTCTTCCTTCAGCTTGGTGCGCTGGTTGAGGAAGAGCATGGCCGCCGCCGCAAGCCCGCCGGAAAAGAAAGCGCCGATGGAGAAGGGCAGGCCCAGCATGTAGGCGCCCGCCACGCCCGGCACGATGGAGTGCGAGAGCGCGTCGCCGATCAGCGACCAGCCCTTGAGCATCAGATAGCACGACAGGAAGGCGCAGACGCCGCCGACCAGCGCCGACACCCACATGGCGTTGACCATGTAGTGATAGGAGAAGGGCTCCAGCAGCAGGCTCATTTGCGCCCCCCGCTGAGCTTGTGTTCCATGCTGTCCTTCTCGCCATAGAAGACCAGCGGCCGCTCGTCGTCGGTGATGACGGAGAGCCGTCGGCGGTCGTCGTCCTCGTGCAGATGGTCGCCGCCGAGAACGAAGTGGCGCAGCACGCCGCCGAAGGCACGCTCCAGATTGGCTTGCGTGAACACCTGGCTGGTGAGGCCGTAATCGAGGACCGTGCCCTTGATGAGGACAGTGCGGTCGCAGAATTCCGGCACTGAACCGAGATTGTGAGTGGAAACCAGCATCACCCGTCCCTCGTCGCGCAATTCACGCAGCAGGGCGATGATCTGCTCCTCGGTCTTGACGTCAACGCCGGTGAAAGGTTCGTCGAGCAGGATGACGCGGCTGTCCTGAGCCAGCGCGCGGGCGAGGAAGACGCGCTTCTTCTGGCCACCCGAAAGCTCGCCGATCTGCCGCTTGCGGAACTCGCCCATGTTGACGCGGGCAAGGGCGGCCGCCACCGCCTCGTGGTCGGCGCGGCGGGGAATGCGCATCATGCCCATATGGCCGTAGCGGCCCATCATCACCACGTCCTCGACCAGAACGGGAAAGTTCCAGTCGACTTCCTCGGCCTGCGGCACATAGGCGACGAGGTTGCGGCGCAGCGCCTGCTTCACCGGCATGCCGAGCACAGAGATTTCGCCTTTGGCCAGTTGCACGAAACCCATGATGGCCTTGAACAGCGTCGACTTGCCGGAACCATTGACACCGACGAGCGCAGCGATGGTGCCGGTGGGTATTTCGAAGCTGGCGTTTCGCAGCGCCGTGTGCCCGTTGCGATAGGTGACGGTTGCCTGCCGGACCGCAATACCGGACCCCGAATCCACTGGCCCCGCATCCGAAGATGCGGGGCGGCGGGCCGGGTTTTTCATGTGGGTAGTCACGTCATCATTTCCTTTGAGGTCAGTCGCCCTGAGTGAGCCCCTTGGCGATGGTGTCGGAGGTCACCCGCAGCAGGTCGATATAGGTGGGCACCGGGCCGTCCACTTCGGTCAGCGAGTCGACGTAGAGGACGCCGCCGTATTTCGCACCGGTCTCGCGCGCGACCTGCCTTGCCGGCTTGTCGGAAATGGTGCTTTCGGAGAAGACCACTGTGATGCCGTTCTTCCTCACCTCGTCGATGACCTTGCGCACCTGCTGGGGCGTGCCCTGCTGGTCGGCGTTGATCGGCCACAGGTAAAGCTCCTTCAGGCCGAAGTCGCGGGCGAGATAGGAGAAGGCGCCTTCGCTCGATACCAGCCAGCGCCGGTCTTCCGGAACCGCGTCGAGCTCGGCCTTGATCGGATCGATGACGGCCTTGATCTTTTCCTTGTAGGCCTCGGCATTGGCCTTGTAGGTTGCGGCGTTCTCCGGATCGTGCTTCACGAAGGCGTCACGGATGTTGTCGACATAGATCAGCGCCGAAGTCGGCGACATCCAGGCGTGCGGGTTCGGCTTGCCGCTGTAGGGGCCCTCGGCGATGCCCATCGGCTCGACACCGTCGGAAACCACGACGCCGGGCACGTCCTTCAGGTGCTGGAAGAACTTCTCGAACCACAGTTCGAGGTTGAGACCGTTCCACAGGATGAGGTCGGCGCCCTGCGCGCGCTGGATATCGCCCGGGGTCGGCTGATATTCATGGATCTCGGCGCCCGGCTTGGTGATGGATTCCACGATGGCCGCATCGCCGGCGACATTCTGCGCCATGTCCGCGATGACCGTGAAAGTGGTGACGGCCTTGAATTTTTCCGCCGCCTGAGCCGGAGCGGCCGTCAGCAATGCGGCAAGGACGCCACCCACCAGACTGGTGAGAACCGTACGCCTCGGCAGGTCGAACATATGAGTTTCCTTCTTACGACTGAATCTTGCTTGCAACGGATGGCACCCCGCACAAAAGATATTGCAACTCAGTTGCAATAAATCTCAGAAGCGCGCCTTTCGACCTTAATATGCTTTTAAGAATGAATTGCAATAGCGAATTGAGAAGAGCGGCGAAGTTTTTGGTCGGCGGTCCGCTGGCTGGCTCGCCGGCGCTCCCCTCGCCGGCTCTCGGCGCAGCCCCGCACCCGCAGCACGATCCCGTCCCGGCCCATGCCGACGGACAGGCCGATCAGATCAACCTGCACCATCGGCGATGGCCACGGTCAAGCGCCTGCCTTAGGTTCCAAACCCAATCATAGTATTGATTAGTTTAAGTTTTCATGATTCAAGCTCAAAAACGCTGGAGTTTGGATCATGGCAGGAGAGTTCTGGCTGAGCGATCGGCAGTGGG
>JAIPUZ010000095.1 GCA_022833215.1 Mesorhizobium sp. | reverse complement strand
CCCATTGATCGTCGCGAAGAACCTCACCTTCCATCCTAACCTCCAAAGGCAAGAATAGAATCTGATTTGCAACCAAATGGGAATCCCAAGACGTTAAATCGTCACTGCAGCCTAGCTGCGGCTTGTGCGGGAGGCCACGATCTCTTCATGCGCGAAGGGCCAGCGCGCGGTGGACATGGTTTCGATGCCGGATGCGCTGAGGGCAGCGCCGAACAGAAAACCCTGGACGAGTTCCGGCTCGACCTGCCGCGACAGGATGCGAAGCTGCTCGAAGGTCTCGACACCCTCGATGGTCACGACCAGCCCCAGTGAACGCGACAGCGCCACGATGCCCTTGAGCAGTTCCAGCGAGCGCGAACTCTGCGTCAGGTCCGACAGGAAGGCGCGATCGATCTTGACCTTGTCCAGCGGCAGCTTGTGCAGATAGCTGAGGCTCGAATAGCCGGTGCCGAAATCGTCGAGGGCGATGTGCACGCCGAGCGCCTTGAGATCGTGCAGGATCTGGCGCGTTTCCGACTTGTCGTCGAGCAGCGCCGTTTCCGTCACTTCCACTTCGAGGCGATGCGGGGCCAGCCCGGACGCCGCGAGCGCATCGCGGACCTTCTGGACCACGTCCCGGTTGCGGAAGTCCTTGGCCGACAGATTGACCGAGACATTGGTGTGCTCCGGCCATCTGGAGCATTCGGCACAGGCGGCATTCAGCATGAAGGTGCTGATCTGCGAGATGATGCCCATCTCTTCCGCCAGCGGAATGAAAACGCCGGGCGAAATCGGGCCGAGTTCGGGATGATCCCAGCGGCAGAGCGCCTCGCAGCCGGAGATGCGCATCGTCGCCATGGCCACGATCGGCTGGTAAACGACCCGCAAGGTGCCCGCCTCGACGGCGCTGCGCAGATCGGCCTTCATCCTCTGCCGGTCGCGGAAGGCATCGTCCATCGACGATTCGAACAATTGCCAGCCGTTCTTGCCAAGCTCCTTGGCCTTGTAGAGCGCGAGGTCGGCCTTGACGATCATCTCGTCGACATCGCTCGTCTCGACGCGGGCCAGAACGGCGCCGGCGCTTATCTGAACGCGCAGCACATGACCCGCGACATCGACCTCGCCTTTGAGACCGGTGAAGATGTCATCCAGCATCCGCGCGAGGTGGCTTTCGCTTTCCACCCGGTCGAAGAACACCATGAACTCGTCACCGCCGAAGCGGCTGATCTTGATGCCCGGCGCCGAAAAGACGGCAAGACGCTCCGCCACCGCGTAGATCAGCCCGTCGCCGACCGGATGGCCAACCGTATCGTTGACGCTCTTGAAGTCGTCGAGGTCGATGGTGGCGATGGCGCAATAGCGGCTCTGGTCGCCGGAAGCCATGCTTTCCTCGACCAGTTCGTGAAAGTAGGCGCGGTTGAGCAGGCCGGTGAGGCTGTCGTAGCGGGCCATGAACCGGATGCGCTCTTCCGCCTCGACACGCGCGGTCACGTCCTCGAAAGTGATGACGCCGAGTTCCTGACTGCCTTCACGCGCGGAGAACTCATAGTGCTGGCCATTGGAAAAACCGACAAGGACCTTGCGGTCCCGGCCTTCGCGCAACGCCCTCGTCAATTGCGTCTCGATGAACTGGCAGTCCTTGCGTGTCAGCATGCCGCCCACCACGCCGCGCATCAGCAGCGAATGGACCGAGCGCCCGAGCAGGTCGTCGGGCGAATGGATCGACAGCAGGCGGGCCGCTTCGGCATTGGCGACGACAACCTTGCCGTCCGGATCGAGCATGATGAGCCCGTGCGGCATGGTGTTGAGCGCCCGGTTGAAGCGCTGCGCCAGCCTGTTGGCCAGCTTTTCCGCCGATATGGCGGTGAACAGCACGTCGCGCACCGTGTCGGCATAGCGGTGGATGGCGAGCAGGAAGGGCACCGACAGAAAGCCCAGCGTCACATGGTAGAAATCGCCGCGCAGGATGAAGCCCAGCGCCATGGGGCAGGCCAGCGTCAGGATGAGGATGTTGACCATCCTCGGCGAGCCGTAGTTGCGGCCGGCAATGCCGGTTGCGGTGGCAAGAACGATACAGACGGCGGCAATCTCGGAAAAGGCGTCCTGCGCGGTATAGATGGCGACCAGACAGAAGGTGCCCAGCACAAGCCCGTGCATGGCGCCATAGATTATGTAGCGGTTTTCGCGCCGCCGCGCTTCCTGGCGCGTTTCGGCGGACGGCAGGGCCGAGAAGCGGCGCATGTTGAGGACGCGCACGACGCCCACCATGACCAGAACGGCCGCCAGGACCAGATAGGAGTGGTTGCCGGACTTTGCCCAGACCAGACACATGAGAGCCGTCTGGGCGGAGATACCGATAGCGAGAGTGAAGCCGTCGCGGAACAGCGTCTCCACGAACGGAATGTAGACGTCGTCAGGCAGCTCTTTTCGCTTGATCGCGGTCACATCCGGCACTCATCCATGCGGAAGTAATGACACAATCGCATTAAAAAAACTTTTAGAAGGCAGAAACCGACAATCGTGCACAATGTCGTTCTTGTATCCCCATTCCAAATCACCCTGCGGCAGGATGCATCCATCGTAGCATCAAGCGCAATAGCATTCCGGCCTGATCTGAAGCTGGTCTCCTTCACAGGTCGATGGTGGCCGTGGTAAATGCGCTGCAAAGCTCCTATTTCCGGAGAGACCGATTTCCAGGCAGGTACCGGGTTCCCGCATCATGACGCAGCCTCTGATTGCCGTCTCGACAGATGTCAGACAGTTTGAAAACTACACCTGGCATGCAACGCCGCAGCAATATCTGGAGGCGGTGGTGGCCGGTGCGGGGGCATTTCCCGTCATGGTGCCCTCGTTCGGAGAGCGCCTCGATCTCGATGCATTGCTGTCGGCCGTCGACGGCGTGATGCTGACCGGCTCGAAAACCAACGTTCATCCCGCACTCTACGGAGGCGATTCCAGCGAGGCGAACGGCCCCTACGACGAAGCCCGCGACTCCACCACCCTGCCGCTCATCCGCAAGGCCATCGAGCGCGGCGTGCCGCTGCTTGCGATCTGCCGCGGCATTCAGGAGCTCAACGTGGCGATGGGCGGCACGCTGGCCAGCGAAATCCAGGAGCGCGAGGGCGTGCTCGATCACCGCGCTCCGGTGAGCGACGATCAGGACGAACGTTTCGCCATCCGGCAAAAGGTGACGATCAAACCCGGCTCCTGCCTTGCCGGCGTGCTCGGCGCCGGCGACATCGCGGTTAACTCCGTACACCGGCAGGCGGCCGAGCGGCTGGCGCCGAAGCTCCAGATCGAGGCCGTGGCCGAGGACGGGACGGTGGAGGCCGTTTCGGTGAAGGATGCGCGGGCCTTCGCAGTCGGCGTGCAATGGCATCCCGAATACTGGGTGAAGTCCGACAGCGTGTCGCAGAAGGTGTTCAGGGCGTTCGGCGATGCCGTACGCCAGCACGCCGCCGCCAGGCTGGCCGCCCGGTCTGCGGCCGAATAAGCCCGCTACCTCGCCTTCACATGCGCCGTTTCCGGCACCGGCGTCAGCGCCTTGCGCACGGAAAACCATGAAACGAGATTGTCGACGCACAGATCGGCCATGGCCCTGCGCGTGACCACGGACGCCGAAGCGATGTGAGGCAGAAGCAGGGTGTTCGGCGCATCGAGCAGCGCCTGCGGCACATTCGGCTCGTCGGCGAACACATCGAGACCGGCGGCGGCTATCGTACCGTCGCAGAGCGCGGCCGCAAGCGCATCCTCATCGACCGTGCTGCCACGCCCCGTATTGACGAGCACGCCTTCCGGCCCCAGCGCCTTCAGAATGTCGGCGTTGATCGCCTTTTCAGTGGCTGCGCCACCCGGCGCAATCGACACCAGCGTATCGACGGCCTCGACGAGGTCCCTGAGCGTCGCGAAATAGGCGTAGGATACACCCTCGACCGGCCTGCGATTGTGATAGGCGATGGAAACGCCGAAAGCCTCCAGCCGCTTCGCCACCGCGAGGCCGATTCGTCCGAGCCCGAAGATGCCGATGCGCCGGCCGCGCAGGCTGAGCGGGCTCAGCCTGTAGCCGCCTTCCTTTACCCATTTCCCCTGCCGGAGCCATGCTTCGGCCTTCGGAATCTCGCGCAGGGTCGCCAGCAGAAGGCC
Source organism: Mesorhizobium sp. (assembly GCA_022833215.1). Lineage (GTDB taxonomy): Bacteria > Pseudomonadota > Alphaproteobacteria > Rhizobiales > Rhizobiaceae > Mesorhizobium. The sequence continues at coordinate 16,037 of JAIPUZ010000095.1, read as the reverse complement.
AACCGTCAGGTCTGCCACTTCCTCCGTCAGCACGTCCGGCGTGTTGGTGACCATGATGCCCCTGACGCCGGCATGAACGGCATCCACCGAATCGTACCCGACACCGAAATTGGCGATGATTTCCAGATTGGGAAACGCATCGATGAACGCCGCATCCACACCACCGAAGGCCGAAATTCCGCGCACGGCCGCAATGTCCTGCGGCGACAGCAATGACGGGTCGGAGCGATCGATGTGGATCAGCCGGAACGCATCTCCGATGCGCTTCACGACATGATCGTGCACCTTTCCCGAAACGAGAACGGTGACGGGCGCGGCGGCTGCGGTCATGAACTTAACGCTCCACGGGACGGCCGGTGGACTGGCGTACATGCAGTTCCGGCCTGATGAGTTCCTGGGTCTGGCCGACGGCCTGACCGTTGAGCTTGTCGAGCAGCGCGCTGGCCGCGCGCCGGCCGACCTCGCGCTGGCCGTTCCAGACCGTGGTGAGGGCGGGCGTTGCGATGGCCGCTTCCTCCAGATCGTCGTAGCCGGTCACGGAAATGTCCACGCCGGGCGTCAGCCCCGCACGCGCAATGCCATTCATGAGACCGATGGCGACGAGGTCGTTCCAGCAACAGGCGGCAGTCGGCTTGTCCTTGAGCGCCAGCAACTGGTTCGCCGCCTCGAAGCCCCCCTGCTTGGTGCGCGGGCCGGCTATGCGCCATGAGGGATGGACTTCGAGCCCGGCCTCCCGCATGGCGCGCAGATAGCCCTGATAGCGGTCGCGACCTGTCGAAGTCTGGTCCGTGCCGCCGACCATGGCGATGCGCCTGTGACCGAGCGAGATCAGATGGTTGGTGGCGAGCGCGGTTCCGTAGGCGTCGTCGCCGCGGAACACCGGCACATGCGCGCCCTCGACATCGCGCGCGATCAGAACCGCCGGCAGGCCGTTATCCTCGGCCATGCGGATGTCGCTTGCAGGGGTATCGATGGCCGGGGACATGATCACGCCGTCGGCGCCGAGTTGCAGCAGCGTGTCGATGAAGGTGCGCTGCTTGTCGAGCTTGTCGTAGTGGTTGGACAGCAGGAAGGTCTGGCGCGAGCGATCCAGCTCATGCTCGATGGAGCGCAGGATTTCCGCATAGAACGGATTCATGATGTCGTGGACGACGACGCCCACGATGCCCGAGCGGGAGGTGCGCAGCGACGCCGCGCGCCGATTGTAGATATAGCCGATCTCGCGCGCATGTTCCTTGATGCGTTCGCGGGTCGATGCGGCCACCAGCGGACTGTCGCGAAGTGCGAGCGACACCGTTGCCGTCGACACGCCAAGCGCGTCAGCGATCGTGGAAAGCTTGACCTTCTGAGCCAGCGCTACTGCTCCCCGCATCATTTAAATTTTTTAAATGCGGCTTATGCCATCGTTGCCGGCCGAGTCAAAGCTTTTTCGCCACGGCCTCGGCTTCGGCGGCGGGAATCGCCCGGTTCCGCACGCGCAACCGGTGCTCCCGATGCACTATATAGAGGCCGCTTGCCACGATGATGGCGGCTCCGACAAGGGTCCAGCCGTCGGGAAGCTGGCCGAAGATCAGCCATCCGGCAAGGATCATCCACACCATCTGCATATAGGGATAGGGCGCGAGCGCCGTAGTGGTCGCCTGTCGGTAGGCCTGGATCAGACACCAGTGGCCGAGACCGCCGAACAGACCAAGCAACAGCAGGATGAACCACTGAAAGGGAGAGCCCGGCGATGGCCACCCGATGTAGAACAGCGCCGGCGTCAACAGGATCATCGGTGCAAGGGCTGAATAGAAGATCAGGCTTTCAGGGGTTTCGGTGGCCGACATGCGCCGGGTCATGATCACATAGATCGAGTTCGACAACATCGAGCAAAGGGCGAACACATGGCCGATGCCGAACACCCCGACGCCCGGCCGGGTGATGACCAGAACACCGGCGAAACCGGCAAGGATCGCCAGCCAGCGCCGCCAGCCGGCCCATTCGCCCAGCAAAGGTCCGGCAAGCGCCGCGATGACCATGGGCCCGAAGAAATAGATCGAGGTCGTCTCGGCCAGTTGCAGGTAGCGCAGCGCAAGTATGTTGAAGATGGTGGAGCCCGACAGCAAAGCCCCGCGTACGACATGGGCGGTCAGGCTTGCGGCGCGGAAGCGCGAAGGATCGCGCCAACTTCTGAACAGCCCGGCAACGAGCACGACATGGCCTGCAAAGCGCATCCATGCGATGAACATCGGCGCAATGCCGGCAAGCACAAGATATTTGCTCGACGAGTCGAGAAAGGTGAACAGGACATAGGCGGCGCCCATGTAGAGGATCGCCGCGACGGGGGCCGCGCTGTCTTGTGAACGACTGGGGGAACTCACGCCAAAGCCGGATCGCTGAACTTGTCTTGCGAGCTTTGGGACAGTCCGGGCCACTCCGCAAGTGCTAATGCGGCTGGCCTGTCACGAAGATGGCGCTGGCCTCAACACCGTTGGAAGCGGCCGTATTCAGGCATCCGCCCCGGCGATTTCCTCGTCCTCGGCTTTCGCGGCACTCTTGCCTTCCGTCTTCGGCTCGGCTTCCGTCTCGGGCTCGTCGTCGGTGAAGACGATTTCCTCGTTGGTCAGATTGGCCTCGATACGGGCAAGGAGCTTCGCCAGAGCCTTCTGGTCTTTCTTGTCGAGACCCTTGAGCGCCTGCTTTTCTGTCTTCTTGACCGATTTCTCGATGGCCACGATCATTTCGCGGCCAGCCTCGGTGAGGAAGATATGCGCCTGCCGGGCATCGGAATTCGAGGTTCGCTTTTCCAGAAACCCCTGCGCCTGGAGGCGGTTGATCGTCTTGGTGATGGTGGGCGGACGTACGCCCAGCCGGTCGGCCAGAGCGCCGGGGGTCTGGCCATCGTCGCGATCCAGCGCCAGCATGATCTGGTCCTGCCCGGCGTAGAAACCGTGCTCCAGAAGACGCGCCGCAAGCGCGGTGCGCGCAAGCCGCGCGGCCGAATGCAGGCGGTTCATCGTAGCCGTTCTGTCAGCCTTGGCCATATCGTCCTCTCGACTGCATACGCGCCGCAACCATGGCCCGACACGAACCGGTTGGCAATCGCGCTTCCAAAGATGCGCGCCGCAAACAGCTTTGCCGGCAAGTTTCGCGGCGCATGCAACGGCTAATGACAGATGTTTATTTCAGTTAGATGACAAACAATCCGGATTGAAACCCGTGCGCAGATGCCCGTTTTTGACCCGTGCAATCGCGGCGGCCACGTCCTATATGGAGCGCATATCCATTTCGAGGTTCCCATGAGCGACACTCAGATGAGCGACACACGATCCACCGAGACCGGAGCGGATGAAACCGGGGCGCAAATCCCCGTCACCGTGCTGACCGGCTATCTCGGCTCCGGCAAGACCACCCTGCTCAACCGCATCCTGTCGGAGAACCACGGCAAGCGCTATGCCGTCATCGTCAACGAGTTCGGCGAGATCGGCATCGACAACGACCTCATCGTGGAATCCGACGAGGAAATCTACGAGATGAACAATGGCTGCGTGTGCTGCACGGTGCGCGGCGACCTGATCCGCGTGGTCGAGGGTCTGATGCGCCGCCCCGGCCGCTTCGACGCCATCGTGGTCGAGACCACCGGCCTCGCCGACCCTGCCCCCGTGGCGCAGACCTTCTTCATGGACGACGACGTGCGCTCCAAAACCAAGCTGGACGCCGTGGTGGCGCTGGTCGACGCCAAGCACCTGCCGCTTCGCCTGAAGGATTCGAAAGAAGCCGAGGACCAGATCGCCTTCGCCGACGTTATCGTGCTCAACAAGACCGACCTCGTTTCCGAGGACGAGTTGCGCGCGGTGGAAGCCACGGTGCGCGCCATCAATCCGGCGGCGAAGATCCACCGCACCCAGCGCTCCGGTGTCGATCTGGCCGAGGTTCTGGACCGCGGCGCTTTCGACCTCAAGCGCGCGCTGGAAAACGACCCGCACTTCCTCGAAGCTCACGACCATGATCATGTCTGCGGCCCCGACTGCGATCACGATCATCACCACCATCATGACGGGCACGATCACCACCATCATGACCATCACGGGCACGACCACGTCTCGCCGATCCACGACGTGACGGTGCAGTCCGTATCGCTGCGCGGCGGCGAGATGGATCCGAAGAAGTTCTTCCCGTGGATCGAGAAGATCACGCAGATGGAAGGCCCGAACATCCTGCGCCTCAAGGGCATCGTCGCCTTCAGGGACGACCCCGAACGCTACGTCATCCAGGGCGTCCACATGATCATCGAAGGCGACCACCAGCGCACCTGGAAGGACGACGAGAAGCATGAAAGCCGGCTCGTGTTCATCGGCCGCGAGCTCGACGCCGACCGGCTAAGGAAGAGCTTCGAAGCGTGTCAGGCGGCGTGATCCGGACATGCCGACAGTTGCCCCGCTCGATCTCGAAGGCCATTGCGTGGCCGCTGTATTTCTCGATGACGTTCCGCATTTCGCGCTCGCCGACGGCTCCATCCATCGGCTGGACCATGGCCACAAGACCGAACAGTCCAATGACGGATTGCTGTGCGCCTTTTACGACAGCGCCAACGACCGGCTGATCACCGGTGGCGAGGACGGCAAGGTGTTCTCCGTCAAGGCTGGCGGCGCGGTGGAGCAACTGGCCGAGGCCGGACGCAAATGGATCACCAGCGTCGCGGCAGGCCCGCAAGGCGCGATCGCCTACGCTTCCGGGCGCACCGCCTTCGTGCGGTTCGCGGACGGAAAGGTGAAGGAATTCACCCATCCGCGCTCTGTGGAAGGCATCGCCTTCGCGCCCAAGGGCATGCGCATAGGCGTTGCCCGCTATAATGGCGCGACCCTGCGTTTCGCCGCCACCGAGGGCAAACCGGCCGAGCTGGAATGGGCGGGCGCGCATACCGGCATCGCCTTCTCGCCGGACGGCAATTTCCTCGTCACCACCATGCAGGAGAACGCCCTGCACGGCTGGAAGCTGGCCGATGGCAAGCATATGCGCATGACAGGCTATCCGGCCAAGGTGAAGAGCCTGTCATGGTCGCCGAAGGGCCGCTGGCTGGCCAGCTCGGGCGCGCCGGCGGCCATCGTCTGGCCCTTTCATGGCAAGGACGGGCCGATGGGCAAGGCACCCCTGGAGCTCGGCACACGCGGCAACGCCATGGTCACATGCGTGAGCTGCCACCCCAGCCAGGAGGTCGCAGCCATCGGCTATGACGATGGCATGGTGATGGCGGCGCGTTTCGCCGACGGCAAGGAGGTGCTTCTGCGCCGCCCCGGCAAGGGAGCGATCACCTCCATGGCATGGGACAGCGAAGAGCGCCGCATCGCGTTCGGCAGTGCTGCCGGCGATTGCGGCGTCATCGACATTGCGGGCTGAAAGGACCGGGCCGGTTAAGAGAGCTGGATTTCACTCAACGGAACAGGACACCTTGCCCTCGAAGATAACGGTTTTCCCCTCACCGCCGGTTGCCCCGGCCATATCGAACACTTCGAGCGCATAGCCGCCCGCAAAGGTTCCAGCCTCACCCGCCACCGTCTTCATCGTGAGTTCGGCATAGCCATGCGGCCGGTCGCCTTCCCGCTCGCGATAGAGAACCAGCCGCAATTCGGAGCCATCCAGCCAGTACTGCGCCAGATGCCCGCGCTCGAAGACCACCTTGCGCAGATCCTCGGCCACGGCATCGTCACCGATTTCGATTGCGCCCTGAAGGCTGAACACCGGGCTGCCCATGCCGTGGGTGACGCCGCCGCTCACCTCGATCGACACCGCTTTGCCTTCGGCGCTGCATGAAAATCCGCCCGAAGCCGCAACCGGGCCGGATGCCAGCATTGCCGGGAAGAACCAGATGACTGCACGCATCGCGACCTGCTCCTGAAACGCCGCATGATCGACATCGCCGGCAACAGGTCAAGCCCGCGCTGAGCCAATGGAGATTCGCCGCGCGGCCAGTTGCCGTGCCTGAACGCCCCTCTATAGTGACGCCGGTTCTTTTGTAGCGGACAGGACATGGCGGGCAGCGGACAGGCGCAGGGCGGGATCGGACAGGAGCGCATAGGCGCTCTGCGCGAGAGTGAAGCGGAGACGTTCCGCGAGGCCCGGCCCAAAACCGCCGCAAGGCTGGGCAACGGCATTGCCGGCTTCCTCGACGGCGTGCCGATGCACTGGATGAAGGACTGGCCGACGCCCTTCCCTATCCTTGTCGATCAGGCGCGCGGGGCCACCATCACCGACATCGACGGCAACCGGCTGGACGATTTCTGCCTTGGCGATACCGGCTCGATGTTCGGCCATTCGCCGCCACCGGTGGCGCGCGCCATCCGCAGGCAGGCGGGGCGCGGCCTCACCTACATGCTGCCCTCGGAAGATGCGCTGGCCACAGGTCCGCTGTTGCAGGAGAAATTCGGCCTGCCCTTCTGGCAGATCGCCACCACGGCCACCGACGCCAACCGCTTCGCACTGCGCGTAGCCCGCGCGGTGACGGGGCGCGAAAAGATCCTCGTCTTCAATGGCTGCTATCACGGTGCGGTCGACGAGACGATGGTGCGGCTGAAGGACGGAAAGCCGGTCAACAGGCCGGGACTGGCCGGTGAATTCCGCGACCTGACACGCATGGCGAAGATCGTGGAGTTCAACGACATTGCGGCCCTCGGGGCCGCGCTTGCCGACAGGGACGTGGCCTGCGTCATCACCGAGCCGGTGCTGACCAATTCCTGCATGGTCCTGCCCGATCCGGACTTCCACGCGGCACTGCGCCGCCTGACCCGCGATGCCGGCACGCTGCTCCTGATCGATGAGACGCATACAATTTCGACCGGCCCAGGCGGCTACACGCGCGCCTTCGGGCTGGAGCCGGACCTGTTCGTGCTCGGCAAGCCGGTGGCCGGGGGCGTGCCGGCCAGCGTGTGGGGGATGAGCGAGGATGTCGCCTCGCGCTACGCCGATTACCGGCGCACCCATGAACCCGGCTATTCCGGCATGGGCACCACCCTGTCCGCCAATCCGCTGCAATTCGCAGCCATGCGCGCCACGCTCGAAGAGGTGATGACGGCGGATAACTACGCTCATATGGAGCATCTGGCGCGGCGCCTCGACGCCGGGCTCACCGCCGTCATCGACCGCTATCGCCTGCCCTGGCACGTCGCGCGGGTCGGTGCGCGGGTCGAGTTCATCTGCGCGCCGGGGCCTTTGAAAAATGGCGGCGAGGCGGAAGCCGCCCATGCGCCGGAACTGGAAGCGGCGCTCCATGTCGCGCTGGTCAACCGTGGCGTGCTGATCGCCCCCTTCCACAACATGATGCTGATTTCCCCTGCCACGAGGCCCGCGCAGGTGGACCGGCTGATCCGTGCCTTCGGCGATGTCGTGAAACGGCTCACCGATTGATCATCACGCTTGCGTCGATTACCCGTATTGGCAAATCGGCATTCCTTTCCGGAGATACCCATCATGACCTCCCCCTCGGGCTCGACGCCCGGCGAAGCCCAGGCTTTTCTCGACGCCCATCCGGAGATCGAAGCCTTCGACATCGTGCTGACCGACGCCAATGGCGTCGGGCGCGGCAAGATCATCCGCCGTCATGAGCTGTCGAGCCTGTACACAGGCGGCAGGCACATGCCGATCTCGATTCTCGGCCTCGACATCACTGGCGAGGACGTTCACGAAACCGGGCTGATCTGGGATTCGGGCGACGGCGACCTGCGTGCGTGGCCTGTCCCGGGAACATTGGTGCCGCTTTACGGCACCAGCCCGGCGCGCGGACAGGTGCTGATGGCCATGTACCACCTCGACGGCGCGCCGATGAGTTCGGACCCACGCCATGCGCTGGCACGACAGGTAGCAAAGCTGGCCGAAAAGGGCCTGCATCCGGCCGGCGCCTTCGAGCTGGAATTCTTCCTGCTTGCCAATGAGCGCGACGCCGAAGGCAAGGTACAGCCTGCCGGCGCGGTGCTGGACGGGCGGCGTTCGGCCAAGACGGAAGTCTATTCCGTCGATCACCTCCACGGCATGGAGCCGCTGTTCTCTGACATCTATGCGGCGGCGAAGGAACAGGGCATTCCGGCCGAGACGGTGATCTCGGAATACGCACCCGGTCAGTACGAGCTTACGCTTAACTACCGCAAGGATATATTGCGCGCCGCCGACGATCTGGTGATGCTGAAGCGCATCGTGCGTGCACAGGCGCGCCGCCACGGCGTCACCGCATGCTTCATGGCCAAGCCCATCGAGCAATATGCCGGCTCCGGCATGCATCTGCATGTTTCCCTGCTCGACCGCGAGGGGCAGAACGCCTTCACCGAAAAGCCGGGCGAAACATGGTCGCCGCTGCTGCTTCATGCGTTGGGCGGGCTTGCCGCCACCATGGCCGAATCCATGCTGGTTTTCGCCCCGCACGCCAATTCCTGGCGGCGCTTCGTCTCGCAATCCTATGCTCCGGTGGCGCCGACATGGGGCGTCAACAACCGCTCGGTGGCGCTGCGTGTGCCGGCCGGAGACGCGAAGAACCGGCGCATCGAGCATCGTCCGTCCGGCGTCGATGCCAATCCCTATCTGGTTGCAGCCACCGTTCTGGCGGGTATTGCCAAGGGCATAGAGGAACAGCTCGACCCCGGTCCGGAAACGACCGGCAACGGCTATGAGGCCGACAGCGGCGACAGCGCCATGCCGGCGGACTGGCGGGCAGCGATCGATGCGGCAACTGCATCTGCGTTCCTGCGCGAGGCGCTGGGACCTGACCTGCACAACACCTTCACCGCCATAAAGCAGGCCGAATATTTCCGGGTCGCACGCACGGTGAGCGAACTGGACTACCACCTCTATCTGCATGAGGTGTAGGCAGAATATGTAAGCAGAAACTTACATAAAGCTTCAGCGCACCAGAATGGCGCGCAGGTCGTTGACATTCGTGCCGGTCGGCCCCGGAACGAACAGGTCGTCCACTGCATGGAACGCCGTCCACGCATTGTTGGCGGCCAGCATGGCGCGCGCATCGACGCCGGAGGCCCGCATGCGGCGCACGGTTTCGCCATCGCAGAAAGCACCGGCATTGTCCTCGGAACCGTCGATGCCGTCGGTGTCGGCCGCCAGCGCATGGATGCCGTCGACGCCGTCGATGCCGAGCGCGAAGGACAGCAGGAATTCGGTGTTGCGGCCGCCCTTGCCTTTGGCCCGCAGCGTCACTGTCGTTTCGCCACCCGACAGCAGCAGCACGGGCTTTTGGAAAGGCCGGTTACGGGTGGCGATCTCGCGGGCTATTGCGGCATGGACCGAACCAACCTCGCGCGCCTCGCCCTCGATGGAATCGGACAGGATGACGGCCTCGATGCCTTGCCTTTTCGCCTCAGCGGCGGCTGCCTCCAGCGAAACCGCGGCCGAGGCGATCAGCTTCACCTCGTTGCGGGCGAAGCGCTCATCGTCGGGGCGCGGCGCGTCGGCTTCCGGCGAGTTGAGATGCGCCATCACACGTTCCGGCAGCTCGATGCCATAGGTTTGGACAGCCTTCAGCGCATCCGCACGGCTGGCTGCGTCAGGCACCGTGGGGCCGGACGCCACCAGCGCCGGATTGTCGCCCGGAATGTCCGACACGATCAGCGACACCACACGCGCCGGCCAGGCGGCGGCCGCCAGCCTGCCGCCCTTGATGGCGGAGACATGTTTGCGGATGGCGTTCATGACCGAGATCGGCGCGCCCGAGGCCAAAAGTGCTTCATTGACCGCGATTTCGTCATCCAGCGTCAGCGAACCGGCCGGGGCCGGCAGCAGGGCCGAGCCGCCGCCGCAGACCAGCGCCACGACGAGATCGTCCTCGCTGAGCCCCTCCACCAGCCGCAACAGGCGCTGTCCGGCTTCGAGCCCGGCATCGTCGGGCACGGGATGGGCAGCCTCGATCAGTTCGATCCGTTTCGTCGCCGCGCCATAACCGTAGCGGGTGACGACAAGACCCTTGACAGGCCCGTCCCAGACCTTTTCGAAGGCGGCCGCCATCTGCGCCGCGCCCTTGCCGGCGCCGATGACGACGGTGCGCCCTTTGGGCCGTTCGGGCAGGTGGTCGCGGATCGTCCGCTCCGGATCGGCGGCGGCAACAGCCGCCTCGAAGATCGAGGCAAGAAACGGCTTCGGGTCCACGGTCAAAGGCTCCTTCCCCAATTATGCCATTTCTTTGTACGGCCGCACCCGAGCGGTCAAGCCGCGTGACGCTGCGTTACCCGGCAATGACGCTCTTTGCCGGTTTGCCGGCGACATACACTTCCCGCACGGCGCGGTCGTCGCCCAATGTCTGCAACAGGAACAGTTCCTCGGCGAGGGACGTCACCGTTTCCATGCGCAGCTCCATGACGGAAGTGGCACGGCTGTCCAGCACAACGATATCGGCTTCGGTGCCTTCCTCCAGCGTGCCGACGCGGCCGGCTACAGAGAGGGCCTCGGCGTTGCCGCGCGTGATCTGCCAGAAGGACTGGAAGGGGTTCAGTTTCTCGCCCTGCAAGGCGATCACCTTGTAGCCCTCGTCCATGGTGCGCAGCATGGAATAGTTGGTGCCGCCGCCGACATCCGTGGCCGCCGCGATGCGCAGGGGCTTCTCGCGGCGGCGATAGCGCTGGTAGTCGAACAGGCCGGAGCCGAGGAAGAGGTTGGAGGTAGGGCAGAAAACCGCCACCGAGCCGGTGTCGGAAAGGGCGTCCGCCTCGCGTTCGGACAGATGGATGGAGTGGCCAAGCAGCGTGCGCGCCCCCAGCAGGCCGTAATGCGCATAGACGTCCGTGTAGTCCTTCGCCTGCGGATAGAGTTCGCAGGTATAGGCGATCTCGGCATGGTTTTCCGACAGATGCGTCTGGATGTGCAGATCGGGAAATTCCTTCGCCAGGGCGCCGGCCATCTCCATCTGCTGCGGGGTCGAGGTAATGGCGAAGCGCGGCGTGATGGCATAATTCTGGCGGCCCTTGCCGTGCCATTCGGCGATCAGCGCCTTCGAGTCGTCGTAGCCGGACTGCGGCGTGTCGGTGAGCCCGTCAGGCGCATTGCGGTCCATCATCACCTTGCCGGCGATGTTGAGCATGTCGCGGTCGTGCGACTCGGCGAAGAAGGCTTGCGCAGACTCCTTGTGCACCGAGCAATAGGCGGCGACCGTGGTGGTGCCGTGGCGGATCACTTCGTCGAGGAACAGGCGCGCGATGCGGCGGCCGTGCTGGGCGTTCAGGAATTTCGTTTCTTCCGGGAAGGTGTATGTGTTGAGCCATTCCAGCAGTTCCGCGCCATAAGAGGCGATGACCTGCATCTGCGGGAAATGGGCATGTGCGTCGATGAAGCCGGGCATCAGCAGGTGCGGCCGGTGGTCGATCTTGCTTGCGCCCTCGCCCGCTTTAGCCTCGACCTCGGCATAGGAACCGGCGGCGACGATCCTGCCATCCTTCATCAAGAGGCCGCCGTCTTCCTCATAGCGCCACGCTCCATGATCGTCGAGCGCTTCGGGCCAGCGCAGAAATGTGAACGTACGGCCGCGCAAAAGGGTTTCGGTCATGGCAGATCCTTCGCTTTTTGGCTGAGGACGATCCGGCGCGTCAGCCCGCCGGAAGGCTTACATCATTCGCGCCCGTCTTCGAACCAGGCGATGAGCAACTGGCGCTCGCGATCCGTCATCTGGGTGACGTTGGCCGGCGGCATGGCATGGCTGCGGCCGGCCTGCAGGTAGATTTCGCGGGCGTGGGAAGCGATGGCCTCGTCGCTGTCCAGCACCACGCCCTTGGGCGCATGATAGATGCCGTCATAGAACGGTTCGGCGGAGTGGCACATGGCGCAACGCCCCATCACGGTGTCGCGCACGGCGGGAAAATGCGTGGAGGCGACATAGACCTCGCCCGTGGCGGAAGCCGCCTTCGGCTCGCCGGTCAGCACCTTCGGCACGGTCGACAGCCAGATGATGATGACGAACAGGATCGCCGCCACCAGCCAGGTCCAGGTCGGGTTGCCCTTGCGGGCATGGCCGGAGTTGAAATAGTGGCGGATCAAAACGCCGATCAGGAAGACCAGCGAGGCGATCACCCAGTTGTACTGCGTGCCGAACGCCAGCGGGTAGTGGTTCGACAGCATCAGGAACAGGACGGGCAGGGTCAGGTAGTTGTTGTGAACCGACCGCTGCTTGGCGATCTTGCCATATTTGGGGTCCGGCTTGCGGCCGGCGATCAGGTCGGCCACCACGATCTTCTGGTTGGGAATGATGACCATGAAGACGTTGGCCGACATGATCGTCGCTGTGATGGCGCCCAGATGCAGGAAGGCGGCACGGCCGGTGAACAAATGGGTAAGCCCCCATGCGATGAACACCAGGATGACGTAAAGCACGATCATCAGGCCGGTGTCGCTCCTGCCGAGCGAGAACTTGCACAGGTTGTCGTAGAACAGCCAGCCGACACCGATAGTGGCCAGCGAAATGCCGATGCCGACCGGCACCGAAACGTCGAGCACGTTGGGATCGATCAGGAAGAGGTCGGCACCCGCATAATAGACGATGCAAAGCAGCGCGAAACCCGACAGCCAGGTGGCATAGCTCTCCCATTTGAACCAGGTCAGATGCTCCGGCATGGCGGCCGGGGCCACCAGATATTTCTGGATATGATAGAAACCGCCGCCGTGAACCTGCCATTCCTCGCCAAAGGCGCCTTCAGGCAGGCCGGGCCGTTGCCGCAACCCAAGGTCGAGGGCCACGAAGTAGAAGGACGAACCGATCCATGCGATGGCCGTAATGACGTGCAGCCACCGCACGGCAAACGACAACCAGTCCCAGAAAATCGCGAAATCCAGCATGCTCCACCCCTGTTCGGCAGAGAACGACTTTAAGGACTGCCTGCCGAACGAAAAGGGGGCAACGGCACGAGGACTTTCAAAAAAAATTGGAAAATACTATCGTCGCTTCACGCAGCTTCATGAAAGCCACGAAATCCGCATGGCCTATCTCGACAATATCGCCGTCTTCGTCCGTGTCGTCGAACTGGGAAACCTGTCGGCGGCAGGTCGCGACATGCGCATTTCCCCTGCCGTCGCATCCAACCGGATCAAGGAACTGGAAAAGCATCTCGGCGTGAGGCTGTTCAACCGCACCACCCGCCAGCTGATGCCCACCGAGCAGGGGACCGTTTTCTACAGCGGCGCGAAGCAGATTCTCGACGCCGTCGCCCAGGCGGAAGCCGCCGTCACCGCTCTTTCCGGCCAGCCGCGCGGCACCATCCGCGTCACCGCGCCGCTGGGGCTCGGACGCCGCCTCATCGCCTCGGGCATTCCGGAGTTCCACGACAAATATCCCGATATCGAGGTGCGCCTTCGCCTCTCCGACCACAATGTCGACATCCTGAAGGAGGGCATCGACGTCGCGTTCCGGCTGGGTGTCATCGAGGATTCGTCGCTGCGGCTGCGCGGCATCATGGAATGCGAACGGGTGCTGGTTGCCTCGCCGGACTATCTGGAGCGGCGCGGAGAACCGGCCAGCATCAGCGAGCTCATCGAGAAGAAGCACGATTGCCTGATGCTGCGCTATCCGGGATCGCGCGAGTTCTACTGGATATTGCAGACGCCTTCAGGCCCGCAGAAATTCGAGTTTCGCGGTCCTTATGACAGCGACGACGGAGATGTGCTGACGGAATGGGCGCTCGGCGGCCGGGGCATCGTCAACAAGCCGCGTTTCGAGGTTGAACCCTATCTGCGCGAAGGACGCCTGCGCGTCATCCTCGCACAGACGCCGCCTACCCCGGTACAGCTTGCCGCCGTTTATCCGCACAAGAAGCTGCAGGATCCGAAAGTACGCCTGCTGCTCGACTTCATGGCGGAACGCTGCCAGCGGCTCATTCGCGAGGCTCTGGAGCGCCGGCCGGCGAATATCGCTGCCAAATAGCCGCAGGCAGCTTGAGGAACCGATTGCAGAGGCACACATTGTTGGACGAGGTGGCGCGGTCTTACTGCGCCTCATCGATCAATCATGGAAGGGAAAGTCCAATGGCAATGATCCAGACCCGCAACGACCTGAAGTCGAACACGCGCGCCTCGTCCATAGAAGTGCTGAATGCACGGCTGGCAGACGCCATCGATCTGGCGCTGATCACCAAGCAGGCGCACTGGAACGTGAAGGGTCCGCAGTTCATTGCCATTCATGAAATGCTCGACACGTTCCGCACCGAACTGGACGGCCATGTCGACACGATCGCGGAACGCGCCGTGCAGCTCGGCGGCACCGCTTACGGCACATCGCAGGTTGTGGCCAGGGACACGAAGCTGGCTCCCTACCCCACCGACATTCACAAGACCAAGGACCACCTTGCCGCCCTGATCGATGCCTATGCGACCGCAGCGAAGAGCGTGCGCGAGGCGATCGACGAGACGGACGAGGCCGGCGATGCCGATACCGCGGATATCTTTACCGCCTATTCGCGCTCGCTCGACAAGTTCCTGTGGTTCCTGGAAGCTCACACGCAGGAAAAGGAATAAGCCTTATCCATGGCTTGCCGGGAGGCCGTTCGCGGCCTTCCGGTGGGGCGCCTGAGCCGCCCCTTCATGCAGGGTCAGCGCGGACATGATCTCCGCAGCCGCAAGGGCCGCGATCACCGCCGGGCGCTTGTCGCGCACCGCCTCGCCACCGATGGGCGAGACGAGATACAAGAACTCTTCTTCCGTGCCATCCGCAACCTTCAGAAACCAGCTTCGGAACGTGGCCTTCTTGGTTTTCGAGCCGATCATGCCGACATAGGCCGCATCGCGCCGCTTCAACGCTTCGGCGACGATCAGGAAGTCCAGCGCATGATCGTGGGTCAGGATGGCAAAGGCCGATCCGGCCGGCGCTGCACGCACAGCCTCCTCCGGCATTGGCGTCAGCATCGTCTCCACGCCGGACACGATGCCTTCCAGCTCGCTGGCGCGGGTTTCCACGACGATGGCATGCACGGGCAGCAGGGCGACAGCCGCTGCAATCGCCTTGCCGACGTGGCCGCCGCCGAAAATATAGAAATGGGGCAGCATCGCCTCCTCCCGCTCGGCCTCGCGGATAAGGCCGGACGCCAGTTCGTCATCGCCAGGCCTGATCTCGACCTTCACCCGTCCGCCGCAGCACTGGCCGATTTCCGGTCCGAGCGGCACATCGAGCATAGTTGGCGCATCGCCGGATTTGCCCAGAATCTGCCGGGCCTTGTCGATGGCCATATATTCAAGCTGGCCGCCACCGATGGTGCCATAAGTGGTCAGGGTCGACACCAGCATCCACGCGCCGGTCTCGCGCGGCGTGGAGCCTTTGGTTCCGGCCACCCTGACCAGCGCGAACCTGCCCGCGCCGGCGAGGAAGGACTTCAGACTGTGAACGGTCGAGGCCACTTCATGCCTCCGCACATTTCCCGGCTCTGCAAACGGACAAATCCTTCATGCCCATAAGATAGGCTCCCAATCCGGCCAGCGCTACTTCGCGACCTGCGCCTTCAGCCGCTCCACGGCCATCAGCACCCGTTCCGGGGTGGCCGGCGCGTCGAGGCGCGGACAGATCCGGTGATCGGCAACGCTGGCAACGGCATCCGACAATGCATGCAGCACCGCAAGCCCCAGCGGCAGTGGCGGCTCGCCCACGGCCTTGGAGCGATGGATGGTCGGCTCATAGGCCTCCGACCAGTCGGTCAGCGCCACGTTGAAGATCTTCGGCCGGTCCGATGCCAGCGGTATCTTGTAGGTGGAAGGCGCGTGGGTGCGCAGGCGGCCCTTGTCATCCCACCACAATTCCTCGGTGGTCAGCCAGCCCATGCCCTGAATGAAGCCGCCCTCGACCTGTCCGATGTCGATAGCCTTGTTCAGCGAGCGGCCGGTGTCGTGCAGAATGTCGGTGCGCTCCACGACATACTCGCCGGTCAGCGTATCGACCGAGACTTCCGAACAGGCGGCGCCATAGGCGTAGTAGTAGAAGGCATGGCCACGCCCTTTGGCGCGGTCCCAGTGGATTTTCGGCGTCTTGTAGAAACCCGCAGCCGAAAGCTGGATGCGGTTCATGTAGGCCTGCCTGACCAGTTCGTTGAAGGCAATCT
>JAIPUZ010000094.1 GCA_022833215.1 Mesorhizobium sp. | reverse complement strand
CAGAACGTCCTTCAGGCCGCCCGCGCGCTGGAGCAGATCACCAACCAGATCACGTCGCTCCAGAACGAGGCGCAGATGCTCATCAACCAGGCGAAGAACCTGGCGAGCCTGCCGTACTCCTCCCTCCAGCAGCTCCAGCAGTCCGTCCAGCGCACCCAGCAGCTTCTCGCGCAAGCGCAGAACATCGCGTTCGACGTCCAGTCGATCGACCAGATGTTTCAACAGGACTACGGCAATCTCTCCCTCAACTCCACCGACCAGCAACTCATCACCGACGCGCGCAGCCGATGGGAAAATACCGTTGGCGGCTTGCAGGATGCGATGCGCGTCCAGGCCGGGGTCGTGGGCAATATCGACGCCAATCGCGCCGAGATGTCCGCGCTTGTCGGCGAGAGCCAGGGCGCTACTGGCGCGCTGCAAGCCACCCAGGCCGGCAACCAGCTCCTCGCCCTGCAAAGCCAGCAGCTCTCCGATCTGATCGCGGTGATCTCGGCCAACGGCAGAGCGGATGCCCTGTCGGAAGCCGAGCGCGCCACGGCCGCCGAGCAAGGCCGCATCCAGCGCGAACGCTTCCTGACTCCAGGCTCGGGCTATCAGCCCGGCGACGCAAGCATGTTCAACAACTGACGAGACGGAAGGGGGACATCATGGACGGCAAGGTGCTGGCCCGGATTGCGGCCATCATATTCGTCGCCGTCGCCATCACGGCGACGATCATCGAAATGACCCGCGAAGAAAAGGCCGGACCAGCGCCGGCCGCGCCCGCGCTCCAGCCAGCGGCGGACCCGCTGCGGCTGGAGCAGCGCCGGTGTCAGGAGTTGGGCGAAGCCGCCGCCAATGACGCCGCGTGCCTGCGCGTCTGGGCCGAGACCCGCGACCGCTTCCTCGGCCGCTCGCCAGCACCGGCAGTGCCCGCCCCGAATGAAGGGCGCTGAGCCATGGGTGGGACCGGCGTAATCGACGATTTCCTCGGCGTCTTCACGAGCTACATAGATTCCGGCTTCGGCCTGCTCGGCGGTGAGGTCGCCTTCATCGCCACGACCTTGATCGTCATCGACGTCACGCTGGCCGCCCTGTTTTGGGCGTGGGGCGCCGACGACGACATCATCGCCCGCCTCGTCAAGAAGACGCTGTTCGTCGGCGTGTTCGCCTACATCATTTCCAATTGGAACAACCTCGCACGGATCGTCTTCGAGTCGTTCGCCGGCCTCGGCCTCATGGCCTCCGGGACCGGATTCTCCACCGCCGATCTTTTGCGCCCCGGCCGCGTGGCCCAGACCGGCCTCGATGCCGGCCGGCCGCTGCTCGAATCCATCAGCGATTTGATGGGCTGGATCGCGGTCTTCGAGAACCTCGTCCAGATCCTTTGCCTGTTCTTCGCCTGGGCGCTGGTCACTCTCGCCTTCTTCATCCTAGCCGTGCAGCTCTTCGTGACGTTGATTGAGTTCAAGCTGACCACACTCGCCGGGTTCGTGCTGATCCCATTCGGGCTCTGGGGCAAATCAGCCTTCATGGCCGAGCGCGTTCTTGGCAATGTCGTCTCCTCGGGCATCAAAATCCTCGTCCTCGCCGTCATCATCGGCATCGGCTCGACCTTGTTCGGCCAGTTCACGGCCGGCTTCGGCGGCGCGACCCCGACGATCGACGACGCTATGGCCATCGTCCTTGCTGCCCTTTCCCTTCTCGGCCTGGGGATTTTCGGTCCGGGCATCGCGACCGGTCTCGTGTCCGGCGGGCCGCAACTCAGTGCCGGTGCAGCGATCGGGACCGGCCTCGCCGTCGGCGGCGCTGCAGTGGCGGCAGGTGGCGCAACCATGCTGGCAGCCCGTGGTGGTGGAGCCGCGCTCTCGGGCGGGGCTGCTCTGGCACGCAGCGGGGCAACTGCCGCCGGCGCTGCTTCATCCGCCTATACGCTATCCTCAATGGGTGAGTCGGGTGCCTCGCGCGTCGCCACCGGTCTCGGCGGCGTTGCCCGCGCCGGAGCTTCTGCGGCCGTCTCACCGCTGAAGCGCGCCGTCTCCCGCGCCGCCGACAGCCTCAAATCCAACCACACGGCCGGCGTGAAAGGCGCATTCGAGACCACTGGCGGCGCCTCGACCATGGGGACGCTCGGCGGCGGCGCATCGCAGGGATCTGCAAGCACGCCGTCGTCCGATGGTCCGCCCGCCTGGGCGCAGCGCATGCGCCGCAGCCAGGCCATGAGCCACGGCGTCACGGCGGCCGCCCATGCCGTCCGCTCCGATGACAGCCATGGCGGCGGCTCCTCCATCAGCCTTTCCGAAAGCGACCGCACATGAACATCTTCAAGCGACCCACCACCCATTTCGGCAAGACACCGGAACCCGTCACACCCTATCAGAAGGCGGCCCAGGTCTGGGACGAGCGCATCGGCTCCGCCCGCGTTCAGGCCCGCAACTGGCGCTACATGGCCTTCGGCTGCCTGATCCTCTCGGCCGGCTTCGCCTCGGCGCTGGTCTGGCAATCGGCCCGAGGCACCGTCGTTCCCTGGGTGGTCGAGATCGACCGCCACGGCGAAGCCCGCGCCGTCGAATCCGCCGTCGCCGACTATCGGCCGACCGACCCGCAAGTGGCCTGGCACCTGGCCCGCTTCATCGAGCAGGTCCGGGGCCTCCCCTCTGACCCCATCGTCCTGCGCCAGAACTGGCTCCGCGCCTACGAGTTCACCACCGATAGGGGCGCGGTGGCATTGAACGAATACGCGAGGTCGAACGATCCCTTCACGCGCGTCGGTCGCCAGCAGGTCTCCGTCGAAGTCTCCAGCGTGATCCGCGCGTCGCCTGACTCGTTCCGCGTCGCCTGGTCCGAACAGCACTACGAGAACGGCCAGCTTTCCCGCACCGAACGCTGGACTGCGATCCTCACCATTTTCCTTCAGCAGCCGCGCACCGCCGAGCGCCTGCGCGCTAATCCTCTTGGAATCTATGTAAACGCGATCTCGTGGTCGCGGGAGTTGTCTCAATGATCCGCAAACCCCACAAAGCCGGACCTACGGCTTTCCGTAAACCCGCCTTCGCGGCTTTGCTGGCGACCACCATGCTCGCCGGCTGCGCGACCAACCGCACACCGCAGTTCAGCTACGATGACAACGTGCCGCCCCTTCCGGTCATCAGGACCGCCGTGGTCGACGGCACACCCCGGCCGTTGCACACGCCACCGGGCTGGGCCGTCGCGCGCGGCGGCGCGGCAGCCGGCACGCCGGAGGCCCGCGTCGGCAACGCCAATGCGGCCGCGCGCGTCGAGCCGCGCCGGGAAGGCTACCACAATGCGATCCAGATCTATCCCTGGTCGGAAGGCGCGCTGTTTCAGGTCTATGCAGCCGTCGGCCAGATCACCACGATCGCACTGGAGCCGGGCGAAAGTCTGACCGGGGCAGGACCGATCGCGGCTGGCGACACGACACGCTGGATCATCGGCGACACCGAAAGCGGCTCGGGGACCACGCGCCGCGTCCATGTGCTCGTCAAGCCGACGCGCGCCGGCATCTCTACCAATCTGGTAATTACCACGGACCGCCGCACCTATCTCATCGAGTTGCGCGCGAGCGAGGAAACGTGGATGCCGGCCATCGCCTGGGCCTATCCCGCGCCGCCGGCAAGCCAGCGCGCAACCGCAGCGGCTGCGCCGATCATTCCGGCCGAATCAGCGCGCAACTACCGCTATGGGCTCACCGGCGACAACCCGCCCTGGCGTCCGACCATCGCCTTCGACGACGGACGGCGCGTTTACGTCGTGTTCCCGCGCGGGATCGTCCAGGGCGAGATGCCGCCCCTGTTCGTCATCGGCTCGGGCGGCGAACCCGAGATCGTCAACAGCCGCATCTATCAGAACGTCCTCATTGTCGATCGCCTCTTCGGCGCGGCCGAGCTTCGGCTGGGCTCCGGCAACAGGCAGCAAACTGTCAGGATCGTGCGCATCCAGCCGGGCCAGACGGCAGCCTCGGAGCATACCACGGCAACGGGAGGAGCGCCGTCATGAGCGATAATGACGACCGGAAAGAGGAAAGCGTGGAGCTGGCGGGAACAGCCGGCGACGGCGCGGAGGCGATGCGCCTGCGCGCTGAAGCGCCGCGCGTCACCCGCATCTCGCGCAAGGTGCTGATGGGCGCGGGGCTGGTGGCCGGCATCGGCATCGGCGGGGCGTTGATCTATGCGCTTCAGGGCGTCGATCGGGTTGGTCAGCCGGAGGAGCTGATCTCGACCGATCGCCGCCAGACGGCAGACGGCTTGCAGGGTCTGCCCGGCAGCTATGGCGACGTGCCGGTCCTCGGCCCGCCGCTGCCCGGCGATCTCGGTGGGCCGGTCCTGCGCGCCCGCGAAGAAGGCCAGCCCATTCCCGCCACCCCGATGCCGGTTCCCGCAGCCGATCCCGAGGAACAGCGCCGGCTTGCCGAGATGGAAGCCGCCCGCACCAGCGAGATCTTCTTCCAGATCAGGGCCGGCCAGAACGCTGGCTCCCCCTCGATCTCGTCCGTTCCGGATCTGACCGGGCTGACGAGCGCGGCAACGCAGGACCGGCACCTTGCTTTTCTCAACGCCGAGGTGGATCGGCGCACTGTTGCAGCGGATCGCGTCATGGCGCCGGCATCACCCTACATCCTTCAGGCAGGTTCGGTGATTCCGGCGGCGCTCATAACCGGCATCCGCTCCGACTTGCCGGGTCAGATCACGGCTCAGGTTACGCAGAACGTCTATGATAGCCCAACCGGGGCTCTCCTCCTCATCCCGCAGGGAAGCCGCCTTATCGGTGAGTATGACGCCGGTGTGACCTTCGGACAAAGGCGGGTGCTCCTCGTGTGGAACCGCCTCATCCTCCCCAATGGTCGTTCCATCGTTCTGGAGCGCCAGCGCGGCGCCGATGCCTCGGGCTATGCGGGCCTGGAGGACGGGGTCGACTACCATTGGTGGGATCTGATGAAGGCGGCCGGCCTCTCCACGCTGCTCGCCGTCGGCGCAGAGTTGGTGACAAGCGACGAAGATCGGCTGGTCCGTGCGATCCGCGACGGTGCCCAGGACACGGTGAATCAGGCTGGCCAGCAGATCGTCCAACGCCAGTTGCAGGTCGCGCCGACCCTGACGATCCGGCCCGGTTTTCACGTCAGGGTCATCGTGGCGCGCGATTTGGTCCTCGAACCCTATGGAGCGCGTTGATGGCCAATCTCAAGCTCGGCCCACTGCCGAAGCTCGGTATCGTGCGAATGACGGTCCCGATGCCGGAACCGCTGAAGGAGGAACTCGACCTCTACGCCACCGAATACGGCCGCGAGTATGGGGAGGTCGACACCGCCACGCTGATCCCGCACATGCTCGAAGCCTTCCTGCGTTCTGATCGCGGCTGGCGTAGCCGCAAAGCCAAGCTCGCCGGCAAGGCCGCAACTGCCGGCGGCGCCAAACTGGCCCCTCCCGTAGCGGATCATTGATCGCGTTGTGAGCCCCGCCGAATTGCCAGATCGCGCGCGAAGCTCAGGAACCGGCGCAGCGCCGGATTGTCGCTCGACGGCGACCACACCGCGCTGAACGGCACGATGTCTTCACGCGCCGTCAGCGGACGCAGCATGAGATCTGGATAGGACATGCTGGTCCAGCCCTCCGAGACCAATGTTATCCCGTCGCCGATCGCCACCATGTGCATCAGGGTTTCTTCCGTGACATGGCGATAAGTCACATTCGGATAGGTGCTGTAGTCTGCGATACGGCGGACGATATAGTCATGCACCTCCGGCCCCGGCTCCATCGTCGAGACGATGAAACGCTCGTTGCGCAATTGCGACCAATCCAGCGCGTTACACCCGGCCAGCGGATGCGGCACTGCCATAGCAACATACACGCGCTCGCGCCACAATTCCTCGACGTCGCAGCCAGCGAACGGCGCGTAACCGGTGAAGAAAGCGACGTCGAGTTGCCGAGAACGGATCGCACGCAAATGATCGCGGCGGCCGCCATCCACAATGTCGAGATCTATGCCCGGATAGCATTGGCGATAGGCCGCGATCAATTCGCGCAGAAAGCCACCGCCGAGCGTGGTGATAATGCCGATCCTGACCGTGCCGTCCTCGACCCGGCCGGCCGCGCCGGCGCGCTGGAGCACCACTTCGGCCATTTGGAGAACGGGGATAATGTCGTCGAGAAACCGGCTGCCGGCGTCGGTCAGTCGGACGCCCGAGGTAGTTCGCTCGAACAGGGAAATGCCAAGATTGTCCTCGAAGTCGCGCACATGACGGCTGACGCTTGACACCTTCATCCCGAGCGCGCCGGCTGCACCCGAAAAACTCATCTGTTCAGCCGCTGCCAGCACATAGCGTAGTGCCCGCATGTCAAAAGGGAGCCCCTCGGCAGGCCAGCGTACGGGGCGTTCCCAGAGGGGCGCGTCCGATCCGTCCATAGCCGGTGGTTGTTCTTCGTCACCTTTGAAGATGCTGCCCCGCGTGAAGCGATCCTGTCCCCTCACATCGCATATCCGATACTCTGACGCGCGCTTTGGCAGAACCGACCAAACATTATCGATGCAGGTACGCCAATGCGAGGGCCTCGGAACTGTCCTAGGCAGCCTCTGTCAAGTTCTATTTGTAAAGTGTCGGACCCGTGATCACCTTGCGCAACCGCTTGTATCTCTGGGGCTTCTTCAATTGGAGAATCTGATCCCAATTCGTGCCACCACGCTGTCTATGTCATCTGATTTATTGAAGCCGAGAACGCCAAGCAGGCACACTCTGCGTTCATTCGCCCTACGACTCTCTATTGGCACCTCCGATCGCAGTCCTTATCAATGCCTTGGCATCGTCACTCGCCCATTCAGCTGGGCCGTTCATGTGTGCGAGAAGGCATCCCTCTTTACTGACGAGCAACGTAACTGGCAGTCCCAACGCCAGGCCCTGTCGCTTCAGGCTGTTGAATAAAACGAGCGTTGGTTCGCGATAAAAGCCAAGACTGTCGATTCCAATTTCCTTGAGAAACGCCTTCGGCTTGTCATCTCCGCCGGTATCGACATTCACAGCAATAACCTGGAACTTGTCGTCACCCATTTCAGCTTGAAGTTCGTTGAGCGCCGGCATTTCTTCACGACACGGCGCACACCACGTGGCCCATAGGTTGATCAGGAGTGTCTTTCCCGCCAGACTCCCTACGCTTAATGGCGCTCCGTCAGCGTCACTGAATGTCAAATCGCGCATAGCTAGGGGCTTCTCGGTCGCAAGCATTGCCGCGACTTCACCCTGTGAAGCACTCTTTATCGCTATCATCTGTTCGGATGAAACAGGGCAGCTATCCGGTAAGCCCGCCGTAGCGACGCTCCCTTGATCCTCGTCGGAGAACCCGCCGAAGATAATAACCCCTCCTATTCCAGCCAACATTCCCGCAAAAGTTGCAATAATGATCAGAAATCTGGTTGATTTATTGGTGTTTTCCAGTGTCAATTTCCGAATACTCCCGCACGTTCAGTTGTACTTCTCGAAAATGCTCAGAGATCATCCATCAACCCGTTCGCTTATCAGGCGCTTCAATTTTGCAAGCATCACACTTGCTTCCTCTTCATAGTCCATCGTTCCGAAGAACCTTCCGTCCGCATCCATCAGGATGACGCTGGCCGTGTGATCCATCGTATAATCACCCCCCTCCAACGGAACTTTCGCATGGTAGATTTTGTAGGCCTTCGCCACGGCATCGATCTGTTCGGCAGTGCCGGTAAGCCCAATGATGCGGTCATCGAAAGCCTCGAGATACTGCTTCATTTCCGCAGGCCCATCGCGCTCGGAATCTACCGAGACGAACACGAAATTGAGCTTGTCTGCTTCTGAGCCGAGTTGTTCCGCCAGAGTTGTCAGTTCGAACAGAGTGGTCGGACAGACGTCCGGGCAGTAGGTAAAGCCGAAGAAAACAGCACTCGGCTTACCGAGGAGGTCCTGCTCCGAGACGGTCTGCCCTTCAGTTCCGGTTAGCTGGAAAGGCCCGCCTACCGTAGCGACGCCCGTGCTTCGAGACTGAACACCTGATTGCCTGTTCTCGGCAATGATAGTGACGGCAACCAACGCCATCCCAACGGCGAGCACACCCGCTGAGAGCAATCCGACTGTACGCCCGCGCATCAATCTTCACCATCATGCGACAACGCAGAGCCGCCCTGATGATCCGATTGCGCCTGACCCAGGGCTCCTGCGACGAGCTCTACCTCTACCGAACCGGCCATCTCAAATTGAAGAGTGACCGGAACCATGTCGCCCTCCCTGATCGGCTCCGTCAGATCGATCAGCATGAGGTGATAGCCGCCTGGCGCGAGCTCAATCTTGTCGCCGCCAGCAATCGCCATCCCATCCGGC
Source organism: Mesorhizobium sp. (assembly GCA_022833215.1). Lineage (GTDB taxonomy): Bacteria > Pseudomonadota > Alphaproteobacteria > Rhizobiales > Rhizobiaceae > Mesorhizobium. The sequence goes on along the minus strand of JAIPUZ010000094.1, from coordinate 11,894 downwards.
ACCGGGCGCATCTTCATGATGCCGTCGGCCATTTCCATTTTATGGATCTCGACGCGAGATGCGGCAGGGGAACTGGCGCCGACAAGCCTGTCGTCGACTGTGCCGTTGTTGACCGCTTCAAAGTATCCGCCGCCAACTTTTGCTGCCGGTGAAGTTGCACGGGTCCAAGGATGATTGATGACGATGTCGCCTACGCTAAATTCGTGAGCGAACGCGGTGGAGGAATAGACAAGAGCAGCAGATGCCGCGAGGATACGGATAAAATTGCGCATTGGTTTCTCCATGCAACAGAAGAGGCGCAGTGACACGCCGGGTCGTTTTTCTGTCAGACGGAGAACGTGGGTGGCGCTCGCGCTCCAAGCGCTGGGATGAAGGGGATTTTCTGAGGAACACTCTTTTCGAGCGGCTGCATCCGCTCGCTACGCAAAGTCTGCGGTATCAGCGAGAGCAAATCCACCGACACCGGCTCCAACGTCGGCCCCGATGAAGCCGCTGCCTTACAAAAGGCTGCGCAACAGTCCTTTCCGAGAAACTCCAGGCCGCCCTCTGGGCTGTTATAATCTGTCCAGGATGGGGCGCAGATGATGAAGCCCGGATCGGACTCGCCGATCATCGTGATCGTCTTGGCGTAAGCGGAAGCGAGGCCCTGCAGCAAAAGGACGTAGGCAAGCAGGCCGACGGCAAGGCCAGTTATCCAACATCCATTTCTGATCCTGCGTGCAAGCTGCATGATTGAATCGCTAAAAGAATCGGGCGGCTTTGTCGATATGACAAGCCGCATTGAGCTTTCGGGTTATTCCACACATCAAACGATACGATAACAGGTGCAGAGAACCGCGGCTCTCATGTCTGCAGATCAGATCTGTCCTGCACCGGGATGGCAGCACCTCGCGTCTCCTAGGGCTGGCGCTACCATCCGGTTTTGGTCCGGCGTCCAAACTCAGGCGGCCGGAACGGCATCCAGAAGCTCGTCAAAGAGCTTCTTTGCTTTCGGCGGATGCTTGACAGCCCGAGCTTCTTCCATGTTACCTGGCGCGCCTACGGCAATAAGCATCACCATTCCCATGCCGTAGTGAGGCGTACATTTCACGCCGTAGACGCCTTCTTTCTCTATGGTGATGGTAATCTCTTCATTGAGTTTGCCCTTGAAGGGTTCCGCGCCTTCGGGCAGCATACCCTTAATGCTTTCGGCATTGTGGGACTTGTCGGTTGGAATGAACGTAACGGTATCGCCGATCGCTGCCGTAACGAAGTCCGGTTCATAGACCATCACGCCCTTCGTTCCCTTGTTCAGCATCTGGACCTCATGATTGGTTCCGGTCTGCGCGCGCGCAGGCAATACAGAGACGACTGTCAGTGCGGTCGAACCGGCGAGCATCTCGCGTCTTGTGAACATATCAAACTCCTTAATGTTGTTGTTACCGATGAACCGGTTCCCCTTCCTGACTCGTCATGGTCAGGTTATTTCGATATTCCGCCTGTCGTGCAGGCGAGGTCCGTTCAGCCGGCGTTCGCGTTCGCGAATGCGATATCCGGTAGACCGATGCGGGCGGCATGTTCCGGAACACGGTGCCGAGCAATACTGCGTCCAACCTGGCTCTATGAAGGATGGCGTCCGGGACCGGACACCGCATGCCATAGGTGAATTGAAACAGACTGCTGCCCGGCTCAAGCCTGAGCGCTACGCCCCGGATGATCCGATACACAGTCCGGGTTGGCATCGACAGAAGCGGGAGTCCGCTGATGATGGCATCATATCTGGCAGCCTTGCTGATCCCTGCCGCCGACAGCCGGGCAGCGCTGCCCCGGACGATCCGCGCACCGGGGAAGCGGTTGGTAAGAAGCTCTGCGAAGCTTTCATCCAGTTCGACCAGTGTCAGTTGCTCCTCGGCAAGTCCCCGCGCCAGAAGCGCACCGGTGAAGACGCCTGTTCCCGGGCCGAGCTCGAGAACTTGCCCGGTGGTGTGATCGACAGCCTTTGTCATCAACCGGGCCAGCGAAGCTCCTGAAGGCAGGACCGCACCCACCATCAGCGGGTTGGCGATCCACTGGCGAAGAAACGTCAGATGCTGCGGCGTCTGAACCACTACCGGGCGCTCCCTAGGTACGGATACCTCGCCATGCGAGAAGGCGCATCGCATTGGCGGTGACGAGAACGGTCGCGCCGGTATCGGCAAGGATCGCAGGCCAGAGCCCCGTAATCCCGAGAACGGTCGTTACGAGGAACACGGCTTTCAGCCCAAGCGAGATGACGATGTTCTGCCAGATGTTGTTCATCGTCAGCCGCGACAGGGAAACCATGTTCGCGACGTCCTTCACCCGGCCATGTAAGATCGCAGCATCCGCCGTTTCGAGCGCGACGTCGGTTCCACCGCCCATGGCAATGCCGATGTCGGCGGCGGCAAGCGCGGGCGCATCGTTGATGCCGTCGCCGACCTTCGCCACGAAGCGGCCTTCCTGCCGCATTTCTCCGATCATCCTCTGCTTGTCCTGCGGCATCAGCTCGGCGCGGGCTTCCATTCCGAGCGAAGCGGCGATGGCTTTCGCGGTGCGGGTGTTGTCACCCGTGAGCATAATCGCGTCCGCTCCCAGTTCGCGAAGAAGCGCGATGCCCTCCTTTGCGTCCTCGCGCGATTCGTCACGCATGGCGACCAGACCGGCGATTTCCTTGCCGGCAAGAAGCACTGAAACCGTCTTGCCTTCATCGTTGAGCGCAGCGATGCGGGCGGAAAGCGTCTCGTCGATCTGAACCTCTTCCCCAGCAGCGCGCGGTGACGCGAGAAACAGCTTCACACCGTCGAGCGTTCCGACCACACCTTTGCCGCCGACCGCGCCAGCCTCGGACGCGGCCGTCAGGGGAACGCCCTCGCTTTCCGCCCTCGCAAGAATCGCCACGGCAAGCGGATGGCTGGAGCCGACTTCGAGAGCGGCAGCGAGGCGCAACGTCTCGCGTTCGTCTCGCGCGACACCAACGATGTCAGTTACCTTCGGCTTGCCTTCCGTAAGGGTTCCCGTCTTGTCGAAGGCGACGCGGTTCACCTTGCCGAGATTTTCCAACACCGAACCGCCCTTCATCAGCAAACCGCGTCGCGCGCCCGCCGAGAGGGCGGCGGCGATTGCCGCTGGCGTCGAGATGACCAGCGCGCACGGGCAACCGATCAGCAGGACGGCAAGGCCGCGATAGATCCACGTGCCCCATTCCGCGCCCGCCACCAACGGCGGAATGATCGCAATCAGCGCAGCCACCACCATCACGCCGGGCGTGTAGTACTTGGAGAAGCGGTCGATGAAGCGCTCGGTTGGGGCCTTGGTCTCCTGAGCTTCCTCGACGAGAGTAATGATCCGCGCAATCGTATTGTCGGCGGCAGCAGCCGTCACCCTCACCCGAAGCACACCTTCCTGGTTGACGGTGCCGGCGAATACGTTGTCGCCCTCTTCCTTGCGTTTGGGCACCGACTCGCCCGTCACCGGCGCTTCGTCGACAGCGCTCTCACCTGACAACACCACACCGTCTGCCGGCACACGATCACCGGGACGCACCATCACGATAGCGTCGACCGCTAGGCTCTCGGCCGGGACGGTCTTCGTCGTCCCGTCTAACTCCAGCAGCGCCGTCTTGGGCATCAATGTCGCGAGAGCACGAATGGATGCTCTCGCGCGCCCGGTTGCAATGCCTTCGAGAAGTTCGCCCACGAGGAACAGGAAAACGACGACCGCCGCCTCCTCGGAAGCATTGATGATCACTGCGCCGACCGCAGCTACCGTCATCAACGTCTCAATGGTGAACGGGCTGCCGTTCATTGCTCCGAAGATGGCCCGGCGAGCGATGGGGATGAGCCCAACGGCCATGGCGACGATGAAGCCCCAAGGCTGCGTCTGGGGATATATCTGTGCAAGGCCGAAAGCGATCGCCAGTGCGGCACCGCACAGTATGGTGAGTCGCGCCTTAGAGGTTTTCCACCACGGCCCGTCGGAAGGTCCGTGGTCGTGCCCATGCAGGCCCGCCAAGGTATCCGTTTGGCCGGTCCTCTCGCTCGAATGATTGCGGGGTCCCTCAGCATGACCGTGGTTGCAACCGGGACCGTGACGATGGCCTGCGCCTTCATCTGCGACAGGAACATCTTTTGCTGCAATCGGGGTCGTCTTGTAGCCGAGGCTGCCAACCTTTTTGGCGAGTGCATCGATGTCAACGCGTTCGCCATGGGTAACGGTCATTGTCCCGGCGACAACCGAAACCTTGACGTCTGCGACGTTGTCGAGACGACGTACCGCAGTGTCGATCTTGGTGGCGCAGCTTGCGCAATCCATGCCTTCGACCCGGAAGCGGGTCTGGCGTCCATCAGCACTCATGGCCGGCCTCCTGTCATACAGGAGCAAAGCTATAAAACCTCAGGTGGCTAGAGGGTCAAGCACGATTATAGATTTGGTGTGGCTTGTTGACTTTTCCGGGCAGGTCCGTGAACTGGCAGACAATTTTATGAAAGCGCGGTGTCGTGTTGTCTTTTCCTCGCCGTCGACATCTGGCCAACTTTACCGTTCCATTGATCACCATCGTGCAGCTTTTCTATATTGCGGCCCAGTTCGGTTCGCACCTTCTTGCCCGCGACTTGTGGGCAGCCGACATGGCGAACTTCATTCGCCCGCACCTTCTCGCTGCTGGAATAGCGCTGTTTGCAATCAGTCTCGTGCCGCGATCCCGGCTTACGCGAGCCGGCGCTGTGATCTCACTTTTAACGGCCATTCTTCCATTCGTCTTCCTGCCTACCCCTGCCACCGGAGGCGGTGGCAGCCAGTTCACGATTATTTCGGCCAATGTCCTCTCGGACAATCGCGATCCCCGGCCCTTTCTCTCCATCCCGGAAGTCGCTTCAAGTGATATCGTCGTGCTACAGGAAATGCGCCCCGTCTGGCAGGATGCACTGGTCAAAAGCGGATTGTGGCGCTTTGAAAGCAGCCGGGATCTGCGGGCTAACACTGACATGAAGGTGTTCAGCCGCTTTCCGATCATCAGCGAACAGGTCGTTTCCCAAGCAAGCCGCGACACGGGAGGCCGGCACCCTCTCAGGCTCGAGCTCCTGATCGAAGACAGGCAGGTCATTCTCTATGCTGTTCACGCCCAGACACCACGGAGACCATCGATGTGGCGAGAGCGAGCAGCGTATTATCGCGATCTGACACAAGCGCTTCTGCAGGAAGATGGCGATGCAGCCGTGGTCATCGCGGGAGACTGGAATATGCCGCCTTGGTCGCCCTTCTTTCAGGACTTTCTTGCAGAAACTGGCTACCGAACTACGGAATCGGCGTGGTGGCCGTCACCCACGCGATTCAGCACCCGCTTCGGCAACATGCCTACCCTGGGCACGCCGATCGACAGGATCGTCATCTCGCCGAATATGGGGCTTACCAGCCTAGGTCTCGGACCGCGCTTTCAATCCAACCATCTTCCGGTTATCGCGCGTCTTTCCCTGCCTTGAAGGATACGTTTGCCTCCGATCAGATGCTCGAAAAGCCACGTCATGCGACCAACCCCGAGGTCGCCGCAGCAGAACGACGTAGTGTCTTGGCGATCGCGACCAGCGTAAGAAAACTCCAGAAGGGTCCCCTCAGCACACCGGCCGCCACCGTCAATTGGGCAGCGAACAACGTCGGCAATCTTCCGGGTTTGTCGAGCGCCGGAGCAGCCGGCCGGAAGGCGTCTGCGCCCTTGAATAGCCAAGACCGGACACGAACCAGAGCAAGACCAGACAGCCAAAACCCGGAAGCGTGGACAAGCGACATGAGGTTCAATGGGAGCCTGGATAAGCCTGCCGTGACATTGCGACGCGCAGTCGCAGTAGTGTTAACTTTCCATCAAGGTTAACAATCGATTCTCCTTCTGCGTGGGGCATCCGGAGAATGAGATATTGCGGTCCAAACCGAAAGCCACTTTCGAGCGACAATCATCGAACGGCCATCGGCGTGTGCTTGCGATTCTCGGCGCAAGTTGGTTCGTGTTCGGCTTCGCATCGCCCACGGGGATCCAGGGCACCAAATCCGAGTTGGGAATCGCTCCCGGGCCGGATCTCTGGGCGGTATATGTCGAGCAGGCCGACACCTGCTCTCATCTGAAGGAGCTCCGGCTGCCCAGTGCCGCTATTCCTGGTGATGACGAAAACCTGGATCTGGTGCTCGGTGGTCAACGGGTCAATTTGCGGGCAGATCGAGAGGTTTCTTCCACGTCCCAACGGGTGGTTGAAGAAGCGAAGAAACCACGTCTGGTCAGCGTAGCGTATCGGAAAAACCTGGAGACCCCTGTTGGAGAGCAGGCGTTGACTTCGCGGCTGCTTTCGTCGGGGACCGACGCGTCATACTTTCTGCGGGGTTTTTCAAAACAGGCAGATCCTGAAATGGTAGCGGGCCTGTCTACGTTTCATAACCCAGCAGACGACCGTCTGGCCGGTGTGCCGGAGGCGCTTGCCGACCTGGTCAACAACGATGGCGCCGACATCCTGGCCACGGCCTACGCCCCAAAGGACGAATTCCATGCGTCTTCCAATGCCTTCGCGGCTTTACTCGGCGCCGACGAGACAGCCGGTCGCTTCGTTCCGCCCACGATCGAAGGTGACCACGATTGGATGAAGCAGCCTCTACCGGGATCCGTCTTCTCGACAGCCGAGCAGAAGTGCCTTGCTACCGCGATTTATTTCGAGGCTCGGGGCGAGGAGGTGAGGGGGCAAGCCGCGGTCGCGCAAGTCATTCTCAATCGGGTGCGCAATCCTGCATATCCAGCAAACGTCTGTGACGTAGTTTATCAAAATGACAACTGGATCAACAAATGCCAGTTTTCCTTTGCCTGCGACGGCGTTCCGGATGTCATTACAGATCGACGCGCGTATCGTCTGGCAAAGGACGTGGCCATGGCAGTTACCGGCGGGAAGATATTCTTACCCGAAGTGGCGTCATCGACCCATTACAACGCCACCTACGTCAGCCCGCGTTGGGCTCGCTCCATGGAGCGTATGACCCAGATCGGTTCACATATTTTTTACCGCACATTCGGCGGGGGGTGGAGTTAGATCATTGTTAGGGACAATTGGTACGAAATCCCCAGTCGAGCGCAAGAGGATTTTTGTAACGTGGCTGGTGGCACCAGCCTGGCTGGCGATGCTGATCGCAACGCAGCCGGAAGGCTTTGAAACGCTGGGCTACAGCCTGATTGAGTTTCTCGGATTCTTCCTGGTGTTTGCTGCCGTTCTCGGAAGGCTCTGGTGCACTCTATATATCGGAGGCCGGAAGGATCTGGATCTCTGCCAAAGCGGTCCGTATTCCCTTACCCGCAATCCTCTCTATTTCTTCTCCTTTCTCGGTCTCGTCGGCGTCAGCCTTGCGGCTCAAAACATTGTCTTGATGATCATAAGTGCGGTCGCATTCCTGGTTTACTATCGACCGGTAATCAGGAATGAGGAAAAGCGGCTGCTGTCCCTCTTTGGGCCGGACTACATGCTATACATGGCGAGAGTTCCTCGCTTCTTTCCTCGCCTCGATTTGCCGGAAAGCGAAGACACCGTCGTTGTCCACTCTCGGGCATTTGTACGGTCGTTGACGGAAGTCATGTGGTTCCTTGTCGCCATCGTCGGAATTGAAGTTCTTGAAGAACTGCGCCAAGCGGCGGTTATCTCTGGCTGGCAACTCCCATTGTAGGCTGACCCGCTCCATGTAGTGCTGCGTCGACGGCGCCACGCTTCACGCTAAGCCCCGCCAGATGCAAATGAGTATCAATTGCCCATCTAGCTGAATTAATTTGACTTTTTGGATCCGTGTTCCTATCTCCCGGCCAATCAGGGAGTAGTCACCGCGCCCGCGCGGGACCGTGTCGACAGGCTTGCACACATGCGCATGGCGCGGTCAGCCGATTTAACGGCCCGACGAGACTGTGGCGCCACTGTTCCTATGCGGACGAGCAGGGGTTGGCGCCCGGTAGATGTCCGTCGGGATCACTCTCCAATGTCGCCCTTCACCATTGCCGTACTCGCCCTGAGTATGTCCATCGATGCCTTTGCAGTCTCTATCGGACGAGGGGCCGCCATCGGCTCGCCGCCCCTGAGAGATGCGTTACGAACAGGTTTGATCTTCGGCATTGTCGAGGCGACAACGCCCATTCTCGGTTGGATCGCCGGCGTTGCAGCCAGCCGCTTTGTCCAGGCTGTCGATCATTGGATCGCCTTCGCCCTCCTCGCGGGCGTCGGCATTCATATGCTCTACGCGGCAATCTGGGGCTCTACGGATAACCCGTCCAAGGGAAGATCGCTCACCGCCCTGATGGCGACGGCGGTAGGAACCAGCATCGACGCCATGGCGGTGGGTATCTCTCTCGCGTTTCTTCAGGTCAACATCGTCATCGTCGCGGTAGCAATAGGGTTTGCCACCTTCGTGATGTCCTCGGGCGGCATGCTTGTCGGGAGGCTGATAGGCCATCGCCTCGGCAAGCTAGCCGAACTGATTGCAGGTCTTGCACTTTGCGGCTTGGGGACGATGATCCTGCTCGACCACCTGTCACCAATGTGAAAAGACGCTTGAGATCGTGGCCGCGCAACAGTTTTGCGGCGTCGCTTTCCAAAGGGAGCTGCGACATTTGAACACTTGAACCTCAACCTGCTCGAGGTCCTACCTTTCCGTTAGCGGGTGCATTGGTTTACTCAAATAGGTTGGATATCGCGATGTCAGGAACGCTTCTCAACTCGCTAGGATCGGGCACCAAAGCCACCGGGGCTCTTTGCCCACATTGCAGGGTCGACCTCGTTATGAGCGAGCGTCAGGGTATCGAAATCGACTACTGCCCGAAATGTCGCGGCGTGTGGCTGGATCGCGGCGAACTCGACAAGATAATCGAACGAAGCGCTGCGGAAGAGGTGCAATACGCCCAGAGGCAATCTGGTCGCGGACGTACGCAAGTGTCCTCACGCAATACATCAAATGACTGCCGCGAAGATCACCGCCGCGACTATCGCGACCATGATCGTCATGGCGGACACCATGGTCGAGGGCACGGTTCTTTCCTCGGCCGATTGTTCGACTGACACCCCGCCAGGAGCGGAACGATGAAAGCTGCGCGCATTGGTCGGCTAAGGTGGTTCGCCATTGCCGTGTTAACAACGGCCTCGCCGGCCTATGCCCAATCGATCGATCGCGCGGAGGTCGAGAAGATCGTCCGCGAATACATCATGCAAAACCCGGAGATCATCGAGGAAGCACTTACGGAGCTTGAGAAGCGGAACCAAGCAGATCAGGCCGAGGCCAGGTCACAAGCGATAGTAGCCGAGACTGATGCGTTGCTCCGAGCGAGCGACGATGTGATCCTAGGAAACCCGGACGGGGATGCTACGCTCGTCGAATTCTTCGACTTCAACTGCGGTTATTGCAAGCGGGCGGCACCTGACGTCAAGGCGCTTGTCGCCGAGGATCCCAAGCTGCGGATCGTCTTGAAGGATTTTCCCATTCTTGGGCCGGGCTCGGTTGAGGCCGCGAAAGTGGCTCTGTCCGTGAAGCGCGTTGCCGGCGACGCCGTTGCGCGTGATTTCCATGTCAGATTGATGGAAATGCAAGGACAGATAAACGCTAGCCGGGCTTTGGATCTTACCGAAGAGATGGGACTCGACCGCAAGAAGCTGTCGGAAGAAATGGCTACTCCGGCGGTCGAGGCAATCATTGCGGCAAACCTCGCGCTGGCACAGCGGCTCGGCCTGACAGGAACGCCCTCGTTCGTCGTCGGAGATCAAATCATCGAGGGCGCCGTTGGAAAGGAACCGCTTGCCGATGCAATCGAAGCGGTCCGCCAGAAATGAGCTCTCCGAAGACCAATCCTCTGCCTCTTTGGACGGCAAACTTGGTATCCGTCTCGGCGAACTGATCGAAAAGCAGGTTCACGGGCTTCCGGGCCATTTCCGGCAGCCGATCCAGGTGCTCCTCCAATCGATCGACGTTCTGTACGCCCTTCGTCGCTATGATACCGAACTCCGTCATGTGGGCTCGGATGGTGTTGCCGATCTGCGCGCGTTGGCGAACCAGAAAGTTTCACGTGCGGTGAAGAACCAGAACCGATGAGAAGGCTTCGCTCTTGATGGCGACAAACCGCATCGAGGGACGCGTTACGGCTATCACAGATGGCGGCCGCATCCGCGGCGTTTGTCTTCCGGCGCTTCATGTAAGGCTTCACATAGGACGGTGGCATCAGCCGTGTCCGCCGGACATCATGCCCTATCGCCTGAAGCTTGCGCCTTTCCGAAAATGACGCTCTCGGCGAGAAGGAGCCCTGCGCCGCACACGATGCCGACATCTGCCATGTTAAAAGCTGGCCAGTGCCATTCACCAAGGTAGAGGTCCAGAAAGTCCGTTACTCCGCCAAGGCGCAGTCGGTCGACTATGTTTCCAATCGCTCCGCCCGCGATTAAACCCAAGGCAAGCACGACTATGCGCGACGTCGCTTGCGACATCCAGATCAGGAGCATAACGAGCACAGCCGAAGCGAGGGCGACCAACAACCATTGCGACATGCCGCCAAGAAGCCCAAAGCTCACACCCGTATTTCGTCCCAGGATGATGTTGAAAAAGTCGGTGACCGGAATGACGCGCGGCGGGACCATAACATGGTTCACGATCCACCATTTCGTAGCTTGGTCGACGACAAACCACGAAATCGCTGCAAGAAGGCCAAGACGGATCATACCTAAATCGTTTCTCCTTCGGCTGAGTTCGCGAATGATGCGTGGCCTCCTTGATATTGGGGGCGCTTTCCATGCGGCTGCTCACAAGTTCAAGCGTGCTCATCGCGATACGTTGTAGCCCAAGCTCTCCACCGCCTTGAAGACAGCGTCCTGCGATGTCTTCGAGGGATTGAGCTTGACAAGCGCACTATTGTCGATGAGCGAAACCTTGGCAGCCTCAACGCTAGGCAGTGCGCGCACTGCTGACTCGATCTTGTCGACACAGCGTGCGCAATCCATGCCCTCAATCTTGAATTCAATGATCATTGATACTCCCGCTGTCACTGATATTTCCTCTGTATGAGGATGGTGACCAAGCTGGCATCTCTGGTAGCTAGAGGGTCAATAGCCATACCTCAGATTTTCTGCCTGACTTGACGCCTCTGGAGAATTGGCGTTTTCAAGCTTGCTCGTCTTTCCGTGCCTTCGGGCGATATGCGGGTGTAATCTAGACGGTCAGGAACGTCCTCATGCTCTCTCTGCGGCTTCGATCTCAGTTGGCCGGTATTGCTATCGTCCTTGTGGCGGAAGGCGCGGCGATAGCCATGCCCACCGGCGTCTTCTTGCTCCATCCCGGCAACACGGCCCCCAGCGGAGCCGATTGTCGCAGTCTATCGGCCCGCGTGCGACCCTCCGTCGAAAAGGCAGAAGCATGGTACTGGGGACGCGCGCCTTTCGGCTCGGAGATGGAGTTCTACCTGTTCCTTAGTAAAACCAGGATGGAAACGACATTTTCGGCCGAAGGCGACTACGACACCGGAGAGCTTCGCAATCTGCAAACGAGAGGCGACAAGACGACGTTTGAGCTGGTGCCCGACGATCATCCGGCCCAAGTCGTAAGCGGATGGATCGAGCAGAGCCGCGACGGCTCAGTGCTTTCCGTTACGCTACATGACGTTCCCACGATCGCCGCCGAAATGGACCGCACTACCTATTACTGCAGCTTCGATGCGGGCACGCAAATCTGACCGTCAGTGTTCGGTCATGCAGAGATCGTGATTGGCGAGCGATCTGATGACGTAGCAATCCTTCATATGGCCGTCGTGACAGGTGCCGACCATCCGGGTGAGTTCGCGCTCGAGCTGCTGAAGTCGGCCGATCTTGTCACGAACCATCTTCAGCTGGCGTGCGGCAATCTGGTCGGCATCCTTGCAC
>JAIPUZ010000093.1 GCA_022833215.1 Mesorhizobium sp. | reverse complement strand
CCCATTGATCGTCGCGAAGAACCTCACCTTCCATCCTAACCTCCAAAGGCAAGAATAGAATCTGATTTGCAGCCAAATGGGAATCCCAAGACGTTAAATCGTCACTGCAGCCTAGAGCGTTTTGCAGCCAAATGGAAACATTTGGCGTCGCACAAAAATCGCAACTGTAATGCTAGGAACGCAATCTGAGGTATATTGCGGGCAGCAATCTGTCGAGCCGCTCTATGGAGTCCATCGATGCTGCGCCGCGTGGGCCAAAAATGCGCTGCGCATAGGAATCCGCCTCCGAATCCAGCGCCACGCAGAAAGTATCGATCCCCTCACGGCCAAGTTCGTGGACCGCCATGCGCGCATCCTCCAGCAGATAGCGCCGATCGTCGACATCGATATCCGAAGGTTCGCCGTCGGTGACGATGAGAAGCAGCCGTCGGTGGCTGCGCTGCCGGCCAAGATCGCTGCCGGCGTGGCGGATGACCGCTCCGAGACGGGTCGAATAGTCGCCTGAAAGCCCCGCAAGGCGAGCGACGGCGAAGCGGTCGAAAGGCCGCTCGAAATCCTTCACACGCATGTAGCGCACATCCTCCCTGCCGTTGGAACAGAAGGCTGCAATGGCGAAGGGATCGCCCACATCCGTCATCGCCCGTGCGAGCAGCGCCGCCGACAGCCGCTCCATCTCCAGCACGGAACTGTGCGAACCGCGCACCCTATCGACCGTCGAGCGCGATGAATCGATCAGCAGAAGAACCGACATGTCGCGCGAGCGTCGCTCGTAGCGGCCATAGACGCGGGTATCGGGCACCTCGTCCGTGCGCCGCGCGATCATGGCCGCGATGCTGGCGTCCATGTCGAGGAATTCCCCTTCGGTCTGGCCCCGCACCCGTTGCTGGCGACTGACCCGCGACGCCTTGATCAATGCAGAGAGCCGCTCGACGAGATCGGAGCGCGCCTCGCTCAGGGACGCCGCCGTTCCGGAGGGGCCGACAAGGCCCGGCATCTCGCGCACCCGGCACCAGTCGGGCCGGTAGCGGCCGGTGACGTAATCATATTCCGGGTAGCGCGCGACAAGAAGACCGTCCTCATCCCGCGCCTCGGCCAACCGGCCGGCAGCGGTCTCACCTTCATCGCCTTCCTCGCGGCGTCCGTCGTCGCCGGCCTGCTGCTCGAGCCGCGCGCCTTCGAGCATGGCTTCGATCTCGACCGGCGCGTGGCTGTCCTCGGGACCGAAATCCCAGATGCCCATATTGTCGTCGCGGTACGCCGGTTGAACCATGTAAGTTTTGGCGTCGAACTGAAGGCGCATCTGGCCAATATCGTTGCCGAGCAGCCCCCCGATGCGCCGGCTGAGCTGCTGGTCGCCGATATTCTGGCGGATCGCCTCTTCAAACAGTGTTCGCCCCTTTTCCACCCAGCCATGCGGGTCGGCATAGTCCGGGTCCGCCAGCGCCCGCGACAGCCGCGCCATCAGCGCGATCGCGATGGGCGGGCCTTCCGGCCGGGCGACATGGAAACGCCGCCACAGAGGCCCAAGGCCCGGCATCACCCGGACTGCGAGCCTTTCGATGCGGGCATCCTCGATAAGGGAAACGAGCGCGATCTGCAGCGGCTTCAAGCCGGGGGCGGGGAATTTTGCCCGCGTGAAGCGGTGATGCGCGCCGATATGGGCGACAGCAGCGCGATAGAGCAGCTTCGCCTCGGCCCCATCGAAGCCGGCGAAAGCCGCCGGCAGGCGTATGCCGCCACCGCCGAAACCGGACCTGCGCCGCATCTGCTCGGGCGCGTCCGGCGGCGCTTCGGCAATGGGCGGGGCAATGCCCCAGAGCGCATTGAGGTAAAGACCGAGGCCATGGCGCCATTCGGCAAGTCCGCCGTCCGCATCCCGCCCTTCGACGAGGCGGATCGCCTCGCCGCTCTCCAGCGCGAAGAAGGCGCGGCGGCGAACCGCGTCATTGCCGCCAAGATGGAGCCCCATGCGCACGAAGGCGATGAAGTCCGGAGCATTCAGCGCCTCCGCAAGGCGGCCGGCATTCTCCAGAAGCGGCAGCACGGCCTCCGGTGCGCGGCGGGCCACATCCTCGACAAGCGACGCCCATGTGTTCATCGCCGCTTCGTCGAAACGGCGCGCGACGATAAGGGCCGCCTGCGGCAGGAGACTGGCGGCAAGCCGCCCCGAGCGGATCGCCACCTCGGAAACCGCCGAGGCAAGCCGCACGGCGAAGGCCGGGCCGACATGCACGGCAAGGGCGGGGCCGGCGCGGCGGTAGGCATCGGCGACGAGATCGCCATAACCTGCCTGATCGATGCGGCCATGGGTGACATGCCATCGCTCCCGCCATTCGGGCGGAAATCCATCAGGCGCGTTCGTGATCACTGCCTCCTGCATCAGGCGCCTCACAGGCAGGCGGCGATCGCGCCGGTGAGTGCATCGCGCAGATCCGGATCGTCGGTGATCGGCACGACCATGGCCACCTGACAGGCCGCTTCGATGTCGATGCCGGCAGCGATCAGCAGCCCCGCATTGATGAGCGTGCGCGTGGAGGCTCCTTCTTCCAGGCCCTGCCCCTTGAGGTTGCGCGACCGCTCTGCAATGCGCACCAGCGTCTGCGCCGTGCGCTGGTCGATGCCGCCCTCCCGGGCGACGATCTCCGCTTCGACCTCCGGCGACGGGTAGCCGAAGGCGATGGCGCCAAAGCGTTGCTTGGTCGATTCCTTCAGATCCTTGAGCACGCTCTGGTAGCCGGGATTGTAGGAGATGACGACGTGGAAATCCGGATGTGCCCGCACCACCTCGTTCTTCTTCTCAAGCGGGAGGATGCGGCGGTCGTCGGTCAGCGAATGGATGACGACGGTGGTGTCCTGCCGCGCCTCGACGATCTCGTCGAGATAGCAGATGGCTCCCTCGCGCACCGCAAGGGTCAGCGGCCCGTCGTGCCAGACCGTGCCGTCCGTATCGAGCAGGTAACGCCCGACGAGATCGGAAGCGGTCATGTCTTCATGGCACGAAACCGTGATCAGCGGCTTGCCCAGCCGCCAGGCCATGTGCTCGATGAAGCGCGTCTTGCCGCAGCCGGTCGGCCCCTTCAGCATGACGGGCATGCGGCTCTTGTGGGCGGCCTCGAATAGCGCAATCTCGCTTTCGACCGGCCGATAGAAAGGTTCGCTGGAAATACGATAGGCATCCAGTTTCGTCACGATGGACCTCTCGGAGTTGACGCCGCGATGCTTGCCCCATCGCGGCGCGGGGGATTTCAGGACGCCAGCAATTCCTTCAGCTTGTCGTCCAGGAACCTGACGTCGACGGGGTTGGTGCCCGGCCCGCCGGCAAAGTGCCCCCAGATCGAGGGGATCGGCACATAGGTCGCGTTCGGAATGTTGGCGACCTCGTTCTGGCTGTCCTGCGGCGGAAAATAGAGGTCGGTCTCGCCGGGCATCACCCAGGTCTTCGCCCGGATTGCCCCCAGCGCGGCCTTGTAGTCACCGTTGTAGAGCTCGTTTGCCGAGATGTCGCCGTTCTGCCAGGTCCAGAGCATGGTGAGCAGGTTGTTGGGGTCTTTCGGCAGGAAGAATCCTTCCCAGAAGGACACCAGAAAGTCCTCCAGCGAAGCATATCCCATCGCCTTCAGGTCGAGCTCCTCGCGATAGAAGGATTGCGAAAAGCCCCAGCCGGCATAGACACGGGCGGCGGCGCGCAGACCCTTTTGCGGCTTTTCCGTATACCAGCCGTTTCGGAAAGCGTCGTCCGCCGTCAGTGCCGCCTTCACGCCTTCGAGGAAGACGAAGTTGTGGCGTGAGCATTTCGCCGAACCGCAGAAGGGTGCCAGCAGATCCATCATGTCGGGATACATCGCCCCCCAATGGAAGGTCTGGAGCGCACCCATGGACCAGCCCGTCACCATGCGCAGATGCGATATGCCGAAATGTTCCGTCACCAGCCGGTGCTGGGCCCTGACGTTGTCGTATGCCGTCACCTTCGGAAAACGAGCGGCATTGTAGGGTTCGGGGGTGTTGCTCGGCGACGATGAGAGGCCATTGCCGAACATGTTCGGGATGATGATGAAATATCTATCGGGATCGAGCGCCATGCCCTGCCCGACCAGCCACTCATTGTCATAGTGCTGGCCGGAATACCAGGTCGGGTAGACGATGGCGTTGTCCCCGGCAGCGTTGAGAGTGCCAGAAGTCTTGTAAGCGAGCTTCGCATCGCGCAGCATCGCGCCGTTCTGCAGAGCGAAATCGCCGAGTTCGAAAATCTCGTAGTCGCGCGTCATTTCGATTTTCCTTCATTGAAAGCAGGTCAGCACCAGGGTCCACCACCGGTTTCAGGC
Source organism: Mesorhizobium sp. (assembly GCA_022833215.1). Lineage (GTDB taxonomy): Bacteria > Pseudomonadota > Alphaproteobacteria > Rhizobiales > Rhizobiaceae > Mesorhizobium. The sequence continues at coordinate 18,410 of JAIPUZ010000093.1, read as the reverse complement.
CGCCGGTTTCAGACCGAAGGGTCTGCAACCGTTCGCCGGTCCCTCAGCGAAGATAGCGCGATATGGGCGATGCCGGCGACGATGCCCGCGCTGATCGCCGTGGAGAGCTGCGGCGCGTAGAATTCCACAAGGAAGCCAACCGCCGCACCGATCCCCCAGGAGATGAAGGGGGTCGATCGCCATTCCTTTTCCCCTGCCCCCTCGCTGCGGAAGAGATAGGCCTCAACGAGCAGGATCATGCCGATGGGCGGCACCACGATACCGAGCAGCGACAGCCACTGGATGAAGAAGGCCCAGACATTGCCGGCGGCGATCACGATGCCGAGAATGCCCAGAACGATGGCGAGCAGGCGCATCTTCGAGCCGAGGATACGCGACCAGCCCGTCGCTGCATTATAGAGGCAATGCGAGCAGACCGAACCGAGGTTGATGTAAAGGAACAGGAAGGCAAGCGCGCTGAGCCAGCCGATCTGCAGCGAATTCATGTAGCCGAACATGTTGTCCACGCCGAACGGGTTGGCATCCGGAACGGCCAGCGCCGCTGTCAGGATGCCGCCCACCAGCATGGCGACGAGGTTCGAAACCGGAAAGGCGGAGAAGGTCGCGATGAGGGAATGGGTTCCGGTCTTCGCCCAGCGATTGAAGTCCGCAGTGACGGTGCCCGCATCGATGAACAGGGCGATGACGACCGTCAGCCCGACACCCGTCGACATTGTGGCGACGCCGTTGTTGCCGGCATAGTTCCAGATGGCATCGACGGTCGTGGTCGAGGCCGAATGCAGCACGACGAACAGGCCGAGCACGAAGAAGAGCGGCACCGAGACGAGGCCGATCAGGTGCAGGCCGCGCACGCCGATGAAGGTGATGGCGATGTAGAGCAGGCCCGCCACGATGGTCATCGCGACATAGTTCATCTCGTAGGTGCTGGCGATCAGCGCGCCGGTGATGCCGGTCTGCACGGCGAACCAGCCGAGCAGCAGCGTCGAGAGAAGCCCGGAGGCAAACACATACCCCTTCGAGCCGAAGACCTGCGAGGCGACAAGCGCGAAATTCCTGCCGCTGCGCGTCGCCGACAGGCCGAGCGCCCCGACATAGGCGAACATGATCAGGTTTCCGATGACCATGGCAACCAGCGCGCGCGAAAATCCCATGCCGAGCACGAGGATCGATCCGGTCATGGAACCGGTGATGATGGCGGGAAAGCCGGCCCATACCGTCACCACGGAAAACAGGCTGTGGCGGGCCGCAAGCGGCACGGGCGCATGTTCGTATTCCTCGCCGAGCACATGGTCGGCATCGAGCGGCGACAGATCGCCGGGTCCCTTGGAGTGTGCAGACATGTTCGTTCCCCTCATGTTTTTTTGTTGAAAGGGACCATCCGGCCCACAGAGCCGGATGGTGCGGCCGGTATCAGCGATGGGCGGTGGCGTGCGGAATGCCGTCGATCGGGCATTCGTCGGTGCCGACCGTGTTGCGGGTCATGGCCTCGACCATCTCGCGCGTCCCGTCCGGGTCGTTCACCCATTTGGCATAGAAATTGTACGGGCAGGCCGCGACGCCGCTGTCGCCGTCGCCGGAACTGATCGTGCCGGTGTAGCCACGATGCAGGAGCTTGAAGAGGTGGTTCTGCGACTGGCCGTTGCGGCGCGCATCGCGGATAGCCGAGACGGAAAGCTGCGCATACTGGACGCCGTTCTCTTCCGTGCCGCATTCGCCGAGCGTGCGCCCGTCGAAGCCGATGATCGCCGAATGACCGAAATAGGAATAGACGCCGTCGAAGCCCGCCGCATTGGCGACCGCCACATAGACGTTGTTCGCCCAGGCCATCGACTTGGAGATCTGCACCTGCTGCTCCTTGGCCGGGTACATGTAGCCCTGGCAGCGGATGATGAGTTCGGCGCCCCGCATGGCGCAGTCGCGCCAGATTTCCGGGTAGTTGCCGTCATCGCAGATGATGAGGCTGATCTTCAGGCCCTTCGGCCCCTCGGAGACATAGGTGCAGTCGCCGGGATACCAGCCTTCGATCGGCACCCAGGGCATGATCTTGCGATACTTCTGGACGATCTCACCCTTGTTGTTCATGAGGATGAGGGTGTTGTAGGGCGCCTTGTTAGGGTGCTCCTCATGGCGTTCGCCCGTCAGAGAGAAAACGCCCCAGACATTGGCCTTGCGGCAGGCCTCGGCGAAGATCTCCGTCTCCTCGCCGGGAATCTGCGAGGCAGTCTCATACATCTCCCTGGAATCGTACATGATTCCGTGGGTCGAATATTCCGGGAAGATGACCAGATCCATGCCCGGCAGGCCGATCTTCAGGCCCTGCACCATCTCGGCTATCTTGCGGGCATTTTCCAGCACTTCGGCCCTGGTGTGCAGCCGCGGCATCTTGTAGTTCACGACTGTGACGCCGACGGTGTCTTTGCTGCTGCTGATGTCACCATGGTACATTTCAGGTCTCCTTAGACGACGAGGTGGCTCTGGATGACTTCATCGCTGAGCGCGCCGATGTCGTCGGACAGGGCCACGCTTCCACGATTGAGGATCGCGAAGCGGTGCGAAGCCCGCCGCGCGAATTTGATGTTCTGCTCGACAAGGATCACGGCGATGCCGTGCTTGCGGTTCAGGTCGATCAGAACGTCCTCGATCTGCTCGACGATGTTGGGCTGGATACCCTCCGTCGGCTCGTCGAGGAGCAGGATCTTCGGCTCCGACAACAGCGCGCGCGCAATGGCGAGCTGCTGCTGCTGGCCGCCGGAAAGGTTGCCGCCTCGCCGGCCGGGGAATTCCCTCAGGATCGGAAACAGCTCGAAGATGTGGTCGGGGATCGTGCGCGACGGCTTCTGCGCCGCGAAGGTGCCGAGCAAAAGGTTCTCGCGCACGGTGAAGTTCGGCAAAATGCCCCGCCCCTGCGGCACATAGCCGAGGCCGGCGCGCGCCCGGCTGTGCGTGGGGAGATGGTTGATCTCCACCCCGTCGAGCCGGATCGAGCCGGCACAGCGGGACATGAGGCCGAGGATGGTGCGCAGCAGGGTCGTCTTGCCGACGCCGTTGCGCCCGAGAATGGTGAGGAATTCCCCTTCCCGCACCGAGAGCGAGACCGACTGGAGGGCGCGGCTGCGGCCATAGAAGCCGTCGACGTCGGAAAGCTCAAGCATGGCCGATGCCTCCCGAACCGAGATAGGCTTCGCGGACCTTCGCATCCTGCGAAATCTCGTCGGCGGTGCCCTGCGCAAGCAACCTGCCCTGATGCATGACCGAGATCGTCTCGGCGATGTCGCGCACGAAACCCATGTCGTGCTCCACGACAACCAGCGTGTGCCTGCCGCGCAGCCGGTTGAAGAGGGCGGCGGTCATGCTGGTTTCATGCGCCGTCATGCCGGCCGTCGGCTCGTCCATCAGGATAAGGACGGGGTCCTGGGCGAGGATCAGCGCGATCTCCAGCCATTGGGTCTGGCCATGCGAGAGCTGCGCCGCCTGGGTTTCGAGATGATCCTCCAGCCCGACGAGGACAGCGAGGCGTTCGAGCCGCTCCGTGTCGGCTCCTCCGGAGAAGCGGAAGAGATTGCGCCACACGCCCGGCCCGCGCGAGCAGCCGATCTCCAGGTTTTCCCGGACGGTGAGTTCGCGGAACACGCTTGGCACCTGAAACTTGCGGCCGATGCCGGTGCGCGCGATCCTGAATTCCTTCAGGGCGTGGATGGGCGCGCCGCGGAAGGCGATTTCGCCCGATGTGGTGCGGGATTTGCCGCAGATGAGGTCGAGCGTCGTCGACTTGCCGGCGCCGTTCGGGCCGATCAGGCATCGAAGCTCGCCGGAGGCGACGGCAAGGTCGAGCCGGTCCACGGCGACGAACCCCTGAAAGGAAACGGTGACCTGCCGCAGGGCAAGGAGTTGCTCGCGGGCCGGTGTCATAGCGCACCTCCGAGATGAGGTTGGGATTTGGAACCTTGCCGGGCGGCGGGGCGGGCGTCGCCTTTGCGTTCGCCCCCTGGGATGCGGCGCAGGAGTGCCTCGACGGCGCCAGCCAGCCCCTTTGGCATGAACAGCACGATGAGGACGAAGAGGCCGCCCATGACGAGGGTCCATGTTTCGAGGAACGCCTCGGTTTCCGACAGCGCCCCCTGCACGCCGGTGACGAGCATCGCGCCGAGCATGGCGCCGAGCAGGCTCTGCCGGCCGCCGACGGCGACCCAGATCACGATGGACAGGCTGAGCGGCACGCCGAGGAAGGTCGGCGAGGCGAACTCCATGACGATCGTGTAGAGCATGCCCGCAAGGCCGGCGATTGCTGCCGACAGGGCGAATATGAAGGTCTTGTAGAGCGCGACGTCGTAGCCGAAGAAGCGCACCCGCTCCTCCTGATCGCGCACCGCCTGCAGGATGAGGCCGGTCTTGCTGCGCGAAACAACGAGCGCAACGAACAGCGTGACCGTGAGGCAGACGGCGACGAGATAGTAGGTGGAGGCGGAATAGGCATCGAAGGCCAGGCCGAGAATGTCGAACTGCGCGAGGTCGGTGATGCCGTTGAAACCGCCGGTATAGCTCTGCTGGTCGATGATGATGAGATTGACCACCACCATGGCGGCCAGCGTGATGATCGCCGCATAGACGCCGGCAACGCGCCCGCCGAACATGAACCAGCCGAGCAGCGCGGCGAACAGCGCCGGCACCAGCATGCCGGCAAGCAGCGCGAAGGGCATGGACTGGAACGGCACCCAGATCCACGGCAGTTCCGTCACATTGTTCCAGACCATGAAGTCGGGAAGCCCGTCGCTGCCGGTGTGGATCGGCACAGTCTTCAGCTTCAGGAACATGGCCATGCAGTAGGAGCCGAGACCGAAGGTCATCGCCTGGCCGAGATTGAGGATTCCGGCATAGCCCCAGGACAGGCTGAGCGCGATCGCCAGCATGCCGAAGATGAGGTAGCGTGCATATTTGTTGAGCAGGAAGGCGTTGTCGACGAGCAACGGCACGGCGAGGATCGCCAGACAGACGATGCCGTAGAGCAGGATTTGGCGGGAGATTTTTCCAGACAAGGCGGAACCTCTCGTTGACGCGGACGGTCAGGCGCGCACACGCGGCGCGAACAAGCCCTGCGGCCGGAACCGGATGATGATGACGATGGCGATGAGGACGAGCGCCTTGGCGATCGTGTCATTGCTGTAGTAGGCAAGAAGTCCCGAAGCTTCGCCGAGCACCGCGGAGCTTGCCAGCGTGCCGACCAAGCTCTGCACCCCACCCAGCACGACCACCATGAAGGCATCGACCACATAGGTCGTGCCCATTTCGGGCGAGACGCTCTTGAGCGGCGAGATCAGCGCCCCGGCCAGCCCCGCGATGCCCGCCCCGTAAGCGAAGGTCAGCCGGTAGGCACGGGCGGAATTGATGCCGAAACTCGAGGCGATGGCGCGGTTCTGGGTGATTGCCCTGAGCTTCAGACCGAAGGAGGTGTAGCGATAGATGCACCAGGTGAGCAGGAAGAGGCCAAGCGCCACGGCGAGCACGAAAAGCCGGTAGGCGGAATCGGTGGCGCCGAGGATATTGACGCTGCCGGACAAGGACGGTGGCATCTGGACGTAGCGCAGTTCCCCACCGGCCGTCAGGCGCACGATCTGCTGCGTCATTACGCCGAGACCCCACGTCGCCAGAATCGTGTCCAGCGGTCGGTCGTAGAGATGGCGGATGACGGCGAGCTCGATCAGCCAGCCGAGCGCGGCGATCAGCAGGAAGATCACGGCAAGGCTTGCGAGCAGGCTCCAGCCGAACTGGCTCTGCAGCAGCCAGGCGCAATAGGCGCCGAGCATCACGAACTCGCCATGGGCGAGATTGATAACGCCGGTGACGCCATAGATGATGGCGAGCCCGAGGGCCACAAGAAGCAGGATCGACGACAGGCTGAGTCCTGTCAGGATTTGCGCGACGACGAAGTCCATATGCACCTTCTCCGCAGATTGGACCGGTGGCCGCCCGACAGACGGCCACCGGCTGCTTGGGGGGATCAGACCTCCTTGAGTCCTTCGGCGGTGCACTTCTGGTTGGGATAGGCGCTGTACGGATTGGGCTCGAGCCAGTCTGCCGATTGCGTCAGGATTTCGAACTGCCCGTCTGCCTTGCATTGCCCGATCTTAGGGCGAAGCCAGCAGTGCAGGTTCTCCGGCTCTACCTTCACGAGCCCCTGCGGCGCCTTGTATTCCTCGCCTTTCACCGCCTCGCGGATGGCGAGCGGGCCGATGTCGCCGGCCGTGAGCTTCGCCACCGCCTGCCTGAAGAGATGGATCTGGAAATAGGCGGATTCCGATACGAAATGCGTGACCTTGTCCCCGCCCCAGCGCGACCGGTAGGCATCGACGAAGCGCTGGTTCTCCGGAGAATCGAAGACCATGAAGTAAGGCGCCGAGGTGAAGTGGCCGGCGGCGGCGTCACCACCCATGGCCGCGACCTCGTTCTCCGAGGTGGTCAGGCTCGCCATCGGCATGGTGGCCGGGTCGAGGCCCGCCGCCCGATATTGCCGGTGCAGCGCCACGACGGAATCGCCGACCACGGTCGAGAAGATGACGTTGGGCTTTTCCGAGCGGAACTTGTTGATGACGGAGGAGAACTCCGAATGGCCGAGCGGCACGTATTCCTCGGCGATCACTTCCGCGCCGAGCCCTTCGAGCAACTTCTTGCAGTAGTTGTTCTCTTCCTTCGGATAGATGTAGTTCGAACCGATGAGATACCAGCGCTTGCCGAATTTCTCGACGAGCCAGGGGATGAAGTCGTCCTGCTGCTGGTTCGGCACGGCGCCGGTGTAGATGACGTTCTTGGAGCACTCGCGTCCCTCGTAGAGGGTCGGATACCAGAACAGGTTCTCCTGCTTCTCGAACACCGGCAGCACCGCCTTGCGGCTTGCCGAGGTGTAGGAGCCGAAGACGGAGACGCAGCGGTCGCTCAGCACCAGCTTGCGGGCCTTCTCCGCAAAGGTCGCCGGGTCCGATGCCGGATCTTCCACGACCGCCGTGATCTTCAGGTCGTTGATGCCGCCATCGGCGTTGATCTCCTCGATCGCCATCAGCGTCGCCTTGTTGAGCGACTCCTCGATGATCGCCGTCGTGCCGGTCAGCGAGAAGAGAACGCCGACCTTGATCTCGCCGTCCTGTGCAAAGGCCAGCGAGGCATTCTTCGACCAGATATGCGGAAAGCCAACCAGCGAGAATGCGCCTGCCGCGGCTCCGGCTTTCAGAAAATTGCGCCTGTTCCTGTTCACCCTCTGTCTCCATCAAAAACAAAGGCCCCGCACCGCTCCGCCTTGGCTGGCGGATCGTACGGGGCCTCTTCGCCTCTGGATTTGCTTGCGGCGTCCTCGCCGCGGGGAATGCGCTCGGGCTGATGACGGGTCCGGTTACGGCCCCTGCGTGCTTTCGCCGGGACCGCGTCAAACCATGCAGAAAACAAAAACCCCACGTTCCGCTCTCGGCGGACCCGCGGGGTTTCATCACCCATTATGTGCGCGGCATCGTTGCCGCGGACAATTCGAAAACGCTAACTGAGAAGTTCGTGCGAGTCAATCACCGCCGCAGCGACGGCGCCGATCGTCACGCGCTTCTCCATCGCCTGCTTGCGCAGGAAGTTGTAAGCCTCCTCCTCGCTCAGGTTTTTCAGGCGGATGAGCAGGGCTTTTGCCCGCTCTACGAGGCGCATGGTGCGCAGGTTCTCATCAAGCTTGTCGATCCTCCCGCGAAGCCGCCGCTCATACTGAAAATGCTCGCGCGCCATCATCAGCACCGACTGGATCATGCGCGCCGTCGCCGGATAGTGAAGCAGGCCATGCGCCGCGCAGTTGTGGATGAGTTTCAGGTTGAGGGGAGCCTTCCCGTCGTCCACGAGGATAAGCGCGGAAGAAGGCTCGCCCGGCACCCAGGGTATGCGCTGGGGAAGATCGTCCGACAGCACACAGAAGATGGCGTCGTATTGCAGGGGAATCTGCGACGGCTTCGGCCAGATATGCCGCACCGTGACGCGCTGTCGCTGCAATTCGCGGATCAGGAACTCGCCGTGATCGTCGCGCTCGACGATCACGGCGACGGTGAATTCGGCCGGAAGGCCCGCCTGCCGCGGGCGCTCGTCCGCGGCAGCACGGTTTTCCGGCCTTTGCGTGCCGATCCATCGGTCGTGCCCGTAGTCGGCCCTCGGCATCTGCGGCATCTGTTCCTCCCGCACCGGACGGCGCGTTTCCGTTTCCTGCATTCAGCAATTCTCCAGACAGCGGCCATAGCCGATGAGATAGGGATCTGCCTTCACGCTCGCCTGCGACTGGAAGACGATGTCGAACTGGCCCTGCCGGTTCGCCCGGCCAATGCGCGTCCACACGTCCGCATGCCCCCACACGGGATTGATCGACACGCTTCCCTGCGGCGCCTCGAACTCCGCGCCCATGACGAAGGTGCGCAGCCGTTTGGTGTCGAGGGAATTGGTCTCCTCCAGCGTGCGGGCAAAGAGGTTGACCTGAAAATACGAGGCTTCCAGACACATGTTGGTCGGCTCATCGCCGCCATAGCGCTTCTGATAGTGGCTGACGAAGCTGTTGTTGAGCGCCGTCTCCACACCCTGAAAATAGGATGCGGCGGTATAATGCCCCTCCCCGACATCATAGCCCATGGCGCGGATTTCCGCCTCGGTCGTGGTGAGGCTGGCGATCGGCACGGTCTTCGGGTTGAGACCGAGATCGTGATAGGCTTGGTAGAGGAAGGTGGTGGATTCGCCGACGACGGTCGAGAAGATGACATCCGGCTGCGCCTGCTTGATCTCACGCACCAGCGGCACGAACTCGCTGCGGTCGGCTTCGAGGCGAAGATACCGCTCGCCGACGATCGTGCCGCCATTGTTGCGCACCAGTTCCCGCATCACCCGGTTGGATTCGCGCGGATAGACATAATCCGACCCGACGAAGAAGAAGCGGGTGCCGAACTGGCGCATCAGCGCCCTGCAGAGCTGCACGGAATTCTGGTTCGGCGTTGCGCCGGTGTAGATGACGTTCGGCGAGAACTCGAAGCCTTCGTAGAGAGTCGGATACCACAGAAGCCCATCCAGCCGCTCGACGACCGGAAGAACCGCCTTGCGGCTGGAGGAGGTGTAGCAGCCGAAGATCGTGCTGACACCGTCCTCGACCATCAGGCGCTTGGCATATTGCCCGTAAGAGCGGATTTCCGAGCCCGGATCATAGACGATCGGCTCGATGGGGCGCCCGTTGACGCCGCCCCTGTCGTTGATTTCATCGATGGCAATGAGTGTGCCGCGCAGCTGTGTTTCCTCGATGACCGACATGAAGCCGGTCTTCGAGAACAGGACCCCCACGCGCCATGGCGCGGACGTCCGCTGGTTTCGATTGAGAGCTCCCATTGTCTCAGTTCATCCCTATGCTTGATCCCCTTTTTTTTGACCGGCCACCACTGGTGAGGTCTTTTCGCCCCATCGCTTCAGCTTGCCGAAGTGCCGCCCGTCCGCGTTCCACAGGATGCGCCTGTCTTCCTTCTCCTGTCGGAAAACAAAAAAACCTCCCAGCCTCGGAACGATTTGAGGCACGGGAGGCGACATTGCGCTCATAAGTTCGGCGGCAGCCTTGCCGCCCGTCACCGGATTGACGTTCCGTTACGATAAGATCGAGAAATGCGGAATGTCAACATGCGCTTTTTCAAGCCCTGATGCCGTTTTCGTGTCGCCTGCGCGCCCGGTTCAACACGCCGCAAACCGCCCCGATCGGGAAGGTTTCCCGTCCCCGGCGGATTTGACGGCCACGCTTCCTGGCCGGAAGGCCCAATAAGAAATTATACCACATTCACATTCAAGTCACTTGAACATAATTGTGTTTGTGTTTACAAAAAACATGGAGGCAAGCGGATCCATAAGAAATCCGCCTTCCAACGAGGGGCAGCATTTCCATCGACATATCCCGGCAAAGCGCCGGCGCCCCTTTGCGTGCATTTTCGCCAACCAGAGGGAACCTGACCGTGACGATCAACCGACGTGAATTCATGCAGGCGACCGCCCTCGGCGTCGCCACGATTTCGTTACCGAACCTCGCCAACCGGGCAGCGGCCGCATCCGGCCCGCTCAGCTTCGCGGCGGCAGGCACCGTTACCAGCAGCTGGGATCCGACCTCGCACACCGTCGCCCCGCAGATCACCGCCGAAGGCTTCCTCTTCGGCCACCTGACCAAGTGCCCGATGACCGAGGCCAATCCGGGCGAGATCCTGCCGGACCTTGCCACCGAATGGTCCGTCATCGACGAGCATACGCTGGAATACAAGCTGCGCCAGGGGGTCACCTTCCATGACGGCCAGCCTTTCACCGCCGCAGACGTCAAGGCGACCTACGAATATGCCTCCAATCCCGACCGCCCGGCTTCAGCCTGGTATCCGGGGCGCGTGGATGTCGAGGTCATCGACGACCACACGGTACGGCTGAACACCAGCAAATACGGCTATCCGGCGCTGAATTTCTGGTATGTTTCCAGCTTCCTGCCGATCCTGTCCGCCGCCGACATCGCCAATCCCGACACGCTCAGGCAGAAGCCGAACGGCACCGGCCCGTTCAGATATGTCGAGACCGTCGGCGACCAGATCAAATTCGCAGCCTTCGACAATTTCCACGAAGGCAAGCCCTCCATCGAGGAGATCGTCTGGGCCTATGTGCCCGACGCCAATACCCGCGTGCTTGGCCTTCTCAACGGCCAGTACCACCTGACCGAGCGGCTGGAGCCGGAGCAGTATCTCTCCCTTCAGAAGGAAACGAACCTCAGGACGGACCGCTCGCTTTCGAGTGAGAACAAGTATCTCCACTTCCGCTGCAACAAGCCGCCCTTCGATGATCCGCGCATCCGTCTGGCAGTCTGCCATGCCATCGACCGCTCGCAGGTTCTTGAAGTTGTCGGCGAGGCGGGGCAGGCCTCGAACTGCCATATCTCGCCGGTGAAATTCGGCTTCACCGACGTGAAGGGCTATCCGGAATACGATCCGGAGAAGACGCAGGCGCTGCTTGCCGAAGCCGGTTTCCCGAACGGCCAGGGCCTGCCGGAGATCGAATACATCACTTCGGTCGGCTTCTATCCGAAGACCCGCGAATACGGTGAATTGATCACCGCCATGCTGCAGGAACAGGGTTTCCCGGTGAAGCTCACCACTCTCGAACCCGCGGCCTGGGAGGAACAGCTCTACCGGCGCGCCGACGGTCAGGGCCCGGGCCACATCATCGATGTCGGCTGGATCACCGGCTCGCCCGAGCCCGATCTGGTCTTGCGGCCGAACTATCATTCCCAGTTCGCGCTCATCAACGGCATCAACGATCCGCAGATCGATGAATCCCTCGACAAGGAACGCGGAGCCACATCCACCGAGGAGCGCCTGAAGATCCTTCAGGAAGAAACCCTGCCGCTCATTGCCGGGAAGGCACCCAGCATCTCGCTGTTCTCCTCGGTCTTCCTGCGCGCAATGAGCGCAAAGCTCGATGGCGTCACGTTCTATCCGAACGGGCCGATCGATCTTTCCAAGGCGACACTGTCCTGACCGCCGGCGGGCGATGCGCCGCAAGCACATCGCCCGCTCTCGTTCCTGTATCGCCGGATGACCACAGATGGCATTTGCCCTGGAATTCTTCTTGCGGCGCATCAGTCAGGGCGCTCTCATCGTCCTGGCCGTCGCCTTCGTCATTTTCACGCTGTTGCGCATCGCACCGGGTGATCCGATCCGTATCATCCTCGGTCCCATGGCGACGCCGAGCGCCATGGAGGAAACGGCCCAGCGCCTCGGGCTGCGCGATCCCATTCCCGTGCAGTTCGTGCGCTATCTGGGCGACATCGTGAAAGGCGACTTCGGCAACTCCTTCATCCGCGGCAAACAGGGCGGCACCACGGGCGGTTCCCAGGATGCCGGCGGTTCAGCACCCGTGGATCGCGCCCCGGTCATCGAGCTGATCGCCAAGGCCCTGCCCTATACGTTGTTGCTCGCCGCCAGCGGCTTCCTGCTCGCCTGTCTTGTCTCGATACCGCTCGGCATTCTGGCCGGAGTGCGCAACCATGGCTGGCCGCAGAGGGTCGCCCTCTATCTTTCGTCCTTCTTCGTCTCGCTGCCCAATGTCTGGGTCGGCATCGTGCTCATCTATCTGCTCTCGGCCCGCACGGGCTGGCTGCCGGCGATCGGATACCAGCACATCGGCTATGTCATCATCCCCGCCATCGTCGTCGCGGTCGAGCTTGCGCCGGTCATGATCCGTTCGATCTCGGTGGCCGTCGCGACGAATGTGCAGGAACCATTCTACGAGATCGGCCAGGTGCGCGGCCTCAGCGCGCGCGCAATGCTTTTTCGCCATGTGCTGCGCAACGCGGCGGTGCCGCTGCTCAACAGCTTCGGCGCACAGATGATCGGCATGCTGCTCGGCGGGCTGTTCGTCGTGGAATACATATTCAGCTTTCCGGGCATCGGCCTGCTCACCATCAACGCGGTCTTCCAGCGCGACTTCCCCGTCATCCAGACGGTTGCGATCTTCGCGAGCACCGTGCTCGTCTTCATCAACATCGCCGTCGACTTCGCCTCGACGACGATCGACCGGCGCCTGAAGTTCTGAGGGGTATCATGGCCATCGCATCCTCTCCCCCACAGACCTTCGCAGCACCCGCGCGCGGACAGAGCGTCAACGCCCGCATCCTGCGCCTTGCCTGGCGCTCACCCGAGATGAAGGTGGCGAGCGCGCTCTTTCTGGCACTCTGCCTGCTGACCCTCTTCGGGCCGTTCGTCATCGATGCCTCGGCGACGAAAATCTCCGTCGCCGACAAGTTCCTGCCGCCGATCTTCATGGAAGGGGGCAAGCTTCCCCATATTCTCGGCACCGACCAGCTTGGCCGCGACCTCCTGCTCCGCTCGCTGATCGGCCTGCGCAACGCCTTCCTGATCGGCGTCGTCAGCGTGGTTCTGATGTTCGTGCTCGGCTGCGCCATCGGTATCTATTCCGGATATCGCGGCGGCTGGACGGATGTCGTGCTGATGCGCATCACCGATATCCAGATGTCCATTCCCGTCATCATCCTCGCCATCACCATTCTCGGCATGTCGCGGCCGAACCCGGTCACCATCATCGCCGTGCTCGTGCTTTCCGGGTGGCCGATCTACGCCCGCGTCGCGCGCAGCGTAACGCTTGCCGAGCGGCAGAAGGAATATGTGCGCGCCGCGCGCATCATCGGCGCGTCGGACCTGCGCATCATGGTCCGCCATATCGCGCCGTCCATTCTGCCGCCCATAGCCTTCGTCGCGGTTCTCGACGTCGCACGCATGATGATCTTCGAAGCGATCTTCGGTTTCATCGGCATCGGCATCCAGCCGCCGACGCCGACCTTCGGCACGATCATAGCCGGTGGCACGCAATATCTCCTGAATGCCTAGTGGATCACCATCGTCCCCGGCTGCCTGCTTGCCCTTTCGCTCGGCAGCCTCAACCTCATGGGCGGCGTTCTGGAAAGAAGCCGGAACCTGATCCTGCAGGGAGCAGCATGATGGCGGCGCAACCTTTGCTCAGCGTTGAAAACCTCAGCATCTTTCTGGGTTCGGGAGATGCAGCGCGCAAGCTGCTCTCCAACGTCGCCTTCAAGGTGGAAGCGAAATCCGTTCTCGGCATCATCGGCGAAAGCGGCTCAGGCAAGACCCTTCTGTCGCGCGCTCTGGTCAACTGGGTGCGCCCGCCGCTTCAGGTCTCCTCGGGCACGGTTGTCTATCAGGGCCGCAACCTCCTTGCCTTGCCGGAAGCGGAGATGGCGTGCCTGCGGGGCCGCGAGATCGCCTATATCGGCGCCAATCCGACGACGGCGCTCGACCCGACCGTACCGGTGGGCCATCAGATCGAGGAAAAGCTGCGCGCCGTGGAACCCGGCCTTTCCCGTTCCGAAGCGCGCAGGCGCGTCATCGAACTGCTGGACGCGGTGCGCATTCCTTCCGCGCTCTCGCGCTTCGACGAATATCCCTTCCAGTTTTCCGGCGGCATGATGCAGCGGGCGATGATTGTCGATGCGCTGATCTCCCGGCCGAAATTGCTGGTCGCCGACAACATCACACAGCCACTGGACGTGACCGTCGCCGCGCAGATCCTCCGGCTGCTGCGCGACCTGCAGCGCGACTTCGGCACCGCGATCGTCTTCGTCTCCTCGTCGTTCGGCACCATTGTCGAAATTGCGGATGAAGTCGTGGTGCTCGACAAGGGAACGGTCGTGGAGGCTCAGGACACCCGCAGGATCCAGAACGCCCCGGTTCACCCCTATACCAGAGAGCTGCTCGCCAGGGTGCCGCGTCTGTGGCACGATGTCGGCGGCATTCCGGCGGTCAATTCCGAACCCGTCGTTCTCAGCGTGCGCGATGTCGCCAGAACCTATGAGGTGAAGGACCGCACGTCCCTTTTCGGCAAGAACCGCGTACAGGCGGTGCGTGGCGTTTCCTTTGAGGTTCGTCGCGGCGAGAGCCTCGGGCTGATCGGCGAATCCGGCTGCGGGAAATCCACGCTGTCGCGGCTGCTTTCCTCGCTTGAGCCGCCGGATCGCGGCGCGATCGAGATAGACGGGGTCGACGTCGCCACCCTGCGCGGCGAGGCCCTGCTCTCCATGCGCCGCCGCTTCCAGCTTCTGTTGCAGGACCCCTACAATTCCATCCCCTCCCATGTGTCCATAGGCGAGACCATCGCCGAGCCGCTGCGCATCCACGGGCTCGCCTCGGGCAGGAAATTACGGGAAAAGGTTTCTGCGGTGATGCAGGAAGTCGGCCTGTCGCCGGACCTGCAGGATTCGCTGCCGGTCGGTCTCAGCGCCGGCCAGAGGCAGCGCGTCAACATAGCCCGGGCGATGGTGCTGGAACCCAGCGTGCTGATCCTCGACGAAACGCTGTCCGCGCTCGATCAGGTCGAACAGGCCAAGCTTCTGGATCTCTTCGACAACCTGCAGCGCAAGCACGGCATCACCTATCTCTACATCTCGCATGACCTCGCCATGGTGCGGCGGGCCTGCTCACGCATCGCCGTCATGTATCTCGGCAAGATCGTCGAGATCGGCGACAACGAGACGATCTTCAACGCGCCCGCCCATCCCTACACCCGCACGCTGTTGAGTTCGGTGAGCACGGTGGAAGAAAAACCCTTCCTGCCGAAGGACTATCTGCTCGAAGGCGAACCGCCGGACCCGATCCATATCCCCGAAGGGTGTTCGTTTCGCAGCCGCTGTCCGTTCGTCATCGATGCCTGCCGCAGTATCGAGCCGGCCCTCGTGATCAAGGCGGGCGCAAGCGCTGCCGCGTGCCATCTCGGCATGGACGATCTTCCCCCGCCACGGATCTGCACGGTGGCCCGAGGCGTAACCGGCCTGCAAAGATTGGAGAATTCATGAGCCTCCTCCTCACGCAGGCATCGGCCTTCTTCAACGAGCGGGCGCCAGTCTACCGTGCCTGGCGCCACCATCTTCACCAGCATCCGGAAATCGCCTTCGAGGAACGCGACACCGCCGCATTTCTGGCGGCCCGGCTCGAGGAAATGGGATTGCCGGTGAAGCGCGGCCTCGCCGGAACCGGTCTGGTGGCGAGCCACACGGGAAAGAAGGCGGGGCCGGGCATCGGCTTTCGCGCCGATATGGACGCGCTGCCCCTGACGGAACAGTCGTCATTGCCCTACCGCTCCATCCGGCCGGGCGTCACCCACGCCTGCGGTCATGACGGACACATGATCATGCTGCTTGCCGCGGCCGACTACCTCTCCCGGCAGGATGACTTCGCAGGCACCGTGCATTTCATTTTCCAGCCGGCCGAAGAGGCGGCCGGCGGCGGCAGGGTCATGGTCGCGGACGGGCTTTTCGACCATGCGCCATGCGACCTCGTCTTCAGCCTGCACAACTGGCCCTCCCTCGAAACGGGCAGGATCGCGGTCCGGCCGGGACCGATGATGGCCGCGATGGACCTGTTCACGATCACGGTCCGCGGCAATGGCGTTCACGCCGCCCTGCCGCATCTCGGCAGCGACACGATCGTGGCGGCGGGCGCCCTGACACAGGCGCTGCAGGCCATCGTCAGCCGCGCCATCGACCCCCATCAGCAACTCGTGCTCTCGATCACCCAGATCCATGGCGGCCACTCCCTGAACGCCCTTCCCGACAAGGTGGAACTGTACGGCACGCTGCGCTACTTCGATGATGCCGCCGCATCGACGGCACATCGGCGCATGCACGAAATCGCCGAGGGGATCGCGCGTGCACATGCGGTCGGGATGGACCTCGACATCCAGCCGCAATATCCGGTGACGACGAATAACCCTGACGCCGCGGACATCATGCTACGCGCAGCGGCGCTGTCGCCTTCCACCGGCGAAGCCGTCACGCAGTTCTCGCCGAGCATGGCTTCGGAAGATTTCGCCTTCATGCTCGCCGCGCGCAAAGGCGCCTACGCCTGGATCGGCAACGGCAGTCCGACGGCCTTGCACAACCCCGAATTCGACTTCAACGACGAGATTCTGCCGCTCGGCGCCCATTACTGGGTAGCGCTGGCGCAGACCTGTCAGCCGCAAACCGCATAACGACCCGGCCTGAGGAGAAGAGAGATGAGACTTGCTGGAAAGAAAGCCCTGATGATCGGCGCCGCCACCGGCATCGGCAGGGCGGCCGCCATCCAGTTCGCGGGAAACGGCGCGGACATCGTCATCGCCGACATCAATCTGGCCGCTGCCGAGGAAACGGTGGCAGGCCTTGCGCAGCCGGACCGTCATGCCTCCGCCATTGCCTGCGACGTCTGCAATGAGGCGAGCGTGCGCGAAGCCGTCGCGGAGGCGGAGAGCCGGATGGGCGGCATCGACACGCTCGTCTTCTTTGCCGGACTGCAGAGGCTCGGCCGTGCGGAAGAGTTTGCCGGCGATGACTGGGATGCGGTGTTCGACGTCAACGCCCGCGGCACATTCTTCGCGACGAAACATGCCGCGCCGGTCATCCGCAAGGCCGGCGGCGGCAGCATCATCACCACCTCCTCGCTGGCGGGACTGCGCGGCGCGCCGGGCATGACGGGCTATGCTGCCGCCAAGGGCGCGGTCATCGCCTACACCGTCGCGCTGGCCCAGGAGCTTGCGCCGGACAATATCCGCGTAAACTCCGTCCTGCCCGGATGGATCGACACACCCTTCAACAATCCCGCCATCGCCCTCATGGGTGGCGTGGAGGCCCATGGAGAGGTCGTCAGGCGGATCGTGCCGCTCGGCCGTCAGGGCACGCCGGACGAGGTTGCCCCGATTTATGTGTTTCTGGCATCGGAGGAATCCCGCTATATCACCGCAAAGCAGATGATGGTCGATGGCGGCATGGCCCATTGAGTCCCGACGACAGGCGGCCCGGCATGATCGACCACCAAGAAGGAACCGTAATGAAGCGGGAGAAGATCCGCAGCCCTCAGCGCGACAGCCTCAGCGACACGAAGAAGAGCCTCGGCGTGCGGCTGCGGCTTGCCCGGCAGATGAAGGGCCTCACACTCAAGGAGCTCGCCCAAAGCAGCGGCTGCTCGGAGAGCCTTCTGTCGAAGGTGGAAAACGGCAAGGTCCTGCCTTCCCTGCCCATGATCCACCGTGTCGTACAGGTTCTGGAAACCAATATAAGCTGGTTGTTCGACGAACCTGCCAATGACGAGACCGTTATCTTCCGCAAGGGCATGCGCCCTTTCATCACCCTCGACAGGCACAAGGGAACCTCGCGCGGCCTGATGCTGGAACGCATCATACCTTACAAGGACGGGCACCTGCTCCAGTGCAACATCCATCATCTGGAGGTCGGCGGGCAGAGCGGCGAGACCATCACGCATGAGGGCGAGGAGGTTGGCTACGTCCTCACCGGCACCGTGGAACTGTCCCTCAATGGCGATGCGTTCCGTCTGGAAACCGGCGACGGCTTCTGCTTCCGCTCCAATATTCCCCATTCCTACCGGAATATCGGCGACGGCGCGGCCAGCATCCTTTGGGTCTGTACCCCGCCGACATTCTGATTTCTTCAGACCACCATCTGAGTGACCGGGCCGGAGAAGAAATCCCGTTGCCGACTTTGCTGCTTTCTCATGCAGTCGCCGCCGGCGAATTTGGCTGTCGGTCGATGGCCACGAACAGAAGCAGCCTGCCCTCAACCGTCCGCACCTCGGCAATATCGATATGAAAGTAGCCGATCAGGTAGGTTCTGAACGTCTTCCTGACCGGCTTGCCATCTTCAAAATCCGGGAACCTGGCGATGCCGTTCCGTTGCAGGCAGCGGTGCAAGGAAGACCGCGACAGGTGCGGATCGTCGGTGACGTGCTCCCCTGAAATGTCCTCGCTTTGAGGTTAGCCTGTCATCCGGATGAGGAGACAGGCAATGAAGCGATCGAGATTTTCCGACGAACAGATCATCGGCATTTTGA
>JAIPUZ010000092.1 GCA_022833215.1 Mesorhizobium sp. | reverse complement strand
GCCTGCCGCGCTTCCGTCGTTCCGCCCAGAATGAGGATGCGCATGTCGGCTGAGGCTCCTTCCCGCCCGTGGCTCACCATCGTCGGCATTGGTGAAGACGGCATATCCGGTCTCGGCGACGCAGCCAAGCAGGCGATCGAAGCTGCCGAATTCGTGTTCGGCGGCGCCCGGCATCTGGAACTTGCCCGCCCGTTGATTGCGGGAGAAGCGCGCCGGTGGCCGGTGCCGTTCGACGCGGCCATGAGCGCGGTGATGGCTCTTGCCGGCCGCAAGGTCTGCGTGCTGGCCTCGGGTGACCCGTTCTTCCACGGCGTCGGCGTCACGCTGGCGCGGAAAATACCGCTGGCAGAGATGCGCGCTCTCCCCGCGCCTTCGGCCGTTTCGCTCGCCGCCGCGCGCATGGGCTGGGCCTTGCAGGACGTCGAAACCGTCTCCCTGCACGGCCGCCCCACCGACCTTATCCGGCCGCTGCTGCATCCCGGCACGCGCATCCTTGCGCTGACCTCGGACGAAGCCGCTCCAGCGGCGATAGCCGCCCTGCTTGCCGGTCTCGGCTTCGGGCCAACACGCATCACCGTTCTGGAAGCACTGGGCGGTGCGAGCGAGCGCATCCGCAGCACCCGCGCCTCATCATTCGACCTCAAAAACATCAATCCGCTCAATGTTCTGGCACTGGAGATTGAATCGACATCGCAAGCGCGCATCCTGCCGCTTGCACATGGCCTCGCCGACGATCTGTTCGAGCATGACGGGCAGATCACCAAGCGCGAAGTGCGCGCGCTGACGCTCTCGGCACTCAGCCCCCGGCGCGACGAACTACTGTGGGACATCGGCGCGGGCTCCGGCTCCGTCGCCATCGAATGGATGCTCGCGCATCCCTCGCTCAACGCCATCGCCATCGAGGCCGATCCCGGGCGCGCCGCCCGCATCGGCCGCAACGCTGCCGCCTTCGGCGTGCCCGGTCTTGCCGTCGTCCATGGCACGGCCCCCGCAGCGCTGGCCGATCTCGAAACGCCGGATGCCATCTTCATCGGCGGCGGCGGCAGCGATCCGGGCGTTCTCGATACGGCAATCCGGGCGATGCGCCCCGGCGGACGCCTCGTCGCCAATGCCGTCACGCTCGAAATGGAAACGCTCCTGATCGCCCGCCATGCCGGGCTGGGCGGCGCGCTCACCCGCATTTCCGTGGCGCGGGCGGCCCCGGTCGGCAGCATGAGCGGCTGGAAGCCGGCCATGCCGATCACGCAATGGAGCTGGGAAAAGCCATGATCGTCGCCGGCATAGGTTGCCGCAAGGGCGTCTCGCTTCAGGAGGTTCTGGCAGCCGTCGAATCCGCTCTCGAACCCTATGGCCTGTCGCCCGACTCGCTGTCCGGCCTTGCCACCGCCAGGATGAAGTCCGGGGAAAAAGCGATCATCGAGGCCGGCAATGCGTTGCGCCTTCCCGTTTTCCTTGTCGACGGCCCCGCCATGCAGATGGTCTCGCTGCGCAGCCTGACCCGCTCGACGGCATCGCTTTCGGCGGCTGGCACACCTTCCGTCTCGGAAACGGCCGCGCTTGCCGCGGCCGGTCAGAAATCCCGGCTGCTCGGCCCCCGCTCCGTGCATGGACCGGTGACCTGCGCCATCGCCGTCAACGGAGAAGAGCCGTGACCGTCCATTTCATCGGCGCCGGCCCCGGCGCTGCCGACCTCATCACCCTGCGCGGTGCAAACCTGCTCTCCTCCTGCCCGGTGTGCCTCTATGCCGGCTCCATCGTTTCGCCCGAACTGCTTGGACATTGCGGGCCGGGAACGAAGCTGGTCGACACCGCCCCGATGTCGCTGGACGAGATCGAGGCGGAATATCGCGCCGCCCACGCGGCCGGACAGGATGTGGCGCGGCTGCATTCGGGCGACCTGTCGGTGTGGAGCGCGGTGGCAGAGCAGATTCGCCGCCTTGAGCGCGCCGGCATTCCTTACACACTCACTCCCGGCGTGCCTTCCTTCGCGGCTGCCGCTGCCGCGCTCGGCCGCGAACTCACCATTCCCGAAATCGCGCAGAGCCTCGTGCTGACCCGCGTTTCCGGCCGCGCCTCGAAGATGCCGCCCGGCGAAACGCTGACCGCCTTCGGCCGCACCGGCTCCACGCTTGCCATCCACCTCGCCATCCACGCCATCGAACAGGTGGTGGCGGAACTGACCCCGCTTTATGGCAGCGATTGCCCGGTGGCCGTCGTGTTCCGCGCCTCGTGGCCGGAACAGCGCGTGGTCAGGGCCACACTGGCGACCATCGAGCAGGAACTTGGCAAGGACCCCATCGAGCGCTCGGCCATCATCTTCGTCGGCCGCTCGCTGGCCGCCGAGGATTTCTCCGAAAGCGCGCTCTACGATGCCTATTATCAGCGCCGCTTCCGCGGCCGGGAGGGCGCATGAGCCTCGACACACCAAAAGCCGCGCTTGCCGAGGCACTGGCCCGTCTCGATTTCGAGCCACGCGTGCTGGAACCCGGCCATGTATGGCTGGCGGGCGCCGGGCCGGGCGACCCGCGCCTTCTGACCCTCGACGTGCTGGGCGCGCTGGCGCAGGCCGATGCCCTCGTCCATGATGCGCTGGTGTCGCCCGAGATCGTCGCCGTCGCCGCGCAGGCGGAGAAATTCTATGTCGGCAAGCGCGGCGGGCGGCTCTCCATCCCGCAGGAGGAGATCAATACGCTGCTGGTCAAGCTCGGCCGGGAAGGCCGCAAGGTGGTGCGGCTGAAGGGCGGCCACCCCTATGTGTTCGGGCGCGGCGGCGAGGAAGCCCGCGCGCTGGCGCAAGCCGGCATTCCCTGGCGCGTGCTGCCGGGCGTAACCTCCGCTTTCGGCGGCCTCACCTCGGCTGGCATTCCCGCCACCATGCGCGGCGTCAACGGCGCGATCATCCTCGCCACCGGTTTCGCCGCCATCTCCGACGATCGGCCGGACTGGGCGGCCCTTGCCCGAACCGGCCAGCCCATCGTCATCTATATGGGGCTTACCCATATGGCAGCGACGGTGGCCGACCTGCTGTCCGGCGGGCTTTCGCCCGACACGCCCGCAGCCCTTATCGAAAACGCCACTTTGGCGCAAGAGCGCACCGTGGTCACAACGCTCGGCACGCTGGTGGAAGCAGCCGCGCGCGAAAAAATCGTCTCGCCGGCGCTCATCGTCGTCGGGCATATCGTGGCGCTGCGCGACCAACTGGCGGGCAGGCCATGACGGCGCGCGCGATCATCATCGGCGCGCCGCGTTCGGGCTCGGGCAAGACCAGCGTCACCATCGGCCTGCTGCGGGCGCTGGCCCGGCGCGGCTTGCGCGTGCGCGGGGCAAAATCCGGCCCCGACTACATCGATCCCGGCTTCCATGAGGCGGCAACCGGCCTCGCCGGCGTCAATCTCGACAGCTGGGCGATGGCCCCTTCGCTGCTCAACGGGCTCGCCCGGCGCGCGGCGGAAGATGCCGACATCGTCGTGCTGGAAAGCGCTATGGGCCTGTTCGACGGCATACCCGGCACGCCCGGCCGCTCGGGTGCTGCTTCCGATCTCGCCGCGCTGTATGGCATTCCCACCCTGCTGGTGCTCGACGTGTCCGGCCAGTCCACCACGGTCGCGGCCGTCGCCAAGGGGTTCGCCTCCTACCGGCCGGAGGTGCGCATTGCCGGCGTGGTGCTGAACCGGCTGGGCAGCGAACGGCATCGCCGCCTGTGCGCCGAGGCGATAGAGGCACTCGGCCTGCTGGTGGTCGGCGCCATCGAGCGCGACCCGACACTGACCATGCCGGAGCGCCATCTGGGTCTGGTGCAGGCCGGCGAGCATGACGATCTGATGGCCTTCATCGACCGCATGGCCGACATGGCCGAACGCTCCATCGACCTCGACGCGGTGCTGGAACTGGCAGCACCACTAACCCCGCAAACCGGCGATTTTACTTGCGCCCTGCCCCCGCCGGGGCAGCGCATCGCCCTTGCGCAGGATCGCGCCTTCACCTTCCTCTACCCCCATGTCGCCCGCCATTG
Organism: Mesorhizobium sp.; assembly: GCA_022833215.1. Classification (GTDB taxonomy): domain Bacteria; phylum Pseudomonadota; class Alphaproteobacteria; order Rhizobiales; family Rhizobiaceae; genus Mesorhizobium. The sequence continues at coordinate 111,065 of JAIPUZ010000092.1, read as the reverse complement.
GCGCGATGAAGGCGCCGAGATCGTACCCTTTTCGCCGCTGGCCGACGAGGCGCCGGGACCGGATTGCGATGTCTGCTGGCTGCCCGGCGGCTATCCTGAACTGCATGCCGGAACGCTGGCCTCGGCCGGAAAATTCCACGCCGGAATGACAGTGTTCGCAGCGGAAAAACCAGTGCATGGCGAGTGCGGCGGCTACATGGTGCTGGGCGAGGCTCTGGAAGATGCGGATGGCGTCACCCACCGGATGCTCGGCCTGCTCGGCCACACCACCAGCTTCGCCAAACGCAAGATGAACCTTGGCTACCGGCAGGCGCGCCTTCTGGCCAACTGTCCGCTGGGGCGCGCCGGCGACGCCATTCGCGGCCACGAATTCCACTATGCGCGGGTCACCGAACCCGGCAACGACGGCCCTCTCGCAGAACTCGCGGATGGTCAGGGCAATCCGCTTGGGTCCGCCGGCGGCCGTCGCGGCCATGTCAGCGGCACCTTCTTCCATGCCATAGCGCGGGCGGGCGCATGAGAGACCGGTTCGACCCGCTCGACATCGCGCTTTGCCTCGCCTTCTTCACGCGGCTGCCGCTGCCGCACTTTGATTTCAGAGACAGGGCGCTGGCCGATGCCATCTGGGCGGCACCCGTTGCCGGGCTGGCGGTGGCGGTCATTGCCTCGGCTGCCTATGCAATTACAACGTGGCTTGGCCCGCCCATCGGCCCCGCCGCCGCGCTGGCGCTCGCCGCCGCCATGCTGACAACCGGTTGCCTGCATGAGGATGGTCTGTCCGATGTGGCGGACGGTTTTGGCGGCGGCTCGACGCGTGAGCGCAAGCTGGAGATCATGCGCGACAGCCGCATCGGCTCCTATGGCACGGCCGCGCTTGTCATCTCCCTGCTGCTGCGCTGGAGCGCACTGGCTGCTCTCGCCGGGCCAGCACAGGTGTTCGCCGCCTTCATCGCCGCCCATTGCGCCTCGCGCGCCCTGCCCGGCGCGCTGATGCATGTCTTGCCGCCGGCCCGCGCGGAAGGGCTTTCAGCCAGCGCCGGCACGGTTTCGCAGGAGAGTGCCTTGCTCGGCGCCGCCATCGGAGCCATGTCGCTTCTGATCCTCGGGCTCGGCCCGGCGCTTGCTGCGCTTGTCCTGCTTGTCCTGCTGCTTGCCGGCTTCGGCGCGCTGTGCCGCCGCCAGATCGGCGGCCAGACCGGCGACACCGCCGGCGCGCTCCAGCAACTGGGCGAGATCATCGTTCTGCTGGTTGCAGCCGCTTCATTTTCCTGAATCACTTCTGGAGTTTTCGGCCCCATGCCCTTCAAATCCCTCGAAAACCTGCGCGCTGCCTGCCTCGATCTGCCGGCCGGAAATGAGGCGGCGCAGACGGCCGTCGCAAGCCGTCAGGACACGCTGACCAAGCCGCAGGGCAGCCTCGGCCGGCTGGAGGAAGTCGCCGGCTGGCTGGCGCGCTGGCAGGGCCGCGACATGCCGAAGCTTGAGCGGGTGAAGGTGATCGTCTTCGCCGGCAATCACGGCATCACCGCACAAGGCGTTTCCGCCTTCCCGGCGGAAGTCACCGTGCAGATGGTGGCGAATTTCGCCCATGGCGGCGCGGCGATCAACCAGCTTGCCCGTGTGGCGGGAGCGGAACTGGACGTCATTCCGCTCGACCTTGACCGGCCGACCGGCGATTTCACGCAGGAGCCGGCCATGGACGAGGCCGATTTCCTCGCCGCCGTCTCGGCCGGCTATGATGCCGTGGACGAAAATCTCGATCTGGTCTGCTTCGGCGAGATGGGCATCGGCAACACCACGCCGGCCGCGGCCATCGCTGCTGCCCTGTTCGGTGGCGAGGTGCAGGGTTGGACCGGACGCGGCACCGGCGTCGACGATGCCGGGCTGAAGCGCAAGGTCACGGCCATCGAGGCCGGACTAAAGCGCCATTCGGCGGCGCTGGCAGACCCGCTGCAAGTGGCGTCCAGCCTGGGCGGGCGCGAACTGGCCGCCATCCTCGGCGCAACGCTGGCCGCCCGCCATCGCGGCGTTCCGGTGCTGCTCGACGGTTTCGTGTGCACTGCCGCAGTCGCACCGCTGGCGCGGCTCCACCCTCAGGGGCTCGCCCACACGCTTGCCGCCCATGTCTCGGCCGAAGCCGGCCATCGCCGCCTGCTGGAAGCGCTCGGACTGAAGCCTCTGCTCGACCTCGGTATGCGCCTGGGCGAAGGCTCGGGCGCATGCCTTGCCGTCAACATCCTGCGGTCGGCGCTGGAATGCCACGCGCGCATGGCGAGTTTCACCGAAGCCGGGGTTTCGGCAGGCTGAACTTACCGCCCTGACGCGGCCAGGCCATGCAGGGAGGCGGCCGGAGCAACCGATTGCCACCAGCCGTCGATTTCGTCCTGTCGTGGCCTGATCGCCGTGGCGTGCGGGGCAAAACGCTGCCATGGATAGTTGTGCTTGGGGGCCACGGAGGTGATGACCGGCTTGCCCAGAGCAGCGGCGGCCTCGAACGCGCAGAAAAGACCGCCCTCAACCGCCTCCACCTTGCCGAACTTGCTCAGCACCACCACGTCTGCGCCCACGATCTGACCGAGCACGCTTTCGCCCGCATTCGTGACGCCGGTTTCATCGAGATGACAGGACGTATGGGCGGGAGGCTCATCGAGATACATGGGAAAGCGCGCACCGGTGACGAGGTTGCGCAACACTCCGCAGCTGCAGCTGCTCTGCGTCGGCCCGTCGCTCTCCTCGACGATGCCACATACGATAAGGCCAGCGGCGCGCCAGCGCCCCACCGCATTCAGCAGAAGGGCCTGGATCGCCGCGGTTTCGGCGCCTGTGATTGCTGCAATAGGGTTTTGGGCCATGGTCACCTGCCTTGCGCTGCGATCAGCCTGAGGTTCGCAACGACCTCGATCAAGCTCTTCTTCATGACAGTTTGTCGCCCCCTTTTGCGCAACAATGTTAGAATTTGAAACTCTTTCAAGGCCGATACGGGCAAATGCGGTCTCATTTTTATGTTTGCACCGGGGTCCGGCAGGCAAAAGTTCCAAAAATTTAACCGGGCCTTCCTAAACGATGACTTCAGGGGGATTGGGGCATCGTTGTGACGAACGTTCGAAGCGTTCGGCAGGCGGTAATTCTTGGGCGACGGGCGCATGACATCGCAGACGAAAAAGGCCAATACTCCTGCATTTCCCTCGGAAATGGAGTTCATACGCTACGCCCTCGACAGCGCCGCGATCGTGGCCATCACCGATGTGAAAGGCACGATCACCTTCGTCAACAACAAGTTCTGCGAGATATCGGGATATTCGCGGCAGGAACTGATCGGCGCCAATCATCGCATGCTTCATTCCGGCATGCATGACGTCAGGTTTTTCCGCCAGATGTACCGGCGCATCGCCGCCGGGCGCGTCTGGCAGGGCGAGATATGCAACCGGCGCAAGGACGGCTCGCACTACTGGGTCGACACCACCATCGTCCCGCATGTGAACGCCGCCGGCAAGGTCGACAGCTACACCGCCATCCGTTTCGACATCACAGACCGCCATCGGGCCGACGAAAAGCTCCGGCACATCGTCAATATCGACGCCCTGACCGGGATAGCCAATCGCCGCCGGTTTCAGGAACACCTCGAAACGGTGATATCGAATCACGGCAGGACGCAGCCGTCGAGGGTCCATCTGGCCCTGCTGGACATCGACACGTTCAAGGAGATCAACGACACCTTCGGTCACGACGTGGGCGACGAGTTGCTGCGGGTCGTAAGCGGGCGCCTGTGTGAACTGGCCAGCCCCGAGGTTTTCGTCGCCCGGCTGGGCGGCGACGAGTTCGGCATCGTCATGACCGGACTTCCGGACCGGGACGTCCACGACATGATGGGCAAGGTGCTGTCGTACCTGCGCCAGCCGGTGGACCTCGGCCCGGTGGTGCGGCGCTGCTCCGCCAGCATCGGCATCGCCACATTCCCGGATCAGGCCGGCTCCCTCGATGAGCTGTTCAAGGCGAGCGACCTTGCGCTTTATCGCGCCAAGGAGCTGGGCCGGGACCGCCTGCAGTTCTTCGTTCCGCGCCTGCGCGAGGTGGCCCTGCGCAAGAGCGAGCTGCTCCACGCTTTCGAGACCGGTCTGGCGCAGGGTCAGTTCCGCCTGCTGTACCAGCCGATCATCGCCACCGACCAGCAGCTTAAACCGGCGCTTGAAGGTCTGCTGCGCTGGGAGCACCCTCAACAGGGACATCTGACGCCCGGCGCATTCCTTGCGGACATGAACGACCCGGGTCTTCTGGCCGCCCTCGGCATGTTCGTGCTGGAGCAGGTCTTCATCGACATGCAAAAGATGCAGGAAATGGCGTTGCCGCTGCGCCGCGTCGCCATCAACGTGACCAATGCAGACTTCCGTTCGGACGCCTTCGTCGACCGGTTCTTCGAGCTTTCCGACCGCACCGGTCTGTCACCGGACAAGTTCTGCATAGAGGTGACGGAAGGCGTGTTCCTGGGTCGCGACTTCCAGCAACTGGAAGGACGTCTGCACAGGCTTCACGCTGCCGGCGTGGAAATCGCGCTGGACGATTTCGGCACGGGCTTCGCCTCGCTCTCGCATCTGCGACGCATGCCCATCGATCGCGTGAAGATCGACCGCAGCTTCATCTCGAATCTCGGCACCAGCAGCGCCGACCTCGCAATCGTGCGCGGGGTGATCGATATCGCCCACGGCATGGGCAAGGTGGTGACGGCAGAGGGCGTGGAGACCGGCGAGCAGGTTGAAATCCTCACCGCGCTCGGCTGCGACAGCCTGCAAGGCTGGTATTTCGCCAAGGCATGCAACCTGCTGCATCTGCCCTACATGCTCGCAAGCCTGCAATCCTTCCCGGAGCGGCAGATAAGGTCCCGCGCGGTCGCAAGCTGAAGAGATCGCAGGATCGCCGGGCGCCAGCCTGCCACCGGAGCATTTTGCAGGAGCGAAACCGGTCAGGAAGATCGCAGGCGAGACAGGCCCAAAGGGCGAGCAGAAAGCCGTCCCAACTGCAAGACAGTAAGCTCTGTTCGCCATCCAAGTGATTGAAATGGTGGGTGATGTAGGGATCGAACCTACGACCCGCTGATTAAGAGTCAGCTGCTCTACCGACTGAGCTAATCACCCACGGGCGTTGGTAAAACCAACGTTGGCGGGCATATAGCTGCCCCTATTGAGCCTGTCTACCCCTGTCGCGATATTTCGCTGAGAAAACATTCCGCAGTCCTGAAAAAAAGCGGATGCCAGGCGCGCTGGCCGCGATGACGGGGAGGCGTTCAGGGCCAAAATATGATGTCAAAACAAAAGGTAATATGGATTACACGGCATAGGAAGTTTACCGGAGGCTTCAAACGAAAAGCTGCCCCTCGGCTATCCTGACCGCATTTCCGCCGATGCGGGCCGTGGCGAGCGTGCCGCTTTCCACATCCAGCTCCAGCCGGATTCGCGAGGGCCGCTCCATCTCCATTCCCTGCTCGATCCACAGGCGCGACATGCCCTCACCCGGGCCGTCGAAATGCATGACCGCGCCGGCGAAAGCCGCGGCCGCCGAACCCGTTGCCGGATCCTCGTAAGAGGGATTGCCGGGAACGAACATGCGCGCATGGAAAGCGCTGTCGTGCCGGATGGTCTCGCGGCAATAGACATAGGCACTGGCGACGGCGGTGCTGCTCTTACGCGGCGAAAGGTCAGCCCACAGGCGCGTGTCCAGCCGTGCCCTCGATGCTTCTTCCAGTCCGGCAACCGGGATCATGACGTATGGAACGCCGGCGCTCCAGCAGGAAACACGGTGATTCTCGAACCCGATCTGGTGCGGCGACAAGGCGAGGGCAGCTCCGACGGCTTCCGCTTCGGCGCTGAGATCGAGCCTTTCCGGCAATCTTGGCAGATCGAACTCTGCAAAGCCGCCATTCTGCGAAACCGCGCAGCGCACCGGCCCGATATTCTCCTCCAGAACCAGGATGCTCGCCCCTTCCCCGGCCTCCTGCGCCAGCGCCACCGCCGTGCCGATCGTCGGATGGCCGGCGAATGGCATCTCGTAATGCGGGGTGAAAATCCGGATGCGCGCCCGGTGCCGTGCCTGCGCTGCCGGGAGCACGAATACGGTTTCGGACAGATTGAACTCGCGCGCAATGCGCAGCATCGCCCGCTCGTCCAGACCTTCGCAGTCGAGAACGACGGCAAGCGGATTGCCACCCATCGCCTCTTCCGTGAACACGTCATAGACCAGATATCTGCGACCCTGCATGACCGGCTTCCCCCCGCCGACCGGCGGAACATGAGCGAAATTTAATTTGAAATTCAGGCCCGCAGGCCTGATGTGTGTCGTGTAAGGGACGTTCACGGCTAATATAGGGGTCCGGCGTGGACCAGTTTGTCAATCCGCCGAAAGCGGAATCCGAAACTTCGATCGAGACCGCACTGGGGCTCGACGGCAAGGGTGCGACGAAGCAGCGCCGGCACCGTCTCGGCTATGCGATAATGGCGCTCGTGGCCGCCGCTGCCGCCTTCGCCGGCTATAGCTACCTCTCCGCCGATACGCCCCGCATCGAATATTCCACCCAGGCTGCCGTCAGATCGGATCTCGTCATCGAGGTCTCCGCCACCGGCACATTGCAGCCACTGACGCAGGTCGACATTTCCAGCGAGCTCTCCGGCATCGTGCGCTCGGTCGCCGTCGCCGAGAACCAGGAAGTCGGCAAGGGAGACGTGCTGGCCACCCTCGACACCTCCAAGCTGGAGGTGCAGATCGAACGGGCAAAGGCATCCGCACGGGCAGCGGCATCGAAGGTCGACGATGCCACCGTGACGCTCAGGGAAAACGAACAGGCTCTGGTGCGTACCGACGCGCTGACCAAGCGCGGCATGGCGACTGCGCAGGCGCTGGAAGCCGCGACAGCGACCCGCGACCGGGCCAAAGCCGCGCTCGAGAGCGCCGAGGCCAATCTCGCCATCGCCGAGGCAGACCTCAAGGCGCAGCAGACCGATCTCGACAAAAGCACCATCTACGCTCCCATCGACGGCGTGGTCCTGACCCGCTCGGTCGACCCCGGCCAGACCGTTGCCTCCTCGCTTCAGGCTCCGGTGCTGTTCGTGCTTGCGGCCGATCTGAAGAAGATGGAACTCAAGGCGGCGATAGACGAAGCCGACATCGGTACGGTCAGGTCCGGCCAGCAGGCGCGCTTCTCGGTGGATGCCTTTCCCGAAAGGCGGTTCGACGCCACCATACGCGATATCTCCTATGCTTCGGTCACCACCGACGGCGTCGTCACCTATGATGCGCGGCTCGAGGTGGAGAATGACGAACTGCTGCTTCGCCCGGGCATGACGGCCACCGTTACCGTCGTCACCAAGCACGCGAAGGATGCGCTTACCGTGCCGACGGCAGCCTTCCGCTATCGCCCTGCCATGCCACAGCGTGAAAGCGGCTGGAATGCGCTTTCCATGCTCACCGGCCGCATGCAGCCACCGCGCGAACGGCGAGGCCAGCAGCAGGACCGCCAGCGCGAGGCAGACGGCACCCGCATGCTCTACGTGCTGAAGAATGGAGAACCGCAGCCTGTCCGGGTCCATGTCGGTTCGACCAATGGCGAACTGACCGAAATCCTGTCGGGCATTTCCGAAGGCGATCTGGTCGTCACGTCGCAGCAGCAGCGGGGATAACCCGATGGCAGGCTCACCGCTTATCCGCTTCGACAAGGTCCGGAAGACCTATGGCGAAGGCGAGGCGCAGGTGCATGCGCTGGCCGGCGTCGATCTCGTCATCGAAACGGGCGAATTCGTCTCGATCATGGGACCCTCCGGTTCGGGGAAATCGACGGCGATGAACATTATCGGCTGTCTCGACACCCCCACATCCGGCACCTATTCCTTCAAGGGCGTGGATGCCGGACGCCTGGACCGCAACCGGCGTGCCCTGCTGCGCAACCGCTATATCGGCTTCGTCTTCCAGGGCTACAATCTTCTGGCGCGCACCACTGCGGCCGAAAATGTCGAACTGCCGCTTATCTATCGCGGCGTCCCGGCCGGTCACAGACGCAGCCTCGCCATGCAGGCGCTGGCCGAAGTCGGCTTGCAAGGCCGTGAACACCACACGCCCGCCGAGCTTTCCGGCGGCCAGCAGCAGCGCGTGGCCATTGCCCGCGCCATCGTCACCCGACCCACCCTGCTGGTGGCCGACGAGCCGACGGGCAATCTGGACACGGCCCGCAGCCATGAAATCATGGAACTGATGACCCACCTCAACGAGGAGCAGGGCCTGACCATCGTCATGGTCACCCATGAGGCCGACATTGCCGCCTATGCACGGCGCACGATTCACTTCCTCGATGGCAATCTCGCAGCAGACCTGCGCAACGGGGTGCGGAGGATGGCGTCGTGATCTGGGAAACGGTCCGCCTCGCTCTCCGCTCGGTGCGCCGCAATGCACTGCGCTCCTTCCTCACCCTGCTCGGCATCGTCATCGGTGTGGCGGCGGTCATCGCCATGCTCACCATCGGCTCCGGCACCACGGAAAAGGTGAGGTCCGACATTGCCCAGCTTGGCTCGAACCTGCTGGTCGTCCATCCCGGCCGGCCTGCCGGCCCCGGGGGGCCGGGCGGCGCGGACTGGAGCCAGCGCCGCAAGCTCGGAGCCAAGGAATTTGAGGCACTATCGACACGTCTTACCGGGGCGCGCGCCATCTCCGCGGCCTCGCAAAAGCAGGTGCGCGTGATCTATGGCACGGAAAGCATGAGCGTTTCGGTGACGGGCACGGACAGCGCCTTTCTGGAGGCGCGCAACTGGACGCTGGCAGCGGGACGCCCTTTCACCGAACAGGAATCCCGCAACGGCGCCGGCGTGTGCCTGATCGGCGAGACGGTGCGACAGCAATTCTTCGGGTCCGGGGACCCGGACGGGGAGCTGATCCGCGTCAACCGCAGCACCTGCAAGGTCATCGGCCTGCTGCAAGCCAAGGGCTATACCGGCTTCGGTCAGGATCAGGACAATGTCGTGCTGATGCCGCTGCTGACATACCAGCGCCGCATCGCCGGCAACCGCAACATCGACAACATCTATGTCTCGGCCGACGATTCCGTTTCAACGTCGGAATTGCAGACGCGCCTGGAAAACATTCTGCGCGACGTGCGCCGCATCCCGCCGGACGGCGAGGACGATTTCGGTGTCCGCGACATGACCCAGATCGCCGATACCATGGCAAGCGCCAGCGCGACCATGACCGGAATGCTGGGCGCGGTGGCCGGCGTCAGCCTGCTGGTGGGCGGTATCGGCATCATGAACATCATGCTGGTATCGGTGACGGAACGAACCCGCGAGATCGGCATCAGGCTCGCGATCGGGGCGCAGGAAAAGCATATCCTGATCCAGTTCCTCGTCGAGGCGACCGTGTTGTCGCTGCTGGGTGGCATCATCGGCATCCTGCTCGGACTGTCGCTGGCCGGCGGAGCGGCAATCGCCCTTTCGATACCCTTTGCGCCGAATCCGGCAGTGGTCCTGCTGGCCGTCGGCTTCTCGGCGCTGATCGGCATGGTGTTCGGCTTCTTCCCCGCATTGCGCGGCGCGCGCCTCGACCCGATCGATGCGCTCAGGCACGAATAGGAAGAAAACCCGGCCCGTCAGGCATTGGAAAAATGCCAGCCGATCAGGGCCGGCATGTAGGCCATCAGCCCGGCAGGCCGCGCCGCAGCATCGGCAATGACGACCGGCTCGCTGATCTCGGGATCGGGATCGGCAGCGATATGGGCATGGATGCGCGCAGTCAGTTCCCCGGCCGTTTCGGCAAAACGGTAGCGGCGGAAGATCACCACGCCACCGGGCGTCGAGATCAGATGGTGCCGCTGCTCCGCCCCCGCGGCATCGAGATCCAGACCGGTTTCCTCCGCCACCTCGCGCGCCATGTTACGGTGCATGTCGACCTGCCCGCCGACGAAATCCTCCGGCTCGAACGACCCGGCCGCGAAATAGACCTTGCCGGCGTTGAGCGTATGCGGCGCCATGCGGATCGCCACCAGCGCACCGTCACTGGTTACCGGCATGGCGTGGGCGAAGGCGTGATGCGCGTGCGGCGTGTCGCTGTGGCGACGCCAGTGCAGGAAGGTGGAATAGCGAACTTCGTGGCAAACCCCTGCCAGCACTCCGTCTTCATAGGTGAGCGACGACAGAAGCACCATCGTTCCGTCGAACAGGGCAGGATTTCCCGCCCGGTGCTCAAGCCAGCCCCCGGCGATGGCATCCGCATTGTCACGCTCGAATGGATGCGGTGAGGGGTCGAGCCGCACGTCGATCCTGTCGACGGGCAAAATCACGTTTGCAGGCAGGTTGAAGCTCACCGTAGCCTCATACGATATCCAGCGTCACCGCAACAGGGCAGTGATCCGAGGCTTTCGGCCGGTCCCAGCCCACGCGCGGAAAGCGCTCGACATCCTGTCCGCGCGGGAACGGCGTGCGCCAGGGCTGTCCGTTGCGCACGATGTCCGGCACCGCCGCGGCATTTTCTTCCGCCAGCGAACGCGACAGCAGGATGTAGTCGAGCTGGCACAGATGCCGCTCCTGCGGCCCGCGTGTGTGGTAGAGCGTCCAGCGGTCCATCTCGGGCCGTCGTTCCACGACATTTTCGCAGAATCCGTCTTCCAGCAGGACGTCGAGGCAGGAAACGGGCTCGTCGCGCACCTCAAAGCGGTAATCGGACGGCCCCTCGCCGTCGATCACCACCCTTTGCCGGTAGTCGTTCATGTCGCCGCAGATCGCCCAGCGCTTGTCCGCCGCGCGCTCGCGCCCGAATCGCTGCTCGATGATATGGCGCACGGCCTTCACCTCGGCAAAGCGGATCGGCATGGTCGCCTGACGGCCATCGAGCCCGTTGCGCGGGCTGCCCATCGACTTGAAATGAACCAGATAGAGCGTCAGCGGCTTGCCGCCGACCTTCAGGTCGATCTCGAGACAGTCCCGCCGGAAGATACGCTCATGCGGTTCCTGCCCCAATGCCGCCAGTTCCGGCGTATGCAGGCCAAGCTGGCCGAAGGTGAGATGCGCATGGCTGGTCATGCGCACGAATTCGATCGGCTGGCCGTGCGCGGTCTCGTCGCGCATCATCAGCGCCACGTCGATGCCGCGCGAATCATTGCCGGAGGTGGTGTACTTCTGCCGGTAGCCCTGGCCCACCATCTTGAACAGATAGCCGTATTCGAAGGCCTTGAGCGCCTCGATATTGTCCACCTCCTGCATACAGATGATGTCGGCCCGCGTCGCCGCGATCGCCAGCGCCGTGAGCTGGCGCGTATCGTCGGAATGGGCGATGGCGCGCGCCTGTTCCAGCGCGCGGTATTCGGCCTCGCTCCTGATCTCGAACAGGGCCAGCGTCCGGTCCTGATTGAGCTGGTTGCGGAAGCCGGAGAAATCGAACCTGTTCATCAGGTTCTCGACATTGAAGGTGGCAAGGCGAAGTGACATGGCAGCGACAATTGCCTGCAAGTCGCGTCAAAGACAAGCGCAGAAACGGCATGCGTACGGAACTGCAACCGTTCATCCTGCGTTCATTGACCAGACGTCATCCTGAAGCCAATCGCCGCAACGCTTCGGCGCTGCGACTTGCTCTATCCTCGGGAGTGGCACATGAAAAAGCTTCTTTCCTCTCCGCTCAGGGCCGGGCTGACCGTTCTGTGTCTTGCAGGCATGCTCTCGGTTCCGGCGATGGCCGGGCCACCGCCTGCCAACACACCCGCCGCGCCTGCGGCAAGCGCATCGCACGACGTCGTCAAGATTCGCGACGAGCGCTGGCGCAGGCCCCCCCATCACGGCAACCGGCCGTCCGGCAACTGGAACCGCCCTCACCGTCCGGGTGGCTCGCACTGGCGTCCTCCGCACAATGGAGGGCAGTGGCATCGCCCCCGGCCGCCCCGGCATAATTACTACCGGCCCCATTATCGCGGCTCAGGCTTCTATTTCGGCCTCGGGCTCGGCGTTCCGGCCTACCGCTATGTCGAACCGCGTCGCTATTATCGGCCGGCAGGCGATGCGCATGTGCGCTGGTGCTACAACCGCTACCGGTCCTACCGGGCCTGGGACAACACGTTCCAGCCCTATCACGGGCCGCGCCGCCAGTGCCGTTCGCCTTACGGCTGAAATCTTTCCCTGCCCGCACATGAAAAAAGGCCGGCGATTGCAATCGCCGGCCTTCCGTTTTTGCAGGTCTGGAAACTCAGTTCTTGGCCTTATCGACCAGCTTGTTCTTGGAAATCCATGGCATCATGCCGCGCAGCTTGGCGCCGACTTCCTCGATCTGGTGCGAATCGTTCATGCGACGGATGCCCTTGAAGCGGGAGGCGCCCGAACGATACTCCTGCATCCACTCGGACGTGAACTTGCCGGTCTGGATGTCGTTGAGGATGCGCTTCATCTCGGCCTTGGTCTCGGCGGTGATGACGCGCGGACCCGACACATACTCGCCCCACTCGGCGGTGTTGGAGATCGAGTAGTTCATGTTGGCGATGCCGCCCTCGTAGATCAGATCCACGATCAGCTTCACTTCGTGCAGGCACTCGAAATAGGCCATTTCGGGAGCATAGCCGGCTTCCACCAGCGTCTCGAAACCGGCGCGGATGAGTTCGACCAGACCGCCGCAGAGCACGGCCTGCTCACCGAACAGATCGGTCTCGCACTCTTCCTTGAAGGTCGTCTCGATGATGCCGGAACGGCCGCCGCCGACGCCGCAGGCATAGGACAGTCCGAGGTCGAGCGCATTGCCGGAAGCGTCCTGGTGAACGGCAACCAGGCACGGCACGCCGCCGCCCTTCTCGTATTCGCCGCGCACGGTGTGGCCGGGGCCCTTCGGTGCGACCATGAGCACATCGACCGTCGACTTCGGCTCGATCAGGCCGAAATGCACGTTGAGGCCGTGCGCGAAGGCGATTGCCGCGCCGTCGCGAATGTTCGGCGCGATCTCGTTGTTGTAGATGTCGGCCTGCAATTCGTCGGGAGCGGCCATCATCATCAGGTCGGCCCACTTGGCCACCTCGGCAACCGTCATCACCTTGAGACCGTCGGCCTCGACCTTCTTCGCGGTGGCGGAGCCCGCCTTCAGGCCGATGGCGATGTCCTTCGCGCCCGAGTCCTTGAGGTTCAGAGCATGGGCGCGCCCCTGCGAACCGTAGCCGATGACGGCAACCTTCTTGCCCTTGATGAGATTCAGATCGGCGTCGCGATCGTAATAGACACGCATGATAGAAGTCCTTCCCGTTTTGGATTTACCTGTTGAGGGTTACTCGGCCTGTTGACCCTTCCCGGCCCCGTGCAGGGCAAGAAACTGCCTGGTGGCGCGCGCCGCGTCTTCCTCGATCGCCGCCTCCGTCATGCCCGGCCAGTCGCCGAGCAGAAGCCTGATCTGCACATCGCGCGCGACCAGCCCGAAAAACGTCCGGAACGCCGTTTCCGCGTCCTCGAACACCAGCAGACCGGCCCGCTTGCCGGCATCCAGCACAGGCTTGAGCCGGGACGCCAGCGCAAAGCGCCCGTTCTGCAACACGATCTCGCCGAGCTTGTCGCGGCCTGAACCGGCATGACTGATCGCCACGCGGTTGAGCGCCACGGAGGTATCGCTCGAAATCACCTTCAGCCAGTCGCGCGCGTAGCTTTCGAGGCTTTCGGTGAGCGACATGAGATCCGGCCTGCCCTGGTCCACGGGCACCACGCGCACCTTGGATGCCTGCCAGCGCACCGTCGCCGTCAGCAGCCCGTCGCGATCGCCGAACCATTTGTAAAGGCTTTCCTTGGAGCATTTCGCCCGGCGCGCAACGGCAGCCATGGTGAGATTGTCGCCGTCCTCGACCAGCAGGCGCAGAGCCGCGTCCAGAATGTCCTTCTGACGTTCCGTCAGCTTCTGCACTTCCTCCTGTTCGTAAACCTGCACCGCGCTCACGTCCGCCCACATACCGGCAAAGATATTCTGCCGCTGCCTTTCTCCCGACCGGTCAGCCTCACCCGACAACCGTACCGTACGTTACGGTTCCAGCTATGCCCCATCGCCATGCCGAAGGCAAGAGGGTCTTTTCGCGCAGGACCGATCTTTTGAAAAGGCGTGCCACGGCAAACTGCAGACACCGAATGCAGGCCCCGGGATCCACGACGACAGAAGAATGGCAGCTCATGTCACGCCGGTCTGAACCGCCTCGGCAGAATTGGCCGCGACCCGATGCCAGTCCGCCTCGGCAAGTCCGATCCGGTGCAGCGGGTCGATGATCGTTCCCGCCACCAGCGCGGCAAGGATACGCGGAGACGGCGGAACCCTCGCCATGGTCGCCACCACGCTGTCACGCATGAAAGGCAGCAGCCAGCCGTCCGACTGGTAGAACGGCGTGAACATGCGCGACAACGTCTGGAAAGCGCGGATATGCCAGCGGCGCGCCCGCGCATAGGCTGCAAGCGCGTCTTCCACGCTCGCATTCTGCTTCAGGGAATGTGCCAAGGCCGCTGCGTCGAGCAGCGCCATGTTGGCGCCCTGCCCCAGTTGAGGGCTGGTGGAATGGGCCGCATCGCCGATCACCGCCAGGCGCCGTCCGGCGGGAACAGGCAGCGTGTGGTGGCCGTAGCGTGCCAGGGAGAGTTGATCGAAACTCTCGATCTGATCGACATAGGCGGCGCATTCCGGCCAGTAATCGACCACCCGCGCCTTCCACGCTTCGATGCCGGCGTTCCGCACCCGTTCGGCATCGTCGGGCCTCAGGCTCCAGAAGAAAGCCGCCATCTTCCCGTCGCCGGGTTCGGCGCGGCCGATAGGCAGCACGCCGATCATCACCCGGGCCCTGTCATAGCGTTGCAGGAGCGCCCGTTCGTCGAAACCCTCGCCGCGCCAGCCCAGCGACGCCCAGAACGCGCCATAGGCCAGCGGTGTCGGCTCGACGGGCACATCCGAGTAACGCCGCAACCGGGATCGCGTGCCGCTGGCATCGATCACGAGGTCGAACGATCCGATCCGTCTTCCTTTGCCGTCGCTCAGCACCGCTGCCTCGCCCGTATCGAGCGAATCGATGTCGACACCTGTCTCGATGGCAATGCCTTCGCGCTGCACGGCGCGGTACAGCACGCCGAAAAGCGCCGCGCGATGCACCGCCACACCGAAGCGGCCGCCCGGCAGGGCCCGGTAGCGCACATCGAGCACCGTTCGGCCGGACCGTGCATCCACGCCATGCAGCCGGTCGATGCGGCTTCCGAGAGCCACGATATCGCCAAGCAATCCGAGGTCGGCGAGCACGGTGAGCCCGGTGGGCTGCAGGATCAGCCCGGAACCGACCGGGGCCGGCTTTTCGAACCGCTCGAATATGGTGACCCTGTGCCCGGCGCGGTGGAGATAGAGCGCTGCTGCGAGCCCGGCCGGCCCGGCTCCCGCAATGGCGATAGACATTTTTGATTGCACGTCAGACCTGCTTTGCTCCGGCAATGCGCATCCTGCACCGCCGGTTGCCGGGTCATGCGCCTGCGGATACCTTCCCCCGGCGCCGGGATACAACAAGGCCTCGCATGTTCACAACCGCCATGAACGCGTGCGGGCGACGCATTGCTGCGCCGCCCGCACCGCCCCCGCACAGGTCCCGTCTTTGCCGCGAATACTATTTCACGACGATGGCCACGGTTCCCGACTGATAGCGGTGCCCTTCGGTTCCCACCGCGATGGCGGTGCCGTTGACGGCGCGCGTCGGCACCCGCTTGCCACAATCCCGGCTGACACGGCTCGAAAGCCCGCCGTCGGAATATCTGACGATCGACGAATTCGGCAGCCGGCCCACGATTTCGGCATAGCTTGGCGCTCCCGCGCCGCAGGAATTGCCGCGATAGGCGGTCAGGTGCCTCGTTTCCCCCACCCGCATTTCCACTGTCTTGTCGGCGTTGGTCGGCGTGACACAACCCGACAGCAACAACCCCGACAGGATCGACACCGCGCCGACAACAATTGCGTTTCGCATCTCTAAGCCCCTCTCTGTAACGCCTGAAAGCTGATCCACCGGAGCCAGGCAGAACATCGGCGGTGGCCTTTCCGGCGTGCCAAATCCTTCCGCACCAGCAAATCGAAAAGTCCGCCAATCACCGGAAAATACGGAAAAATGGGAGCAATCCCGGTTGCTATCTCCATGAATCGCTTCTTAAATCGCCCTGTGGGCATCGAGGGGGTGCACAGAGCATGCAGCGCCTTGAGTGGAACAGGTTCAGCCGGTGGCACATCTTGCTCGATGAGTTGTGCGAAAGCCGTGGCCATATCGACAATGCAAGGCTGGCGAGCCAGCTCTGCCGCCGGGCGGGCAAATCCGCGCAGGAGGACTTCAACGCGGCGGAGAAGAATCTCCGCAACTGGCGGCTCGGGCGCCACCTGCCGCTGCGGCGCAACTTCATGATCCTGGCCGAGCTGCTGCATGTCTCGGACGAGCCCGAACTGCTCAGGCAATGGAACCTGCTCTACGCCGCCGCGCGCGGTCGCGAGGTGCCCGGCCAGCAGCAGATCGCCACGGACACACCTCCTGTCGGCGCGGGCGTCCGCCGCCCGGCCGCCGGCCGCCGGCTGCTGTGGGCGGGAGCCGTCACCATGACAGCGGTGCTTGCCGTCACCGGCTTCCGCTGGATGGCCACGGACCCGTATCGCGACCTGCCGATGATCGGCTATGACGCGCGCGTCAGGATGCTTGTCGGCGAAAGCCGGCTCATCCACGGAGATCGCGGCGACTGCGACGGGGGCAATGTTCCCGGATGGGGCTACACGATGCCGCGTGTGCCGTTCAGCACCTTGGGCACATTTTCGGACGGCGGGATCGCCCGCAAGATGAGCAATTTCTGCAATGCCGTCGTGCCGGTGCGGGCGGTGCGCTTCACAGCGCGGAAGGCCGGGGTCGAGGAGGTCCGGCTGCTGGACGATTTCGTCAAGATTTTCGTCACCGATCCGGCACATCTGGTTCGATGAGAAGAGAGGGGGAGATGGGGGAAACCGACGACGCGGCGTTCACGCGCTGGCACCTGATGTTCGACGAGTTGTGCAACCGCGCCGGCTATTATGACGACGCGACGCTGGCCAGCGCCTATTGCGCCCTGACCGCAAGCAAGGGTCAGCGCCAGTTCGAGACGGCCATGCGCAATCTCAACAACTGGCGCTCGGGGCGTCACCTGCCCCGCGCCGGCAATCTCAGGGTGCTGGCGAAGCTGCTCAACGTGGCCGACGATCCCGCCACGCAGGCTTTGTGGAGCAGACTCTACAGGCAGGCGGGAGACATGGAGGCCCGTTCGGGCCTGCCGGTGCCGATTTCTCCCCCGGCGGTTGCGGGCGCGAGGCCGATGACGGTCATTGCGGGCGGACCGCATGCCTCCGGCCTGCCCGCGCTGCTCGGCCGGGAAAGGCTGGGCCGCAAGCGCTTTTCGATGCTTCAGGCCATGCTCGGCGGCATCGTCCTGCTGGCCGCCGGAGCCACGGCCGGTTCCCTGATCACGGCATCCGGCTGGCGCCCATGGGCTGGCCCGGCCGACCATGCCCCCATTGTTCCGTTCAACCCGGTGGTGACGATGAAGGTTGGCGACACGCGCCCGATCTACGCCGAGCGCGGCGATTGCGGGAAACTGCCGCGCGACTGGGAACTGGTTGAGTCGGATCTGCCGGCGCTGCGCACGGGAACCTTCTCGGACGGCGGGCTGGCCCGCCGCTTCAGCAAGTTCTGCCAGGGGCTGACCCCGGCCCGGGCCATCGTCTTCACCGCCACCACGCCCGGCATCGAGGAGTTCGAGATACAGGGCGATTTCTTCAAGATGACGGTGTCCGAGTAACTGGGGCAAACCAGCCCCGTCAGATCGCCACCTGCGTGCCGATCTCCACCACGCGGCCGGTCGGAATCTGGAAATATTCCGTTGCATCCGCCGCCGAGCGCGCGAGCCCGATGAACAGGCGATCCTGCCACATCGGCATGCCGGAATTGGCTGCCGCCTTCAGAGAGCGCCGCGACAGGAAGAACGAGGTCGTCATGATGTCGAACTTCCATCCCTGCTTGCGGCAGGAAGCCAGCGCGCGCGGAATGTTCGGCTGCTCCATGTAGCCGAATGTCAGGGTGATGCGCATGAAAAGGTCGTTGATCGCTTCCAGCTTCACCCGCTCGCTGTCCGGCACCTTCGGCTGCGGCGCGGTCACCACCGAAAGGATGATATTCTGCTCGTGCAGCACCTTGTAGTGCTTGAGGCTGTGCATGAGCGCGGTCGGCGCACTGAACGGATCGCTGGTCAGGAAGATCGCCGTGCCGGGCACGAGCTGCGGCTTCTTCTTCGCCAGATTGCCGGCCAGAAACTCCAGCGGCACCTCGTTCTTGCGCGTCTTCTCGAACAGCAGGCGCGATCCGCGCACCCATGTCACCATCACCACGATGACCAGAAGCGCCACCACCAGCGAGGCCCAGCCGCCGTCCCTGACCTTCATGGCGTTGGTGATCAGGAAGCCGAGCTCGATCAGGCCGAACAGCGCCGTCAGGGCGATTGCGGACCACAAAGGCCACTTCCAGACGCGGATCATGACGATGGAAAACAGCGTGGTCGTAACCAGCATCACCCCGGTCACGGCAATTCCGTATGCGGAGGCGAGACCCTCCGATTCGCGGAATCCCAGCACCAGCAGCAGAACCGCCACCGCCATCAGGAAATTCACGCGCGGCATGTAGATCTGGCCCGACTGGCGTTCCGAGGTGTGGCGGATTTCCATGCGCGGCAGCATGTTGAGCTGAACCGCCTGCCGTGTCAGCGAATAGGCGCCGGTGATCACCGCCTGGCTGGCAATGACGGTCGCCGCCGTCGCCAGCGCCACCATCACATAGAGCAGCCAGCCATCGTTCATCTGGAAGAACGGATGACCGACATGGCCATCGTGAGCCAGTACGAAGGCCCCCTGCCCGAGATAGTTCAGCAGCAGGCAGGGGAACACGACCCAGAACCAGGCGAGCACGATGGGCTTGCGGCCGAAATGGCCAAGATCGGCATAGACCGATTCCGCGCCGGTCACGGCCAGGAAGACGCCTCCGATGATGGCAAGGGAGACAACCGGCTCATGACCGAGGAAACGGAGCATGTAGAGCGGATTGATCGCGAGGATAATCTCCGGATCGTGGATGATGTGGCGAAGCCCTGCAAAGCCGATGGCAACGAACCAGATAAGCGTGATCGGGCCGAAGATGATTGCAACGCCACCGCTTCCGAAACGCTGTACCGAAAACAGGATCAGAAGGATGACCACCGTCAGCGGCACGATGTATGGCCCGAAACCGTCGGCGATGATGGTGAGGCCCTCCGTTGCCGAAAGCACGGAGATCGCAGGTGTTATGACGGCATCGCCATAAAAAAGCGCGGCGCCCACCATTCCGATGCCGAGGATGATGGCAGGGCGCGCGGGAAACGCAGAGCGGCCAAGCGCCATGAGGGAAAGCGTGCCGCCCTCGCCCTTGTTGTCGGCACGCAGCACGAACATCATGTACTTCACCGCCACGACGATGGTGAGCACCCAGATGATGAGCGAGAGTACGCCCAGAATATCGTTGCGGGTGGCATTTTCGGATGCGGAAGCCGCGCCGAGCGCCACACGAAATGCGTAGATCGGGCTGGTGCCGATGTCGCCATAGACCACGCCAAGAGCGGCGAGCATCATGTAGGGCGTGCTGTGAGGCTTGTGTTGGGGATGGTCAGCCTGCGGGGCTGACTCTACCTCGCTACCGGTATCGGCAACGGCCATGGACAGAACTCCGTTAAGAGCGCGGTGCTCTACTCCTGCTGCAGCGCAATATCAAGTGCCCTGCTTCCTGGTCCCGCCCCGCCTGCAAGGATTGCTCACGGCCATCCGCACGCCTTCAGGAAGCGTTTGACCGTCATTTCCATGCCGAACTCCAGCGCATCCGCCGTCAGCCCATGGCCGATGGACACCTCTGCGAGCCCGGGGATACGCTTCACCAGAGCCGGCAGGTTCGCAACCACCAGATCGTGTCCGGCATTGACCCCCAGACCCATCTCCAGCGCCGCCTCCGCCGCCTGCCCCAGCTTGTCGAGTTCGCGCGCCATCGCCGCCTCGTCGGAGTGCTGGCTCGCATAGGGGCCGGTATAGAACTCGACGCGATCGGCGCCGGTATCGCGCGCCGCCGACAAGCCCTCCGTTTCGGCATTTGCGAACAGGGAAACCCTCGCCCCCCCCTTCTTCAGTCGCCTGACGACAGGAGTGAGGAACGCAGACTGCTCGGCGAAGTTCCAGCCATGGTCAGAAGTCGCCTGCGCCGGATCGTCCGGCACCAGCGTCACCTGCTCGGGCTGGTTCTGCTCCACCAATGCCAGGAATTCCTCGGTCGGATAGCCCTCGATGTTGAATTCCGCATGAGGAAACTCGTCGTCGATCAGCGCGCGCAGGTCCGGAAGGTCGCAGTAGCGCGTGTGCCGCTGGTCGGGTCGCGGATGCACGGTCAGCCCGTGCGCGCCGGCCGCCAGCGCGATGCGCCCCAGCCCTGTCACGCTCGGCCACGGCAGGTCGCGCCTGTTGCGCAGCATGGCCACCGCGTTGAGATTGACCGACAGTTTGACCGGCATATCCGTACCTTCCGAAGCGTGTGCGACGGCATCTATAACCGCTTTGCGGGGAACAGACAGAGGTTTTGTGTGTTCCAGTATGGAAGCGTTTGGCGAAGGAGGCTGAATGAGCTATCTCGAAGAAGTGCCGGCTATCCGCCGCATCGATACGGACAGGGACGATCTGTTCGCCTTCGACATCGTGGGAGAGGTGAATCCGGCCGATGCCGAAAACCTGTTCGGCCTGCTGGAAGCCGCCTATGCATTGCATTCGCAGATCGATGTTCTGGTGCGGCTGACCGATTTCGAGGGTGCGCAATGGGCGGAAATTTCACCCGGCACCTTCGAACAGGGCCGCGACGCGGCACTGCGCCATGTCAGGCAATGCGCGAGTGTCGGCGGTCCGGACTGGAGCGGATATCTGCGTGGCGAACTTCCTGAAGGAGCCGAGCTGCGGCATTTCCCGGCAGATCGTGAAACGGAAGCCTGGGAATGGCTGGATGCCAGGCCGCGCGGCACGACGTGAACCCGACTCCAAAGCGTGTCGCGATCTTCCAGATCCGCTCCTTGCGCTTCAGGTTCCTGTTTTAACGCATGTCGTTGTCCTGAAACCGGTTCCCGCTTTCGGGCGACAGGCTTTAGCCTATCTGACGACGGTCAGTTTTTCTGCCGCGCGCGTGATCGCCGTATAGAGCCAGCGCTCGCGTGTATCCTTGAAAGCCCAGCTCTCGTCGAACAGCACCACATCGTTCCACTGCGAACCCTGCGCCTTGTGGACCGTCAGCGCATAGCCGTAGTCGAAATCGTCGAAGCGCCGCTTCTGCTGCCACGGAATCTCCGCCTCGGCGTCCTCGAACGCAGCCTTGAGCAGCTTGATCTTCGCCACCCCGCGATCGGGATCGTCCTCTTCCGGCGACACCAGCAGGTTTATGCCCGGCTTCACCGTCTCGCGCGAAGCGGTCATCACCTTCCATAGCGAACCGTTGAGCAGGCCCTTGGCCGGATCGTTGCGCAGGCATACCAGCTTGTCGCCGGCTTGCGGATAGTCGGCGGTAAAACCTTTCAGCTCACGCAGCCGGCGGTTGTAGCGGCGGCGCGTACGATTGGTGCCGACCAGCACCTGATCGGCGTCGAGCACCAGATCCTGCGTCACCTCGTCCTTGCCGATCACCCGCGCCGTGCCGTAGTCACCATAGGTGAGCTCCCGGCCCTCGCGCACGTCCAGCGCCAGGCGGATGATGGGATTGTCGCGCGCCTGCCGGTGGATTTCGGTCAGCAGGAAATCCGGCTCCTGCTCGGTGAAGAAGCCGCCGCCCGAAATGGGCGGCAACTGCCCCGGATCGCCCAGCACGAGGATCGGCGTGCCGAAGCTCATCAGGTCGCGGCCGAGCTGCTCGTCCACCATCGAGCACTCATCGATGACGACGAGCGCCGCCTTCGCGATGGGGCTCTGGCGGTTGAGCGAGAAGGTCGGCGACATGGAGGTCTTGCCGGTCGTCTCGTCCTCGACCGCCTCCTCGCCGCGCGGGCGGTAGATCAGCGAATGGATGGTGCGGGCATTGGTTGCGCCCTTGGAACGCAGAACCTGCGCGGCCTTGCCGGTGAAGGCGGCGAACTGAACCTGACCGTCGACATGCTCGGCGAAATAGCGCGCCAGTGTCGTCTTGCCGGTACCGGCGTAGCCGAACAGGCGAAACAATTGCGGCCGACCGGCCTTCAGCCATTTTGCGACGGCCTGAAGGGCCTCGTCCTGCTGCGGTGAGAATTGCATGAGACGGTCAGACCCGATTCGCCCCTCCCGGGCAAGCTCGATACGCCCGAACTGTCCCGCACCTACCGAACCATCGGCCACAGCGTGGCTGCGAGGAGCACGCCCATGGCGATGTTGAACCACTTCAGGCGCGCGGGATCGGACAGGAAACCGCGCAGCGCCATGCCGAACCCGGCCCAGCTCGAAACGCATGGCAGGTTGATGATGCCGAACACCGCCGAGATCAGGACGACCGACAGGAACGGGTTTGCAGGGTTGGAGAACACCGCCATGGCCGTGACGGCCATCACCCACGCCTTGGGGTTGACCCATTGGAAGGCAGCCGCTTGCAGGAAGGTCATCGGCTGCGCGGTCCCGTCGCCTCCGCTCTCGACCGAGCGCGACATGGCGATCTTCCATGCGAGATAAAGCAGATAGGCGCCGCCGACGATCTTGAGCGCCGTGTGCAGGACCGGAAATGTTGTCAGCACCGCTCCCAGCCCGAAACCGACGGCCAGCAGCAGCACGACGAAACCAATGCCGATGCCCAGCATATGGGGGATGCTGCGAACGAACCCGAAATTCACCCCGGACGACAGCAGCATGAAATTGTTCGGGCCGGGCGTGATCGAGGTCACGAACGCATAGGCGGCCAGTGCAAGGAGGACTTCAGAGGTCATGGTTGGCCTGCAATGTCAGCTATGCTGACCTTTATTGAAAGAAACCGGCAGCGGGAACGCGCCAAAACCCGGCCGCGCCTTATGCCAGCGCGACGTTTATCGGGGCGGAAGCCGTTCTCCCGAAACGTCGCGAACCTGATATTTCGTGGCACCGGAGCATTTCGCAGTCAGGCGGAATCACCTGACGTCGCACACATGCGGCGAAAACAAGCAGACAGAGCGGCACCCCGGATCTGTCCGGGCGTCTGCCGCGCCATCCCGGAAATGAAAGGCTACATGCCCTGATGACCGCGGTTCATGGCTGCCACGCCGGTGCGGCAGATTTCCACCAGTCCGAGGGGCCGCATGATGGCGATGAACTGGTCGATCTTCGAGCTTTTGCCGGTGATCTGGAAGATGAAATGCTCTGTATTGGCGTCCACGACATGGGCACGGAACGCATCGGCAAGACGTAGCGCCTCCACCCGGTCGGTGCCGGTGCCGGCGACCTTCACCAGGGCAAGCTCGCGCTCCAGCGGCCGCTCCTGCCCCAGTTCCTGTGCCCGCACAGTCAGATCCACGACCCGGTGAACCGGCACGATGCGCTCGAGCTGGTGCTTGATCTGCTGGAGCACATGCGGCGTGCCGCGCGTCACGATGGTGATGCGCGACAGGTGCGTCTCATGCTCGGTTTCAGAGACGGTCAGGCTCTCGATATTGTAGCCGCGCCCCGAAAACAGGCCGATGACGCGGGCAAGCACGCCCGGTTCGTTGTCCACCAGAACCGAAAGCGTATGGGTTTCCGGCTTCTCCGTCTCCCTGGCCATGAAATAGGCCGAGCCGGTGGGCTGAAGCTGTGCATTCATGATTGAATCCCGATCTTCAAAATCTGCAACAATTCATTGTTTTCGCGCAGCTTTCACCCGCGCGGAGCCGTCTTACACCAGCTCCCGGCCCTTGGCGTCGATGGCATTGGCAACCGCCTCATCCGTCGCCTCGTCCGGCAGGAGCATTTCGTTATGCGCCTTGCCCGAGGGAATCATCGGGAAGCAGTTGGCCAGATTTGCAACCCGACAATCGAAGATCACCGGCTTCCTGACGGTGATCATCTCGCGGATCGCATCATCGAGTTCGTCCGGCTTCTCGCAGCGGATGCCATGCGCTCCGTAAGCTTCGGCGAGCTTGACGAAGTCCGGCATCGCCTCGGTATAGGAGTGCGACAGGCGGTTGCCGTGCAGGAGTTGCTGCCACTGGCGCACCATGCCCATGTACTGGTTGTTCAGGATGAAGATCTTGATCGGCGCGTCATGCTGGATGGCGGCCGACATTTCCTGAATGCACATCTGGATCGAGGCATCTCCGGCAATGTCGATGACCAGCGCATCCGGATGGGCGATCTGCACGCCGAGCGCCGCCGGCAGACCGTATCCCATGGTGCCGAGACCTCCGCTGGTCATCCAGCGGTTGGGCTTGTCGAAATGGAAGTACTGGGCCGCCCACATCTGATGCTGGCCGACCTCGGTGGTGATGTAGGTGTCATGGTCCTTCGTCAGCTCATAGAGCCGCGAGATCGCGTATTGCGGCATGATCACGTCCGGATTGGTCTTGAACGCCAGCGAGTCGCGCGCGCGCCACCTGGCGATCTGCTCCCACCACGGGTGCAACGCCTTCTTGTCGGCCTTCACCGTCGCACGCCACAGGCGAACCATGTCCTCCAGCACCGTGGCGACGTCGCCGAGGATGCCGATATCGACATGCACGTTCTTGTTGATCGACGACGGATCGACGTCGATGTGAATCTTCCTGGAGTTCGGCGCGAAGGCGTCGAGGCGGCCCGTGATGCGGTCGTCGAAACGCGCGCCGATGCACAGCATCACGTCGCAATCGTGCATGGCCATGTTGGCTTCATAGGTGCCGTGCATGCCGAGCATGCCCAGCCAGTTCTTGCCGGACGCCGGATAGCAGCCCAGCCCCATCAGCGTCGAGGTGATCGGGAACCCTGTCAGGTCGACCAGCTCGCGCAACAGGTGGCTGGCTTCGGGACCCGAGTTGACCACGCCGCCGCCCGTATAGAGGATCGGCTTCTTTGCCTTCGCCATCAGTTCGACAGCAGCCTTGATCTGACCGAGATCGCCCTGCACGCGCGGCTTGTAGCTGGTGCGCGGCGCCGTCTGCGGTGAAACATAGGTGCCCTTTGCGAACTGAACGTCCTTGGGAATGTCGACAACGACCGGACCGGGACGGCCGGTGGTGGCGACATGGAAGGCTTCGTGGATGATGGCGGACAGATCGTTGACGTCCTTCACCAGCCAGTTGTGCTTGGTGCAGGGGCGCGTGATGCCGACCGTATCGCACTCCTGAAAGGCGTCGGAGCCGATCAGGCTGGTCGGAACCTGCCCGGTGATGCAGACCAGCGGAATGGAATCCATCAGCGCATCCTGCAACGGCGTCACCGCATTGGTGGCGCCGGGGCCGGAAGTGACCAGCATGACGCCCGCCTTGCCGGTCGAGCGGGCATAGCCCTCGGCCGCGTGCCCGGCCCCCTGCTCGTGGCGCACCAGAATGTGCTCGACATCATCCTGCTGGAAAAGCTCGTCGTAGATCGGAAGGACCGCGCCGCCCGGATAGCCGAAGATGTGCTTGACGCCATTGTCCTTCAGCGCCTGCACCACCATCTCGGCGCCTGTCATTTCGCGCCGCTCGTTCTGTCCGTTGCTCATCGGTCTGGTCCCGTCCTGTTTCCGCTTCCGCGAGGCTGTCGTCGTTTAGTGCTGTTTCGGATAATAAAAAAGGCCCCCGAGGGAGCCTGTGTGTTGCGCATGGGAGGATTTCGCCCGGTGGTTACACCACCTTGCCCACGCGCCGTCCTACTACGAGAATGAGTGCCTTTTTCATGGTGGGCGACAATAGAAGCGATTTTCGCATCGTGTCAACGCCCAATCTTGCCTGAAAATGCCGTTGCATGGCGCAAGCGCGTTAAGATTGCCGCAACCATGCCCCCTCACGCGACCTTAACCGCAGCAGCGTATCGTTCGGCACGATAGAGTACGGGGGTCTCTGAACATGTATGTCGAGCGCGGAAATCCGCCTGGAGAAGCCACGTCGCAGGAAAGGCGCGAGGCACAGCAATCCGATCATCGCATTCTGGGGCATGTGGTGCGCTGCGACGGCGCCCGTGCCGTGCTCGCCGCATTCGCCGGCGATGACAGCACGGACGATCCGGCGGAACGCTGGACGGTCGGACGCATGATCTCGATCAATCTTGGGAGCAGCCGCACGGTCGGTCTGGTCTACGGTGTCGGCAAGCCGGGCCATGACTGGAAAGCCGGCGAACTCAACCCGATCGAGGTCGAGGTCGAGCTGGTTGGCGAGGTCCGGGACGGCACCATCCCCTTGGCCCGGCCGGTTTTCGACCGCGGCATCACCCGCTATCCCCATGTCGGCGCTCACGCGCACCGCATCCGCTCACGCGATCTGGAAGCCATCTACGATCTTGCCGGGCGGCGCGGCATCACGATCGGCCATCTCTCGCAGGATGAGGAGATCGCCGCCAATATCGCCATCGAGGACACCCTGTCCCGGCACTTCGCGGTGGTAGGCACCACCGGCGTGGGCAAGTCGACCGCCGTCTCGCTGCTGATGCGCAAGGCGATTGCAGCCTGCCCCGACCTGCGCATCCTCATCCTCGATCCACATAACGAGTTCGCAGCCTCGCTGCCCGAGCACAGCGTTCGCATCGACAGCTCGACGCTGGACCTGCCCTTCTGGATGTTCCGGCTGGAAGAGTTCGCCGAGGTTCTGTTTCGCGGACGCGAGACGATCCCCGAGGAAATGGACCTGCTGCGGGATATCATTCCGCTTGCCAAGGCCATCTACCGGAACGGCGGAAGCCATGTCCGGCGCGGGACAGACACGATCACGGCCGACACGCCGGTTCCGTATCGCATTGCCGACCTGCTGAAGCAGATCGACGACCGCATCGGGCTTCTGGAAGGAAAAACGGACCGCCCGGCGCTGAGATCGCTGCGTGTCCGCATCGAGCAGATCGCCGTCGACCCGCGCTATCGCTTCATGTTCAACTCGCGCCTGATCGAAGATACGATCCACCAGACCATAGGCAACATCTTCCGTGTCCCGCATGGCGGACGCCCGGTGACGTGCTTCGAGATGGCGGGACTTCCTTCCGAGGTGGTCAATGCCGTGTGCTCGGTTCTGGCCCGCCTTGCCTTCGACCTTGCCTTGTGGAGCGAGGGACGGCTGAAGCTGCTGGTGATGTGCGAGGAGGCGCACCGCTATATGCCTGCCAATTCGCGCCAGGGCTTTGCGCCCACGCGCGAGGCGCTGGCGCGCATCGCCAAGGAGGGGCGCAAATATGGCTGCTTCCTCGGCATCGTCACGCAGCGGCCCGGCGAACTCGACCCGACCATCCTGTCCCAGTGCTCGACGGTCTTCGCCATGCGTCTTGCCAATGAGCAAGACAAGGCGATCATCCGTTCGGCCATTTCGGACTCATCTGCCTCGAGCCTCTCCTTCCTGTCCTCCATGGGGCAGCGCGAGGCAATCGTCTTCGGCGAAGGCGTGGCCACCACGATGCGCCTCAAATTCGAGAAACTGGACAGGAACCTCCTGCCCGGCCAGCAGCTAAGCAGCGCCGACCCCACCGCCACCGCCCCGGGCCAGGACGTCGATCTGGCAGCGATCGTCAACCGGCTGCGTACAGGGTCAGCCCAGCAGGCATCTGCACCGGAAACCTCGCTCATGTTCGCCGAGCCCGCGGATGCGACAAGCCAGCCGGGCGATCCAGACTATCGCCGGCCGTCTTCCTTGTTGCGGCGTCCGGCCACCGATGAAGCGGAGCAACGCTACGGGCTGAAACCGACAACATTCGGTGTGCGGCCACACAACGGCTGAGCAGGCCGCGGATAGCCGTATCAGGCATCCCCAAGCGTGTCGTCCGAAACCGGTTCCCGCTTTCGGGCGGCATGCTTCAAGCACAGACTCTGTTGCGGCCCTGCCGCTTGGCCTCGTAAAGCTGGCGGTCGGCGCGGCGGTAGAATTCCTCGGCCGTTTCCTTGCCATCCCAGATCGCCAGCCCCACGCTGGTCGTAACCCTCAGCTTGCCGCGCCCGGCGGGAATGACCAGCGAAGCGATGGCATCGCGAATGCGTTCAGCCAGCTTTTCCAGCCCCGGCGCGTTCATGTTCGGCGCCACGATGGCGAATTCCTCACCGCCGAGACGCGCCACCACGTCGTGATAGCGGGTCATGTCGCGCAGGCAGTTGCCCACCGCGCGCAGCACCTTGTCGCCAACGTCGTGACCGTGATTGTCGTTCACCTGCTTGAAATGGTCGAGATCGAGGATCATCAGGCCCACGGGCTTGTCTATGCGCCGGAACTCCTCGATGTATTCCCTGAGCGCGTCGTCGAAATAGCGGCGGTTCTGCGTTCCTGTCAGCCCGTCCGTCAGTGCCTCCATCTCCAGCGTTTCGGACCGCGCGCTGAGCGAGGCCGTCATCTGGCGCAGCTTGCTTTCTTCGCGCACCTGCCGGCGGATGAGCGGATAGATGAAGAACATGCCGAAGAACAGGGCTGTCGCAAGCAGGACGCTGGTGAAGAAGAGAAGACTTTGCAGCCGCGAAATCTGCGCAACCCGCTCGGGACGGCTCACCTCCTGAACGAGCGTTTCCATGACGTCATGCGCGAACAGCATGAGCATCCCGGCGCCCAGGATCACGCATATGAAAACAAAAAATGCCGATTCCGCTTTATGGAAACGCATTGTCGCCCTTGAAGCCTGCCCACCGGCTTATCTCACGGCGCAGCTTAACAAAATCTGATTTCAACAACCAGAGCGCGAATTCCGGATGATATCGACCAGAACGATTGCATCCTCCCGGCAAAGCATTTTGCAGTCAGGGCAATCGCCTGTCGTCGCAAAAAAATGCGGCAGAAACACCCGGGAGCGGCGGACCGGGTTGTCCGAGCGTTGGACGCTGCCACGCCGTTTAAGTGTCCGCATCTTCTCCGAGCGCAAGCCTTTTCCATTCGGCCCCCAGCTGGTTTCGGAACCATGTGGACTGCCGCCTGGCATATTGCCGCGTCGCGATCTTGGCTCGCTCGATGGCCTCCGGAAAGGTCATTTCGCCGGCCAGGGCTGACTGCAATTCGCGAACGCCGATGGCCTTCATCGCCGGCAGGGACGGGTCGGGATCGAGCCTGAGAAGTTCCCGGACCTCGTCGAGCGCGCCCCGCTCCAGCATGGCATCGAAACGCATGTCGATACGCGCACCGAGTGCCTGGCGGTCGGGTTCGATGACCATGCATTGCGCGCTCGACCGCTCGACCAGCGGTTGTCCGCGCCTGCCCTGCCATTCGAGGATCGAACGGCCGGATGCTTCAAGAACTTCCAGCGCACGCACGATGCGCTGGCCGTCGGCAGGTCTGAGACGGGCGGCGGCAGCGGCATCGCGCTCGCCAAGCTTTCTGTGCAGCGCCTCTGCTCCTTCGTCCCGCAGGGCGCCACGCCAGCGGTCGCGGATTTCGGACGGAATGTCGGGCATTTCCGACATGCCCCCGGTCAGAGCCCGGAAATAAAGACCGGTGCCGCCCACGAAGATCGGCCGCAACTTCCCCAGCCCCCCATCATCGATCAACTGCGTGACATCGCGCAGCCATGCCCCGGTCGAATAGGCACATGTTGGCGGCACATGGCCATAGAGGTGATGCGGGGCGCGCCTGAGATCGTCGGCGCCGGGACGCGCCGTCAGGACATCGAGCACCCCGTAGACCTGCATGGAATCGGTGTTGACGATCGCGCCGCCCAGCCTGTCGGCAAGATCGAGCGCCAGCTTCGACTTGCCGCTGGCGGTCGGCCCGGCTATCAGGATGGCGTTTCTGACGCGCCCTTCCCCGCCCTCTTCACCGGAAGCCCCGATGCCGCTCATCGCCACGCTCATTTCCAATCCTTCCGGCCCTGCCCTGACGGCAGACCTGGCAAATAAGGCGTCCACGGCGCTCGGCGCAAGTGGCGTGGACTGGCTGGCCGAAACCATCGCCTGCGATATCGTCCTCCCTTCCGGCATGGAAGGCCGGACGGCAGCGGCGCTTCTGCGCGATGCGCTGGCCGCCGCTCCGGTGGATGTCGCGATACAGGACGCCACCACCCGCCGGAAGAAAATCCTGATCGCCGACATGGATTCCACCATGATCGATCAGGAATGCATCGACGAGCTTGCGGACGAGGTGGGCGTGAAGGCGCACGTCGCCGAAATCACCGCCCGCTCCATGAATGGCGAAATCGCCTTCGAGCCGGCCCTGCGCGAACGCGTCGCCCTGCTGCGCGATCTCGACATCGGCGTGGTCGACCGCATCGTGGAGAACCGGCTCACCCTCGCTTCGGGCGGTCGAACGCTGGTCGCCACCATGCGCGCGAACGGAGCCTGGACAGCGCTCGTATCCGGCGGCTTCGACCTGTTCACCTCACGCATCGCCGCCATGCTGGGCTTCGACGAAAATCGCGCCAACCGGCTCATCGAGCGCGACGGACGCCTGACCGGCGAGGTGACCGAACCGATCCTCGGCCGCGCCGCCAAGGCCGAAGCGCTGCATGATATTTCCGCCCGCCTCAAGCTGACGCCCGCCGATGCCATCGCGGTTGGGGACGGCGCCAACGATCTCGACATGATCCGCCTTTCCGGCACCGGCGTCGCCCTGCACGCCAAGCCTTCGGTCGCGGCGGAGGCCAAGATCCGCATCGACCATGGCGACCTTACCGCGTTGCTTTACCTGCAAGGCTACCGACAGGAGCAATTCGTCCCATGAAGCCCATCCGCACCGAAAGGCTGATCCTGCGCAACTGGCAGGAGCACGACCGCGATCTCTTCCATCGCATCAACTCCGACGAGCGGGTGATGGAATTTTTCCCGTTCCGGCGCGACCGGGCGACCTCCGACAGCAAGATGGACGAATTCCGCGCAACGATCGCCCGGCAGGGCTTCGGCTGGACGGCCGCGGAAATCGCCGCCACAGGCGAGTGCATAGGTTTCATCGGCCTGAGCCGCACCGACCATATGCCGGGCCTGTTTCCAGCCGGAACCGTCGAGATCGGCTGGCGTCTCGCGCCGGAATTCTGGGGCAAAGGCTATGTCTCGGAAGCCGCAATCGCGTGGCTCGATTACGGCTTCGAGGTGATGGGCCTCGATGAGATCGTGTCCTTCGCGGTGACAGCAAACCGGCGCTCGACGGCGGTGATGGAGCGCATCGGCATGGTTGCCGATCCGGCCCGCGACTTCGACGATCCCGGCGTGCCCGACAGCCATCCGCACCTGAAGCGCCACAGCTTCTATCGGATCGGCGCAGATGAATGGGCAAAGAAAAAGGCGGCCTCCTGACCGCCTTTTTCGCTTTCAGAACAATATCTTGCACGTCCCGACCCATCCGAATCCGCAGGGTTGGCAAGAGGATCGTCCACCGGCCGACCAGACTGCTCCATCGGAGATGTGAGCGAAGCGAATTGCCGCGAGATACGGAAAAAAACCGCCCTCAATCCATGCGAATCGTCACGAAGCGCAGTTCGCCGCTTTTCGAGGCCAGCATCAGCAGGGCGTTCTTGCGGCCCTGCTCCTTCAGCGCGGCGATACGGTCCATCACGTCTTTCGGGTTCGCCACCGACTCCTGTGCGATTTCGGTAATGACCTCGCCGGCCTGAACGCCGCGTTCGGCGGCGGCGGAATCGGGCGTGACCTCGGTGATCACCACACCGTTGACGCCCGAATCGATCCCGTACTTCTCGCGCGCGGCATCGTCGAGTTCGCCGATGGTCATGCCGAGAACCGAAGCGGTGGCGACCGCCTCGTCCTTCTGCACGGCTTCGTCATCCTCGCCTTCGGCCATCTTCTCGCCGTCCTCGAGACGGCCGAGCGTGACCTTGACGGTCATCTCCTTGCCCTTGCGGACCACCACCACGTCGACCGCCTTGCCGACCGGGCTTTCGGCGACGATGCGCGGCAGGTCGCGCATCTCGTCGATCTCCTTGCCGTCGAATTTCGTGACCACGTCTCCGGGCTGGATCGAGCCGTCGTCCACCGGCCCGCCCTTGATGATGCCGGCAATGAGCGCGCCTTTGGCATCCTTCATGCCGAGGCTTTCGGCGATGTCCTCGGTCACCGGCTGGATGCGCACGCCGAGCCAGCCGCGGCGCGTCTCGCCAAACTCGCGCAACTGGTCGACGACCCCTTTCGCCAGTTGCGTGGGAATGGAGAAGCCGATGCCGATCGAACCGCCGGTCGGCGAGATGATGGCCGTGTTGATGCCGATGACCTCGCCATGCATGTTGAACAGCGGCCCACCCGAATTGCCCCTGTTGATGGCGGCATCGGTCTGGATGAAGTCGTCATAGGGGCCGGCATTGATGTCGCGGTTGCGGGCGGAAATGATGCCGACGGTGACCGTGCCGCCGAGGCCGAACGGGTTGCCGATGGCCATCACCCAGTCGCCGATGCGCATCTTGTCGGAATCGCCGAACTTCACCTCGGTCAGCTTGTGGCCGGCCGGGTCGACCTTCAGAACGGCGATGTCGGTCTTGGAATCGGTGCCGACCAGTTCGGCCTTCAGCGTCAGCCCGTCGGAGAAGTTGACCTCGATGTCGTCGGCGTCGGCGATGACGTGATTGTTGGTGACGACGAACCCTTCCTTCGCGTCGATGACGAAGCCGGAGCCCAGCGACTGCACCTTCTGCGAGCCGCCGCCGCGCTGGCCGCCGCGATCCTTGAAGAATTCGTCGAAGAAATCCTGGAAAGGCGAACCTTCGGGAAGCTGCGGCATCGGCACCGCGCCGGGACCCTCGGTCCCCTTGACGGTCTGCGAGGTGGAGATGTTGACCACCGCGCCGAGCAGCCCTTCGGCGAGGTCCGCCACGGAGGCCGGTCCGGCATCGGGCAAGGCAGGAGATGCCGGCGCCTGCGCCATTGCCGGTGGCACCATGGCGCTTGCGGCCACGGCCAGCGCGCTGGCCGCCAGCAATGCGGTCCGCGCAGTACGCAGGAGAATGTGGGGTGTCATGGAACGGGCTCCGGGCATCTCGAAGTTGCGTGCGGCCATGATGGCACGAAATACGGCACGTTTGCGACGCTAACTGCTATCGTCAGGTAAATCCTGCGTAATGAAAAGGGGCGGAACGACACCGCTCCGCCCCTTCCGTTTTCAGCCGCGCACCAGCCACACGATGCCGACGCCGAAGGCGATGGCCAGCAGCCCGGCCATGCGCATGGCGCCTTCGGGCATGGACTGGACCTCTGCCGCCAGACGGCGCGCCATGCGGGGAAAGCCCCCATAGACCAGGCCCTCGATGACGAGGACCAGGCCAAGGGCCGCCAGGAAATCCTGCACGGATTACTGGCCGCTGGCAGCCGGCGCGGGCGCCTGAAGCAACGGGGAGACCGCAGCCGCGCCGCTCTGGTTCGGGTCCCTGAAGAAGCGGAAGAATTCCGATTCCGGCGACAGGACCATGGTGGTGCCCTCGCCGTTCAGGGCCGTCCCATAGGCGCTCATCGAACGGTAGAAGTCGAAGAACTGCGGGTCGCGCAGATAGGCGCCGGCAAAGATGGAGTTGCGTTCGGCATCGCCTTCACCACGCAGGATTTCCGATTCCCGCTGCGCTTCCGCGACGATTTCCACGACCTCGCGGTCGGCACGGGCACGGATGCGCTGGGCGGCTTCGTTACCGCGCGCCCTCAGCCTTTCGGCTTCGGCCAGACGTTCCGCCTTCATGCGTTCGAAGGTCTGCTGCGACACTTCCTGCGTGAGGTCGGTACGACGGATACGCACATCCACGATTTCGAGGCCCAGCGAGGTCGCGTCCGGACGAAGCTGGTCACGCACCTCACGCATCATGTCGGCGCGCTCTTCCGAGAGCGCCGCCTCGAAGCCGCGCAAGCCGTACACACGACGCAGGGCCGCGTCGAGACGGGTGCGCAGCCGCTGTTCGGCCAGTTCGATGCTGCCCGAGACCGCCGAGCGGAACACGCGGGGATTCGAGATGCGGTAGGCGATGAAGGCATCGACCTCGTAGAACTTGCCGCCCGAAACCTGGACGCGGATATTGTCGAGGTCGAAACGAAGCACGCGGTTTTCGATCATCTGCACATTGTCGGCGTCGAAGAACGAGAACGGCATCTTGAAGTAGATGCCGGGGTCGCTCTTCACGTCGACGATCTCACCGAAGCGCAGCACGATCGCCTGCTGGCGCGCATTGACCACGAAGATCGACGAGTAGATCAGGAACAGGATGACGATGCCGGCGACGGCAATGGCTGGAAGACGGTTCGCCATTATTGCGCCCCTCCGGTAGCGGCGCCGGAGCGCTTCTGCAGTTCAGGCAGCGGCAGGTACGGCACGACGCCCGGGCCGCCACCCTGCTCCACGACCACCTTGTTGGAATCCCTCAGGACCTTCTCCATGGTTTCGAGATAGAGACGCTTGCGCGTCACGTCCGGCGCCTTGGCATATTCCTCGTAGACCGAAATGAAGCGCTGCGCCTCACCCTGCGCTTCCTGCACGACGCGGTTCTTGTAGGCGGCGGCTTCTTCGCGAAGCTGTGCAGCCTGACCGCGGGCCTGGCCGAGCTTCTGGTTGGAATACTGGTTGGCTTGCTCGACGAACCTGTCCTCGTCCTGCTCAGCGCGCTGGACCTCGTCGAAGGCATCGGCCACTTCGCGCGGCGGAGCCGCGTCCTCGATGGAGATGGCGTTGACGTTGAGACCCGCATCATAGCCGTCGAGCGTATTCTGAAGAATCTGGCGCACCGATTCGGCGATACCCTGACGGTCATCGCGGAAGATGTCCTGCGCCGGGCGCCGGCCGACGGCTTCGCGCATGGCGCTTTCGGCCACCTGCGTCAGCATGCCGTCGGGATCGGAAACCGCGAACAGATAGGCGCGCGGATCGGACACCTGATAGGCCACCGAAAACTGCACGTTGACGATGTTCTGGTCCCCGGAAAGCATCAGCCCGGAAGTGTCGTTGCTGCGCGCGAGACCGCCGATATTGACGAGCTGCTCGGAAATCTTGGCGGTCTCGACCGTTTCGACCGGCCACCAGTGGAAGTGAAGGCCGGGCTCGGAAAGCTCCTGCTTCGGCTTGCCGAAGCGCAGCTCGACGGCAACCTCGTCCGGCTGCACCGTATAGATCGCCTTGAACGCCCACATGCCGAGCACGAGCAGCGCAATCACCAGGAACATGGCCTTGTTACCGCCATTGCCGCCCGGCAGAGCCCGGCGCAGCTTGTCCTGTCCCAGCCTGATGATGTCCTCCAGATCGGGGGGCGTGCCTTGTGGTCCGCCCGGCCCTCTCGGACCCTGGCCCCACGGGCCGCCATTACCTCCGCCGCCGCCACCCCATGGGCCGCCGCCACCGCTCTTGTCGTTCCAGGGCATAAATGTCCTTTCGTCCGCACTCCCTCATACGCCGTCCATACGGCGCACAAGCCTTGATCCTCTATAGGGAGGCAAAAGCCCGCTTTCAACGCGCAGAGGAGCTAAAAACTCCTTTGTCCCTGCGGCATTGCGCAACTTTCTGTCATTTGGCGAGGCCGCAACGCCTCAACCGCGCCGTTCATAGACGACGTAACGTGTCGCGTGGCTGTCCTTTTCCCCGGAGGGAACGTCCTGACGGACCGTCTCCTGCCAGATTTCGGCATCGATGGCGGGGAAGGACGCATCTCCCTCCACTTCGCCCAGAACATGGGTGACATGCAGCCGGTCAACCACTGGCAGCGCCTGGGCGTAGATTTCCGCGCCGCCGATGATGCAGGCTTCTCCGTCGGGCCCGACATGGCGTTCCGCAATGCCGATGGCCTCCCCGAGCGAATGCGCGATCTCCGCTCCCTCGACCTCGTAGCTTGTGTCGCGCGTGACGATGATGTTCAGGCGGCCCGGCAGGAGCCGGCCGATGCCCTCATAGGTCTTGCGGCCCATGATGACCGGCTTGCCCATGGTGTCGGCCTTGAAACGTCTGAGGTCGGTGGAGAGCCGCCAGGGCAGCCCGCCCTCGCGCCCGATCACGCCGTTTTCGGCGATGGCCACATAGATCGCAGTTTTCATTGGATGCCCTTATTGCGCGCCGCTGTCCGGCGGCACGAGAATCAATATGTCGATGTCGCGCTCGGGATAGAAATCCTTCGCCCGCATCTCGAAGGTGGTAGGTCCCGTCTTCTTCACGCCCGTGCCGCAAAACGAAACGAGCGCCGCCGGGTCGCCCTTGTCGATGGTCAGTTTGAAGTCGCCGATGGTGCCGAGCGCCCAGTTGGAACCGGTCGTCAGCACATAGGAAATACGGTTCTCGCTGAGCGCTGGCACCGCGTCCGCGTTGCGGCCGGCCGCCTTGCGCACTCCGTTCTCGAAGCTGGAATCGAGGCAGTAGCGGTGCTTGTAGTCCTCGTATTCGCCCTGGAACTCGCCGTCATGGAAGAATGCGATGCCCGCCGTTGCCCCGACGCTCGGCACATAGCTGTGCGAGACGCGCACATCCTTCCCGGCTGGGAACGTCGCCTTCCACCAATAGGCGGAACGCAGGCTCCACAGCGGGGTCCGTTCGGTCTTCCAGCCGGAACCGTCGTCATATTCGTTGAGCATGATGATGCCGCGCTCCTGCCAGTCGCGCGCCACCTCGTCGGGCAGTTGCGCCAGCCTGGCATAGGCATCCTCGGCAAACGGGTTGAGCGGAATGCCATGGGCCTTCAGCTCCGCGGTGACGTCCAGCTCCACCGCGAACGCCTTCTGCTCCAGTTCGGGCCGCATCTCCACGCCGTCGCTGGTCACGCGAAAATCGAGGAAATTGTCGGCTGCATTGTCCGGGACGGCAACCATCGCGTCGGGTCCGCCGGATATTTCCGGCATCGGAAAGGCGACGATCGTGGAAACGTCCTCGTCCGACCTGTTGGCGAAGACGTAATCGACGCGCACCTGTTTCTGCGAGATGAACAGATCCTCGCTCTTCATCTCGATCAGGTCGGTGCGGGACAGGATGAGCCCACCGGTGCCGAGTTCGGCGATGGAATCATTGGCCAGCACCGGCATGGCTGCCAGCAGCATGAGCGAAGCGGTGCAGGAACGCAGCATGATGATTCCCCCTGTTGGGATCGTGCGCGTGACACTAGAGAGTTTGGCCGCCGCTTCCTAGGGCCGACCCGGCTATCCCCAGCCACTGGACAGCGAGGCGGCGTTCGGGCAGGAAACTGCGCCATGCGCACGCTTCTCGTCATCGGCATCGGCGCCGGCAATCCCGAACACATGACCGTGCAGGCCATCGCCGCGCTCAACCGGGCCGATGTGCTGTTCGTGCCGGACAAGGGAGCGGAAAAGAGCGACCTTGCCGGTCTGCGCCATGAAATCTGCGACCGGTTCGTCACCAACCCCGCCTCGCGACGAGTGGGATTCGGCGTTCCAAAACGGGCGGAACCCACCTCCTCCTATCGCAGCACCGTGGACGACTGGCATGAGGACATCGCCGGCATCTATGAAGCGCTGGTCCTGAGCGAGCTTGCCGAAGACGGCTGCGGTGCCTTCCTCATCTGGGGCGACCCCATGCTCTACGACAGCGCGCTGCGCATCCTCGAACGGGTGCGCAATCGGGGCAAGGTTGACTTTGCCGTCGAAGTGGTTCCCGGCATCACCGCCATCCAGTCGCTGTGCGCCAGCCACAAGATGGCGCTCAACCGCATCGCAGACCCGGTGCTGATCACGACCGGCCGGCGTCTCGACGCCGAAGGCATGCCGGACAATGCCGGCACGGTCGTGGTGATGCTCGACGGAAACTGCGCCTTCCGTAACCTGAAGGACAAGGATGTGACGATCCATTGGGGGGCCTATCTCGGCACGCCGGATGAGATCATCGTCACCGGACGCCTTGGCGACGTCGAAGACCGGATCGTGGCGACCCGCGCCGAGGCCCGCGCCGCCAGGGGCTGGATCATGGACACCTATCTGCTGCGCAAGCCGGGCGAACCGGAGGAACAGGACAGCAGGGCGTCCGCAGCGACTACACGCCCTCGCGCATAATTCTATCCGGCGTCGATCTCTGCCTGCAGCGCCATCATATGCGTTTCCGCCGCAGCCGCGGCCGCGCGCTCTATCGCCCGGTAGCGGCTGACCACGGCGAGCCCCACCGGGGTAAGCTGCGCGCCCCCGCCGCGCTTTCCACCGGTCTGGGCGCTGACCA
Source organism: Mesorhizobium sp. (assembly GCA_022833215.1). Taxonomy (GTDB): domain Bacteria; phylum Pseudomonadota; class Alphaproteobacteria; order Rhizobiales; family Rhizobiaceae; genus Mesorhizobium. Next base: position 72,894 of record JAIPUZ010000092.1, on the reverse strand, counting down.
GGGGCTTGCCGAACACGCGGTTCATGTCCTCCACCAGATCCCATGCGTGCTTGTAGGACATCTGCATGGTGCGGGCGGCGGCCGAGATCGAGCCGAAGGAGGCGATATGCTCCAGAAGCTCGATCTTTCCGGGCCCGATGCGCCCGTCAGGATCGAGATTTATGCGCAAGGTCAGCGACGGCATCTTCTCTTCCCGCAATCCGGTCTCCTTCATTCCTAGCGCTTTCGGGCGGGAGGCGCTATTCCAAAATGAAATAGCGGTTATCCCGGCGCCCTACAGATGAGCCTCCCGCATCCCCTTCCCCGTGCTGGTTTCATCGAAGCTCACAGTCTTGACCACCGCGAATACGGGCAGGCCGGGTCTGAGGTCCAGCGTCTGCCGGGACTGCTCGGTGATACGCGACATGACGGACACGCCGTTGCAGTCTATGCACACCTCGCTCTCCGCCCCGTCTCCATGCGCAATGGAAGCGACCTTGCCCGGCAGTATGTTCAGCGCGCTGAGGCCGGAGGGGGGCTCGGTGGCGATCATCACGTCGCGCGCCCGGATACGCAGCCGCACCGGATCGCCAACCGGAATGTTCATGCCCGGCACGCGAATCTCGCCCGCCGGGGAGCCCAGAACAGTCATCGAAAAAGCGGCATCATGCCGAAGGACGACCGTCTCGAGCAGCGCGCCGCCCTCGCCGCGCTCGCCGGCTGGCAGCAGGTCGAGCCGCTGCAATATGTCGGAAACCGGCCCGGATGCCGTGACCTTGCCCTGCGCCAGCACCACCACGTCGCTCGCCAGCCGCGCCACCTCCGCCACCGAATGGCTGACATAGACGATCGGGATCTTCATCTCGTCGCGCAATCGCTCGATATAAGGCATGATCTCGGCCTTGCGCGCCTCGTCGAGCGAGGCGAGCGGCTCGTCCATCAGGAGCAGGCGCGGACTGGAAAGCAGGGCGCGCCCGATGGCCACACGCTGCTTTTCGCCACCGGAAAGCCGTGCCGGCTTGCGTTCCAGCAGCGCCCCGATGCCAAGCAGATTCACGATGGCGTCCATATCCATGTAGCGCTCGGCAGCAGGCGTGAACCAGCGCCCGTAGAGCAGGTTGGAGCGTACGCTCATATGCGGAAAAAGCCGCGCATCCTGAAACACCATGCCGATGCGGCGCTTGTGACGCGGCAAAAAGATGCCGGCTTTCGTATCGACCAGCACCTTGCCGTCGACCTCGATGCGCCCTTCTTCCGGACGGATCAGGCCGGCGATCAGGTTGATGAGGGTGCTTTTGCCGGAGCCGGAGGGGCCGAACAGCGCCGTCAGCCGGCCGGAGCCGGTGAAACTTGCATCGATCCGGAAATCGCCCTGGCGGTGGCGGATATCGACAGAGAGCGTCATTCCACATCCATCCGCTTGCCAAGCCGCCGCGCCAGCACTTCCGAAGCCACCAGCGCCAGCATAGAAATGATGATGCTGATGAGGGTGAGCCGCAATGCACCCTCGTCACCGCCCGGTACCTGCGTGAAGGTATAGATGGCGGAAGGCAGCGTCTGGGTTTCGCCCGGAATGTTGGAAACGAAGGTGATGGTGGCGCCGAACTCCCCCATCGCCTTGGCGAAGGACAGGATCGCGCCGGCAATGATGCCGGGCAGGATGAGCGGCAGCGTAACCGTGGAGAACACCCACAAGGGGCTGGCGCCGAGCGTTCCGGCGGCCGCTTCCAGCTTGCGGTCTACGGATTCGATCGAAAGCCGGATCGCCCGCACCATCAGCGGAAAGCCCATCACCCCGCAGGCCAGCGCCGCACCTGTCCAGCGGAACGAAAACACGATGCCGAAATGCTCGGCCAGGAAAGCGCCGACCGGTCCGCGCCGGCCGAAGGCAAGCAGCAGCAGATAGCCGGTAACCACCGGCGGCAGCACCAGCGGCAGATGCACGATGCCGTTAAGCAGCGTCTTGCCCCAGAAACGGCCGCGTGCCAGCGCATAGGCGATCAATATTCCGGGCGGCACGGAGGCGAGCATCGCCACCGTCGCCACCTTCACCGAGAGCCTGACCGCCGTCCATTCGTCCGGCGTCAGGTCCAGCAACCAGTTCATGAACTGCGGATCGGCTTAGTTCGAGGCCGGCGCGAGCACCGTGAAGCCCTGTTCCTCGAACAGCTTGCGCGCCTTCCCGGTATGCAGGCACTGCAGGAATGCCGGCGTATCCTCATCCCTGGAATCGGCCGTCTGCGCCACCGGGTAGATGATCGGCGCGTGCGTTTCCTCCGGGAAGGTCGCAATCACCTTCACGCCCGGCTCGGCCACCGCATCCGTGGCATAGACGATGCCGGCGGCGGCCTCGCCGGTGGCGACCAGCTTGAGCGCCGCCCGCACATTCTCGGCCTGAGCAAGCTTGCCTTCGACCGAACCCCACATGTCGAGCGCCTCGAGCGCCGCCTTGCCGTATTTTCCGGCCGGAACCGCCTGCACATCGCCCATGGCGAGCCTGCCGTCGCCGATCAGGCCGGCCAGATCAAAACCCTTTTCCAGCCTGGCTTCTGCGGTGGAATCCGCCGGTGCGACCAGAACGATCCGGTTGCCGAGCAACTGCTCTTCGGTGTCGGCCTTGATGAGGTTCTTGTCGGACAGATACTTCATCCAGTCCAGATCGGCCGAAATGAACACATCGGCCGGCGCGCCCTCCTCGATCTGCTTGGCCAGCGCCGAGGACGAGGCATAGGAAATCTTCGCGGTCTCGCCGACATCGGCCTCGCAGACGGTGTTGATAGCGTCGAGCGCATTCTTCAGGCTTGCCGCAGCGAAAACGACGATCTGACTGTCATCGGCCTGCGCCGTCGGGACCGGCGCAATCAGCAATGCAGACAGTGCGCCCGCAGCCATCAGCGCCTTCAAACCAGTTCCCTTGATTTTACCCATCGCACCTCTCCCTGTATGTCCGTTGCTCAGATGCCGCCAGAAGCAGCCTGCAATCGATATATACGGATGAATATAACAAGGGAAGTCTTTTGCGCTTCGCGCCCGGCCGTGTTTCACTGCTTCCGCAAGGACGAGAAAAAGGAGCAGTCCCATGAAGATCAGCGCCCGCAACCAGATCAGGGGCAGGATCGTGGAAGTCGCGAAAGGCGCCACCACCGCTCATGTGCGCATCGACATAGGCGGCGGAGCGATCATCACCGCTTCCATCACCAACGAGGCGGTGGATGAACTCAGGATCCGGGAAGGCGACGATGCCTATGCCGTGGTCAAGGCGTCCGATGTCATGGTCGCGGTGGACTGACAGGCGTCAGACCGCGATCGGCGCGCGGATGCTCGGATCGGCGACGTAGTTCTCCAGCCTGAAATCCTCGAAGCGGAAGGCGAACAGATCGTCCACCGCCGGGTTGATCCACATTGTCGGCAACGCCCTGGGAGACCGTGAAAGCTGCTCGCGCGCCTGATCGAAATGATTGGCGTAGAGATGGGCGTCGCCCAGCGTGTGGATGAACTCGCCGGGTTTCAGCCCGGTCACCTGCGCGATCATCATCGTCAGCAGCGCATAGGAGGCGATGTTGAACGGCACGCCGAGGAAGATGTCGGCCGAGCGCTGGTAGAGCTGGCACGACAACCGCCCTTCGGCAACATAGAACTGGAACAGGCAATGGCAGGGCGGCAGCGCCATGGTGTCCACCTGCGCCGGGTTCCATGCCGAAACGATCAGACGCCGGGATTGCGGATTGCGGCGCAGTTCGATGAGAAGATTGGCGATCTGGTCGATCTCGCCGCCCTTCCCATCCGGCCACGACCGCCACTGGCGACCGTAGACGGGGCCGAGATCGCCGTTCTCGTCGGCCCATTCGTCCCAGATGGTGACGCCGTTGTCGTTGAGATATTTGATGTTCGTGTCGCCGGCGAGAAACCACAAAAGCTCGTGGATGATCGACTTCAGATGCAGCTTCTTCGTCGTGGTGACGGGAAAACCCTGCGCCAGGTCGAACCGCATCTGGTAGCCGAAGACCGAGCGCGTGCCGGTGCCGGTGCGGTCGCCGCGATCGACGCCGGTTTCGAGCACGTGGCGCAGAAGGTCGAGATATTGCCGCATCGGCTCCATTCCAAAGCATTCGTACGGCCGGCATTATAGGCGCGAATGCGCCCCGGCACAGCCTTCGATCCGCATCCCGTCCACAGCCAAAACCATGCCGGCCGCAGAAATGCAGCCGGCATGGACAGCCTTGCGTCGCAAGAAGGCGGTCAACGGCAGAAACTGCGGCAACAGCCTGCCTCGACAGAACACTCCCGCCTCGGCATCTGAAGCAATCCCGGGGGGCCGGCAACCGTTGCCGGGCGGCCGGTCGGGCGGCTGGCGCTCAGAGAGAGTCGAGCTTTCCGAGTTCCCTGGCGACGAGATAGTAGAAAGTCACACGCCCCTTGGAGCGGTCGCCGGCCATGGTCTGCGCAACCTTGGCGACAGCGGCCTCGCCTGCGGCGGCATCCACGCCCAGCTTCTTGACGCACCAGCTGTCGCGCACGCGGTCCAGTTCCTTCTGATCGGTCGCCGAGACCAGCGAGGAATCGCGGTTGCGCAGGGCAATGCCCAGATGCTTGACGATCTTGTTCACCACGGCCTCGTCGGCCTTGGCGTCATACTTCTTCACATCGGCCAGATAATCGCTCATAGAATCCCCTCTCAGGAGTTGGAAATCCCCACTTCACGGATGATCCGCCGCTGCCAACTGCTGCCGGGCCGGATTCCCGCACCGCGTGCGAGCCTGCAAGAAATCGCGCATCCAAGTCAAGTTAAAGAAACCCTCTCCGCCACCGATAATTGCCTGTACGCACACTCTTCCATTTGGTTGCGGGAGTGCCTATATTCGCTTCGCCGGCTCGTCCGGCTATGGCGATAAACGGGCGATGAAATAAGCCGTTCGGACCCGGGGGCGGTACCCGGCGCCTCCACCAGAAACCGCCGTTACGGGCGGCTTCTGCTGGGGGCGAAACAGGATCGACGAAGGTGTAAAGATCGTACTTTTGCCCGGCATTGTACCACCGTTATCGGGCTAAACTTATAGTTGCCAACGACAACTATGCGGAAGCACGTCTCGCTGCGTAATGCGGTGCGACAGCTTCAATCAAACTCCTAGGGGTTCGCACCTCTAGGCGGGGTTCGGAGGTACCTGGCAACAGAAACCTCCACTTCTCTCCTCCGCATTTCCCCTGAACGCGTCTTTGCCGGCCATGCACCCGCATGCCGGAGGCTTTCGCGCGCCTGCCCTGACGTTTTTCCTCTCATGCGATTCACGGCACATGACAGCAAAGGAGTGCCACCATCAATACCGAACGCTTCATCGTGATCACCGGCGGTCCCGGCTCGGGCAAGACGACGCTTCTGGAAGCGCTGGCCGCACAGGGATATTCGACATTGCCGGAAGCCGGGCGTGGCATCATCCGCGCCCAGCAGGCCATAGAGGGCCCCGCCCTGCCATGGCGCAACCCGTCCCTCTTCGCCGAACTGATGCTTTCATGGGAAATGAGATCGCATGTCGGTGCCGGGGACATGCCCGGCACCCTGTTCTTCGACAGGGGCATTCCCGACACTGTCGGCTATCTGCGGCTGACCGGCCTGCCCGTACCGGAACATATCATGCGCGCGGCCGGGACCATGCGCTACAATCGCCGCGTCTTCATCGCGCCATTCTGGCCGGAAATCTTCGGGCAGGACGCCGAACGCAGGCAGACGCCCGGGGAAGCCCGGCTTACATTCGATGCGATGGAAACCGTCTACCGCGAACTGGGCTACGAGCTTGTTCCCCTGCCTTTCGCACCCGTGGCGCGGCGTGTGGAATTCGTTCTGGATACCCTCGGACCGGCATTGCGGATGCACAGGTCGTAGCGGACGCCCGATCAAATCTTCGCGGCCAGAACCCTCGCAAGACGTTTCGGGCTCTATATGCGGTTTACGCCGCCGCCAAGCTTGATTACAGCTATGCCGACGATTCAACGGAACTGTTCATGGCCGACGACCATATCAGATACGACATCCTGGCCCAGGAGGCTCTGCGCGGCGTTATGCGCAAGGTGCTGGCCGAGGTTGCGCGCACGGGGTTGCCGGGCAACCATCACTTCTTCATCACGTTCCTGACCGGCGCGCCGGGCGTGCGCATCTCCAGCCGTCTGCGCGAGCGCTATCCGGAACAGATGACGATCGTCATCCAGTTCCAGTACTGGGACCTGAAAGTCACGGACGCCGGCTTCGAAGTTGGCCTGTCCTTCTCCGACATTCCGGAAAAGCTGGAGATTCCCTTCTCGGCGGTGCGTGGCTTCTACGATCCCTCGGTGAACTTCGAGCTGGAGTTCGACGTCCGCACCGAGCCGGCCGAAGAAGAGCAACCCGAAGCGTCTCCCGTCCCTGTCGAGGTGAAGCCGGCAACCGCCAAAAAGCCGGCAGAGCCGAAAAAGGAAACGCCGGAAGCCGGGCAGACGGCTGAAGGAAAGGGCGCCGAGGTCGTGTCGCTCGACGCCTTCCGCAAGAAATAGGGCAGGATCAGCCAATGGCCGAGCTCGTCAACCTGCGTCAGGTCCGCAAGCGGAAGGCGCGGGAGGACAAGGAGCGTACGGCAGCTGAAAACCGGGCCCTGCATGGCCGCAGCAAAGCCGAGCGCGAGCGTGACCGCAAGGCGGGCGACAAGGCAGCCGGCTTTCTGGATGGCCACAGGCTATTGCGGCTTTCGCCCGCGGATAAAAAATGAACGCAGCCAAGGGATGATGACATGGGCCTGGTGAAAAAGCGCTCCGTCACCATTCGCGGCCACCGCACCAGCTACTCGCTGGAGCAGCCGTTCTATGACGATCTTGTCACGATCTCCCTCACCCGCGACATGCCGCTGGCCGCGCTGGTTGCGGAGGTGGACGAGAAACGCTCCAGAGAGTCCAATCTGTCCTCCGCGCTGCGGCTCTATGTGCTCGACTGGGCCAAGGGCAAGCGGAGCTGAGGCAGACATCGGAAGGCGCCGATCCCGGAAGCATGACGCGGAGAAGAAGGCAGGCTTTTCCGGTTCCTTCCGTGACGTCTCAGCTACGCATGCGCTCCGTTCCCCTCTCCGGGGAGACAGAGCCAGCAGCGTGGCTTACCCGTCTTCCAGCGATTTCAGCAGGTTCTGCAAGATGAAGGGCTCGGTCGCGGGTGGATCGCCGCTGTTGTCGTTCCCGGGCGGCGGCAGCGGTGCCCGCTCGATTGCCGGAGATGCGCGCGTGCGCAACTCCTCCTCCCGTCGCAAGCGTTCCCGCTGCTCGCGTGCGGCACGTTCCGTGTCCGCCTTCGCCCGTGCCTCCTCTTCCGCTTTGAGCCGCGCCTCTTCCTGACGGCGGCGTTCTTCTTCCGCAGCGCGCTCCCGCTGCGCCTGCAGATCGGCGTAGTATCTCGCCTCACGCCGCAGCCGCTGCTTTTCAAGCAGCTCCGCCTGCATCGCCTCTACGCGCTGCTGCTCGTGCTCCAGTGCCCGTTGCGTCAGATATTGCGCCAGAGGCGTCGTGTCGAAACTGCGCCGCATATCGCCGACCGGCCCGTCGATGGCAAAGTTCAGCGTGGGCTCGGAACCCACGAGCGCATCCTCGCCCGGCCGGTAGGCGATTGCGCCCTGAACATGTACATTGCCGCTGGCCAGATCGGCCGTGAGATCGGCCGAAATATCCGCCGCCTTGCCCGCAAGCTTGACGGGCGGTGCGCGAACCACGCCATTCGCGATCGTGAAGGCGATATCGGCGTTCTGCGCGGCAAAGCTGCCCCCGGCTGCTATTCCCGGCGCGAATTCGGCCGTCCTGCGGGCATCGATATCGCGACCGGCCGCATCGCCGGCGATCAGGAAGGCCGGCAGGGCATCCTCGTTGAGATTGGCGATATGCAGGTCCTTCAGCGATGCGGTGCCCGATCCGGACAACGACGTCACCATTGCGTCCACCGATTTGCCGGTGGTGGAAACCGAGGCCGAGATATCGGCTCTGCCCGACAAACCGGCCTCTGGCAGGATCGCCGTGAGGTCGGCACCCGAAAGGCTCATTTGCGCGTTGAGCAATCCCGTGCCTGCCGAGTTCTTCAGTTCGAACAGGCCGGACAGCCCACCGCCGAACAGCTTGCCCCTGAGGTCGGATACACGCAGGCCCTCCCCGTCCAGTTTCAGCGCCAGTGAGGCGTCATATGCGGTGGCGAAATGTCCCGCCAGCAACGCCGCGGCTGAAACCGTCAGTTCGGCGCTGAACGGCGCCGCGGAAGCAGCCGGGAACGGCGTGGTCGGCCATCCTTCCGCAACGGACCCTAACGCGGCATCGCCCATCACCATGGCCGCCATCGGGTCGAGGTCGAGTTCGTCGAGCGCCAGCTCTCCGCTGATGTGCGGCCCGCCCTCCTTCACCTCGACATTGATGTCGCCGGAAACGGCGGATTCGTTCACCGTGCCGGAAAGTCCGTTGAGGATCAGCAGGCCGCCGTCATAATCGGCATCCGCCGCCAGCGACAGGGCGGTTCCGGTTCCCATTCCGGGCAGCGCCACACCTGCCGTCATCAGCCAGGGTTCGATGTCCGCCGCTTCGAGGCTGACCTTGCCTTTTACCGCGGCTCCATCGCCGGATGAAACCGTACCCTCGAAGGAAGCCCTGAAATCGTCACCGGCCAGCAGGGCATGGGTCTCCATGCCGTCGGAAAGGTTGCCCCGGGCTGAAATATCCGCCACGGCGGGGCCTGCAAGGCCGAGCGGCAGCGCCGGCAACCCGGCCAGAGCCATCAGCGCTGTCCCGTCGTCGTTGCTGATGCCCAAGGTTGCGGACAAGGGCGCACGCAACATGTCGTCGCCGTTGCTTTGGCCCGAAAGACTGGCGGAGAAGGCCGAGCCTCCAGCGCTGCCATGGGCCGAAATGGCGAAGCCGCTATCGCTGCCATCCCCGGCGACGACGCTCATCACCGCATCGATGCGCGCATCCTCCAGCAGGCCCGGCCAGGCGTGGACGCGCCGGGCGAGCCCCGCAATCATGGCATTCGTTGCGTACTGGCTCTCCAGCGCATCCACCAGCGGCGCGAGATCGACGGCGACGAGCGAGGCGTCGAGACGGCCCGCAGGGCTTTCCGGAAAATTCGAAATGCGGCCCGTGGCGCTTACGGAAGCTCCGGCCAGCTCGCTCAGGGCGAGACGGTCGACCTCCAGCACGCCGTCGCGCAACCGCAGCGCCGTATCCACCCGATCCGCCGACAGCCCCCATGCACTCACCGGTCCCGCCCTGATTTCGAGATCGAGATCCTGCCCTGCGAACCGGTTCACGCCCTCGCTGCTGACGAAGATCGATGCGAAGGCGGAAAGACCTTCGAGATCGAGCGCCCCGCCATCCAGCACAAGCGTCGCTGAGGGGCGCGCATCGCCTTCCTGCACAGCCTCGGCGCGGCCGGTGAACTTCGCACTGCCCAGCATCAGTTCCAGATTGCTGAACTGCTGGCGCGTGGCCGCAAGATCGACCTCGGCGCTGAACCCCGCGCCCGGCAGCCGGCGTACCGCCTCATCCACATCTTTCGCCAGCCATGCAGCGAATCCGGAAGGCTGCGCCACCGCGAGCAGCATCTTGCCCCGGAAGCCGGATGCATCGCCGGTGGCGAGCAGGCCGTCGGCTTCCAGCGTGGTCCGCCCCGGCAATGTCGCGCCCAGCGAATGCACCAGCCAGCCGTCCTGCACCGGTTCGGCCGAAAGGTGGACGTCGCGGATGGTGGTGTCCCCGGCCACCACGGCGGGAAGCTTCACGTCGACGGAGCCGGGGATGGTCGGGCGCGGCAGGCGGCGCAACGCCTTTTCAAGTGCGGCAATGCGCTCCCCGGCGCTGAGCACGGGTCCGCGCTCGCCCGAAACCGCCTCGTCGAACTGTACCTGCGCGCCCGCCGCCTCGATCCGGAAACGCGGTTCCTGGCCGAGATCGAGGAAGGCAGTACCGTCCGCCGCGTATGGATTGTCGAGCGGGCCGGTCTCGAAACGGAACTCGTCGAGAACCAGCCTTTGATGGTCGAACCGGAATTTGCCGCTGGCCCGATATCCGGGTGCGACTTTTGCCGGACGGACCGAAACCGCCTCGCCTTCGCCGTCGCGCAGTTCCAGGGGCCCCTGAATGTCCTCCGCCAGCCTGAACTGGCCCGCATAGGTCAGCACGCCCTTTTCGATGCTGGCGTTGCCGTCGCTCTCGACAGTGGCCGCATAGCTGTCCGGGCGAATGCGCAGCCGCACGCGCATCTGGCCGTCCTCCACGACCCGGCCGGTGGATGCGGAAATATCGCTGTATTCCCCGTCGAAGAGCATGGAGCCGTCGACCCGCCACGGCCCCAGCAGTGATTTTGCCGAAACGGCGGCATTGATGTTCGTCAGCGAATGCGTGCGTCCGCCGATACCGTGCCGCAGTTCCACCTCGCCGTCGGTGATGGTCAGCTTCTCGATGGCGATCTGGGCCGCATCGAAAGGCGAGGAAGGCCGCACGGCCCAGTCGACCTTGCCGTCCTCGCCCACGCCGATGACCGCGCGCGGCCGTTCCAGCCGCATATCGAAGATGAGCACCTCGCCACGCAGGAATGGCGCGAGTTCCGCATCCATGGAAAACGTGTCCACGGTCATGGAAGGCTGCCCCGCCGCGCCCCCGGACACCGCCACATCCGTGAATGTGACCGAAGGGAACGGCAGCAGCCGCGCTCTGGCATCGCCACGCACGGTGACCTTGCGGCCCAGAATGGCGCTGGCCTCGCGCTCGAACCCGGCCCGGTAGCCCGTCCAGTCGATGAACGGCGGCACCGCCAGCGCCGCAAGCAGCACCAGCACCAGCAATCCGCCGACGATTACGAACAGGCGTGCGAGCATGTCCTCACTGCAAATCCTGAAGGCTTGCCGATCCTACCCGGATATCGATGACGATAAAGAGGCAATACAGGCTGCCCCACCGCAAATTCCTACCCGGTGATCGTCTTGCCGGGATTGAAAATGCCGTGCGGATCGAGGGCCTGCTTGATGAGGCGCATGACATCGACGCCATGACCGAGCTCATGACGCAGGAAACCGGACTTGCCCTGTCCGATGCCATGCTCGCCGGTGCAGGTGCCGTCCATGGCGATTGCGCGCCTGTTGAGACGGGCGACGAACGCCTCCACCCTGGTGACTTCGGCCGGATCGTCCGGGTCCATCAGCACAAGCGTATGGAAATTGCCATCGCCGGCATGGCCTACGACAGGCGCCAGAAGCCCGTTTTCGGCTATGTCCGCCTCGGTTTCGGCCACGCATTCGGCCAGTCGCGAAATCGGCACGCACACATCCGTGGAAAGCCCCTTGGCTCCCGGCCGAAGCGAGAACGATGCCCAGTAGGCATCGTGCCGCGCCTTCCACAGCCTGTTGCGCTCCTCCGCCACGGTGGTCCACAGGAAAGGTCCGCCGCCCTGCTCCTCGGCGATCATGCCGAACAGTTCCGCCTGCTCGGCCACGCCGGCGTCGCTGCCATGGAATTCAAGGAACAGGCACGGGCTTTCGGGATAGTCGAGCCTGGAATAGGTGTTGATAGCCTTCATTTGCAGCGCATTGACCAGTTCGATGCGCGCCACCGGAATGCCCATCTGGATGGTCGCGATCACCGCCCGGCTGGCCGCCTCCAGCGTCGGGAACGGACACACCCCTCCCGAGATCGCCTGCGGAATGCCCTGCAAGCGCAAGGTCAGGCTGGTGATGACACCCAGCGTACCCTCCGCACCGACCAGCAGGCGCGTAAGATCGTAGCCGGCGGCGCTCTTCTTCGCCCGCGCTCCGGTCTTCACCACCTCGCCGTCGGCCATCACCGCCGTCAGCGACAGTACGGCCTCGCGCATGGTGCCGTAGCGCACCGCATTGGTGCCCGACGCCCGCGTGGACGCCATGCCGCCCAGCGACGCGTTTGCGCCGGGATCGATCGGAAAGAACAGGCCCGTATCGCGCAGATGCCGGTTGAGCTCCTCGCGCGTCACCCCCGGTTCGACGGTGCAGTCTAGATCCTCGGCGTTAACGGCGAGGATCCGGTTCATGCGCGAGGTATCCAGCGAAATGCCGCCGCCCGGCGCGTTCACATGGCCTTCCAGCGAGGTGCCCGTGCCGAACGGGATCAGCGGCACGCGATGCGCCGCGCAGGCGCGTACGATCTTCTGCACTTCTTCGGTGTTTTCGGGGAACACCACGCCATCCGGGATCTGGTTCGGCAGATAGGTGGTGGTATGGCCGTGCTGCTCTCGAATCGAATGGCCCGTCTGCAAGCGGTCTCCAAACTCGTTGCGCAGGATTTCCAGCACCTTCGCGATGCCTTCGTCGTTGCGTTGCACTGCAATCAGGTCGCTGAGAGCCATTAATCCTCCGCTGGCAGAACAGACGGGCCCGGTGGTTGCGATTAGGTTTGGCCCGCGAATATGTGTATACTTGATCTGCCTTTCCGACGATTTTGTCCAGCTTCAGATGGAGCTTTCATGAGCGTTTCCCTGCCCTTTGTCTCTCGTGTCATGGAAGTCGAAAAGGACTGGATCGACTACAACGGCCACATGAACATGGCCTATTACAACGTGCTGTTCGATCGCGGCTCTGACGAGGTTCTGGACCTGCTCGGCATGGGTGCGGCCTATGCGCAGGAGCGCAAGCTCACCATCTACACCGCGGAAATACATGTCTGCTATGTCCGCGAACTGCATCTGGACGACCGCGTGACGGTGAGCTTCCAGGTGCTCGACAGCGACGACAAACGCCTGCGCTCCTATCAGGAAATCCGTCATGCCGACGGCTGGCTGGCGGCGACGGCGGAAACCCTGTCCCTGCATGTCGATATGGCCGGTCCGAAGGTCGCGGCCTTCCCCCCGGATGTTGCCGCCAACCTCGAATCGATGCGCAAGGCGCATGCCGGCCTGCCGTTTCCCGAACGCGCCGGCAGGTCCATCGGCATTCGCCGCAAGACCGGCTGACGGGCTCGCGCCGCCCTGTTAACCCTGACCGGTCATAAACGGGGGATAGCCGGACCGGAGCCGTTGCAACGAATCGCGGCGCCGGCCAATCCATTCGCATGGCTACGCAGAACGACCTGCCGCCATCCCCCGCGATGGCCGGCCCGATACGCAGCGTGACGATGGAAGCCGAGAGGCTGGCCGCCGATCCGCGCGTGTCCGACTATGATTTCTGGCGCTCGCTCAGGAATGTCGACAATCGCATCTTCGAGATTTCAGCGAGGGGCGATCCCATCCCCTTCGACATGGTGCGCTGGCGCGCCATCCTCAAGCAGGCGCGCTCGCGACGCGGGCACGCCTGACGCGACTTATCCCGAACACCATTTCAGATCAATGAGTTAAGAAAAAATCCGGAATCGACCCATGAGCATCCGCGCGCGGCGAGTTCGTCGCGCAGCGCATGTTTTCCCCGCCCGTCCAGGTCTAGAATGCGTAGGCGATGGTGGAGGCGATGCCGAATATGAGCGCGATTGCGATCAGGATCGCATAGACGCGCGGCAGATCGAACAGCACCGCATAACCCGCGATATAGGCGGTCAGGGAACCTGCCAGCGCCAGCAGGAAGCCGTTGCGGTCGCCCACCACAAGATTGGCCGCCATCAGTCCGCCGAGACACAATGCGCCAAACACGATGATGACTGCGATGCCGGCCTTGTCGAAATTATCGTCCATGCCTCATTCCTTGCACCCGCCCGTACTCCCCGGGACGATTCCGGAACGGGCATTGCCCACAGACTTAACCGAGCGTGCGCGAGGGGCAAGGCCAAACTGACCCCGCTCTCCGCGAGAAGCCCGCAGGTGTGGATTTATGGAGACGGTTTGTCCGCCGATCCCCTGCCGGCTTGCCGGTTCCTACTGTTTCGGCAACCTCCAGGCCAGCACATAGTCGCCAGCCTTCGTGCCGACCGAGCCGTGCCCGCCGGCAACGATGACGACGAACTGGCTGCCGTCGCCTGCCGTATAGGTCATGGGCGTGGACTGGCCGCCCGCCGGCAAACGCGCCTTCCAGAGCTGCTTTCCGCTGGTGAGGTCATAGGCGCGCAGATAATCGTCTACGGCCGCGCCGAGGAATGCGACCCCACCGGCTGTGACGATCGGCCCGCCAATGCCCGGAACACCCACCCTGAAGGGCAGCGGCAGCGGCGTCATGTCGTAGACCGTGCCGTTACGATGCCTGTATGCGATCTTGCCGGTGCGAAGATCGGCGCCCGCAACATATCCCCACGGCGGCGACTGGCACGGTATGCCGAGCGGCGACAGGAAAGGCCCCATGATCACGGCATAGGGGGCACCCTCGTTGCGGTTGAGTCCCTGCTCGCTGCCGCGCGCTTCCGCATCGGCAGGCGGCACCTGATCGCGCGGAACGAGCTGCGACTTGAAGGCCAGATAGGTCGGCATGCCGAACATGACCTGCCGCACCGGATCGACCGCCACGCCGCCCCAGTTGAAGGTGCCGAAATTGCCGGGATAGACCAGCGTTCCCTGTACGGAAGGCGGCGTGTAGCGCCCCTCATAGCGCAGTCTGGCGAACTCGATCCGGCAGGCCAGCTGGTCGAACGGACTCACGCCCCACATGTCTGCGCCCGTCAGCGGCTTCGGCATGAAGGTCAGGTCCGACACGGGCTGCGTCGGCGCGGTGAAGTCGCCTTCGATCGCACCGCCGGGAGCTGGCACCTCGTTGACGGGAATGACAGGCTCGCCCGTTTCCCGGTTCAGAACGTAGATATCGCCCTGCTTGGTCGGGCCGACCAGCGCCTTGACCGTCCCGGAATCCGTCGTCAGATCGATCAGCGAGGGCTGCGCCGGCACATCCATGTCCCACAGGTCGTGATGCACCGTCTGGCGCACCCAGCGCACTTCGCCTGTGTCGAGGTCGAGGGCGGTGATCGAGGACGAGTATTTTTCCACATGCTCGCTGCGGCCCATGCCGAGCTGGTCCGGGGTCTGGTTGCCGAGCGGCACGTAAACCAGCCCGAGCTCCTCGTCTGCGCTGGCCGTCGACCACATGTTGGGTGAGTTCGGCGTATAGATCTCGCCATCGCCGAGCGGTTCTGTGCGCTCGGGATTGCCGGAATCCCACGCCCAGACGACGTTGCCCGTTCGTGCGTCGAAGGCGCGGATGACCCCGGACGGCTCTTCCGTGGAGTAGTTGTCGTTGACCGCACCGCCCACGATGATCTTGTCGCGCGCGATCAGCGGAGCCGAGGTCGAATAATAATAGCCAGCCTTCGGGTGCGGCATATGCTCCATCAGGTCTACGATGCCGGCATTGCCGAAGGAGCGGCAGATCTGGCCGGTGGCCGCATCGAGGGCGATGAGGCGCGCATCGGAGGTCGGCAGGTAGACCCGCTCCGCACAGGCTTCGCCGGCAGCGATCGACGCATCCCTGTAATAGGAAACACCACGGCAGGTCTGGTGCTGCCGCTGGTTCTCCGGCCCGATCTGCGGGTCGAAGCGCCACTTCTCCTCGCCCGTCGCCGCATCCACGGCAATGGCGAGGTTGTGCGGCGTGCAGATGTAGAGATTGTCACCGATCTTGAGCGGCGTCACCTGATAGGTCGTTTCGGTGACATCGCTTGGCAGGCGCACATCGCCCGTCTGGTAGGTCCAGGCCAGCTCGAGCTTGTCGACGTTATCGACCGTGATCTGGTCCAGCGGCGAATAGCGCTGGCCGTAAGGGCTGCGCCCGTAGAAGTGCCATTCTCCGGCCGGGAAATTTGCGCCGAGGGCGCCCTCGGGCGTAACTTTCTCCGCCGGGAGGGTTCCCACGATGTCGTACGGGTCGGTCGTCATCGAATATCCCGCCACGCCGAGCGAGGCCAGAACGGCGAATATCAGCGGTGCCCGGCCATCGGTACCCGAAAGCTTCCGCAACACGAACGGCATCAGCAACCAGATGGCAAGCAGCACGAGGATGCCGCCGCGCGCACCGAGAGACCACCAGTCGAAGCCGGCCTCCCATACGGCCCAGACGAGGGTCGCCAGCACGAAAAACGCATACAGCCACAGCGCTTCCGTGCGCCGCCGGTAAAGCAGCCACGCCACGACCAGGAAAACGGCGCCGACGATGGCATAATACCAGCTCCCCCCAAGCGTTATGAGCCATATGCCGCCTATGCCGAGCCAGGCGCCGGACACGGCAAACACCAGACATGTGATGAAAATGGCCAAAGCTGATCCCCCAACTTCGAGTGCCAGAATGAGTAATCAGGGATAATGATGCCAGGCGCGTAATGTTCCGTCCGTCGCAGGCTTTCCTTGCAGCCGCGCGCCGGGAAGGATAAGCGAAGCCTGAAAACAGAACAAAACGGCTACACTTCTGGTCTTTCGGGATCGAATCACTACATTCAGGAACGATGTCCGGCTTTTCCGACGATATGCCCTTCTTCGATGAACCGGGCGCAAGGCCACCGGCCGCCTCCGGCAGCGCAGGCGCGCCTTCCGGTATCGCCGCGCGCGCCATAGCCGCGCGCCAGGCGCAGAACGCCCCGCCGGATTATCTGAGCGGTCTAAACCCCGAACAGCGGCAGGCTGTCGAGACCACGGAAGGCCCGGTTCTGGTTCTGGCGGGCGCGGGCACCGGCAAGACGCGTGTGCTCACCACCCGCATCGCCCATATCCTCGCCACCGGCCGCGCCTTTCCCTCGCAGATCCTTGCCGTGACCTTCACCAACAAGGCCGCGCGCGAGATGAAGCAGCGCATCGCCCTGCTGGTTCCCGAAGCGGTCGAGGGCATGCCGTGGCTCGGCACCTTCCACTCCATCGGCGTCAAGCTTCTGCGCCGTCACGCGGAGCTCGCCGGCCTGCGTTCCGATTTCAGCATTCTCGACACCGACGACGTCATCCGCCTGATCAAGCAGCTCATTCAGGCCGAAGGGCTGGACGACAAGCGCTGGACGCCGCGCACCTTCGCGCAGATGATCGATGGCTGGAAGAACAAGGGTCTTGGCCCCGAAGAAATTCCCGAGGGCGACGCCCGCTCCTTCGGCAATGGTCGCGGGCGCGAGCTCTACCGCGCCTATCAGGCGCGGCTGACGACGCTGAACGCCTGCGATTTCGGCGACCTGCTCCTGCATCCGATCCGCATCTTCCGCGCCCATCATGATATTCTGGCCGAGTACCACAGGCGTTTCCGCTACATTCTGGTGGACGAGTATCAGGACACCAACACCGCGCAATATATGTGGCTGCGCCTGCTGGCCCAGCGCCCGCGCACCGGCTCCGCCCAACCGGCCGAAGGCCGAGCGCGCGACGGCGCGCCGGCGCTGGGCCAGCCGCCGCAGGCGGCGATGCGGCCCGTGAGCGAAGACAAGCCCACACAACAGATAAATATCTGTTGTGTGGGCGACGACGACCAGTCGATCTATGGCTGGCGCGGCGCGGAGGTCGACAACATCCTGCGCTTCGAGAAGGATTTTCCGGGCGCGACCGTGATCCGGCTGGAGCGCAACTACCGCTCCACCGCCCATATTCTCGGCGCCGCCGCCCATCTCATCGCCCACAACGAGGGGCGGCTCGGCAAAACGCTGTTCACCGACCAGCCGGACCCGGACGATCCGAAGGTGAATGTCCATGCGGCATGGGATTCCGACGAGGAAGCCCGCGCGGTCGGTGAGGAAATCGAGGCGTTGCAGCGCAACAGGCATGCGCTCAACGACATCGCAATTCTGGTGCGTGCATCCTTCCAGATGCGCTCCTTCGAGGACCGCTTCATCGAGATCGGCCTGAACTACCGCGTCATCGGCGGCCCGCGCTTCTATGAGCGGCAGGAAATCCGCGACGCGATGGCCTATCTGCGCGTCGTGGCCAATCCGGGCGACGATCTCGCCTTCGAGCGCATCGTCAACGTGCCGAAGCGCGGTCTCGGCGAAGCCGCCATCCGTCAGGTGCATGACACGGCCCGCGCGCTGGGTGTGCCGATGTTGCAGGCCGCCGCGACTCTGGCGGAAAGCGACGAGCTGAAGCCGAAACCGCGGGCAGCGTTGCGCGAGGTCGCCGCCAATTTCGCCCGCTGGCAGAACCTTCTGGAAACCACGCCGCATACGGAGCTGGCCGAAACAATTCTTGAGGAAAGCGGCTACACCGACATGTGGAAGAATGACCGTGCGGCCGATGCGCCGACGCGGCTCGACAACCTCAAGGAGCTGATCCGCTCCATGGAGGATTACGAATCCCTGCGCGCCTTCCTCGAACATGTCGCGCTGGTCATGGACGCCGACAAGAACGAGGACCTCGACGCCGTTTCGCTGATGACGCTGCATTCGGCCAAGGGACTTGAATTCGAGACCGTGTTCCTGCCCGGCTGGGAGGAAGGTCTTTTCCCGCATCAGCGTGCGCTCGATGAAGGTGGCCGCTCCGGCCTCGAGGAAGAGCGCCGCCTCGCCTATGTCGGGCTGACGCGGGCCAAGAAGAACCTGCACATATGGTTCGTTTCCAACCGCCGCATCCACGGCCTGTGGCAGTCGACCATCCCTTCCCGTTTCCTCGACGAGCTTCCGGAAGCGCATGTCGAGGTGAACGAAAGCGGGTCGGGCTTCGGCGGCTACGGCAACCCTTACGGCGCATCGCGCTTCGACAGCGTGGGCTCCCCCTCCGGCGGCTATGCCAAACGGGGCGATCAGGGCAATCAGGCGTTCTCCAGCACCTACGCCACACCCGGCTGGCAGCGCGCGCGCCAGAACCGCACCGAGGCCACCAGCCGCAACTGGGGCACGCGTTCCGGCCATGCGGTCGAACGCATAGGCTATGGCGAGGCCGATTCCGGCTATGGCGCCGGCAGAGGTTCGGTCAAGGGCCGCACCATCGACGGCGAACTGGTCGCGAAATCGGTGGCCGACGCGCCGGCCGCCTTCAGGATCGGCGACCGGGTCTTCCACATGAAGTTCGGCAACGGCAACGTCTCCGCCATCGACGGCAACAAGCTGACCATCGATTTCGACCGCGCCGGCCAGAAAAAGGTGCTGGACAGTTTCGTGACCGCCGCCTGACGGCCGGCTGGCTTTATCCGCCTGAACGCATGGCTTTCAGCTTTTCGCCAGCCGCTGCGGCGAGATCGCCGAAACGCTCTTCCAGTTTTTCGGCCGCCTCGATCACCGAAAAATCATGGTCGAACTTCTCCAGAGTCTCGCGCAAGCTCTCGACGAATTCCGCCTGCCGGTCGAGTTCGTCGAACAGGGCCCGCACCTGCGCTTCCGTCACATGCGGATTTTCAAGGATCACGGGCACCTCGCGCGCCATCTTCTCGCCCGTTTCGGTCTGCTTGCGCAGGATTTCGATCCAGTCCGCCACGACATCCTCTTGTTCGACTGCCCAAGCATGCCTGCCTGAACGCAAAGGTCAATCGGCGGCCGGTCGGGACTTTCCGGTCGCCGGCCGGGAAGCGTTGGTCCTGGAGGGCTTGCGTCTTACCGCCCGTTCACAGGCCCGGCGAATTTCCTCGACCTCCGTCTCGGTCAGATGCTCGATGCCGATGAAGCGGTTGTTCGCATTGCTGATGCGGATCAGTTCGTCCAGCTTTGCCTGCATTGCGGCACCGTCGCGATTCTGCGTGTTCTGGATAAGAAACACCATCAGAAAGGTAACGATGGTGGTCCCGGTGTTGATGATCAGCTGCCATGTGTCGGAAAAGCCGAACAACGGCCCGCTGACCGCCCATCCGAGCACGAGCGCAAGGCAGGCGATGAAAGCCACCGGCAAGCCGGTGACATAGGCGACCGCATTGGCGGCTCTGGTGAAGGGTTTCTCCAGCATGCTGTTTCCTCGACACCGGAACAACCGTCGCGCATGGCTATAGGTTCCACACTGCGCAGAACACAACCAGATGCAACTTATAGATGAAAATAATGAAAACTACATCTTAGACACGCAGTCGCATCATCGTCCATGCAGGCAATGGTGCCTGTTCCTTCCGCTTCAGCGGAACCTCCGGCCCCTTCCGCCTCGCCACCCCCGCACGGCGGAAGGGGTCCCGGAACCGGGAGAGGCAAGATGGCGACAAGGCCGAAGCGGAGGCGGCAACTGACACTTACGGCTTCGATCCCCACGCTGGCGCTTGCCTTTCCGGCCCTTTTCCTTGCCGATCCCGCACTGGCCGAGCAGCCGGGCCCGAAAATCTCGGCTTCGCTGGAACGCCACTGGACCAGCAATGCGCTGGACAGCGAATTTGCGGTGGCGGACTGGTATACGCTGTTGCGCGGATCGCTGCGTCAGGACATCGGGAACGATGAGGCCAATGTCGGCATCGCGGCCGAATTCCAGATGACGCGCCACGACCGCATCGCCATTGAGGACGATCGCAGCATTGCCGTCTCGGCGCATGCTTTCCGCCGCATTTCGCCCGCGCTGGAACTGCGCGGCACGCTGACCTGGTCGGCAATCAGCAAAGGCGATCATCTGGAGTTCGGCCCGCTCGTGATCGGCTCGCGCGCCCTCAAGCAGGTCCTGGCGGCGCAGGTGCAGATGGGCATCGCCGTGGACGAGGCCACAGCTCTCGTCCTCGACGCCTCCAACGTCTTCGAAACCACCGGCCGCACGCGCTTTGAGGAAGATGTGATCCTGCCGGTCCGTCTCGACCCCGACGTGAACAAGTTCCGGCTCGCGGCGCGTGTCATGCGCACCATCGGGCCGCTGGCGGCCGGAGGATCGCTTTCGGCGCTGTTTGCCTCCGTCGAGAAGCTCGGCTCACCGCCCGTGTCGCTGTCCTATGCGCTCTACGGCGCACAGGGCGAGCTGGAGATGCGCAGCGAGGCCGGATTGTCGGTTGGAATGGCTTTCGGCGCCGAAGCTTTGCGCGGTGCGCAGGGCATCTATTCGGAAATCAGGCCCGCATGGCATGTGAAAGCTTCCATGCCGCTGCTGAAGGATTTCGAACTGCGCGGCGCATGGTTCGGCCGGTACGAGACCGGCGACAGCGACGATCCTCTCGCGTCCTGGCTCGACCGCGCCGAAGTCGAACTGGGCTGGAAGGCAACCGAACGCCTCGCCCTGTCGGCCGGCGTCTATCGCGAGGTAAAGCAGAACCTGCTCATGGAGAACGAAAAGCGCGGACGGGGCTTCTATGCACAGGCGACCTATGCGTTCGCCACGCCGCTCAGCGCTGTATTCCGGGTCGATGTCTCGAAGACCTTCAAGACCATCCTCGACATCCGCGAGCGCACCACCGATGTCTTCATTGGCTTGCGGGCGCAGATATGAGGCCCGGCCACAAGGCAATGCGTGGCATCCCCTCCCCGTTCCCCTGAACGGATGCGGGCAGGAAGGACGCGAACCCTCCTGCCCGCCGCCGGACCCGGACATCCGACTTATTGGTCTAGCGACGCTTCTTCACGGAGTAGGACGAGTTGCCGTTGCCGCTGTTGAAGTTGTTGCCGCTGTTGTCGGTATAGCTATTGCCGCCGCCGGAAATGCCCACCGGCGAGTTGGCGGAGCCTGCCCCGACGCCCAGAATGCCGAGCCCGATACCGCTCAGGATGCCATTGCCGAGCACGGTGTTGTTGCCGGACAGGATAGGCGACTTGTTGAGGATCGAAAGGCCGTTCAGAACCTTGATGTCTCCGAGCGCCACGGCCGGCGCCACATTGATCAGACCGCCGCTGGAATTGTTGCTGTTGCCTTTGGAACCCCATCCGCCGGCATGGGCGCTGACTGCGGTGAAAGAAACGGCTGCGGTTGCAAGAATAACGGTGAACTTGTTCATGACACTCTCCTCTGTTGTTCCGTTTGTCCTTGCGCCTCAGATGAATACCTCCGATGTCAGGATATGAGTTCCGCAAAGAAACACAACTGGAGATTGCCAGTATTTCAGAAAACAACCTGTAAACCGAATCTTAACGCTAATGTTTTACGTTAAGAGACATGGTTACCGGCGCAGATGCGACGTCAGCTCTGCGGATCTTCCCAGCGTCTGAGAAAGTCTTCGATAGACATGGCCTGCATGTCTGGAACCGCGCGGCCGATCTTCTCGGCAGGCCAGTCCCACCACGCCAGCCTTTCGATGCGCGCGGCAATGCCGGCGGCAAAACGGTAGCGAAGCAGGCGCGCCGGCGCTCCGGCCATGATCGCATAGGGCTCCACATCGCGCGTCACCACGGCGTTGGCGCCGATCACCGCGCCATTGCCCACGCTCACGCCAGGCAGGATCACCGCGCCATGCCCGATCCACACGTCATGGCCGATGGTGACGTGCCCGGCCCGCCGGCGTTCCCGAAAGGCGGAATCGACGCCGAGATAGCGGAAATATTCGTTGGGGCGGTAGCTCACCTTGTGCTGGGTGATGCGCTCGATCGGATGCTCCAGCGCGTTGATGCGCGTATTGGCGGCCACTGAGCAGAACTTGCCCAACGTCGTGTAGATGGCTTCGGCATGACGCTCGAAATAGGTGAAGGCTCCGACCGTCACCTCGCGCAGCACAACCCGCTCTGCGATAGCCACGTAAGGTTCCAGCCGGCAGCCCTTCAGCTCCGCAGTCGGATGGATGCGCGGCTGTGCATCGCGCGGCTCTGGCTGTTGACGTTCGTCCATCGGGTGGCTGTACGACGCTGCCTGCCCTTGGGCAAGCCTCCTGCCTGCGGGGGAGTTATTGCGGCTTGCCCTTCTCCCAGTCGACCTGCTGGCCGAAAAGGGGAATGGTGGCAATGGCCATCTTGGCCGAGCCGTCCTGAATCTGCTGCGAGTGCGCCAGATAGATCAGCGTATCGTTGGCCTTGTCGTAGATCCGCTTCACCACCTGCTTTTTCCAGATCAGGCTGATCGACTGCCGGAACACCTCTTCCCCGCTCCTGCCGAGATCGATGTCGCCGATCCTGATCGGCCCCGTCTGCTGGCAGGAGATGGCGGCGTTGGACGGGTCCTCGAACCAGTTGCCTTTCTGGAGACGGTCGATGACGCCACGGTCGAAATAGGCCAGATGGCAGGTTACGCCCTCCACCTTGGGATCGCTCACCGCCTCGATCTTGATGTCGTTGCCGAACCAGTCGACACCGATCTTGCCCACCTGCTCGGCATGAGCGGAAGCGAGGGTTGCGGCGATGGTCGCCGCCGCTGTCAGGCTGGCCAGGGTCTTGCGCACGATGTTCTCCGTCTGCGTCGGGATCTGTCCTGCAAGTTGGGGTGACGGCCGCCCGGTTGCAAGCACGATGATGTGACCGGACAGCCCTTGCGGCAATGGGCCCACTTTGACAGTTTCCGCCGGGCGATTAGAACAGGCCCATCTGTTGGATCGATGCGGCCTCAAGGCCGCCTGAAAGCGGACTGCCCTCCCATGCGCAAGATTCTCGTCGGCCTTCTCGTTCTCATCGCTGTCGGCATCGGTTTCCTGATCTTCAACTGGTACAGCCAGCGCCACAGCGGCGAGCCTTTCGGCGCGCCGTTCACGCTAACCGACCAGAGGGGCGAGCCGATCACCGAGCGCGCTTTTCGTGGCCAGCCCACCGCCGTATTCTTCGGCTTCACGCATTGCCCGGAAGTGTGCCCGACCACGCTGTTTGAGCTCGCCGGTTACCTGAATGCCCTGGGCGACGAGGGCAAGGACATCCGTGCCTACTTCGTTTCCGTCGATCCCGAACGCGACACGCCCGAGATCATGAACACCTATATCAGCAACTTCTCCGACCGCATCACCGGCATCACCGGCGATCCGGAAAAGGTCTTCGCCATGGCCAAGTCCTTCGGCATCTACTGGAAGAAGGTGCCGACCGACGATGGCGATTACACCCTCGACCACACCGCATCGGTCCTGCTGCTCAATTCGCAGGGTGACTTTTTCGGCACCATCGCCTATGGCGAGAGCCCCGACGCTGCCACGGCCAAGCTGAAGCGGCTGGCTGCGGGCGGCTGAAACCAACAGGTTCCCGACCTCATGACCCAGACGCGCCTCCACTTCACCACCTCGAAGGACGAGGCCGAGCGCATCTTTGCCAGCCTCGAAACGGCCTTCGAAGACGATGGCTGGCCGATTGCCGTGCTGGAGGTGGATGAGGATCGCGACATCCACGAGGTCTCGCTCTACGCCGATGGCGATATCGACGCGGCCGAGGCCCGCCTGCGTGACGCGCTTTCCTCCCTTTCCGCCGATCTGGCCATCGGGCGCGAGGAACTGCCCGACATCGACTGGGTCTCCCGCTCGCTGGAAGGGTTGCAGCCCGTGCGCGCCGGCCGCTTTTTCGTCCATGGCGCCCATGACCGGGACGAGCGCCGCGACGGGGACATCGCCATCGAGATCGAGGCCGGCCTCGCCTTCGGCACCGGCCACCACGGCACCACCGCCGGCTGCCTCGAAATGCTGGAACAGGTGGTCGCCGCCGAGCAACCCACCAACGCGCTCGATCTGGGGACGGGAAGCGCGGTTCTGGCCATCGCTCTGGCAAAGCTGTCCGCCATCCCGGTTCTCGCCACCGACATCGATCCGGTCGCCACGGAAGTTGCCGCCGCCAATGTGAAACTCAACGGCGTTGCCGATCATGTCGAGACGGTTACCGCAACGGGCTTCGATCATCCGGCTTTTGCCGGGCACGGCCCCTTCGCACTTATCGTCGCCAACATTCTGGCTGGCCCGCTCATCGAGATCGCCCCGCAGATGGCGGCCCATGTCAGGCCCGGCGGATCGCTGGTCCTGTCCGGTATTCTCGACCGCCAGCACGATGCCGTGGTGGAAGCCTATGTCGCGCAGGGCTTTGCCCACATCACCACGTTGCACCGCGAAGGCTGGGTCACCATCCATCTCAAGCCTGCCGCCTGACCGGGCCTGCCCTGCCCGCTGGCGCATTGTCAGCATGACGCGGGAGGGCTAGGTTCCCGGAAGATTCACTTCCGGGAAATCCTGACATGTTCCAGTCGTTCGATTCGTCCAGCGATCCCTCGCTTGCCTCGCCGCGCGTTGCCGCCCTTCGCACATGGCTGGCGGCCAATGGCATCGATGGCTTCCTCGTGCCCCGCGCCGACGAGCATCAGGGCGAATATGTGCCGGCCCGCGCCGCCCGGCTGAAATGGCTGACCGGCTTTTCCGGTTCGGCCGGCGTGGCCTTGGTGCTGGCCGACAGCGCCGTCATCTTCGTCGACGGCCGTTACACCTTGCAGGTTCGCAAGGAAACAGACCCCGCCATCTTCAGCTATGACAGCCTCGTCGACAATCCGCCGGCGAAATGGATCGGCCAGAACCTGAGATCCGGCACCCGCCTCGGCTTCGACCCGTGGCTGCACACAACCGGCGAGATCGACACGCTGAAGGCGGCGGCAAAAAAGGCAGGCGTCGAGCTCGTGCCGCTGGAGGAGAACCCGGTCGATGCCGTCTGGGACGACCAGCCGGAAGCGCCCGTCACCCCGGTGGAAATCCAGCCCATCGCGTTCGCGGGTGAACTGGCGAAGGACAAGCTGGCCCGGCTGGCGGCCGCGATCGGGTCCGACGGCGCAACCCATGCCGTTCTCACCGACCCCTCCTCCATCGCCTGGGCCTTCAACATTCGCGGCAACGACGTGCCACATACGCCGCTGGCGCTCGGCTTCGCCATTCTGGCAGCCGACGGCTCGCATCGGCTGTTCATGGACAAGGCGAAATTCTCGCGCGAGGTCGAAGCCTATCTCACCCAGCTTGCAGAGCCACACCAGCCCGGGGAGTTCGAGCCCGCCATTGCGGAGCTTGCCGGCAAGGGCGCGCGCATCGCGCTCGATCCGGTTCTGGCGGCCGAGAAGCTGCGCATGCTGGCCGAGGCCAATGGCGGCACGGTGGTCGCGGCCGCCGATCCGGCCCGCATTCCGCGCGCCACCAAGAACGGCGCTGAGCTGGAAGGCAGCCGCGCCGCCCACCGCCGCGACGGCGCGGCCGTCGTGCGCATGCTGTGCTGGCTGGACCGGCAGAAGCCCGGCGCGACCGACGAGATCGGGGCGGTCGAGGCATTGGAGAATTTTCGCCGGCAGGCAGGCGAGGAAACCCAGATGCCGCTGCGCGACGTTTCATTCGAGACCATTTCCGGCTCCGGCCCCAACGGCGCGGTCATCCACTACCGCGTATCGCGCGCCACCAACCGCAAGCTCGGTGACGGTGAACTGTTCCTGCTCGATTCGGGCGCGCAGTATCAGGACGGCACCACCGACATCACCCGCACCATTCCGATCGGTCGCCCCACGGAAGAAATGCGCCAGCGCTATACGCTGGTGCTGAAGGGTCTGATCGGCATTTCCACCCTGCGCTTTCCGGCTGGCACGCGCGGCGCGGATATCGATGCCATCGCCCGTGTCGCGCTATGGACGCACGGGCTCGACTACGCCCACGGCACCGGTCATGGCGTCGGCTCCTATCTTGCCGTGCATGAGGGGCCGCAGCGCATCGCCAAAACCGGCATGGAGAAGATGCTGGAAGGCATGATCCTCTCCAACGAACCCGGTTACTACAAGGAAGGCGCCTATGGCATCCGTCTTGAAAACCTGATCGTGGTCGAAAAGGCAGCACGGATCGAAGGCGGCGATATCGCCATGCACAGCTTCGAGACGCTGACGCTTGCCCCCTTCGACCGGCGCATGATCCTTTCCGATCTGCTGTCACCCGACGAACTGAACTGGCTCGACGCCTATCACGCCCGCGTGCTGGCCGAGATCGGCCCGATGGTCGACGGTGAAGCGCTGGCGTGGCTCGAACGAGCCTGCGCGCCGCTTGGCGCGTAAGCCGATCAGGCCATGAACTGGCGGGCGATGAGGAGCACCACAGCGCCCGCTATGAACATGCTGAGCAGGCCGCCGCGCAGGGCCACCAGGCCCGCCACGATCAGCGCCAGCCATTCCGCCGGGCCTGCCGTCAGCACGGCAGGCGCCACCAGCGTCGTCAGCACCGCTGCCGGAACGGCGTTGAGCCCGGCCTCGACGCGTGGCGGGATTCGTTCCAGCCGCGAAATCACCAGATGCCCGCCAATGCGCGTCAGATAGGTGGCGAGAGCGCCGGCAAGGATGACCCAGAAGGTGCTGCTCATGCCCGGCTCTCCACGGCCTGTGCCGGAGCGGCGCCGATGCCGCTGCGCGACGGCGGCAGGATGACGGCCAGCGCAACGCCAGCCAGCGCCCCCAGCAAGACATGCCACGGCGAGCCGACAAACCTGTAGGCAAGAATCGAGGCCACCGCGCTCACGGCCACAATCGGCAGCCAGAGCGGGCGCCTGCGGAAATCCATCACCAGCCCCAGAAAATAGATCGGCAGCAGGAAATCCACTCCGATGGCACTGGTGTCGGGAATAAGCTTGCCGAAGATGGCGCCAATCACCGTCGTCGCCACCCATGTCAGATAGCTGGTAACCGCGGCCCCCATATAGCGGGCGAAAGTGAGCTTGCGTCCGCTCTGAATCTGGCTTTCAGCGAGCGCATATTGTGCGTCGGTCAGCAGGAAGAAGGCGACAGCTTGCCGCGCAAGCGGCCATCCGGAAAGATAGCGGCCGATTGCCGCCGAATAGAGCACATGGCGAAAGTTCACCGCGAAGATGGAAAGAGCGATCATCCACGGCGCGACCTTCTGGCCGAACAGCTCGATACCGACCATCTGGCTGGCCCCGCCGAACACGAACGCGCTCATGGAAATCGCTTCGATAACCGACAGGCCGTTTTCCATGGCAAGCGTGCCGAACAGCAGGCCGAAAGGGGATACGGCAATGCAGACCGGAAGCCCGAACCGCGCGCCGTGCCAGAATTCGCTCATGGATGATTTGCTCGTGGACGAGCGCGAATCCGCTGCCTGTCCTGCCATGGATCACTCCCGGAAAAAGCTTTTATCTATTCAGCCGGCCGGGCCCTGTCACATGAATTCGCTTGAGCCAGCCGTTCAGCGAAACGGATGGAGGGCAGAAATCCGGCGGGGAAAGAAACCAGAGCAGCGGAAGCAGCGCCGGTCAGAACGCCCGCTTCTCTATTGCCTGCCCACGCGCGCGAACCATGCGTCCTCGTCGATCACCTCGATGCCGAGTTCCGTCGCCTGCTTGAGTTTCGAGCCGGCACCCGGCCCTGCCACGACAAGATCGGTCTTTTTCGATACGGAGCCTGCAACCTTCGCGCCCAGTTTTTCGGCCATGGCCTTGGCCTCGTCGCGCGACATCTTCTCCAGCGCGCCGGTGAACACCACGGTCTTGCCGGCAACCGGGGAATCCGTCGTGCCGACCGGCTCCTCGTCCACCGGCGTCACCTGCGCCAGCAGTGCATCCAGCACCTGCCGGTTGTGATCCTCCCCGAAAAACTCCACCACCGCCCCGGCGACGATGGAGCCGATGCCGTTGATGTTGTTCAGTTCCTGCCATGCGCCATTACCGGGATCGCCCTTGCCCTCGGGCATCACCGCCTCCTCGGCCAGCCTGCGGAACGCCTCGAACGACAGGAAATGACGGGCGAAACGCTTCGCATTGGTCTCGCCGACATGGCGGATGCCGAGCGCGAACAGAAAGCGCGAGAACTGCACCCGGCGACGGTCGTCTATCGCCGCAAACAGCTTCTTCACCGAAACGGCGCCGAAGCCGTCGACATTCTCCAGCTTGGTCAGCGAATCGCGCTGGCGTTCCTTCAGCGTGAAGATGTCGGCGGGCGAGCGCACCTGAAGGGCCGGATCGTCCGACTGGAAGAAGAATTCGATCTGCTTTTCGCCGAGCCCCTCGATGTCGAAGGCGTTGCGCGACACGAAATGGCGCAGCCGTTCCACCGCCTGCGCCGGGCAGATCAGTCCGCCGGTGCAGCGGCGCACCGCCTCGCCTTCCTCGCGCACGGCATGGCTGCCGCAGGCGGGGCATGTATGCGGAAATTCGTAAGGCACCGCATCCGCCGGGCGCTTCTCCATCACCACGTCGAGAATCTGCGGGATAACGTCGCCGGCGCGCTGGATCACCACCGTATCGCCGACGCGAATGTCGCGCCCTTCGCGGGCCGTGCCGATGCCCCTGATATAGTCCTCATTGTGCAGCGTGGCGTTGGTGACGACCACGCCGCCAACCGTCACCGGCTCCAGCCGCGCCACCGGCGTCATCGCCCCGGTTCGTCCGACCTGGATGTCGATGCCGTTCAGCACCGTCATCGCCTTCTCGGCGGCGAATTTGTGCGCCGTCGCCCAGCGCGGGCTGCGCGAGCGAAACCCCAGCCGCTCCTGAAGATCGAGCCGGTCGACCTTGTAGACGACGCCGTCGATGTCATAGGGGATTTCGGCGCGTCCGGCCTCGATACGGTGGTAATGCGCCAGCATCGCCTCGACCGTGTCGCAGCGCGCCATCAGCTCGTTGACCCGGAACCCCCAGTCGCCGAAGCGCTTCACCACCTCATATTGCGTTTCGCCAAGCGGTGCGGACGCATCCCCCCACGCATAGGCGAAAAAGCGCAGCGGGCGCTGGCGGGTCACTTCCGGATCGAGCTGGCGCAGGCTGCCGGCAGCGGAATTGCGAGGATTGGCGAAGACACGGCCGGTCTCGGCCATGCGCTGGTTCAGTTCGAAGAAGTCGTCGCGGCGCATGTAGACCTCGCCGCGCACCTCCACCACCTCCGGCGCATCCGCCGGCAGCGTTTCGGGAATTTCGGCGATGGTGCGGATATTGGCCGTCACGTTCTCGCCGGTGGTGCCGTCGCCGCGCGTCGCCGCCGTTACCAGCCGCCGGTTCTCGTAACGCAGCGACATGGACAGCCCGTCGATCTTCGGCTCTGCGGTGAACACCAGCTCGCGGTCCGCCGGCAAGGCAAGGAAGCGCCGCACGCTCGTTACGAAATCGCGCACATCCTCATCCGAAAATGTGTTGTCGAGCGACAGCATCGGCACGGCATGGACCACCTTGCCAAACACGCCCGAAGGCGTCGTGCCGACCTTCAGCGACGGCGAATCCTCCCTCACCAGTTCGGGAAAGCGCGCCTCGATCTCGGCATTGCGGATGCGCAGCGCATCGTAATCGGCATCCGAGACGGTCGGCGCATCCTCGGAATAGTAGCGCCTGTCATGATCCGCGATTTCCTTCGCCAGCCGTTCCAGTTCGGCGGCAGCCTCGCTTTCGGTAAGCAGGTCGACGGGTTTATCGGACATGGCGAAATCTCTCATGGGCGGCAGGTTGTTGACCTGCGCGAAGCTGAAGTATGTAGCGCGCGCAAAGCCGAACGGAAACAGGTGCCTGCGCCTCTCTCCTGAATCATCTTGTCAGTTGTGGACAGACAGGCAGGCTAAGAGCATTTTGCAGCCAAATGGAAACATTTAGCGTCGCACAAATGCAGTATAAACAAACAGTTAGATCATTTCATCGATTCCGCGAAGCGATGAAATGATCCAAGAGCATCGGACCGAAAACTGGAATCCGGTTTCCGGCTGCTCCCATGCTCTATCAATAATTCAGGTCGCCGCAGCGATGTTCTCGCGCAGGAGCCGCTCGGCCGCCGCCCTTGCCTCGTCGGTTATCGTCGCGCCGGCCAGCATGCGGGCGATCTCCTCCTGCCTTGCATCGATGTCCATGGCGACGATGCCGGTGGCGACACGGTCCGCACCACCCGACTTGGAGATCAGGAAATGGGTGGAGGCGCGCGCCGCCACCTGCGGCGCGTGGGTGACGGAAAGCACCTGCACGCCGCCCTTCGCCAGACGGGCAAGGCGCTGGCCGATGGCATCGGCCACAGCGCCGCCGACCCCCGTATCGATCTCGTCGAAAACCAGCGTCGGGGCCGAACCCCGGTCGGCCAGCGCCACCTTCAGCGCCAGCAGGAAGCGCGACAGCTCGCCCCCAGAAGCCACCTTCATCATCGGGCCGGGGCGGGTGCCGGGGTTGGTGCGCACCCAGAACTCGACCTGATCGATGCCCTCCTCCATGCGGCTGTCGGGCTCGCTCGACATTTCCACGATGAATTCGGCCCGCTCCAGCCTGAGTTCGGGCAGTTCGGCCATCACGGCGTTGCGCAGCCCTTTGGCTGCCGCCTTCCGCAGCTCGGAAAGATGCGCGGCGCTCTGATCATAAAGGTCGCGCGCCTGCCGTGCATGCTGTTCCAGCACCGCCAGCCGCTCCTCACCGGCATCGAGATCGGCCAGATCGGCCGCCATGGTGTCGCGCAGGCGGGCAAGATCGTCGACCTGCACATTGTGCTTGCGGCCAGCGGCACGCAGCGCGAACAGGCGCTCCTCCGCCTGCTCCAGACGCTGCGGGTCATATTCCGTGGCGCGCAGGGCAGCCGAGACGCCGGATTGCGCGGCATCGAGAGAAAGCATCGCCTCGTCGAGCGACGTCACCACATCGTCGAGCAGGCCCGGAACCTCGGCCGCCTTGCGCTGCAATCGCCTGAGCAGGCTTGCCAGTTGCGGCAAGGGCGAGGACGGGCCGGACAGCACGTCCTGCGCGTCGCTGATCTCGGAAGCGATCTTTTCCGCCCGCATCATATCCGTGCGCAAGGCTGCCAGCTCGCTTTCCTCGCCGGGCTGCGGGTCGAGTTGCACGAGTTCCGCGACGGCGGCCCTCAAATAGTCCGCCTCGCGCGCCGCCGCTTCCACCCGGGCCTTGTGGCGCGAAAGCTCCTGCTCGGCGCTGCGCCAGATACGCCATGCTTCCGCCGTCTCGCGCACGGCGCTGGCATGGCCGCCAAACGCATCCAGAACCTCGCGATGGGCGCTGGCATCGACAAGCGCCCGCTCGTCGTGCTGGCCGTGGATTTCCACCAGCGCATGGCCGATGGTGCGCATCAGCGCCACGCTGGCTGGCTGGTCGTTGACGAAAACGCGCGTGCGGCCGTCCGCCGTCTGAACACGGCGCAAAATGATGTCGCCGTCATCGTCTATGGCGTTTTCGGAAAGAATGTCGCGCGCGGGATGATTTCGCGGCACGTCGAACACCGCCGTCACCTGCCCCTGCGCAGCGCCATGGCGCACCAGCGAAGCATCGCCGCGCGCGCCCAGAGCAAGGGAAAGCGAATCGAGCAGGATCGACTTGCCCGCCCCGGTCTCGCCGGTCAGCACCGAAAGACCCGGAGCAAAGTCTATGTCCAGCTTCTCGATCAGAACGATGTCGCGGATCGACAGCCTGGAGAGCATGGCAGCCGTCAGCCGGTAATCAGCTTCCCGGCCTTGGATATCCACGAGCCGGCATTCTCACGCGGCGTCAGCCCGCCGCTTTGCAGCAGCTTGTAGGAATCCTTGTACCACTGGCTGCTGGGGTAGTTCTGGCCGAGCACCGCGGCAGCCGTCTGCGCCTCATCCGTCAGGCCCATCGCATAGTAGGCTTCCACGAGACGCGCCAGCGCCTCCTCGATATGGCGGGTATTGGAATACTGCTCGACCACGGTGCGGAACCGCTTGATCGACGCCAGATACTCGCGCCGCTCGAGATAGTAGCGACCGACCTGCATTTCCTTGCCGGCGAGCTGGTCGTTGGCGTAGCGGATCTTGGTGCGCGCATCCTCGGCATATTGCGAATCCGGCCAGCGGTTGACCAGTTCCTGCATGGTCTGCGCGGTCAGGCGCGCTTCCTTCTGGTCCTGCGTCACGTCACGGATCTGGCGGAAATAGCTGAGGCCGGCGATGTAAACTGCGTAGTCGGCATCTTCAGAGGTCGGATAAAGGTTCAGGAACCGCTGCGACATCTGGATGGCGTCGTCGTAATTGCCCTGCCGGTAATTGGTGAAGGCGCCCATCACCATCGCCTTGCGGGCATATTCCGAATAGGGGTGCTGGCGATCCACGGCCGCGAACTTCTTCGCCGCCTCGCCGAGACGGCCGGCATTCAGATTGGCGAGCCCCTGATTGTAAAGCACGTCCGCGGGCTCGGTCTGCTCGACATAGGTGGACAGATCGAGATCCTTGTCCGACGAGGACATGCAGCCTGCGAGCGCCAATGGCACCACGGCAACGGACAAGGCCGCGACAACCCGCCCCATCGGGCCCTTCACTGTTGCCATCGATCGATCAGCCCGTTTGAACAACATGGTTGGGTTTCGCCCTTTCGGCACCGTTTCGTCGGTCAGCGTGCAGCCATAGACCATAACCGGCACGCGCGGCAACGCTATCGTCCGGCAATCGCACATTTTTGTGGCAAACGTGGCGTTTGCATATCCGTCCACCGGAAAATGACGGACGCCGCCGTCTCAAGCGCTCAGATCGCCCAGGGCGCGAAGACCGGGCCGCTGACGGCGCTGATCTCGGCGATGCGGCCGTGGTCGCGGCGCGTCGTTTCCACGATCTCGAAGGCGCTGCGGTCCGACAGCAGGCGGCGAAGTGCTGCCGCATTGAGCCTGTGACCACCGCGATAGGAGCGGAAGCAGCCGATGAAACGCGCGCCCGCCAGAGCCAGATCGCCCATGGCGTCGAGCGTCTTGTGGCGCACGAATTCGTCCGGGTAGCGCAGGCCGCCCATATTGATGACGCGGTTGTCGTAGCCGATGACGACGGAATTCTCCAGCGAGGACCCCAGCGCATAGCCAGCGGCCCAAAGGCGCTCGACATCCTTCAGGAAGCCGAAGGTGCGTGCCCGCGCCACCTCGTTGCGGAACGAATCGCCGGTCAGGTCGATGGCGAACTGCTGGCGGCCGATGGCACGGCTCTCGAAATCGATCCCGATCTCGAACCGTGTGCCGGAGTACGGCCTGAACTCGGCCCAGGAAGCCCCGCTCTCGATGCGTACATCCTTGAGAACCCGGATGAAACGGCGCTTGACCGGCTGGGTGTCGAGCCCGGCCTGATCGATCGCCTCCACGAACAGGGCGGCGCTGCCGTCGAGGATCGGGATTTCATTGCCCTCGATCTCGATGACGAGATTGTCGATGCCGACACCCAGAATCGCCGCCATGAGATGTTCGACGGTCGAGACATGCACCCCGGCCGGATCGCCAAGCAGGGTGGAAAGATCGGTCGCCCCGACTTCGGAGACGAGGGCGCGGATTTCCCTGCCCGGTTCCGCTCCACCGATGAAATGAAAGACAATGCCCGTGTCCACATCGGAAGGCGCGAACGTCACCGAAACGGGCTTTCCGCTGTGCACGCCGGTTCCGGCCAGTGTCACGCGCGATTTTATCGTCGTCTGATAATCGTTCAAAACGATCCCCGTATGCCCGCTCGTTCGTCGCTTCCCGTGCCGGTCAACCCGGCTGTCCAGCTACGGCAAGAAGGCATCTCCCCCAACCTGCAGGCCGCTTCGATATGCTGCCGGCGAAGATAGTAACGCGTCGGACTTCCTCCAAATCACGCTTTTTTACCTCATGTAACCCCGGCCGTCACCAGAACAGGTGCCTTTAGTCCTTGTTTTCCAGAGACTTCAGCAAAAAGGGGCGACCGGTTTGCCGGTCGCCCCTTCGCAATTGTGACGCCTGTGCGGCGATCAGTTTGCCTGACGGCGCAGGAAAGCGGGAATCTCGAGCTGATCGTCGTCGTGAGCGGCATGCGGCCGGGCGACCAGGCGGCCCTGATCGTCGAGCTGGCCACGGCGCGGTGCGTAAAGCTGCGAGTCCTGCGAAGGCGCGCGGCGCACTTCCGGCTGAGCCTGGCGCAGCTTCGGCTCGCGCGGCTGGGCAGGCTGGAGACGCGCCGGCTCTTCCTCGCGGCGGGTCAGGCCGTTGGTGAGGCGCTTGAGCAGCCCCATCGGGCCGCGTTCCTCATGGCTGACCGGGTTGTTCTTGGCCTCGACCTCGGCACGCACGACCGGCGGGAAATCCTCCACGCGCGGCATGCGCTGCGGCGCTGCCGGCTGATGCATCTCGCGCGGCTGCGGAGCGGGATGGACCGGCTGCGGAGCCGGCTGCATCTGAAGCGCCGCCTGCTGCGTCACCACGGGCTGCTGGAACTGCTGCACGGGCTGGTGCGGCTGAGCCTGCTGGAAGAGCTTGCTCTGGGGGCGAAAGTCATCCGATGCCTGCACCGGGCGCTGCGCCATGGCAGCGGCGTTCTGCTCGGCCATCTGGAAGGCTTCGGCGACCGGATCGGCAGCGCGCGGCTCATGAACCGGCGCAGGCTGCGGCGCGGGCTGGATAACCGGACGGGCCTCAGCCACCGGGGCGGCAGGGCGGGCAACGGGCTTGGCCTGCGGGGGGCGGATGGCGATCGGGGTCGCCGCGATTTCTTCGGCCGACTTGTCGATGCCGGTGGCAACGACCGACACCCGGATGACGCCTTCCAGTTCCTCGTCGAAGGTGGCGCCGAGAATGATGTTGGCGTCCTGGTCGACTTCCTCGCGGATGCGGGTCGCCGCCTCGTCCACCTCGAACAGGGTAAGATCGCGGCCACCGGTGATCGAGATCAGCAGGCCCTTGGCGCCACGCATCGAGGTCTCGTCGAGCAGCGGGTTGGCAATGGCGGCCTCGGCAGCGGCCATCGCGCGACCCTCGCCGGAAGCTTCGCCCGTACCCATCATGGCCTTGCCCATCTCGCGCATCACCGAACGCACGTCGGCGAAGTCGAGGTTGATCAGACCCTCCTTGACCATCAGGTCGGTGATGCAGGCAACGCCCGAATAGAGCACCTGATCGGCCATGGCGAAGGCATCGGCGAAGGTGGTCTTGTCGTTGGCCAGGCGGAACAGGTTCTGGTTCGGGATGACGATGAGCGTGTCGACCGACTTCTGCAGCTCCTCGATGCCGAGGTCGGCCGTCTTCATGCGGCGCTGGCCCTCGAAATGGAACGGCTTGGTGACGACGCCGACCGTCAGGATCCCCTTTTCACGGGCCGCGCGTGCGACGACCGGGGCGGCACCCGTGCCGGTGCCGCCGCCCATGCCGGCGGTGACGAAGCACATATGCGTATTGGACAGGTGATCGTTGATCTCGTCGATGCATTCTTCAGCGGCGGCGCGTCCCACTTCCGGCTGCGAACCGGCGCCCAGCCCCTCGGTGACATGTGCGCCGAGCTGGATGAGCCGCTCGGCCTTCGACATGGTCAGCGCCTGGGCGTCGGTGTTCGCCACAACGAACTCGACGCCGCGCAGACCGGCGGTGATCATGTTGTTGACTGCGTTGCCGCCGCCCCCGCCGACACCGAAAACGGTGATGCGCGGCTTCAGCTCGGTGATGTCCGGCTTCTGAAGATTGATTGCCATTGTCCTCGTCCTTTGCCTTTCCCGCCGCTTCGCCATAGCGGCCGCCTGGGGGCTGTCCCCGTTAACTCTAGAAACTGTCTTTCAACCACTGACTTACGCGATACAGTCGCCCGTCCGTCCCGGTCATCCTGAACACGGCCCCACCCCTGGCAGGACGACTCTCGAAATTCGCCACCTGCGGATAGATGAGGAGCCCGACCACCGTCGAGAATGCCGGCCCCTTGGCCGCTTCGGGCAGCCCCGCAACGCCCAGCGGGCGTCCGGTGCGCACGTTGCGCCCAAGAATGCGACGAGCCGCTTCCGGGAGACCGGCAAGCTGGCTGGCGCCGCCTGTCAGCACGATTCGCTTGCCGATCGCGCTGGCATAACCTGATTTGCTGATACGGTCGCGCAGCATTTCCAGCGTCTCCTCGACGCGGGCGCGAATGATGCGGGTCATGACCGAACGCGGAATCTGCATCGGCGCGCCATGGTCGTCGCCGATGGGATGAATGGTGACGAGGTCGCGGTCGTCGGCGCTGCCGGGCAGAGCCGAACCATGCATGACCTTCAGCCGCTCCGCCGCCTCGATGGTGGTGGAAAGCCCCTTTGCGAGGTCCAGCGTCACATGGTTGCCGCCGACGGGAATCGCGTCGCCATGCACGAAATTGCCTTCGGAGAAGATGGAGATGGTGGTCGTGCCGCCACCCATGTCGATGCAGGCCGCCCCCATTTCCAGTTCGTCGTCCACCAGTGCGGCGAGACCGCTGGCGTAAGGGGTCGCCACCATACGCTCGACCGAAAGATGCGAGCGGTTGATGGCCAGCTCGATGTTGCGCAGCGGTGCCGCATCGCCGGTCAGAACGTGCATGTCGACGCCCAGCGTGTCGCCCACCATGCCGCGGGGATCGCGAACGCCGCGCTCGGCGTCGAGCGAGAAGCCCACCGGCAGCGAGTGGATCACCTCGCGCTCGGATTTCAGCGCCTGACGCGCACCGGCAGCCAGCACGCGCCTGATGTCACTTTCGTCCACCTCGTGGCCGCCGAGATTGACGGTGGCGGAGAAGGTCTCGCTCTTCAGGCGGCCCGCCGTCATGTTGACGATCAGCGAGTCGACGGTCAGCCCGGCCATGCGCTCGGCCGAGTCCACGGCCAGCCGTATGGCATGCTCGGCGCGCTCCAGATCCACCACCACACCGGACTTCATGCCCTGCGATTTCTGGTGGCCGATGCCGATCACCTGGATGCGGTGCGTGCGCCCGCGCAGCAGGTTGCCGTCTTCGCAGGGCTTGAGTTTCGCCACCACGCAGCAGACCTTGCTCGACCCCACGTCGAGCACCGTGAGAACGCCTGAACGCCGGGCCGAGGCATCGCCACTCTTGCGCAACCAGTTCATATGCGGCTCCCCGACTTGCGCGCCGCGCCCTTGAGCGCCGCCAGACGCGCCGCGGAGGCATCGGGCGAAAGCGCCACCGCAACCCGATCGGGAATCCTCAGATCGACCGCCACGATGTCACGTCCGAGCAGCCCCTGCTCGCGGTCGAGCTGCGCCAGCCTTTCCAGCGCGGCACGGACGCCGTGCTCCGGCAGCTTGACGGTGACGCCATTGTCCAGATGCAGGTTCCAGCGCCGCTCGCCGACGCGCACATAGCCCTTCACGCGACCGGCAAGCTCCGGCACGTCCGCAATGCGCGCGATGAGCTTCGGCGCATGTTCGGGCGCACCGCTGCCGACGATCAGCGGCAACGAAGCCAGCCGGCCGCCGGAGAACGGCGCGATGACCCGCCCGCTCTCTTCGATCACGTTAAGCGCCCGCCCCTGCTGCCAGATGGCGAACGGCTCGCGCTCCTCTATCCGCACTTCCAGCGTGTTGGGGTAGACCTTGCGAACCGTCGCATGCTGGACCCAGGGTAACGACGCGATCCTGTCGCGCGCATCGACGACATCGAGCCCGACCAGCGCCGTCCACCCGTTCAGCTCCAGCCGGTCGAGGATGTCGATCTCGGACGTATACTGATTGCCGACGACCCTGATCTGATCGACGGCAAATCCGGTGCGGGCCGTGACGC
Organism: Mesorhizobium sp.; assembly: GCA_022833215.1. GTDB lineage: Bacteria > Pseudomonadota > Alphaproteobacteria > Rhizobiales > Rhizobiaceae > Mesorhizobium. The sequence continues at coordinate 34,885 of JAIPUZ010000092.1, read as the reverse complement.
CCTGCACGAAATCCTCGAGCTGGCCGCCGAGATAGGCGCCGTAGGTCGCGCTCGACGACAGCAGCGCGACGGAAAGAATGGTGGCGGCAAAGGGAGGTGCCGCATAGGCACCCTCGCCCAGCCTCGAAAACACACGCAGCGGACGGCGCAGCCAGCGCGGCATGACAGGACGCACGACAGGCGCCAGGCCAGCCAGCCCACCATGACCCATACGTCCCGACCTCAACGAAGACACGAAGCGTCCTCCACCATCCAGCTCAAAAGATCGCCGAAGGAATGCCCTGCATGCGCGGCGATCTCGGGCACCAGGGACGTCGGCGTCATGCCCGGCTGGGTATTGACCTCGAGCCAGACGATCTCGCCATTTTCGGAATGACGATCGTCGTAACGGAAGTCAGACCGGGACACGCCCCGGCAGCCGATTGCTTGATGAGCCTTGAGCGCCAGTGTCTGTATTTTTTGGTAAATATTCGGTGAAAGTTTCGCAGGCGTTTCGTGTTTTGATCCGCCCGCGACATATTTCGAATCGTAATCGTAGAAGGAATGGCCGGTCGGAATGATCTCGCACACCCCGAGCGCGACATCGCCCATCACCGCGCAGGTAAGCTCGCGCCCGGCCACATAGCGCTCGACCATGACGCTCTCGCCATAGTTCCAGTCGGGCGAAGAGACGATCTGCGGCGGGTGAGACTGATCTTCGCCGACAATGACCACGCCGAAGCTGGACCCCTCGGCGACAGGCTTCACCACATAGGGCGGCGCCATGGGGTGCGCGTTGCCAATCCCGAACCGGTTGACGACCTTCGATTCCGCCACCGGAACGCCGGCCGCGCGCGCGACCTTCTTGGCCTGCTCCTTGTTCATGGCCAGAGCCGAGGCCAGCACGCCCGAATGCGTGTAGGGAATCTCCAGATATTCGAGAACGCCCTGAATGACGCCATCCTCACCGAACGGTCCATGCAGCGCATTGAAGGCGACATCCGGCTTCAGCCCGGAAAGAACGGCGCTCACATTGCGATCGACATCGACACGGGTGACCCTGTAGCCCTCGGCTTCGAGCGCATCAGCACAGGCATTGCCGGAAGAGAGGGAAACAGGGCGCTCGCTTGAGACACCCCCCATCAATACGGCAACATGCTTGCTGGTCATATCCCGTCATCCCCTCGGCGGGCACTCAATCCTTGTTTCCTGAGTCAGAATCCGAGTCTGTGGTTGCAGCCCCGTCGGGAACCGCGACCTACGCGCCGAACGACTCAAATCAGGAAACGCCTTAACCCCAAAGAATCAGAGAGTTGATTCCGTGGCAAGCCCTCAGGATTCCGGGAGATTCACTTTCTGCGAATTTGAATGAAATTTTACCTTTGTGAGTCCTCAGAGCAACTGCCCGAGGAACTCCTGCACCTCACGGCCGGGGCGAAATTCGCCGATGCGCCGGATTTCCCAATGCAGGCGGATGCCGGAATTTTCGAGCACGCGCGCGCGCACCGTCTCGCCGAGATGTTCGAGATCGTAGCCGGAGGCCGAACCCGTGTTGATCATGAAGTTGCAATGCATGGGCGACATCTGCGCGCCGCCGATCATCAGGCCCCGGCAGCCAGCCTTGTCGATCTCCTTCCAGGCCGATGTGCCCTCCGGGTTCTTGAAAGTCGAGCCGCCGGTCTTTTCCCGGATCGGCTGGACTGTCTCGCGATGGTGCTGCACTTCATCCATCGCCGCCCTGATCGTCTCCTTGTCCTCGCCATAGCCCTCGAACACGGCCGAGGTGAAGATCAGGTCCTTCGGCGCGGAACTGTGGCGATAGGCATAGCCCATGTCGGCATTGGAGAGCACATGAAGATCGCCCTTGCGGTCCAGCGCCCGCACCTCGACGACCCGCTCGCGCGTTTCCACGCCGTTGGCGCCCGCGTTCATGCGCAGCGCGCCGCCGATGGCGCCGGGAATGCCGTGATAGAAATGGAAACCGCCGATACCCGCCTCCAGGGCTGCGGCGGCGACGCGTTTGTCCGGCACGGCCGTGCCGGCACGCAGGCGCGTTTCGGAAATCGCCTCGACCGCGCCAAATCCCCTGGCGGAAAGCCGCACCACGAAACCTTCAATGCCGCCGTCGCGTACCAGGAGGTTGGATCCGATGCCGACCACCATGACAGGCACGTCCTCCGGCACCGCCTTCAGGAAGGCTGCGAGGTCTTCCTCATCCGCGGGCTGGAAAAGCGCAGCGGCAAGGCCGCCGGCGCGGAACCAGGTGATCTTGTCCATCTCCGCATCGGGCGTGAGACGCCCGCGCAGACCCGAAAGCCTGTCGCCAAGACTGTCGAGAAGCGCCTGCCCCCGGCTCAATTTGCGCCTCCCGCCCCGTTCAGCTCCTTCGGCAGCGCGTAGGCCCATTGGGTGATGTTGCCCGCGCCGAGGAAGACGATGAAATCGCCCGGCTTTGCCAGTTCGCGCACCAGCGGAGCTACCGCCGACGCGTCTGCGATGTGGCGGGCATCGCGATGGCCGGCGGCGCGCATGCGCGACACCAGCGTGTCGCTGGAGACGCCGTCGATCGGGTCCTCGCCCGCCGCATAGACCGGCGCCACCATGACCGTGTCGGCATCGTTGAAGCAGACCGCGAAATCGTCGAACAGGTCGCGCAGCCGGGTGAAGCGATGCGGCTGCGCCACGGCGATGACACGCCCCTTCGTGGCGTCGCGCGCCGCCTTGAGCACGGCCCTGATCTCCACCGGATGGTGGCCGTAGTCGTCGAAGATCTCGACGCCGTTCCACGTGCCGGTGTGGGTGAAGCGCCGCTTCACGCCGCCGAAGGCGGACAGGCCCTTGCGGATCGCCTCTCCGGAAAGGCCCAGCTCGTTGGCAACGGCAATCGCCGCCGTGGCGTTCGAGACATTGTGGCGGCCGGGCATCGGCAGGCGCAGGTCGGAAATCGCCGTATCCTGACCTGTCTTGCGGTTGTGGATGATGACGTCGAATACCGAGACCGCGCCGTCCATGCGGTGGTTGGCGAAGCGCACGTCGGCCTGTGCGTTCTCGCCATAGGTGATGACGCGGCGGTCGCCGATGCGGCTGACCAGCGCCTGCACTTCCGGGTGGTCGATGCACATGACGCCAAAGCCGTAGAACGGCACATTCTCGACGAACTGGCGGAAGGCGTCGCGCACCTTGTCGAACGATCCGTAGTGATCGAGATGTTCCGGGTCGATATTGGTGATGACGGCGATATCGGCCGGCAGCTTGAGGAAGGTGCCGTCGCTCTCGTCCGCCTCCACCACCATCCACTCGCCGTCGCCCATGCGCGCATTGGTGCCATAGGCATTGATGATGCCGCCATTGATGACGGTCGGGTCGAGCCCGCCCGCTTCCAGCAGCGTCGCCACCATGGAGGTGGTCGTGGTCTTGCCATGCGTGCCGCCGATGGCGATGGCATTGCGGAAGCGCATCAGCTCGGCCAGCATCTCGGCACGGCGCACCACGGGCAGCAGCTTCTCGCGCGCCGCCACGATCTCGGGGTTGGTGTTGCGGATCGCCGTCGAGACCACCACAACTTCGGCATCGCCAAGATTCTCGGCGCGGTGGCCGACGAAACACTCGATGCCCTTGTCGCGCAGGCGCTGCACATTGGCGCTGTCGTTCTGATCCGAGCCCTGCACCTTGTAGCCGAGATTGTGCAGGGCTTCGGCGATGCCGCTCATGCCGATGCCGCCTATGCCGATGAAGTGCACAAGCCCTATCGTCTGCGGCATTTTCATGCGTTGTGTTCCTTCCTGAATCCGTCCGGTGACTGGCCCGACGCAATAGCCTCTGTCAGATCGGCGAGCAAGCTGGCCGCATTGGGGCGGCCGACGGAGCGCGCCGCTTCGGCCATTTTCCGCAACCGTTCCGGCCCGGCCATCAGCGCGCCGATCAGCCCCGCAAGCTTTTCCGCATCGAGCAAAGCCTGTGCATGCACCTCGCCGCCGCCGGCGGCCGCGAGCGCCGCGGCATTGGCCGCCTGATCGTGATCCAGAGCGTGCGGATAAGGCACCAGCAGCGCCGGCCGGCCAATCACAGCGATCTCCGAGACGGTGGACGCGCCGGAGCGCGAGATAACGAACTGCGCACGCGCCATGCGCGCCGCCATATCGGTGAAGAAGGGCGAAATTTCAGCCGGGATGCCAAGCTTCGCGTAAGCCCTCGTCACCCGCTCCACATCGTCCTTGCGCGCCTGCTGGGTCACGACAAGGCGCTTGCGCAGATCGTCGGGCAGCAAGGCAACCGCCGCTGGCACCGCGTCGGAGAAGAACTGCGCGCCCTGGCTGCCGCCGAACACCAGCAGGTGGAAAGGTTCCCCCTCCTGCGAAACCGTGTAGGGCTGCGCGGCGGCTTCGATCACCGCCGGGCGCACCGGATTGCCGGTGGTGATCGTCTTGCGCCCGGCCACGCTTGCATCTTCGGGCAGGAAGCCGCCTGCGATCGCCGTCACCCTTGCAGCCAGCGCACGGTTGGCGCGGCCCATCACCGCGTTCTGCTCATGGATCAGCGTCGGGCGGCCGCGCCGGGTCGCCGCATAGAGCGGCGGCAGGGTCGGATAGCCGCCAAAGCCGACGACCGCCGCCGGCCTGATCCGTGCAATCACCGTCGAAGCCACGCGCACGCCGCGCCACAGCTTCCAGAAGGTCCTGGCCAGCGCCAGCGGGTTCTTCGACCCGATGGTGGCGGACGGGATCGGGTGGATAGTGTCGGCCGGAAACTGTCCGGCAAAGCGTTCGGCCCGGTCGTCGGTGGCCAGATGCACGCTCCAGCCGCGCGCCTTCAGCTCATGCGCAAGCGCCTCGGCCGGAAACAGATGGCCGCCGGTTCCGCCGGCGGCCAGAAGAATGGTGCCCTTCGCCATTTATTCCGCCGGCAGGATCGAGCTGGAGAAACCGTAGGCGAGCGGCTTGCGCTTCTGCGGCTTGCGCCGGGTCAGCGCCAGCACCATGCCCATCGAGATGGCGATGGCGATCTGCGAGGAGCCGCCATAGGAGATGAAGGGCAGCGTCATGCCCTTGGCAGGCATGAGCTGGAGGTTCACGCACATGTTGATGACCGACTGGAAGCCGAACACGGTGACCAGCCCGCCAATGGCATAGCGGGTGAAATCGTCATGCTCCTTCAGGGCCACCGAAAGCCCGCGCAGCACGATGAAGGCGAAGATCGCCGCGATCACCATGCAGGTGATGAGCCCGAACTCCTCGCCCGCCACGGCGAACACGAAGTCGGCATGGCTGTCGGGGATCAGGCGCTTGATGGTGCCTTCGCCCGGCCCGAGACCGAGCCAGCCGCCGTTGACCAGCGCTTCATGCCCCATATCGACCTGGAACGTGTCGCCCTCGCCGGTCAGGAAGCGGTCGATGCGGCCCGCGACGTGGGGAAAGATTTCGTAAGCGGCGAACAGGCCGACAACGCCGATGATGCCGAGCGCGATGATCCAGACCCACGACAGTCCGGCCATGAAGAACATCACGCCCCATGTGCCGACCACCAGCAGGGTCTGGCCCATGTCCGGCTGGGCGAGCAGCAGCGCCAGAACGACGCCGAGCAGCAGCATGGCGAACAGGTTGCCGGGAATTTCCGGCTGGCGCTTATGTTCGGCGAACAGCCACGCGCAGATGACCACGAAGGCCGGCTTGAGGAACTCCGAAGGCTGGATCGACATGCCGGCCAGCGACAGCCAGCGCCGCGCGCCCTTCACCTCGACGCCGACATAGAGCACGGCCACCATCAGCACCAGCATCGCGCACAGCATGACCAGCGCCAGACGCCTGATCTGGCGCGGGCTGAAGAAGGACACCGCCAGCATCACGCCGAGCGCGGGGATACTGAAGATGATCTGCCGCGTGGCGAAGTGGAAGGAATCGAGGCCGATGCGCTCCGCCACGGCGGGACTCGCGGCGAAGGACAGCACGATGCCGAGGCCGAGCAGCGACAGGAACGCTGCCAGGAACCAGCGGTCGATGGTCCACCACCAGTTGGAAATGGGGCTGGTATCGAGACGGCTCTGCATTATCGTGTCCCTCCGACGGGTTCGATCCCATCAATGGCATATACGGCTTGCCTGAAGGCTTCGCCGCGCAGCTCGAAATTCCTGAACTGGTCGAAGCTGGCGCAGGCCGGCGACAGAAGCACCACCGCTTCCCCGCCGCCATCGCGCGCCGCGTCGGCGGCGGCGTGCTCGACCGCGGCCGCCAGCGTGCCGGAAATCTCGTAAGGCACCGCCTCGCCAAGCGTCACCGAAAAGGCCGGCGCGCCCTCGCCGATCAGATAGGCTCTGGCGATGCGCGGGAACAATCCGCGCAGCGGCTCGATGCCGCCTTCCTTGGGCAGTCCGCCGGCGATCCAGTAGATGCGCTCGAAGCTCGACAGGGCGGGTGCCGCCGCATCGGCATTGGTCGCCTTGGAATCGTTGACGAACAGCACATGCCCCTTGCGGCCAACCTGCTCCATGCGGTGCTCCAGTCCGGGGAAGGTCTCGAACCCGGCCTGAATCTCCCCGGCCGTCAGGCCGACGCCGAGGCAGGCGGCAAGCGCCGCAAGCGCGTTCTGCGCATTGTGCTGGCCGCGCAGCGAGCCGATGCCTTCAAGCGAAGCGATGCGGGTGCGGCGGCCGTCGACCGCGCTGAAAAGCTCGCTTCCTTCCGCGAAATAGCCGTCCTTGAGCGGCAGGCGTCTGGAGATGCGCACCACCTTGCTTCCGGCGCGCTCCAGCCGCTCGGCGATCTGCACGCAGAAGCTGTCGTCCACGCCGATGATGGCCGTATCGGACCCCGCCACCAGCCGCTCCTTGATCCCGGCATAGTGCTGCATGGTGCCGTGGCGGTCGAGGTGATCGGGCGTCAGATTGAGCAGGACGCCGGCTGTCGGATTGATCGAGGGCGCGATGTCGATCTGGTAGGACGAGCACTCCACCACATAGTGGCGCTGCGGCGCGGGCGGATCGAGCGTCATCACCGCACGGCCGATATTGCCGCCCATCTGGGTGTCGCGCCCGGCCGCCTGAAGGATATGCGCGATCAGCGCCGTGGTCGTGGACTTGCCGTTGGTTCCGGTGATGGCGATGAAGGGAGCCTCGGGAGCGCGGGCGTTGCGTTCGCGCACGAACAGCTCGACATCGCCGATCACCTCGACGCCGGCCGCGCGCGCCAGTTCCACGCTCCAGTGCGGCTTGGGATGGGTCAGCGGCACGCCGGGCGAAAGCACGAAGGCGGCGAAGCGCGACCAGTCGGCGCCGCGCAGGTCGCCGGTGACGATGCCTTCCGCCTGTGCCTTCTCCACGCTTTGCGGATTGTCGTCCCACGCCAGCACCACGGCCCCGCCGGCCACCAGCGCGTGCGCCGTCGCCAGCCCGGAACCGCCGAGCCCGAAGAGCGCCACCTGTCTGCCTGCGAGGGAACTGGCCGGGATCATCTGGCGCCTACCGCAGCTTCAGGGTGGAAAGCCCGATCAGGGCGAGGATCACGGCGATGATCCAGAAGCGAATCACCACCTGGCTCTCGGTCCAGCCGAGCTTCTCGAAATGATGGTGGATCGGGGCCATCAGGAAGACGCGCTTGCCGGTCATCTTGAAATAGCCGACCTGAATGATGACCGACAGGATCTCGACCACGAACAGCCCGCCGATGATGGCCAGCACGATCTCGTGCTTGGTGGCCACCGCGATGGTGCCGATCAGCCCGCCCATGGCAAGCGAGCCGGTGTCGCCCATGAAGATGGCGGCAGGCGGCGCGTTGAACCACAGGAAGCCGAGCCCTGCCCCGATCACCGCGCCGAGGATGACGGCGAGCTCGCCCGTTCCGGGCACGAAGTGGATTTGCAGGTAATCCGCGAAGATGGCGTTGCCCGACAGATAGGCGATGACGCCGAAGGACGCCGCCGCGATCATGATCGGCACGATGGCGAGGCCATCCAGACCGTCGGTGATGTTGACAGCATTGCCTGCGCCCACCACCACGAAGGCGGCGAAGGGGATGAAGAACCAGCCCAGATTGATGATGAATTCCTTGGCGAACGGGAATGTCAGCGACGAAGAGAACGGCTCCTGCCCGTTATGCATGATGACCCATGCAGCGATGCCCGCAATCAGGAATTCGAAGGCCAGCCGCGCCTTGCCGGAAAAGCCAAGATGCGACTGCTTCGTCACCTTCAGATAATCGTCGTAGAAGCCGATTGCGCCGAAGCCCAGCGTCACCAGCAGCACGACCCAGACATAGACGCTGGAGAGATTGGCCCACAGCAGGGAAGAAACGATGATGCCGGTCATGATCATCAGCCCGCCCATTGTGGGCGTACCGGCCTTCTTGAAATGGGTCTGCGGTCCGTCGGCGCGGATCGGCTGGCCCTTGCCCTGCCGCAGGCGCAGCGAGTCGATGATCGCCGGCCCGAAGATGAACACGATCAGCGCCGAGGTGATCAGCGCGCCGCCCGTGCGGAAGGTGATGTACCGGAACACGTTGAAGACCGTGATCCGGTCGGCGAATTCCACGAGCAGCGTCAGCATGCGTTTTTCGTCCCCTGGGCCGCGTGGCCCGTTGTTCAATTCCCGGCGTGGGCCGGAAACCTGTTGAGCAGCGCCTCGACGATCCTTGAGAAGCCGATCCCCTTCGACGACTTCACCATGACCACATCGCCCGGCTGCACCGTCTCGATAAGCAGCCGCGCGAGATCGTCAGCCTCGTCGCGATGGACGACGGCGATATCGCTCGGCAACACCTCGGCCAGCGCCTTCATATGCGCTCCGCCAAGCAGCACATGGCTGATGCCGGTACCGACGACGAGTTCGGCGATCCCCGCGTGAAGCTGTTCGGACTGTTCGCCGAGTTCCAGCATGTCGCCGAGCACCGCGATGCGGCGGCCCTCGCCCTCCACCGGCGTGGCGTCGAGCAGGTCGAGCGCCGCCTTCATCGAGGCCGGATTGGCATTGTAGCTTTCGTCGATCAGCGTGAAGGACCCGCCGCCATGGACAAGGACATGCCGGCGGCCGCGCCCCTGCTGCGCCGGCAGGTCGCCCAGCGCCAGCGCCACGCGGTCGATGTCGGCGCCAACCAGATCGGCGGCCCCCATGACGGCCAGCGCGTTCTGCACCATATGGCGGCCGGGCGCGCCGATGCGCGCCACCACCTCGCGCCGCCCGATGCGGGCGGTCATGGTCGAATGGTCTGCATTGAGAACGCAGTTGATGAGCCGGTAGGTTGAACGCTGGTGCTCGCCGAAGCCGAGCACATGCTCGACGCCAACCTCCCGCGCCATTTTCCCGAGCAGGTTGGCGCGCGGATCGTCGCGGTTGATCAGCGCGGCCCCGCCCGGCTCGATGCCCTCGAAGATCTCTGCCTTCGCCGCCGCGATCTCGTCGAGGTCGCGGAAGAAGCCGAGATGGGCAGCGGCCACCAGCGTGACGATGGCCACATGCGGGCGCACCATCTTCACCAGCGGACGAATCTCGCCCGGATGGTTCATGCCGATCTCGAACACCGAATATTCGGTGTCTTCCGGCAGGCGCGCCAGCGTCAGCGGCACGCCCCAGTGGTTGTTGAACGACTTGTCGGAAGCATGCACCGAGCCGACCGAGCCAAGCGCATGGCGCAGAGCTTCCTTGGTGGTCGTCTTGCCGGCCGAACCGGTCACGGCGATCACCCGGCCCTTCGCCCGCGCCCGCGCGGCGACGGCCAGCTTTTCCATGGCCGCCAGAACGTCCGGCACGACGATCATCGGCGCGGTCAGGCGCCCCAGCGCCGGCAGCTTGCCCTCGGCGACGACCAGCACCGCCGCTCCCGCCTTGACGGCAGCGGTGGCGAAGTCGTGCCCGTCCATGGTCTCGCCCTTGATGGCGAAGAAGGCATCGCCCGGCTCAAGGGTGCGGGTGTCGATGGAAATGCCGTGCACGCCGGCCGGCATCTGGCCGAGCGGGCGTCCGCCCATAGCCTCGACCAGCGCCTCGATTGTCCAGAGCCAGCTCATCCGGCCACCTCCTTCAGCGCCGCGCGCACCTCCTCATGATCGGAGAAGGGGAACGTCTCGGCGCCGATGGTCTGGCCTTCCTCATGGCCCTTGCCGGCCACGATCAGCGTGTCGCCGGCCCGCAGCATGGCCACCGCCTCATGGATCGCCCTGCGGCGATCACCGACCTCGATGGCTCCCGGAGCCGCGGCAAGAATAGCGGCGCGGATTTCGCCCGGAACTTCCGTGCGCGGATTGTCGTCGGTAACGATTGTCACATCGGCGAGCCGCGTGGCGATCTCGCCCATGATCGGTCGTTTGCCGCGATCGCGGTCGCCGCCGCAACCGAACACGACGACGACGCGCCCTGTGGTGAAGGGCCGGACCGAAGCCAGCACATTCTCGAGCGCATCGGGCTTGTGGGCATAGTCCACATAGACCGGCGCGCCGGCAGAGGTGAAGCCGACCAGATCGAGCCGTCCCGGCGCGCCCTTCAGCTTTTCCAGCGCGGACATCGCCTTCGCGGCAGGCGTTCCGGTCAAAATGGCGAGGCCGGCCGCAACCAACGCATTGGCGATCTGGAAATCGCCCGCCAGCGGCAGGTCGATCTCGAAAATCCCGCCGTCATGGACGATCTCGGCGCGCTGCCTGGCTCGTTCGTGCTCGACGCGGTTGAGCCTGAGAAAATCGCCCTTGCGCCCGACGGTCAGCACTTCGAGGCCAGCCGCCTTCGCGGCGTCGACGGTCGCCTGCGACCATGGATCGTCGGCGAAGACGACGGCCGGCGCGCCCTTCGGCAGCAGGTCGCGGAACAGGCGCAGCTTCGCCGCATGGTATTCCTCGACCGTGGGGTGATAGTCCATATGGTCGCGGCCAAGATTGGTGAAGGCGCCCGCCGACAGCCGCACACCGTCCAGCCGGTGCTGGTCGAGGCCGTGGCTGGAAGCTTCCATCGAGGCATGGGTCACGCCGGCATCGGCCAGTTCGGCCAGCAGCTTGTGCAGCGCCACCGGATCGGGCGTCGTCAGCGAGCCGTATTCGCTGCGGCCGGGCGCATCCACGCCCGTGGTGCCGATGGAAGCGGCGGCGTAGCCCGCCTGCTCCCAGATCTGGCGCGTGAAGGCCGCGACGGAAGTCTTGCCGCTGGTTCCGGTCACCGCCACCATCGTCTTCGGCTGGGCGGCATAGAACTTCGCGGCGGCCAGCGCGAGCACGCGGCGCGGATCGTCCACCTCGACCGCCGGCACGGACAGCGCGCCGTTCGCGCGCCCCTTTGCCATCACCACGGCGAGCGCGCCGCGACTGGCGGCATCGGCTGCGAAGGCTGCACCGTCGGCCTTCGCGCCTGCGAGCGCGAAGAACAGCATTCCGGGCTGGATGGCGCGCGAATCCGACGACAGGCCGGCGATCTCCGTATCGGAGGGAAACGCCTCGTGAAGAGGCACTATGCCGGTCAGATCGTCGACTCTCATCTGATTTTGATTACCCCTGCAAGCTGCCGGACATGTGGCAGAATCACTTAATAGGACGCGAGCGTTGCCGCATTTTCATGGCCGAAATCCGGCTCGACGCCAAGCATGGCAGCCGAGCGGCGAATGATGTTGGCGACGATGGGCGCCGCATTCAGACCCGCGGTCGCGCCCATGCCGGGTTTTTCCGGCTGCGGCTCGTCGATGACCGACAGGACGATGTATTGCGGGTCGTCCATCGGAAACGCGGCGAGGAAGGCGTTGAAGCGCTTGCCGCTGACATAGCGGCCGTTCACCACCTTTTCAGCCGTTCCGGTCTTGCCGCCGACACGATAGCCGGGCACCTCGGCGCGCCTGCCCGAACCCTTCTCGGCATTGAGGCGGTAGAGATAGCGCATGTCGGCGCTGGTCTTCTCGTTGATGACGCGTGTGGCGCCCGCCATCGCCTCTTCCGCACTGCGCGCCAGGAACGTCGGGTTCATCAGATAGCCGCCGTTCATCAGCGCGGCCGCGCCCACCGCCGTCTGCAACGGCGTGGTGGTGAAACCGTGACCGAAGGAAGCGGTTATGGAGTGAACCTTCTTCCAGACTTTCGGCTCCACCGGCCGCGCCACTTCCGGCAGTTCGGTCTGCATCCGCTCCAGGATGCCGAGACGGTGCAGGAACTCGCGATGGCCTTCGATGCCGACGATGTCGGCCTCGCGGGCCGAGCCGATGTTGGAGGAGTAGATGAACACCTCGGGCAGCGTCAGCACCCGGCCCTTGCCGTGGAAGTCGCGGATGGTCTGGCGGCCGATGGTGATCGGCCGCGTGGCGTCGAACGTCGAGTTCAGCGTCGCCTTGCCGGAATCCAGCGCCATGGCGGTGGTGAAGCTCTTCACCGTCGAGCCCATCTCGTAAAGCCCCGCCGACATGCGGTTGAGGCGATCCTTGTCCTGCGCGTTGACCGGATTGTTGGGATCGAAATCCGGCACCGAGGCCATCGCCACGACCTCGCCGGTCCTGGCGTTGAGCACCACGGCACCGGCGGCGATCGCCTTGTAGCGTTCCATGGCCGAGGTGATTTCGTCATGCACGATATGCTGCACGCGCAGGTCGACCGACAGGCGCACCGGGGCGAGATCCTTCGGCAGTGCGAGCCCGCTCTGCTGAAGATCGGCGAGCCCCTGGCCGTCTATGTATTTCTCCAGACCCGAAATGCCCTGGTTGTCGATGTTGGTAAGACCCACGATATAGGCGGTCGTCGGGCCGGCCGGATAGAACCGCCGGGTCTCGGTGCGGAAACCGATGCCGGGAACGCCGAGTTGCATGATCGCGGACTGCTGGCGCGGCGTAAGCTGGCGCTGCAGCCAGACGAAGCCCGCACCGCTCTTCAGCTTGTTGTAGGTCTGCTCGTAGTCGAGGTTCGGCAGCACCGTGGACAGCTTCTCGATGGCCTCGTCCGCATCGACGATGTGGCGCGGCTCGGCAAACAGCGAAGACGTCTTGATGTCGGTCGCCAGAACCTCGCCGTTGCGATCCACGATGTCGGGCCGCGATGCCGTTACCCGGCTTGCCGGCGCGCCGGAAGGCATCGGGTCCTGAAAACCCAGATAGATCAGCCTGCCGCCGATGGTGGCGTAGATTCCGAAGAAAACCGCCATCGTCATGACGATGCGGTTTCGCGTGCGTCCGCCGGTCGACTTGCGGGCCGAATCCATGACGATGGACGTGTCGTCGGCAGGCCGCCTGTTGCGCCGGAAGGGATTGAGCTTGCCGATCATTCGACTGCTCCTGTCCGGGTGGGGTCGATCAGCTTGCCGGCGGCATCGGCGGCGGTGATGTCCTCGATGGTCAGCGGCCGCTCGGGCAGGCTGTCTATGCGCGCGAACTGGTGCGGATTGGCCGGCTCCAGCCCGAGCTGGTCCTGATAGCGCTCCACCAGCCTCTGCAACCGCGCCGGCTGGGTCAGCAGGCTCCAGTCGGCTTTCAGGAGATCGATGGTTTCTTCCTCGGTGCGGATCTGCGTCTGCAACTTGCGCACAGTGGCGAGCTGCTCGCCGGCATCGCGCTTGATCGTGTAGGTCATGGCAGCCGCGGCCACCATGACGCCTATCAGGACGATATCGCTGGTGCGGAACATGATCTCACCTCTCTCCCGAAATGGCGGGAAGCCTTGGAAGCCCGAAAACCGAAGGATCGTCGCCGCGCGGCGGCGCATCGGTGCGCACCGCGGCCCGCAGCCTTGCCGAGCGGGCGCGCGGATTGCGCTCCACTTCCGCATCGCCTGCGGTGACGCCGCCGCCCTTGCGCCTGAAGGTCGCCACCTTCTCGGCGACCTGCGGCAGATGGCGTGATCCCGCAACCGTCTCGTCGCGGTCGGCGAGGAAGCGCTTGACGATGCGGTCTTCCAGCGAATGGAAAGTCACCACCACCAGCCGCCCGCCGGGCTTCAGCGCGCGCTCGGCAGCGACCAGCGCCCGGGAAAGCTCCCCCAGTTCGTCGTTGACATAGATGCGCAGCGCCTGAAACACGCGCGTGGCGGGATGGATCTTGTCCCTGGGCGCGCGCCCGACCAGCGTCTCGATGGCGTCCGCCAGTTCCAGCGTGCGGGCGAAGGGCCGCTTCTCGCGCCGCGCCTCGATCATGCGGGCGATGCGCCCGGCATGGCGCTCCTCGCCCAGCAATCCGAAGATGCGGGTTAGATCCGACACCTTGTAGCTGTTGACGACATCGGCGGCGCTCAGGCCCGCCTGCGCCATGCGCATGTCCAGCGGCCCGTCGGCCCGGAAGGAAAAGCCGCGCTCCGCCTGATCGAGCTGCATGGAGGAAACGCCGATGTCGAGCACCACGCCGTCAACCTGCTCCACATGCGCGTCCAGCGAGGAGAACGGCGCGTGAACCAGCCGCAGGCGGCCCTCATGCTGGGCCTCCAGCGCCCTGCCGGCCGCGATGGCGTCGGGGTCGCGGTCGATGGCGACGACGGAGGCGCCGGTGCCGAGAATGGCGCGCGTGTAGCCGCCGGCTCCGAACGTGCCATCGACGATCACCTCGCCCGGCTGCGGGGCCAGAGCCTCGATCACCTCGTCGAGAAGAACCGGAATGTGAGGAGCCGCGGCGTCGGAACCGACAGTCATTGCGCCGGCCCTCCGCTTGCAGCCTGCATGAGCTTCAAAAGCCGCTCGCGCACCTTCGCGCCATGCTCGGCCAGCCGGCCCGGCTCCCAGATCTGGAAGAACTGACCACGCCCCACGAAAGCCACTTCCTGTCCGATGCCTGTATGCTCGCGGATGAAATCCGTCATCGTGATGCGCCCGTCCTGATCCAGCTTCAGGAACGCACCATCGCCATGGCAGAAGAAGGACATGTCGTCCGCCGTCTGCAGGAAAGGGTCTTCCTGTGCGATGCGCTGCTCGTAGCGGTCGAGCAGATCGAGGCCACCGACATCCATGGCCGGCTGATCCAGACACCGCAACGCATAGAGTTCCGTATAGCCCCGCTTCTGGACCACGGAGCGAAAATGGGCCGGCACCGACACCCTGCCCTTGGCGTCGATCCGGTTTACAGAGCTTGACAGAAAACGGTCCATGACGCGCTCCGGCCGCTTTTGCCGCCGCACCCCTTTCCATCTTCGCACACGCGCCGCCGCGGTGCGGTCCCTCGTTCACATTCACACCCCGCTTCGCAAAGGCGCGCGCCATCGCACGAACAGCCGCCGCGGCCGCCCGTCCGGCATACGCTTCACCCTGATACGAAACGAAAGCTTGAATCTGTGAATGGGATAACATGGGGGTTTATGGGCGTCAACGGGAACGGGCTGCATGATCACCGCCCAACTCACCCGTAAAGGCGCTCGTGCGGTATCCTCCTTTATCTTCCATTAAGCCTAACGAAACCTTACCCGGCCGCAGTCCGCCCAAGCCCGGCGGCCATGCGGCCCCGCCCCGGAAAGGCAGGCTGAAGATCGGATGAACCGGGCATTCACAGGGGTTTCAGGTGCAGGAGGACATGGTCGCGATGTCATCGAACGGAGGATCACATCATGACCATCAGGACATTCGCGAAACTGGCCATCGTCACCGGCGCGCTCGCCGCCTCGATGTCGAGCGTCTATGCCTATACGATCCACTACAAGGACGGCAGATACAGCGTCACCTGTGAAAATGGCGACCGCTGGACACGCGGCAATGGCACCCAGCAGATCACCCATGCGGACGCCGCCAATATCTGCGCCAAGCGCGGCAGCAGCATCATCGACAGTTCCGGTTCCGGCAACAATCCAAAAAAGCCGATGAAGGCCGTATCGGGTTTCCAGAAGCTGAACTGAGCCTTCCCCGAAACCCCGCTTCGGCGGGGTTTTCTTTGTCGCATGGATGCCGCGCCATTAAAGTGGTAAATAATTTACCGCTTTAATGGAGAAGGCCATGACGAACCGCGATCACCGGCATGTCGAATTGTCCGGCGAGGACGCAAGCGGCAGGGATGCCGAAGGCAGCACGCTGATGCCGATGCTTGTCGCCGGACTTGTCCTGATTGTCATAGGGGCGCTGGGAGTGATGGTGTTCGTCTGAGCAACAGGCATCGACATGCCCCGCAAAGGCGATGATCCAGATCCGGAATGGCCGGGAGGCCGAGAGTGCCAGCCGGCCTGTAAGCCGGGTTCTGTATGGCCTCCGCACCTTGCGGCGCGGAAACGTGGCGGCCATTCATCTTGGGCGCCTGTTGCCAGACGCCTCACGCAACCTACCCGGGCGGTGGGCCGGAAACAGCCCCGAGGGTTTCCCCTCTGTACCGCCCCTATTCGGTTTTGCTCCCGGTGGGGTTTACCGTGCCGCTTCCGTTACCGGTCGCGCGGTGGGCTCTTACCCCACCCTTTCACCCTTGCCGCACATGAAGTGCGGCGGTTTGCTTTCTGTGGCACTTTCCCTGGGGTCGCCCCCGCCGGCTGTTAGCCGGCACCGTGTTTCCATGGAGCCCGGACTTTCCTCACCCGCAGCCTTTCGGCTTGATGCTGGTGCGGCCGCCCGGCCGGCTGGCAGAGCGTATAAAGGTGTTCCGCAGGCAAAACGCAACAGAAAAGCGCCCGCCTCCTCATCAACTGGCCGGCGTCAGCGAAGCCATGTGCACCTTCACCTTGCTGCAATAGGCTGAAGAGACCGGGTTCATGCGCTTTGCGGCATGCCCGGCATTGTATTTGAGAATCGTGCCGCAGGTGGTGCCGCCGCCCAGGTTGTGGGCCTTTGCCAGATACTTCATGCCGTATTTGATGTTGGTCTCGGGATGAAACAGCCCCTTTGCCGAACCGCTGTAACCCATCATGCGCGCGGTGGACGGCTTGATCTGCATCAGCCCGATTTCGCCCGCGCTGCCGACCACGTTCGGACGGTAGTTGCTCTCGATCTTGATCACGGCATGCGCCAGCGAAACCGGCACACCGTAGCTTGCCGCATACCGGCTGATCAGCGTGGAATATTGCGTTCCCGAAGCAGCCGCGGCTTTTTTGGACGGACGCTTTTTTCCCTTCTTGCCCGATGTCTTTGCGGAAGCCGTCTTTTCCGGCTTTGCGGCAGCCTTCCTGACCTCCGCTTCCGTCTTGACGACGAGGCCACGTCCACCCAGTTGCGGATCGAAACGATCCGCCCTCGCGGTTCCGGTGGCAACAGTGAGCATAGCGACAGCAACGGCTGCCGTAAAAACGGTCAACTTTTTCATTTGGTCCTGTTCAGTGTCGGGCACGCGAAGAACAGCGCATGCCTGGGATTGGATGCGACCGGGTATTACTTGGGAGGAGATCCGATCGGCTCGGGCATTCCTGTGAATGCAGATGCCGGGCCAAAAATGGCGAAGCCGTTCAATTAAAATTACATTATATTACGCAGAGTATTTTATTATATATTATTCAAAGCCTTGCGGCACGGAAGCCAGAAGCCGCTCAAGGGTCCGCAAAGTGGAACCATCCGCGATTCCGTCAACAATGCGGCGGCGGAAGTGGCGCTGGAAGGCTTCGACGACGATACGCGTCTGCGCGTCGTAGACGCCGGTGATCTCCACTCCATAGCCGTAGAGCGCCAGCATCGACTGCATTTTCTCGACATCCGGCCCCGCATCGCCCTCCCCGAGCACCGGCCCCGGCCGCACCGGCGACGCGGGCACAAGATGGCCGATACCGGCCTCGAACAGGCGTTTCCACGGAAATTTCTCGCCCGGATCGACCTTGCGCCCGGGCGCGATATCGGAATGCGCGAGCACCCTTTCGGGCCTCACCCGGTGGCGATCCGCTATCCCCCTGCACAGGGCGATGACGGCATCGATCTGCCGCCCCGGAAAGGCGCGGTATCCGAGTTCATGGCCGGGATTGACGATCTCTATGCCGATGGAGCCGGAGTTGATGTCGTTGAGCCCGCGCCATGAGCTTTTCCCGGCATGCCAGGCACGGTCGCTTTCACGCACCATCTGCACGACATGGCCGTCCTCATGCACGAGGTAATGCGAGGACACTTCGCTTTCGGCGTCGCACAGGCGCACCTCCGCCGCATGGCCGCTTTCCATGCCCGTGTAATGCAGGATGATCATGTCCGGGCGCAGCCGGTCGCGGCGCGGACCGAAATTCGGCGACACCCTGACCTCGGCTCCGGGATGGTCGGGGGCGAAGCCGCTCATGCCGCCTGCAGGCTCCGCTCGATGATTTCGTAGGCTGCATTGATCGCCGCCAGCCGCGTGGTGGCGATGGCGATGAACTCCTGCGGCAGGCCCCTGCCGATCAGCCGGTCCGGGTGATTTTCCGCCACCAGCTTGCGGTAATGCCTCTTCACCTCCGCCAGCGGCTGCCCCCTCTCGATGCCGAGCACAATATAGGGATCGGCACTTCCAAGCTCGACATGGCGCGAAAGGATCGTCTGGTAATGGTCTTCCTCGATGCTGAATATTTCGGCCACGCGATGCAGGAAGCCCTCCTCGCGCTCGTGCAGCACGCCATCGGCCGTCGCGATATGGAACAGACCGTCGAGTATGTCCTCCAGCATCATGCAATTGGGGCCGCCACTTCCGCACAGGCTCGCCATTTGCCGGGCATAGACCTCGAACCCGGCCGTATCCCGCCTGGCGAGATCGTAGAGGCGCGCGACGTTGCGCGTCTCCTGCGGCGGAACCTCGAAGATTGCCTGAAAGGCCCGCACCTCGTCCTGCGTGACGACGCCGTCGGCCTTGGCCATCTTGGCCGACAGCGCGATCATGGCGACCGAAAACGCCACCTTGCGGCGCAGCTCCGGGTCTCCGGCGAACAGGGTGCGCACCGCTTCCGCCATGTCGGCGACACCGGCTGCGGTGGAAGAGGAAAGGCGCTGTATGAAATCGCCGATGCGGTTCCAGATGGACATGAACGCTGTTTAGAATCTTTCGAGGGAACAGGAAAGCATGCCGTTCCCGTGTCAGCCGATCTGGACGAAAAAAGGGCTCCCGAAACGCGGGCAGCAAAAAGGGCCGGCAGAGCCGGCCCTTTGGGGGAGCAGGGAAGAAAGCTTATTCCGCAGGCGCGGGCATGGAAGGATCGGTCTGCGAGCCGCCATCCTCCGGAAGGGGCGTGATGCTCTGCGTGGTCGAGCCGTCGGTTGCCGGGGGAGTTGCCGGAGCCGTGCTGTCAGGCGTGATAGGCTGCTCGCCGGCCGGCGGCGTCGTGCTCTGGGTGGTGGTGGCATCGGAACCGCTGTCGCTGCATGCGGCAACACCCAGCAGGGCCAGAGCGGAAAGAGAGGCAAGAACGAGCTTCTTCATATTTTCGTCTCCTTACAAACACCCCCGCCTCTACAGGCGGTTGTGAATGTAATGCCGAAAAGCGCTATCTGTTTCATAACGTTGCGTTTCGTTCTGGAACAGGGGCAGCGCCATGTCGATGGGCGCATCATGCCGCGTGCCGGTCCGGCAGCGTTCGGAAAACCTGCGGAGCGCGGACAATACGCCGGACGGCTTCGGTGGCAACTTTCGCCCACCGGCCCGGACTCCCCGCGCCGCCTGCCTACCGCTCCGTCGAAGGATTTCCGTATCGGCGAGGCTCGGGCAACGAGGAAAATGCAAGGGGGCGTCGCATTGAGGCTCCACGCGAAGTTCCGGAATCGAAACCTGCAAAAGAGGGCGCAATCCCCTGTACTGAATCCGGAATTGCCTCACTCCTGCCCGCCGGGTGGGTTCAGCGTTGCAACCAGCGCCGAGACCAGAAGTTCCGGCGTGTAGCCGACAGCCCTTGGCGTCAGCCCCATGCGCACAACCACCATGCGCTGCGACGGGATCACCGCGACGGTCTGTCCGTCATGGCCCTTGAGCCAGAAGGCATCGGCGGGGACGCCCATCCTGCGGCCGTTGCCGTCCGGAGCTTCCAGCCAAAGCTGGCCCTTGCCGTAGATGCCGTTCGATGCCGGGGCTGGCTCGCGCATCCACGACACGAAGCCCGGCGGCAGGATCTGCTTGCCGTTCCAGACGCCGTCCTGCAACAAGAACTGGCCGAAGCGCGCCCAGTCGCGCGCCGTGGCGTAGATGTAGGACGAGCCGACGAATGTGCCGCTTGCATCCGCCTCCATCACCGCGCTGTCCATGCCCAGCGGAGAAAACAGCGCGCTTCGCGGCCATGGCAGCGCCTGCTGCCGATCGCCCAGCGCATCCTGCCACAACCGCGCCAGCAAAACCGACGTTCCGCTGGAATAGGAGAAGCTGCCTCCAACCGGCCCGACAAGCGGCAGGGAGCTGGCAAAGCCCACCATGTCGGGCTCAAGGTAGAGCATGCGGGTCACATCCGCCACCGTGCCGTAGTCCTCGTTGAAGGCGAGCCCGCTCGACATGGCCATCAGGTCGGCAACGGTGATGGTGGCGCGCTCGTCTCCCTCCCATGCGGGAAACAGGTGTGCATCCTCCAGCGACATCCTGCCGTCACGCACCAGCGTGCCGACGATGGCCGCATTCACGGTCTTGGACATCGACCAGCCGAGCAGCGGCGTGGCTTGCGAAAAACCCTCGCCGTATCGCTCGCCGACGATGCGCCCGTCGCGCACCACCACGATGGCGCGCATCCCCTGGCCGGCAAGGTTGTCGTCGGCAAGCACGGCAGCGACCTCCGCCGTCGCCGCGTCCACCCCTTCGCCCTGAGGCCACAGTGCCGGCGAAGACTGGCCGGGTGCCGGCGCATCGGCGAGTTGCACGGCCCGTGCCCTGCCCGTATCGCCATCGGGAACATTCGCGCAGCCCAGTCCTTCCCGCGCCACGGCTGTGCTCCGGCCGAGGATGCCGAGCAGGCCGGCCTGCACCCGTTTTTCTTCGCGGTCCACGGAAACACGCATCAGCTTCAGCAGCGGATGGCCCGGCGCCTGCACATCCACTTCAAGAACCTGCTGCGCGTCGCGGCCGGCAATGAAGACATTGGAGCAGACGATCTTGGCGGCATAGCCGGAGCCGACGCGGATCAGTTCCGGCGGCGCGGCATAGAGCCAGCCGAACAGCGCAAGGCCGGCGACCACCACCAGCGCGGCCAGCCCCTTTGCCAGCCCCATTGCCAGACTTGTGATTGTCCGCATCGCTCCCGCCCCTCGATTCGCCGTGCATTTGCGTCCATAGTTGCGGTTCTGCGGGGGGCCATCAACCGAATATAAACCATGTTCGGCAATCACCGGGGATAAGCACATTCCGGGAAAGCGGCAATGCTGCCGAGGCGGCCCCGCTATGCGCGCCGCCGTGACTGCGTTTTTGGGGAGAACAATGCGCCGACTTGCATTCCTGTTCGGACTGGCTCTGCTCGGCGCCTGCTCCACCACGCTCGAAGACATGGTGCCTGCCGGCGTGTCCCCTTCAGCGGGGCCTTCCGGCGCCACCGGCAAGGCGCCGCGCTTCGGCGACAGCAATCCGCACGACTGGCAGGGCGCCGCCCCGTGGCACTACGCGGTGCACGGCACCGACGTCTCGAAATACCAGACGTCGGTCGACTGGGCGCAGGTCAAAGCGTCCGGCATCTCATTCGCCTTCATCAAGGCGACGGAAGGCGGCGACCGGGTGGACGATTATTTTCACGAGCACTGGCGCGGCGCCAGGGCTGCCGGCGTGCCGCGCGGCGCTTATCATTTCTATTATTTCTGCCGTCCGGCGGTCGAGCAGGCGCGCTGGTTCATCCAGAACGTTCCGAAGGATCCGTCGGCGCTGCCACCGGTCCTCGACATGGAGTGGAACCCCCAATCTCCGACCTGCAAGCTGCGCCCGCCGCCGGAGACGGTGCGCACGGAAATGTCGATCTTCCTGAAGACCATCGAAAACCACTATGGCAAGAAGCCGATCATCTACACGTCGATCGACTTCTTCGACGACAACAAGCTGGCCACGTTCCACGGATATCCGTACTGGCTGCGCTCGGTCGCGGGCCATCCGTCCAGCCGCTACGGGCCGCACCCCTTCACCTTCTGGCAATATACCGGCACCGGTATCGTGCCCGGAATCAAGGGCAAGGCCGACATAAACGTGTTCAACGGAACACAGGCCGCCTGGCACAACTGGCTGCGGCAGAACACCCGTTGACAGGCTGAAGCCGATCGCATTGATGGACGTGGCTATGGTCTTGCCCGGTTTTCGACATAAGTGATGGCCATAGCGCGCTCATCACAGGCGCAGCCAAAAAATCTCGTCGAAGCTGGAAGGACACCATGCGAGCGCGTATTCTTGCCATTGCCACGCTGCTGGCGGCATTGCCCGGAGCCGCCGTCGCCCAGGAATGCGGCATCGATTTCGAGGCGTGGAAGCAGGGTGTGGTCGCGGAGGCGCGCGCCGCCGGTGTCGGCGAGGCCGGGCTGCGCGCGCTGGAAGGCGCCGACATCGACACGCGCGTTCTCGCCCGCGACCGTTCGCAGGGCGTTTTCTCGCAGACCTTCATCGAATTTTCGGGACGCATGATCTCGGAGTACCGGCTGAAGCACGGTGCCGCCAACATGCGCAAATACGCCTCCGTCTTCGACCGGGCCGAGCAGGAATATGGCGCACCGGCCTCCGTCATTACCGCCTTCTGGGCGCTGGAAACCGATTTCGGCGCGGTGCAGGGCGATTTTCCCACCCTGAACGCGCTGGTGACCCTGGCGCATGACTGCCGCCGTCCGCAGCTCTTCCGCCCGCATCTGGTGCCGCTGCTGACGCTGATCGACCGTGGCGTCCTGCCCGCCGACGTTAAGGGCGCATGGGCGGGCGAGATCGGCCAGACCCAGATCCTGCCGGCCGACTATCTCAACAACGGTGTCGACGGCGACAATGACGGCATCGTGGACCTGCGCAACAGCGCCCCGGACGCCATCATGACCACGGCCAAGAAGATTCAGTCGCGCGGCTGGGTTCCCGGCCATCCCTGGATCGAGGAGGTCCGCATCCCCGACAACCTGCCATGGGAAGAGACCAGCCGCACCAACAAGCTGCCCATTTCCCAGTGGAACAATTGGGGCGTCACCCGCCGCGACGGCAGCCCGCTGGCTGACAACGGCCAGACCGCCGGGCTCGCCCTGCCGATGGGCCGCAAGGGTCCCGCCTTCCTCACCTACGACAATTTCGAAGTCTATCTGAAGTGGAACCAGTCCTTCACCTACGCGCTGACCGCGGCCGTGCTCGCCACCCGTCTCGACGGCGCGCCGGCCTACGATCCCCGCTCTCCGGAGCCCGGCCTCGGCATGGAGCAGATGAAGGAATTGCAGCGCAAGCTTCAGGCCCACGGCTACGACGTCGGCAATGTGGACGGCATCCTCGGCACCAACACGCGCGAGGCCGTGCGACAGGAGCAGTTGCGCCTTGGCATCCCCGCCGACGGATGGCCGACAGCCGGACTTCTTTCCTCCCTGTGAGACGGCCTGCTTCGAATCCCGTTAGCCGGCGCGCCATATACACCGGAAGCGGTAGCCAAAGCCGCGCGCCCACATCATGGGCGTTTCTCGGCCTGAGCCTCCGATCCGTCACAATTTATGCACAAAGATTAAATGGATTTTACCCTGCGATTTCAACGCGGAAGCACAAAGCGATCCACAAATCCGCCGCAATGCAGCAAAATTTTCGCTTGTCACAGCGCCAATAATTTCTAGATTCCCGGAATAGCTTTTCAGAAGGAGGCTATCCATGGGACTTACAAGGCCGATCAACGCGTTGATCTTCTGCGCCGCTTTTGCATTCGTTGGCGCCCTGATCATAGGCGTTCTGCCCTGACCGTATGTGCGGTAGGCCAGTAACCGAAACCCAGTATCTGAAAACAGAGTTTACGAGAAAGGCCGGGCTTCAAGCCCGGCCTTTTCGCTTCCGGTTTCGCGCTTCGCCGCGCTCAGGCCGCGGCCGACGTCTCGCCCCCGTTCGAACGGGGGCGAATGCCGATCATGTGGCACACGGCATAGGCCAGATCGGCCCTGTTCATGGTGTAAAAGTGGAAATCGCCCACCCCACGCTCGATCAGGTCGTGCACCTGCTCTGCGGCGACGGCGGCGGCGACTAGCGCATGGGTCTGCGGATCGTTCTCCAGCCCGGCGAAGCGCTCGCGCAGCCAAGCCGGCACATGCGCGCCGGCGCGCGCCGAGAAATTGGCCACCTGCACGATGTTGTGAACCGGCAATATGCCCGGAACGATGGGGATATAGATGCCGGCCCGGCGCACCCGCTCGACGTAGCGCTCATAGATGTCGTTGTCGAAGAAGAACTGGGTGATCGCCCGCGTCGCGCCATTGTCGACCTTGCGCTTGAGCATGTCGATATCGGTGGCGAAATCCGGGCTCTCCGGGTGCTTTTCCGGGTAGGCAGAAACGGAAATATCGAAATCGCCCTGCCGGCGCAGCGCCGCCACCATTTCCGCGCCATTGGCATATCCGTCGGGATGCGGCTGGTAGCCGGTGCCGACCCCCGTTGCCGGATCGCCGCGCAGCGCGACGAAACGCGTCACGCCGAGCTCCGCGAACTGCCGGATCACCGCGTCGACCTCGTCGCGCGAGGCATCGATGCATGTCAGGTGCGCGGCAGGCGAGAGGTCTGTCTGGTGCAGGATGCGGGCCACCGTGCGCGCCGTGCGCTCCCGGGTGGAGCCGCCCGCCCCATAGGTCACCGACACGAAATCCGGCTGCAGGGGCTGGAGACGTGTGACCGTATCCCACAGCCGCGTTTCCATCTCGTCGCTCTTCGGGGGGAAGAACTCGAAGGAAACGCGAATGCCCTCGCCGATATCGGGACGACGCGAAAAACGGTACTGACTCATCAGGCGACTTCCCCGAACTGGGCGGTTTGCAATGTTTCAACGGGATCTGCGATCAGCAGGCGGCGGTCGCGGCCGAGCCAGAGCTTTACCGTCAGCCGGGCGCCGTTGTTGCCGCTCGGCTCGAATTCCTGGCTGCTTTCGAGGTCGAGCCCCGCCTCAGTGAACCACTCCCCGATCTGGCGGTCGGAAAAGCCGAGACGCTGGTGCGCATGTTCTTCGCGCAGGAATTCCAGCGTGTGAGGCGCGAAGTCGACGATGATCAGCCGTCCTGACGGACGCAGCAGACGCGCCGCCTCGGCGATGGCGCGGGCGGGATCGTCGAGATAGTGCAGCACCTGATGGATGGTCACGAGGTCATAGGCGTCGCGCTCCACCGGCGGCGCGAAGATATCGCCCTGCCGCACCTGCGCATTGGTAACGCCGGCACGGTCGAGATTGGCGCGCGCCACCGCCAGCATCTCGCGCGACATGTCGATGCCGACGCCGCGCCGGTAGAGCGGCGCGAGAATCTCCAGAAGACGCCCGGTGCCGGTGCCGAGGTCCAGCATGGACTGGAACGGCCGCTTGCCGACCAGTTCCAGCAGCGCCGCCTCGACCGCCCTGTCGGGCACATGCAGCGAGCGGATTTCATCCCAGCTCGCGGCGTTGCGGGAGAAATACTCCGTCGCCCTCTCCTGCCGCCGGCGCTTGACGGTGGCGAGCCGCTCCATGTCGCGCTCGATCTGCGGATCGGCAGGGTCGACACCCGCAATCAGCCGCAGCACGAAACCGCGTGCCGCGTCCTGATCGGAAAGGCGGAAAAAGGCCCATGAGCCTTCCTGATAGCGGCCGATCAGATCGGCCTCCATCAGGAGCTTCAGGTGCCGCGACACGCGCGGCTGCGACTGGCCGAGGATTTCGGTCAGGTCGGAGACCGTGAGATCACCCTGTGACAGTAGAACCAGAATGCGCAGCCGGCTGGATTCGGCAGCGGCCTTCAATGTATCTACCATCGTATCGAGCGCGACGTTCATGCCCTGGCTCTCTCCGAACAATAACAAGAAAGATATAAAGATATGTTTATGTCATTTTCGTCAAATTTGCAATGGGCGATTTCCAGCACGCCGGGCCTGTGGACGAACGGGGACCACGCGCATGTTTGAACCGCGCGACGGCGAGCGAGGACTGGATGACGACCCTGCCGGAATGACGCCGGACGGACATGTCGTCTTCATCGGCCACATCTCTTCGCCATGGGTGGAGAGAGAAGATTGCCCTAAAAACATGCGGCAGGCGCGCGAGCGCAATGCCCCGGCCCGCCTCACCCTCGACCCTGCCTATCGGGAAGGTCTGGCCGGACTGGAGAACTACAGCCACATCCACATATTGACATGGCTGCATCATTCACCGCGGAATCTGATTGTACAAAAACCGCGCCATGCGCCTGAAGCCAAAGGCGTTTTCGCGCTGCGCTCGCCCGCCCGCCCCAACCCTGTCGGCCTTCATACGGCAAGGATCGTCCGTATCGACCGGGGCGCCGGGACGATAGAGCTCGACGCCATCGACGTGCTCGACGGCACGCCGGTGCTCGACATCAAGCCTTATTTCCCGTCGGTCGACGCAATCGCGGACGCCGCCATCCCGCAGAAGGATTGAATGTGAACCGTTCCACCGGGCGGCGGAAGGCCATCGCCAAAGCGCTCACCGTGCTGCTGCCGATGGCGCCCTATGCCGATATCGAGAAGATCCGGACAGACGCCGGCGCGCCGCATCTGAAGGCCCTGCCCGCCTCCATCGCGGTCTGGCTGGCAACGGTGGCCCACATCCGCCACGCCCACACGGACTACGAGAAACTGCTGGCCGAAGGCTACGATCGCGATTCGGCGCGCTTCTTCGTCATCGACGAGATCAACGCCTGGTTGACGAAATGGCGCGCCACGCGGTTGCTCGATCCGGACGACGACGACGTTTGAGCTCCGGCATCAGCCCTTGCGCACCGCCACGATGAACAGGCGCGGGAAGCGCAGCAGCACCTTGCCGTCCGCCGCTGGCGGATAGGCGGTCGCGATCTTCTCCAGATAGCGGGAAAGAAACGCCTGCCGCTCATCCTCTTCCAGCGGGTCGATGAACGGTTTCAGGCCGGTCGATTTCAGCCATTCGACGATCGCATCCGGCCCGGCCAGAGGGTGGTTGTAGAACGTGTGCCAGATATCGAGGCGCGCGCTCAGCGGCGTCAGCAGGTCGTAGTAATGCCGGACCGGCGGCAGCGGATCGCGCGCCGCATCGGCGATCTTCGACGCGAAAGGCATTTCCGCCGCCGTCTCGCGCATCAGCCGGTGCGATGGCTCGCCGAGATTGTCCGGCATCTGCACGGCCAGCGTGCCGCCCGGCGCAAGCTGCTCCATCAGCCGAACCAGAACCTGTGGATGGTTTGGCAGCCACTGGAACACGGCATTGGCAAACAGCACGTCCGCCTTCTGCGAAGGCACCCAGCTTTCGGCGTCGGCCAGATCGAAGCGAAGGCCCGGCAGGCGCTTGCGGGCCTTGTCCAGCATGTCGGGCGAGGTGTCGATGCCGCTGACCTCGGCCTGTGGCCAGCGCGCGGCCAGCAGTTCGGTCGAGTTTCCCGGCCCGCAGCCAATGTCCACCACGCGTTCTGGTTCGACCGCCGGCACCTGCGCCAGCAGGTCGCGCGAGGGGCGCGTGCGCTCGTCCTCGAACTTCAGATATTGCGCGGCGGACCAGTCCTTCATGCATTCCTCCGGTACGGAAACGAAACGCCCCGCACAGGGCGGGGCGTTCAAGACAGAAATCAGCGCGTCAGGCGCTTGTAGGTCATGCGGTGCGGGTTGACCGCCTCGGGACCGAGCCTGCGGATCTTGTCCTGCTCGTAATCCTCGAAATTGCCCTCGAACCATTCGACATGGCTGTCGCCCTCGAAGGCGAGGATATGCGTGGCCAGACGGTCGAGGAACATGCGGTCGTGCGAGATGATGACGGCGCAACCGGCATAGTTCTCCAGCGCGTCTTCAAGCGCGGCCAGCGTCTCGGTGTCGAGGTCGTTGGTCGGTTCGTCGAGCAGCAGCACGTTGCCGCCGTTGCGCAGCATCTTGGCCAGATGCACGCGGTTGCGCTGACCGCCCGAAAGGTTGCCCACCTTCTGCTGCTGGTCCTGTCCGCGGAAGTTGAAGGACGAGCAGTAGGCGCGGGTGTTGGCTTCGAACTTGCCGAGCTTCACCACCTCGGCGCCACCCGATACCTCTTCCCACACGGTCTTGTTGGGATCGAGCGCATCGCGGCTCTGGTCGACATAGCCGAGCCTGACCGTCTCGCCGACGCGGATCGTGCCGGCATCCGGCTTTTCCTGTCCGGTGATCATGCGGAACAGCGTGGTCTTGCCGGCGCCGTTGGGGCCGATGACGCCGACGATGCCGCCCGGAGGCAGCTTGAACGACAGGTTCTCGATCAGCAGCTCATCGCCAAAGCCCTTTGACAGGCCATCGACCTCGATGACCACATTGCCCAGCCTCTCGCCATGCGGGATGACGATCTGGGTGTCCGTGGGGCGGCGTGAATCGGCGGCCACCAGCAGATCCTCGAACGCCTTGATACGCGCCTTGGATTTGGTCTGGCGGGCCTTCGGGCTGGACTGGATCCATTCGCGCTCGCGGCTGATGGCGCGCTGGCGGGCGTCGTCCTCGCGGCCCTCCTGCTTGAGGCGCTTGGCCTTGGCTTCCAGATATTTGGTGTAGTTGCCCTCGTATGGGATGCCACGGCCCCGATCCAGCTCGAGAATCCAGCCGGTGACGTTGTCGAGGAAGTAGCGGTCGTGGGTGATGAGCAGCACCGAGCCCTTGTAGGCGCGCAGATGCTTTTCCAGCCATGAGGTCGTTTCGGCGTCGAGGTGGTTGGTCGGCTCGTCAAGGAGCAGGAGGTCCGGCTCCTCCAGCAGCAGGCGACACAGCGCCACGCGGCGGCGCTCACCGCCCGAAAGCTTGGTCACGTCCGCATCCTTGGGCGGGCATGCCAGCGCATCCATGGCCATCTCGACCTGCTGTTCGAGATCCCACAGGTTGAGCCGGTCCATTTCGTCCTGAAGATGCGCGGATTCTTCCGCCGTCTCGTCGGAATAGTTCATCATCAGTTCGTTGTAGCGCTCGATGATGGCCGTCTTCCTGGCGACGCCGTCCATGACGTTCTCGAACACGGTCTTGTTCGGGTCGAGGTTGGGCTCCTGCGCGAGATAGCCAACGGTCGCGCCCTCGGCCAGCCAGGCCTCGCCGGTATATTCCTTGTCGAGGCCGGCCATGATCTTCAGGATGGTCGACTTGCCGGCGCCGTTGGGGCCCAGAATGCCGATCTTGGCATCCGGGTAGAATGAAAGATGGATGTTCTCCAGCACCTTCTTGGTGCCGTAGGCCTTGTTGAGGCCGGCCATATGGTAGATGAACTGGCGTGCCACGCGCTCTTCCTTGAACAATTCGTGATCGGAGGTTGGCCGCTATGTAGGCGAAAGACCCCTCCGGGGCAATGCCCCACCGCGGCTTCCCCGGCCACGGGCGGCGCCGGTCATCCTCCCGCGCGCATGACCCCATGCGAATTCATCATGAGCCGATTGCGCTTGTTGCACGTAGAAGCTTTTATGCACGCAACAGGCGCTGTGCCGGATTGCCGCCGCAGGCAGGGCAGCGCCGCAGATGGTGCAATAAGGGCGGGCAAAGACGGAAATGAGCTTCAACAGCCGGCGAACCCTTTCTGCGCCAGGCGGCGCAGCGCTGAACCTGTATGTCGAGCCGGCTTCCGCTCAGCCGCGCGGCGTCGTGCAGATCAACCACGGGCTTGCCGAGCATGCCGGCCGCTACGCCGGGTTCGCGAAATTCCTGTCGGCGCGAGGCTTCCACGTCTATGCGCAGGACCATCGCGGCCATGGCTTCACCCGCGCGCCCGATGCGCCAATCGGCCGCTTTGCCGAACGCGATGGCGTCGACAAGGTCATCTCGGACGTCGATGCCGTACACGACCTGATTGCCGGCGAGCATCCCGATCTGCCGGTCATCGTCTTCGGCCATTCGATGGGCGGCATGATTGCCCTGAACTACGTGCTGCGCCATTCGAACCGCATTCACGCGGCATCCGTCTGGAACTCGAACTTCCAGTCCGGCCTGCCGGCGCTCGCCGCCAGGGCGATCCTTTCCTGGGAACGCTTCCGCCTCGGCTCCGACGTGCCCTCGCGCCTGCTGCCGAAGCTCACCTTCGAGGCATGGGGCAAGGCAGTTCCCGATCATCGCACGCTTTTCGACTGGCTGTCGCGCGATCCTGCCGAGGTGGACGCCTATATGGCGGACCCGCTCTGCGGCTGGAACGGGTCGGTCTCGCTGTGGTTCGATCTGTTCCGCCTTGCCGCAAACGGCGCGGATGACGCCGGCTTTTCCGACATTCGCAGGACGCTGCCCTTTTATCTGGTGGGCGGAGAAAAAGACCCGGCCACCAATGGCGGCAAAAGCATGAGAAAGCTCGCCGCCCGCCTTCGGGCCATGGGCTTTTCCAGCGTTACGGCCACCACCCATGCCGGCACCCGCCACGAAAGCCTCAACGAAATCAACCGCGATGTCGTGATGGCCGATTTCGCTTCATGGCTGGATCGCGTCTGCTCGCGACAGCCTTCCGCAAACACGAAAACTTCCGACTGAACTGGAGCAATAATCGCAATGAAAACCGGTGGACAGCTGATTGTCGAGGCGCTTGAGGCCAATGGCGCGGACCGCGTGTTCTGCGTTCCGGGCGAATCCTATCTCGCCGTGCTCGATGCGCTGCACGATTCCAGCATCGGCACGATCGTCTGTCGTCAGGAGGGCGGCGCGGCGATGATGGCTGACTGTCAGGGCCGCCTCACCGGCAGGCCGGGCATCTGCTTCGTCACGCGCGGCCCCGGCGCCACCAATGCCTCGGCCGGCGTCCACATCGCCATGCAGGATTCGATCCCGATGATCCTGTTCATCGGCCAGATCGCCAGCCATGCGAAATATCGCGAGGCGTTTCAGGAGGTCGATTACCACGCCTTCTTCGGAGACATCGCCAAATGGGTGGTCGAGATCGACGACGCCGCCCGCATTCCCGAACTGGTGACGCGCGCATTCGCCGTAGCCACCTCCGGCCGGCCCGGCCCCGTCATCGTTTCGCTGCCGGAGGACATGCTGGTTTCCGAGGTCGAGGCCCCTGCTGCCCTGCCCTTCACGCCGGTGGAGACGCGGCCGGGCGACGCGGAACTGGACGAACTGGAAAAGCTGCTGGGTGAGGCAAAGCGCCCGTTCGTCATTCTCGGCGGCACCCGCTGGGGCGAAGAAGCGGTCGCCCGCATGCAGCGCATTTCGGAAAACTGGGCGCTGCCGGTCGGCGTCTCCTTCCGCCGCCAGATGCTGTTTGACCATCTGCATGAGAACTATGCCGGCGACGTCGGCATCGGCCTCAACCCGAAACTCGCCAACGCCATCAAAC
The DNA here is from genome assembly GCA_022833215.1 of Mesorhizobium sp. Classification (GTDB taxonomy): domain Bacteria; phylum Pseudomonadota; class Alphaproteobacteria; order Rhizobiales; family Rhizobiaceae; genus Mesorhizobium. The sequence goes on along the minus strand of JAIPUZ010000092.1, from coordinate 3,784 downwards.
AGGCAGACCTCATCCTGCTCGTCGGCGGCCGCTTCGGTGAGATGCCTTCATCCGACTACACGCTGATGAAGAGCCCCTACCCGGACCAGAAGCTTGTCCATGTCCATGTCGACGCCAACGAGCTGGGCCGCGTCTACCGGCCGACACTGGCTATCAATGCTTCGCCCGCCGCCTTCGTGGAGGCATTCTCCGGCCGCAAGCCGAAGGCGGCACCTGTGTGGACGGATGAGACGAAGCAGCGTCATGCCGACTATCTTGCATGGTCCACCCCGCCCAGGACCGGCCCCGGCGCCGTGCAGATGGGTCCGATCATGGACTATCTGGAAGGCGAGCTCCCTGAAGACGCGATCATCTGCAACGGCGCGGGCAATTTCGCCACATGGATGCACCGCTTCCATCGCTTCCGCCGCTACAACACGCAGGCCGCGCCGACCTCCGGCTCCATGGGCTACGGCGTGCCGGCCGGCGTCGGCGCGAAAAGCCTGTTTCCGGAGCGCGAGGTGATCGTATGGGCCGGCGACGGCGATTTCCTGATGCATGGGCAGGAATTTGCCACGGCCGTGCAATACGACCTGCCGGTCATCGTCGTCATTCTCAACAACGGCATCTACGGCACGATCCGCATGCATCAGGAGCGGGACTATCCGGGCCGCGTGTCCGGCACCAGCCTGAAGAACCCGGATTTCGCCGCCTATGCGCGCGCCTTCGGCGGGCATGGCGAAACGGTGGAGACCACCGATGCCTTCGCGCCCGCCTTCGAGCGCGCAAGGGCGAGCGGCAAGCCGGCGATCATCGAGATCAGGCTCGATCCCGAAGCCATCACCCCCGCCCGCACGCTCACCGACATCCGCGAGAAGCGATAGCCGGCCTCCTGTCCTGACCGGAGCGTGGATCGAAACGCTCCTGCTGTTGCCTCGCATCACCGTCTGAGCCGGTGCGCCCGGAAATCTCGCCGGGCGCTGTTTCAGGTGCCTTGTTGGGGAAAGCGGCCGCCCGGGATGGTGACATTGCCGGCTGCTTTCTCCTGCCGTCCGCCACAGGCGAAAAACCCCGCCTTGAGACGGGGTTTTCATTGCGGGCAAGCTGGTCGCTCAGCGGCCGGGCGCCATCTGCTTCGTCGGCGCCGCCGTCGCTTTCGGCGCAATGTCACCTTTGCCCGTTGTCATGCTGCTGCCCCGGACCTTGCAGAAATAGGCTGCCTGGGCATGCGACACCTGCAAGGTGGTTCCGGTCGATGTCACGCCGTTCTCGCACTTGATCGTGTAGACGCCGTTCAGAACATGGATCGAGTAGGCGTAGGCACCGGAGACCGGTGCAAGAAGCAGTGCAGATGCGACAGCGGCCCTGGCGATGTTTCTGATGGTCATTGTCAATTCCTCCCGTTGAACATGCTGGAAGGATGCCCGGCGGCATTTGAACCTGTTCTGAAGCCCGCATTCAGTTCATGTTCATGCACACGGGCAGAAGTAAGTCGCCCGCAGGCGTCGTTCCCTTGGCGGGAGCGTGGATCGAAACATCTGATAGGTCAGGTTCGTCATTTCATGGGAGGATCGCTCCCCTCGCGGGAGCGTGGACCAAAAGCCGAAGCGCGCGCCGGCTTCCACCTGCGCGGCGGTTGCTGCCTTCGCGAGAAGCGTGAAGCCGGAAAAAGGCTCGCCAAAAACCGGCGAGCCTTTTTCAGCGCTCAAACCGCCGCCAGCGCCTGCGCCACATCGGCCACCAGATCGTCGGGATGCTCGACCCCGATCGACAGGCGGATGGTGGTGTCCAGCACGCCGATGCGCTGGCGCACCTCCAGCGGAACGCCCGAATGGGTCATCGCCGCCGGGTGGCTGGCCAGCGATTCCGTGCCGCCGAGGCTGACGGCCAGCTTGAACAGTTGCAGCGCATTGAGGAAGGCGAAAGCCGCCTGCTCCCCGCCGCGAATATCGAAGGAAAAGGTCGATCCCGCGCCCGTGCACTGGGCCCGGAACACCTTCGCCGAAGGACTTTCGGCCTCGAGAAACGGCAGGTAGTGAACTCTTTCGACCTTGGCGTGATCGCGCAGGAATTGCGCCACGATCTTCGCATTGGCGTCGGCCTTCTCCATGCGCAGCGCCAGCGTTTCCAGCGAGCGGCCGAGCATCCAGCACGAATGCGCATCGAGTTGCGTGCCGATTGCCCCGCGCAGGGCCTTGATCGGCCTGATGATCTCCTTCCGGCCCATCGCCGCGCCGGCAATCAGATCGGAATGGCCGCCGACATATTTGGTCAGCGAATAGAGCGAGACATCCGCGCCGAGTTCGACCGGGCGCTGGAACACCGGGCCGAGCAGCGTGTTGTCGCACATCACCACCGGTCGGTGCCCCTGCGATTGCTCCAGCTCGTCGGCAACCGCCTTCATCAGGGCAAGATCGATGACGCTGTTGATCGGATTTGACGGCGTTTCCACCAGAATGACGGAAACCCTGCCCCGCGCGGCAGCGGCCTTCGCCGCCTTGCGCACTGCATCGCCGTTCACGCCGTCCGAAAAGCCCTCGGCGCCGATATCGAGCCCTGCCAGCGTGCGCGCCAGAAGCACCTCCGTCCCGCCATAGAGCGGCTGCGAATGCAGCACCACATCGCCGGGCCGCGCATAGGCCAGGATCGCCGTGGTGATGGCCGACATGCCCGACGAGAACAGCACGCAGCTTTCCGTGTTTTCGTAAACGGCAAGCCGGTCTTCCACGATCTCGCTGTTGGGGTGGTTGAAGCGCGAATAGACCAGTCCCGCGGCCGTGCCTTGCGGCGGCTCCTTGCGGCCTGAGGTGTAGTCGAAGAAATCGCGTCCCTCCTCCGCCGAGCGAAACACGAAAGTCGAGGTCAGGAACACCGGCGGCTTCACGGCCCCTTCCGAAAGCAGCGGATCGAAGCCGTAGCTCAGCATCATGGTTTCAGGATGGAGCTTGTGGTTGCCGATATGTGTTCTGGAGGGTTTTGGCGCTGTCATGACGATCCCCGGAAATGGCCTTGCGACACTTTTTCAGTCTGTTGCGCAATCTAGCGCAAGCGGGAGGCTCAATCCTTGCTATTTTCAACCATTCATGGCTGATATGGCGCAATCCACACCCAAAGAAATTCATTTATGACGCAGAAAATTGCCGACGATTTCGATCGCAAGATCCTGAGCGAATTGCAGGCCGATGGACGCCTGCCGAATATCGAGCTGGCCGAACGCATCGGCCTGTCGCCGTCGCCCTGCCTGCGCCGCGTGCGGCGGCTGGAGGAAACGGGCGTCATCCGTGGCTACACGGCATTGGTCGATCCGGCCGCCTGGGGCTGGACCATGACGGCGATCGCCACCATACGCCTCGTCCAGCAGAACGAGGACGACATCGTCATGTTCGAACAGGCCGTGCGCGGCTGGGACGAGGTGCTGGAATGCCATCTCGTCACCGGCTCGCGCGACTATATGCTGAAAGTCGCCGCCCGCGACCTTGGCGAATATGAGCGCTTCATCAAGGAGAAGATCGCGCGCCTGAAATGCGTCGCCTCGATCGAGACCAGCTTCATCATGAGCACCATCAAGGAGAGGCGCATCTGATGCCGGCCAGAGCGTTTTGCAGCCGAATGGAAACATTTTGCGTCGCATAAATGCAGTATAAACAATCAGATAGATCATTTTCTCGATTCCGTGAAACGAGGAAATGATCTAAGGTCGAGACTCAATCAGCCCACCATGTGATGATTGCAGCGATGAGGACTGAAGCGGCGAAATTGGTTGCCAGCTTGTCGTAACGAGTTGCGACGCGCCGCCAGTCCTTGA
>JAIPUZ010000091.1 GCA_022833215.1 Mesorhizobium sp. | reverse complement strand
CCGCGATGATCGGCTTGCCGAAATCCCCGTCCTTCATCCCCGTCGCACGCCACAATCCACGGGCCCCGGCCATATTGCGGCCATGCGTCGTCGTGCGGGAACGATAGGGAGGCATCTGTTTCTTCCTTTGACTGGCTCGATCCGGTTTTTTGCCAACCGGAATCGTGATCCTGATGGTTCGATCTGGCTTGTCTGTGTCCGGCCCGCGCCGTTTAGCGCGGCAGCAATGCGGTGGCCTCGACCTCTACCAGAAACTCCGGCCGGGTGAAGCCCGAGACGATCACAAGCGTGGAGGCTGGTTTGATGGCAAGCCCGGCCACCACACTGTCGCGCACGGCCATGTAATCCGCCATGTGCTCGCGCTGCGTCACGAAGGCATTGAAGCGGACGACATGGGAAAAATCGGCTCCCGCCTCAGCGAGGATCGCCGCGATATTGTCGAAGCACAGCTGCGCCTGGGCGCGCACGCCGTCGGGAATGGTTCCGTCCGCAGCCATCCCGAGCTGACCCGAGGTGACGACAAGCCGGTTCGAAACCACGCCATGGGCGTAGTTGCCGAAGGGGGCCGCCATGCCGGCGGGGGCGAGTGACTTCATTGTTTTTCATCCTCGTCAGCAATCAATCCGCAGCGGCGCAGGAAAAGCTGCGTTGCCTCGGCGACGATGCGGTCCGCGTCGAGCGGCGCATCCCCGGGCTGATCCATCAATATGCGAGCCTGGGCTTCATACTCGGCATAGTGCTGGGTCACGGCCCACATGTTCATCTGGAACAGGAGCGGATCGATCGGCGCGATCCGGCCGCTGTCTATCCATTGCCGGATGACCGCGTTGGCCTCCTCAACCGCGTTCTTGAGTGCCTCCCAGTGCGGCGTCATCTCGGGCGCGCCCCGGGCTATCTCGTGGGCGAAAAAGCGCGACACATCGGGATATTGCAGCGCATGCCGCACCTTGCGGTCGATATATTCCCGTATCGCCAGCACCGGATCGTCATGCGAGGCCGACAGGAAGAAGATGTCCTTCCACTGGGCGACGATGTCGCGCAGCAGATCCTGATACAGCTCCTCCTTGGAGGAGATGTAATAGTGAAGCTGCGCCTTGCTGATGCCTGCCGTCTGGGCGATGGCCTGCGTGGAAGTTCCCGCCAGCCCGTTGCGCGCAAATTCGCGGATCGCCGCATCGCGGATGGCTCCGTGGATTTCCCTGCGCTTTTTGAGAACGCTGGTCATGTCTCCCCTGTCAGGCCAACGGTTCGGTTTGTGGCCGATGCGCAGCAGGAGCCACGCATCGCACCGGTGTCTGCAAGTCCTTGTGGAGCATTATCGTGTCCGGCGCAAAGGCGGGCCCTGGCCGGGTACAGCGCTTATTGTCCGGTCAGGCGGCTCTTGATGTCGAGCCCCTTGCCCTGATTGACGAAGCGGAAATCCGCAACCCTGGACAGGTCCACGCTGCCGGCGTCGATGATCTTTGCCTCGACCGCCAGATCGTGAAACCCCCTGACGCGTGCCTCGTCCATCGCGCCGATGCCCTTTTCGATGGTGTCTCCCGTATCGATGATGGCCAGTTTTTCGAACTGCTGCATTTCCGCATCCAGCTTCTCGACTGTCATTTCCGGGTTTGCGGCGATGATCGCCTGATATGCGACGGTGCGGTCGCCATAGAGGAAGTTGTTCCAGCCCTCGATCGAGGCATCGATGAAGCGCTGCACCAGATCCGGGTTGCTTTCCAGCAGGTCGTTGCGGGTTTCGATGATGGAGCCGTAGGTGCTCCAGCCGTGATCGGCGAGCAGGAACACATCGGTTTCGACGCCCTCCGCCGCGGCATAGAGCGGCTCGGCCGTGCCATAGGCCTGCTGCACCGCTGCCGGGTTGGTCAGGAACTGCGCCATGTTGTAGCCATAGGGGCGAAGCTGCTCGTCACGAAAGCCATGGCTTTCCACCATCCACTTCCACAGGCTGAACTGACCATCCTTGGAGATGAGAATTTCCGGGGCCTTCGTGAGCGCGGCGAAGTCCTTGTACCTGCCTTTGTGGGCCATCATCGCCTGCGGGTCTTTCTGGAAGATCGCCGCGACCACGGTGGTGGGGATGTCGTTGCGCACATTGTCGAAGGCGAGCAGCAGATTGCCCCCCATCAGGAAGTCGAGCCGTCCGGCGGCCAGCATCGGCCGGGTGTTGACCTGCGGCCCGCCCATGCGGATCTCGACATCGAGGCCGTATTTCTCATAGGTGCCATCCGCCACGGCCTGGTAGAAGCCGCCATGGCCACCCTGCGCCAGCCAGTTGGTGCCGAAAACGACCTTGTCGGCCGCCGATGCCGCGCCGGCTGCAAGCATGGCGCCGATCACCGCGAACAGGCCAAGAAGCTTTTTCATCTGCGTTCTCCCTCTTGTTATGGTTCCAATGTGCCCTTCCGGCATGAGACCCCGGGTTTGCCCGGATGCTTCAGATTTCGTCGTTCAGCCCCGCCGTCCTTCCGGTCCGGTTACCATTCGGGCTTGTCGTCAAGCCAGTCGGCCGGCAGGCTGTCGATCTCCTCCATGGCTTCGACCAGCTTGCCGATCGCGTAATCGAGCGTCGCCTCTCCCTTCGCCGCGGTGGCCAGGTGCGCTTCGCCACATGCGCCGCCCGGGCTCAGGTCCTGGATCTTCCAGCCGGGCTTCGCGCCCCGACCGAGGCCCAGATGGGACGTGCGCGCGGCAAGGTCCTGCCCTTTGGAGCGGAAGTCGCGCGCCGCACCCATATCCACGTTTTCCGGATCGAGCGCCAGCATGACCGAGGTCTCCATATCGCCGGCATGGATGCCATAGGTGCGCTCGACGTCCGAATAGACGCCTTCGGGCATGCCGAAGCCGAACCAGTTGACCGAGAAGGCCAGCATGTCGTGCTCGATACGCAACTGGCGGGTGACGATATCCATCACCGGAATGTTGCCGCCATGGCCGTTCAGCAGAACGAATTTGCGCACGCCGGCGCGCGCCACGCTGGCGCCGATCTCGGTCAGCACCCGGATCAGCGTTTCCGCCGAAAGGGTCAGCGTGCCGGGATAATCGATGTGCTCGTCGCTTTTGCACACCGCCTGCGTGGGCAGGATAAGGACCGGGCTCGTTTGTGGAAGCGCGCCTGCAAGGCGCTGGGCAACGCCCGTCACCGTGCAACTGTCCACCGACATCGGCAGATGCGGGCCATGCTGCTCGATGGCGCCGATGGGCAGCACGGCGATGAGGCGCTGCCGGTCGAGTGCGGCGAAGTCGCGGCTGGAATAATCGGCCCAGAACCGTTTCATTGCGATTTGTCCTCCCTGTACCGGATTTCGGCCGCTGGCGGAGCATGACGCTCCCGCCGTTCCTCCATCGTCAGGTAAGCAAATTCATAGCAATCGGTCAAACTGTTTGGTGGATTTTTTCCATGCATAAGTCGCTGATTCTGGATCTGTTTTCAGAAATGAGAGTCGCCCCGTGCGTCCACGGGGCGGGCGGCTGCGTGATGCAGCGTTTCAGGTCCGGAACGGCGGGGCGTTAGCCCTTACAGATCGGTCAGCGTGCCTTCGAAGGCTTCGGCGGCGAAGCCGAGCGTTTCGGAGAGCGTCGGATGCGGGTGGATGGTCAGCGCCAGATCCGCCGCATCGGAGCCCATCTCGATGGCATGGCATGCTAAAGCAATCAGTTCCCCCGCATTGGTCCCGACAATCGCCGCGCCGAGGATGCGGCCCGTATCCGGGTCCAGCACCAGCTTGCTCAGGCCCTCACCACGTCCCATCGACAGTGCCCGCCCGGATGCCGCCCACGGGAATGTGGCGGTCTTCACCTTGCGCCCTTCCGCCTTCGTCTGCGTTTCCGTGAGTCCGGCCCAGGCGATCTCGGGATCGGTATAGGCGACGGAGGGGATGCAGCGCGGCTCGAACGCCGCCTTGTGGCCGCAGGCGACCTCCGCGGCCACCTTGGCCTCGTGCGTGGCCTTGTGGGCAAGCATCGGCTGGCCGACCACGTCGCCGATGGCGAAGATGTGCTTCTGACTGGTGCGCATCTGCGCATCGACCGGGATGAAGCCGTGCCCGGTCACCGTCACGCCCGCCGTCCCGGCTCCCAGTTCAGCGCCGTTCGGACGGCGGCCGACGGCGACGAGGACGGCGTCGAACTCCGCCTGCCACATCCCGTTCGCATTCTCGAAAGAAGCGGTGAGCACTTCGCTGGCCGCGACGGCGGTGACGCTGGTTTCCAGATGTATGGCCTCGTAGCGGGCTTTCAGCCTGCTCATCAGCGGCTTGACGATGTCGGCATCGGCGCCGGGGATGATCTGGCCCATGCGCTCGGCAATCGTGATGCGCGATCCCAGCGCATGGTAGACCTGCGCCATCTCCAGCCCGATGATGCCGCCGCCGAGAACCAGCAGGCGCGGCGGCACGGATTTCAGCTCAAGCGCGCCGGTACTGTCGAATATCCGCGGATCGTCGGGCAGGAAGGGCAGCCATATCGGGCTGGATCCTGCCGCTATGATGGCCTGATCGAAGCCGATGCGGCGCGGCCCCTCCGATGTCGTCACCTCGACCTCGTGCGGCCCGGTGAAGCGGGCCGTTCCCTGCACGGTGGCAACCTTGCGCCGCTTCGCCAGCCCGGCAAGGCCACCGGTCAGCTTGCCGACGACGCTTTCTTTCCACTTGCGTACGGCATCGATGTCTATCTGCGGCGCGCTGAAGCTCACGCCATGCGAAGCGCCTTCGGCTGCGTTGTCGATCAGCCCGGCGACATGCAGCAGCGCCTTGGACGGGATGCAGCCGACATTCAGGCACACGCCGCCCAGCGTCGGACTCGAATCGACAAGCATGACCTTGCGGCCGAGATCGGCGGCGCGGAAAGCGGCCGTATAGCCGCCCGGTCCCGCGCCGATGACCAGCAGATCGGCATGTTCGCTCATGCTCTTCTCCTCACAGGCTGATGCGCCGGAAATCGGACAACACGTCCTTGACGAAGCCGAGGAAGCGCGCTGCTGCAACCCCGTCAACCGCGCGGTGGTCCCATGACAGGGACAGCGGCTGGATCAGACGCGGCTGGAAGCTTTCCCCGTCCCACACAGGCTTGATGGCGGAGCGGGTCATGCCGAGGATGGCGACTTCGGGTGCGTTGATGATCGGCGTGAAATTGGTCCCGCCGATGCCGCCGAGCGACGAGATGGTAAAGGTCGCGCCCTGCATGTCCGACGGTTTCAGCCGCCCGGCGCGGGCGTCGGCGGCCAGATCGGCCATTTCGGCGGCGATCTCGCGCAGACCCTTGCGGTCGGCATTTTTCACCACCGGCACCACCAGCCCGTCAGGCGTATCTGCGGCGACGCCGATGTTCCAGTATTTCTTCAGCACCATGTCGTCGCCGTCGAGCGAGGAGTTGAAGGCGGGATAAGCCTTCAGCGCCGCCACCGCCGCCTTGACCACGAAGGGCAGGATCGACAGTTTCGGTGCGCCATCCTGCCGGTTGGCCTCCTTGCGGAAGGCTTCCAGATCGGTCACGTCGGCTTCATCGAAATTGGTGACGTGCGGGATCATGATGGCGTTGCGCGCCAGCGCCGGGCCGGAGATGCGCACGATGCGCGACAGCGGCTTGCGCTCGATCTCGCCGAACTTGCCGAAATCGATGCGGGGCCAGTCGGGCAGGCCAAGCCCGATGCCACCGCCGGTCCCGCCATTCGCGGCAGGGGTCTGCAAGGCGCCCTTGACGAAGCCCTGCACGTCCTCGCGGGTGATGCGGCCCTTGGGGCCGGTGCCGGCGATGCGGGCAAGGTCCACACCCAGTTCGCGGGCGAACTTGCGGATCGAGGGGGATGCGTGCGGCGGCAGGTCGTCCTGTGCGGGCGGCATCGGGGCTGGCGCTGCGGCGGGCGTCGGCACCGCCGCAACTTGCGGTGCGGCATCGACCTGCGGAGCCGGGGCTGGCTCGGGCGCAGGTGCGGCAAGCGCAACCTGTGCGTCCTGCTCGGCCTCGATCTCGGCCAGCAGCGTGCCCTCGCTCACCTTGTCGCCCATGGCCACATGAAGAGCCGCGATGCGTCCGCTGACCTCGGCGGGAACATCCAGCGTCGCCTTGTCGGATTCGACCACGACCAGCGTGTCCCCGGCGGCGATGGTGTCGCCGACCGCGACCGGCAGCTCGACGACCGGAACGTCGCGGAAATCGCCCAGATCGGGAACCGCGATCTTCACCAGATTGCTCATATCCGGCTCCCTCCTCAGACGGTCCACGGGGCGGGCGCATCCGCCGTCACGCCGAATTCGGCAATGGCCTCGACGAGCACCTTGCGCTCGATGTGGCCCTCGCGCACCAGCGCCTCGATGGCCGCCAGCGCGATGCTTTTCGCGTCCACCTCGAAGAACGCACGCAGCGCCGTGCGCGTGTCGCTGCGGCCGAACCCGTCGGTGCCGAGCGCCACGAAACGCGCGTCGAGATAGGGTGCGATCATCTGCGGCAGGGCGCGCACATAGTCGGTTGCCGCCACGATGGGCATCCTGCCGGCCAGCAGCCTTGCGGCGTGGCCGATCCGGGGCTCCTCGGCGGCTGAAAGCCGGTTGGCGCGCTCGATCTCACGAGCCTCGCGCGCCAGCTCGGTGAAGGAGGTGACGCTGAATATGTCCGACGCGATGCCGAAGCGCTCCGCCAGCAGGTCGGCAGCCGCGATCACCTGCTGCATGATGGTGCCGGACCCCAGCAGCCGCACACGGGTTTGCGCGCCCTCGTCGCCACGGCTGGCGAATTTGTAGAGCCCCCTGACGATGTCCGCTTCCGTACCCGGTTGCAGCGAGGGCTGGGCGTAGTTCTCGTTCATCACGGTGACGTAGTAGAACTCGTCGGCCTGCTCCTCCATCATGCGGCGCATGCCATGGTCGAGGATGACGGCCAGTTCGCCGGCGAAGGCCGGATCGTAGGCGCGGCAATTGGGGATGGTCGAGGCGATCAGATGGCTGGTGCCGTCCTGATGCTGGAGGCCCTCGCCCGACAGCGTGGTGCGGCCCGCCGTGGCGCCGAGCAGGAAGCCGCGGGCGCGCTGGTCGGCCGCCGCCCAGATCAGGTCCCCGATGCGCTGGAAGCCGAACATCGAGTAATAGATGTAGAAGGGCAGGGTCGGGGTGTCGTGCACGCTGTAGGAGGTGGCGGCGGCGGCCCAGCTCGAGATCGCGCCGGCCTCGGTGATGCCTTCCTCCAGCAGCTGCCCGTCCTTGGCCTCCTTGTAGTACATCATCGAGCCGGCGTCCTCGGGCTCGTAGAGCTGGCCCTTCGGCGAATAGATGCCGACCTGGCGGAACAGGTTGTCCATGCCGAATGTGCGCGCCTCGTCGGCGACGATGGGCACGATGCGCGGGCCGATGCCCTTATCCTTCAAGAGCCCGCCCAGCATGCGCACGGCTGCCATGGTGGTGGACATTTGCTTGCCGTCGGCTTCGGTGGCGAATTTGGCGTAACCTTCCGGCGCGGGCACGGCGGTGCGGCTTTCCGGCGAGCGGCCGGAGCGGCGGGCGGGCAACGCACCGCCCAATGCGGCGCGGCGCTCGCGCAGATAGACCATCTCGCGGCTGTCCTCGGCGGGCCTGTAGAATTTCAGACCCTCCAGATCGCTTTCTGAAAGCGGCAGGCCGAAACGGTCGCGGAAGGCGACCAGCGCTTCGATGTCCAGCTTCTTGGACTGGTGGGCGGTCATGCGGCTTTCGCCGGCATTGCCCATGCCATAGCCCTTCTTGGTCTTGGCGAGGATCACCGTCGGGCGGCCCTTGTGCGCCCTGGCGGCTGAGAAGGCGGCATGAAGCTTGCGGAAATCGTGTCCGCCGCGCTTCAGCGCATGTATCTCGGCATCGGTCATGTGGGCGACCAGCGCGCGGCTGGCGGGGTCGGCGTCGAAGAACTTGGCGCGGTTGTAATCGCCGTCCTTGCTGCCAAGGTCCTGATACTGGCCGTCGACGGTTTCGGCGAAGCGGCGCAGCAGCACCAGATCCTTGTCGCGGGCGAACAGCCCGTCCCACTCGGAGCCCCACAGCACCTTGATGACGTTCCAGCCCGCGCCGATGAACAGGCTTTCCAGCTCCTGAATGATCTGGCCGTTGCCGCGCACCGGACCGTCGAGCCGCTGCAGGTTGCAGTTGACGATGAAGGTGAGGTTGTCGAGGTTCTCGCGTGCGGCGAGCGTCAGTCCGGCGATGGATTCCGGCTCGTCCATCTCGCCGTCGCCAAACACGCCCCAGACGTGGCGGCCGGCGGTGCTGGCGAGCCCGCGCCCTTCCAGATAGCGCATGTAGCGGGCCTGATAGACGGCGCCGATGGGGCCGAGCCCCATGGAGCCGGTGGGAAACTGCCAGAAGTCCGGCATCAGCCATGGGTGCGGGTAGGAGCACAGGCCGTTGCCGCCGACTTCCTGCCGGTAGTTCGCGAGCTGGCCTTCGCTCAGCCGGCCTTCCAGGAAGGCCCGTGCGTAGACGCCCGGTGCGGAATGGGGCTGGAAGTAGACCAGATCGCCGCCGAAATCCTCGGTGCGGCCCCGGAAGAAATGGTTGAAGCCGGTCTCGAATATCTCCGCCACGCTGGCATAGCTGGCGATATGGCCACCCAGCTCGCCATATGCCTTGTTGGCGCGCACGACCATGGCCAGCGCGTTCCAGCGCATGATGGAGGTGATGCGCTCCTCGATTTCGAGATCGCCCGGATAGGCCCCCTGCTGCGCCACCGGAATGGTGTTGCGGTAGGCGGAGTAGGGCTGGCCTTTGGAGAAAACGCCATTGGCGCGGGCGACGTCGTCAAGCTGGCGCAGCAGGAAGCCGGCGCGCTCGCTGCCCGAAGTTGAAGCAACCGCGGCAAGGGCCTCCACCCATTCCTGCGTTTCGACAGGATCGATATCGGACTGGTTGTTCCGGTCCGGGGAAAAGTCGCTCATGATGCCTCCTCGCATTTCCTCGGGAGACAACTGTAACGGCGGGTACGGAAAATATGATGCCGATTATGCTACCTTTAATTTGAATATCGGCATAATATGCCAGAAATCTCCAATTATGCAGTACGATTCACTGAGTGGCGCTTTGCCGGGCGGCAGTGGGCAGCAACGAACTCAGACGGGAAGCGCGGTCTTGTACTTCACCTGCTTGAGGGCGAAGCTGGACCGGATGTTGGAGACGCCCGGTATCTTGGTCAGTTCGTTGACGATGAAATGCTCCAGGGCTTTCATGTCCGGCACGATGAGGCGAACCAGATAGTCGCTGTCTCCGGTCATAAGGTAGCATTCCATCACCTGCGGGAAAGAACTCATCTTCTGTTCGAAGGTACGCAGCGCCTGCTCCACCTGTTTTTCCAGCGTCACCTGGATGAAGACGTTGATCGACAGGTCGAGGGCTTCCGCGTCGACCAGCGCGACATAGCCGCGAATGAAGCCGTCACGCTCAAGTTGCTTGACTCGCGCAAGACAAGGTGACGGAGACAGCCCGACCCGGCCGGACAACTCGACATTGGTGAGGCTGCTGTCCTTCTGCAACTGGGTAAGGATGCGGCGGTCAGTGTCGTCCAGCGAGCGCTTCGGCATAATGTGTTTCCCGATAAAAATTCTGGAGCATATCATGCCGAGCATAGATGCAATGGCGGTGCAGTACACCACGAAACAGGCTGCGCCCGGTCACGAGAGACTCATGTTTTCGGGATTCAGGCCGCCCGGAACCACGCTCTCCGGCAGGTTGCGATGCTGGTTTCGTGCAAGTGGAACGAGTCTGGAACGAATCGGCGACGAATCGCTGACTCTTCCCGATTCATGTTTCGTTCACGGCTACATGTAGATTTCTGTGGTGACTATCTGGCTAGATGCTGAATCGGAGGACGCGGCGCTTTCGATGGAAGCGCCCCGAAATGGCGAGAATCGACGGCAGACGATCCCTGTGGTCGCCCAAGATATTGAAAATTATAGATTTTGTTAGGATGTGTTAAGCTTTCCTGAACGCCATTGCCGGCATGGCGTTAACGATCCGGCCAAAGGCGGAACGAAACGGCGACGAATCGCTGACAGGTAAATTTTCCTGTTTCGTTCACCGCTACATATTGTGGTCTGCACAGCTTATCCACAGGTCGCCCACAGGCTGGATGTGGAAACGGCGCAACCGGTGAGGTTGCGCCGTTAACGATGCTGTGCCTTATCGGCACAGCGAAGTGCATCAGACCAGATACTGGCCGCCATTCGCGGTAAGGGTCGAGCCGGTGATGAAGCCGGCATCGTCGGAAGCGAGGAAGACGACGCAGCGTGCGATCTCCTCCGCCTCGCCGAGGCGGCCGACCGGAATCTGGGCGACGATTGCCTCGCGCACCTTTTCCGGCACCGCCATCACCATGTCGGTGGCGATGTAGCCGGGGCAGATGGCGTTGACGGTGATGCCGGCGCGCGCGCCTTCCTGCGCCAGCGCCTTGGTGAAGCCGATATCGCCGGCCTTGGCGGCCGAATAGTTGGCCTGACCCATCTGGCCCTTCTGCCCGTTGATGGATGAGATCGTGATGACGCGGCCGAACTTGCGGTCGCGCATGCCGGTCCACAGCGGGTGGGTCATGTTGAAGACGCCGTTGAGGTTCGTGCTGATCACCTCGTTCCACTGCTCACGCGTCATCTTGTGAAACATGGAGTCGCGGGTGATGCCGGCATTGTTGACCAGAACCGAAACCGGACCGAGGTCGGCCTCGACCTGGGCGACGCCGGCTGCGCAGGCATCGTAGTCGGCAACCGACCATTTGTAGACCGGAATGCCCGTTTCTTCGTTGAATGCGCGGGCGGCCTCGTCATTGCCGGCATAGTTGGCGGCAACCTTGTAACCTGCGTCCTTCAACGCCCTGGCGATGGCGGCGCCGATGCCGCGTGTTCCACCGGTAACAATTGCGACTCTGCTCATGCTTGCGATTCTCCGTTATCAGTGCAGTCCGCCGGAACGGAGCAGGAGATTGAGGCGGTATGGTGCCTCAATCCATGCCTTTCCGGTCGGTCTGCCCTGCGCCCCCATTGTTGCCTAGTTCAGCCCTTCGATGCACATGGCAACGCCCATGCCGCCGCCGATGCACAGCGTGGCCAGCCCCTTCTTCGCGCCGCGGCGCTTCATTTCGTAGACGAGGGTGTTGAGGATGCGGGCGCCCGAAGCGCCGATCGGGTGGCCGATGGCGATGGCCCCGCCGTTGACATTGACGATGTCGGTATTCCAGCCCAGTCCCTTGTTCACGGCGCAAGCCTGCGCTGCAAAGGCTTCGTTGGCTTCGACGAGGTCGAGATCGCCGACGGACCAGCCGGCCTTTTCCAGTGCCTTCTTCGAGGCAGGGATCGGACCGGTTCCCATCACGGCGGGATCGACGCCGGCGGTCGCCCATGAGGCGATGCGGGCGAGCGGGGCGATGCCGCGCCGCTGCGCTTCCGCCTCCGTCATCAGGAGCACGCCGGCGGCGCCGTCATTGATGCCCGAGGCGTTAGCGGCCGTCACGGTGCCTTCCTTGTCGAAGGCGGGCTTCAGTTTCTGCATGGCGTCGATGGTGGCGCCGTGGCGGATATATTCGTCGTCCTCGACGATGGTGTCGCCCTTGCGCCCCTTCACCGTCACGGAAACGATCTCGTCCCGGAACCTGCCGGCCTTCTGGGCGGCCTCGGCCTTGTTCTGCGATGCCAGCGCGAACTGGTCCTGCTCGTCGCGCGAAATCTGGAATTCGCGGGCCACGTTCTCCGCCGTGATGCCCATGTGATAGCCGTTGAAGGCGTCCCACAGGCCGTCCTTGATCATGGTGTCGATCATCTTGTAATCGCCCATCTTCACGCCGTTGCGCAGATGCTGGGCATGCGGCGAGAGAGACATGGATTCCTGCCCGCCGGCAACGACGACGCGGGCGTCGCCGGTGGCGATCTGCTGCATGCCGAGCGCCACGGAGCGCAGGCCCGATCCGCAAACCTGGTTCATGCCCCAGGCGGAGGCTTCCTTCGGAACGCCGGCCAGCATGGACGCCTGCCGGGCGGGGTTCTGGCCCTGCGCTGCGGTGAGCACCTGACCGAGAATGACCTCGTCCACCTCTGCCGCATCGACGCCTGCACGGGCCAGAACTTCCCTGATAACGATCGCGCCGAGCTCGTGTGCCGGGATGTTTGCGAAGGCGCCGCTGAAGGAGCCGACCGGCGTGCGGGCGGCGCTGGCGATGACGATGGAATTTGAAGCGGACATATGTTTCTCCGGACCTTGCGGGGATTGCTTTCGAAGATTTCCCTGACTTTTGTTGCCCTTTCCGAAACGCGAGTCAAACCCTGAAATTCCGCAATGCAGGACACGACCCTGAGCCGGCTCACCAATGCTGCGCAGCATTTTGGATCGCGGTCCCGGACACTATCCGTTCTGCACCGCACAAAATGTCTTGGAACCGGATTGCTTTTGCGCCTATCCTGCAATTCAGGAATGCAAATAGTAAGTATTTGCTTACCAATGTGCCGAAGCTGATCGGGGAGGACGCTGATGGCTGCGAAGGGCGAACCGGTGATCATCAAGAAATACGCCAACAGACGACTCTACAATACCGGAACCAGCACCTACGTCACGCTGGAGGATCTCGCCGCCATGGTCAAGCGCGGCGAGGATTTCTCGGTGCAGGATGCCAAGACTGGCGAGGACATCACCCATCCGGTGCTTACCCAGATCATTTTCGAGCTGGAGAACAAGGACGGCCAGAACATGCTGCCGATCCCGTTCCTGCGTCAGCTCATCGCTTTCTATGGCGACCAGATGCAGATGATCGTGCCATCCTTTCTGGAACAGTCGATGCTCGCCTTCGCCAAGGAGCAGGAGCGGTTCCGCGCGCAGATGAAGGATGCCCTCCCCAGGACGCCCATGGACATGATGAAGATGCCTTTGTCGATGAAGGCGCTGGAGGAGCAGACGCGCCGCAACATGGAGATGTTCCAGAACGCGATGCGCATGTTCACGCCGTTTCCGGCCGGCGGGGCTGCCGCGCAGCAGGGCGAAGCGCCTTCGCGCAAGGAGGAAGGCGAGCGCGGCGACGATCTTCAGGAACTCAAGGAGCAGATCGCTGCAATGCAGCGCAAGCTCGACAATCTGTCGTAGGGTCCTGCCAAAGCTGGAGCAGTGGCGCGCCCTGGACCCGGGGAGCCTGTCAGGGAGCTGTCAGGCGCTTCCGGCCACTGCGTCGGGCGCGCTTCCGACGATGGCCTCGTAACGGGCCCTGTCGGTCGCGGTTTCGGTGTTGATGACGAATATGCGGGAACTTTCGTCCAGCCCGAGCGCCGGTTTGGCTTCGGGGTCGGACAATGCCCGGATCAGCCCTGCCAGCCCCGCGCCGCCGCTTTCGCCGGCGACGACGGCGGGATCGGACCCGGCCGGGCGGGCAAGCCGGCGCATGGTGTGGGCCGCATTTTCCTCGCTCACGGTCATGAAGGCGTCCGCCTTGCGGGAAAGCACCCGCCATGCGACCAGCGACGGTTCGTAGCACTCCAGCATGGCCATGATCGTCGCCTCGCCGTGCCCGACCCTGACGGGATGGCCGGCCCGGGCGCTTTCATGGATACAGGCCGCGCGCGCAGGCTCGACGACGATGAGTTTCGGCCTGCCGGCGCCGAACCGGATGTCGAAATGCCCGGCTACGGCTGCGGCGAGCCCGCCGACTCCGGCCTGCACGAAAACATGGGTCGGCGATTGCGGCATGGCGGCGAGCGCTTCGCCAAGCATGGCCGTGTATCCCTGCATGACCAGCGAGGGGACGCGCTCATAGCCCGGCCACGATGTGTCGGATACGACGGTCCAGCCATTCTCGCGGCACACGCGCGCCGCCTCGGCAACCGAATCGTCATAGGTTCCCCCGACGCGGACGACTTCCGCTCCATGTGCCGCGATGGCGGCCACGCGCTCATCGCTGACGCCGGCGTGGACGAAGACCGCCGCGCGGGCGCCGACCATGCGCGCACCGGCAGCGACGGATTTGCCGTGATTGCCGTCTGTCGCGCAGCCGAAGGTCATGGCCTGTGCCACCCGGCGCACCGCTGGCGACCGCAGGTCCGCGAAGTCCACGGCATGTCCGAGCTGTCGCGCGGCTTCCTCCAGCACCAGGCGGATGACGGCATAGGAGCCTCCCAGTGCCTTGAAACTGCCGAGGCCGAGGCGCAGGCCCTCATCCTTCATCCAGATGGACGCAACGCCAAGCTCCGCCGCCAGCCCGGCGAGCACGTGCAGCGGAGTTGGCCTGTGGTCCGGGCGGCAGGCAAGGAAACGCTCGACGGTCCGGGCACCCTCCAGCCCCAGCATTTCGGCATCGGCAGGGGCGAGCGGCCGGTTGTGATCGGGATGGGCATTCAGGATCAGCATGGGGCACCTCGGTTGGGATCGACCGGGATTTTATTGCATCCACAGGCTGGATTTTCCCGATTTTGGCCGTCAGAATGCAAAAAAATCTCGATTTTGGTGATGCTGGTGCCTGAGTCGGCTCGTGACAGCCTCGACAGCTTCGATCTGGCGATCCTGGACATATTGCAGCGGGACAACACGATCGCGCATCGCATTATCGGCGAGCGGGTGAACCTGTCGGCGGCGGCTGTGCACCGACGGGTGCGCCGCATGCAGGAAAACGGCGTCATCACCGGCAATTTCGCGGTGGTCGATCCCGCCCGCGTCGGACAGCCGATCACCATCGTGGTCGAGGTTGCGGTCGAAAGTGAACGTCTCGACCTGCTCGATGCGGCCCGGCGCAGGTTCGCCGCGGACCCTGCGGTGCAGCAGTGCTACTATGTCACCGGCGATGCCGACTTCGTCCTCATCGTCACCGTCGCTTCCATGTCCGGTTACGATGCGCTGACGAGGCGGCTGTTCTTCGGCAACCACAACGTCCGGCGTTTCCGCACACTGGTGGTGATGGATCGCATAAAGACGGGGCTCGCCGTACAATTGCCAAACCCGTCACGAGAACCAATCTGACAGTTTCCAATCCGTTTCCCGAAAATCGCCCAAGGACATGACGACGTGACAGAACTGATTCCGGTCTTCGATGGCCACAACGACACGCTGATGAAGCTCTACCAGGCGTCCGAACGGGACAAGGAAAAACTGTTCATCGAAGGCAGCCCCGCCAGCTGGCACATCGATCTGCCGCGTGCCCGCAAGGGCGGTTTCGCCGGCGGCATGTTCGCAATCTTCCCGCCACCTCTGGAGACCGCGCCTGCGCGCACGATGAAGCCGGCGGTCGACGAGCCGCTGGCGCCCGAGCTCGAGCGGGCGGATGCGCTGACCTCCACCACAGCAATGGCCTCGATCCTGCTGCGGCTGGAGCGGGCAGGGGCGCTCAGCGTGTGCCGCAGCGCGGCCGATGTCAGGACCGCCATTTCTGCCGGAACGCTTGCTGCCGTGTTCCACATCGAAGGCGCGGAAGCCATCGACACGGACCTTGCCGAGCTTGACGTGCTGCATGCGGCGGGCCTGCGTTCCCTCGGCATTGTGTGGAGCCGTCCGAATGCCTTCGGCCATGGGGTGCCGTTCCGCCTGCCCTCGACGCCGGATACAGGCCCTGGCCTGAGCGATGCCGGCAAGGAACTGGTCAGGGCCTGCAACCGTCTGCGCATCATGATCGACCTGTCGCATCTCAATGAAAAGGGTTTTCGCGATGTCGCCGGACTGAGCGATGCGCCGCTGGTCGCCACCCATTCCAATGTCCATGCGCTTTGCCCGCACGCCCGCAACCTGACCGAATGGCAGCTCGGCGCGATCCGCGAAACGAAGGGCATGGTGGGCCTGAACTTCGCCACCGGGTTCCTGCGCGAGGACGGCCGCATGGACCCGGACACCGGACTCGACGTGATGGTCCGCCACATCGATGCTCTGCTGGAGGCGCTTGGCGAAGATCATGTCGGCTTCGGTTCCGACTTCGACGGGGCAACCATTCCGGCCGCGATCGGCGATGTTTCAGGTCTGCCGAACCTTATCGGGGCACTGGCTTCAAAGGGCTACGGACGCGAACTGATCGAGAAGATCGCCTGGAAGAACTGGGTGGGTGTGCTGGAGCGCACGATCGGATAGTCAACCACAGGCTGTCATTCGGGCGGAACCAAACCGCCCTGCATCACGTTTAGGCCGCGGTCCCGTACATGTCCGTGGTTTGTCGCGGCATGCGGGCATATTGCATCGAATGCCGGAATGTCGTGATGATCCAGGACAGCACAGAACGTAATTTCATCCGCGCCGCCATGGCCGCGCCCTATCTTGAGCGTGACGAGGAACAGGCGCTGGCGGTGAGCTGGCGTGACCGGGGGGATCAGGAGTCCCTGAACCGGATTACGGTCGCGCACATGCGCCTCGTCATCTCCATGGCCACGAAATTCCGCAATTACGGGCTTCCCGTCGGCGATCTGATCCAGGAGGGCCATGTCGGCCTGATGGAGGCGGCCGCGCGGTTCGAGCCGGAACGGGATGTTCGCTTCTCCACCTATGCCACGTGGTGGATACGCGCCTCGATGCAGGATTACATCCTGCGCAACTGGTCGATCGTGCGCGGCGGCACCAGTTCTGCCCAGAAGGCGCTGTTCTTCAACCTGCGCAGGCTGAGGGCGCGGCTTGCAGCCGGCAACGACACGCTTTCCAATGCCACCATCTATCAGGAGATCGCAACCGCGCTCGGCGTTGCCGAGGCTGACGTGGCGAACATGGATTCGCGCCTTTCCGCGCCGGACAGCTCTCTCAATGCGCCGCTTTCGGCCGATCCCGATTCGATGGAACGCATGGATTTCCTCGTCTGCGACGATCCGTTGCCCGACGAAGTGGTTTGCGAAACCATCGACATCGAGCGCCGCAGCACCTGGCTGAGGGACGCGCTTGGCGCGCTCAATCCGCGCGAACTGCGCATCATCGAGGAGCGCAGGCTCAAGGACGACGGCGCGACGCTGGCCGAACTCGGAGACGCCATGGGCATTTCCAAGGAACGCGTGCGTCAGCTCGAAGCGCGCGCCCTGGAGAAGCTGAAGGTGGCGCTGGTGGCGCGCAACCCGGAGTTCATGGCCGCCTGAAAGGCTTCTGTCCGGGCCTTTCACTCATCGGCAAGCAGGTCGGGACGTCTGTCGCGCGTCAGCTTCTCGGCTTGCGCCCGCCGCCAGGCCGCGATCCTGGCATGGTTGCCGGAGGTCAGCACCTCGGGAATTGGCCGGCCCTCGAACTCCTGCGGGCGCGTGTAGTGCGGATGCTCCAGCAATCCGCCCTCGAAGCTTTCCTCCTCGCCCGACAGTTCGTTGCCCATGACGCCGGGCAGCAGGCGCACCACGGCGTCGAGCAGCACCAGCGCGGCCGGCTCGCCCCCGGAAAGGATGTAGTCGCCGATCGAGACTTCCTCCAGCTGCCGGGCCTCGATGAGGCGCTGGTCGACACCCTCGAAGCGGCCGCACAGGATGACGGCGCCGGGGCCGGCGGCCAGTTCGCGCACGCGTTCCTGCTTCAGCGGCCGGCCGCGCGGGCTCATCAGCAGGCGCGGGCGCGGGTCGGAGGGCGGGGAAGTGTGATCGATGGCGCGGGCCAGCACATCGGCGCGCATCACCATGCCGGCGCCGCCGCCGGCCGGGGTGTCGTCCACCGTGCGGTGACGGTCGGTGGCGAAATCGCGGATCTGCACCGTTTCCAGCGACCAGGTGCCGGCCTCCAGCGCCCGGCCAGCCAGCGACATGCCCAGCGCACCCGGAAACATTTCCGGGTAGAGCGTCAGCACCGAAGCCGAAAAGCTCACCGGTTGCCTCCGGCGTCCCTGGGGCCCCGCGGCCGGTCGGACGGATCGAAACCCTCATCCCTGCCGTCGTCCGGACCATCGTCGCCGTCGTCCACCAGCCCGGCGGCGACGGGATCGATGCGGATGAAGCCCTCCGCAATCGTCACTTCCGGCACGGCGGCCTGCGTGAAGGGGATGAGCACGCCCTTGCGGCCGCCGATCATCAGGTCGAGTATGTCGCCGCCGCCGAAATTCTGCACTGCCAGCACCTTGCCGAGCACGGCACCGCTGTCGTCGCGCACGTCCAGGCCGATCAGGTCGGCATGATAGAACTCGTCCTCTTGTTCCGGCTCGGGCAGCACGGAGCGGTCGACGAACAGTTCCGTGCCGGTCAGCGCTTCGGCCGCGTTGCGGTCCCCGACTTCGGCGAAGCGCACCACGGCCATGTTGCCGGCAGCGCGGATGCTGGCGACCTCGAACGAGCGGCCGTCCTGCGTGTAGAGCGGGCCGTAGTCGCCCAGCGCCTCCGGTTCGCCGGTGAAGGTCTTGACGCGCAATTCACCCCTGATGCCGTGCGGAGCGCCGATCACGGCCATCTGGACGGGGTTTTCAAGCTTGGCCATGACATTCGATCCTTGCAGTCTGGTGATGTCCTAGATCGGGGGCAGAGCCTTTTCAAGCAAGCTTCACCGCTTCCTAACCCGTTCGGGGGAAGATGGAGGCATGAAGACGCAGGAACAATTCCTCATTTCCGCAAAACCGGACCTTCAGGTCGCCCGCATGGAATGGCTTGCGGCGCTTGCGGGTGAGCGGCGGCTGTCGACGCTGACGGCGGAGGCTTATGAGCGCGACACGCGCCAGTTCCTGCAATTCCTCACCGGCCATTGCGGCGGGCCGCCGGGCATTGCCGACATCGCCGAACTGAAACCGGCGGATCTGCGCGCCTTCCTGGCTGCCCGGCGTGGGGCGGGAGCCGGTGCGCGTACGCTGGGACGGGGACTTGCCGGCATTCGCTCACTGCTGCGTTTTCTCGAGCGCCGGGGCATGGCGAATGCGGCGGGCGCTGCGGCCCTGCGCGCGCCACGCCAGCCTAAATCGCTGCCCAGGCCGCTCACGGCGCTCGATGCAAAACGCGTGGTGGCGGCCGGCGAGCAGCTTGCCGAGGAGCCATGGATCGCGGCACGCAATGCCGCGGTGCTGACCCTGCTCTACGGCTGCGGCCTGCGCATTTCCGAGGCGCTTGGTCTTGCCGGCGGCGAGATTGCACATGGCGACGAAACCATGCTGCGTGTGACCGGCAAGGGCGGCAAGACCCGGCTGGTGCCGCTCCTGCCGGTCGCCGTGCAGGCGGCGATGGAGTATCGACGCCTGTGCCCTTATCACCTTGAGACAGAGAAGCCCCTGTTTCGCGGCGCGCGCGGCGGCGCGCTCAATCCGGCCATCATCCAGCGCGAAATGGTACGTATGCGCTCGGCGCTGAACCTGCCGGATACGGCCACGCCCCATGCGCTGCGCCACTCCTTCGCCACGCATCTGCTGGGGCGCGGGGGCGACCTGCGCACCATTCAGGAACTGCTCGGCCATGCCAGCCTGTCGACCACGCAGGTCTATACCGGCGTCGATACGGCGCGGCTGCTGGAAATCTACGAATCCGCCCATCCGCGCGCCTGACGGTCTTCCGGATTAACGGTTTCGCCGCGATTTGGGCGTAGTGGAAAGGCATGACCCACGCTCCTGCATTCGCCGACCGCGCCGCGCTGTTCTGCCTGAAGCTTCTGGCGGGGCTCAATCTCCTGTTCTTCCTGTCGTTTGTTATCGTTCTGGCTGTGGCGACGGGCAAGGCACAGGCCGAGCCGGGCGCCTGTGCGGGTATCGACCTGATGGAAAAGCTCGAAAGGGACAATCCGGCCGCCTATGCGCAAGCGCGGCAGGAGGCCGATGCGACGCTCAACGGCAAGGGCGTGCTGTGGAAGCTGGAGAAGGAAGGCGTCGCGCCTTCCTACCTGTTCGGAACCTTTCACCTGAGCGATCCGCGGGTGACGGAACTGCCGCCGTCGGCGCAGGCCGCCTATGACGGCGCCGGCACGGTGGTGATCGAGACCACGGACGTGCTCGATCCCTCGCGCATGATGGCGGCGATGGCGCAGGACCCTGAACTGATGATGTTCACCGGGACGGAAACACTGGCCTCGCAGCTTTCCGCAGAGGATGCCGAGGTGCTCAGGCAGGGACTCAGGGCGCGCGGCGTCCCGCCTGGCAGCGTTGCCAGGATGAAGCCGTGGATGCTGCTGTCCATGGTGGCGGTACCGCAATGCGAGATCGATCGCCGGACAGCCGGCGAGGCGATCCTCGACGTGAAGCTGGCGCAGGATGCGGAGCGGGCCGGCAAGAAGCTGGGCGGACTGGAGACCGCCGCCGACCAGCTGCGCGCAATGGCCTCGCTGCCGATGGAATTCCACATGCAGGGGCTGCTGGACACGATCCGGCTGGGTGACGGCATCGACGACATGACCGAAACGATGATCCGGCTCTACCGGAAAGGCGATGTCGGCATGATCATGCCGATGTTCGGTGTGGTGATGCCACAGCAGGCGCAGGATGCTGCCGGCTACGCGGCGTTCGAGGAAGCGCTCATAAATCGCCGCAACAAGGGCATGATCGAAAGTGCTGGACACTATCTCGACGGCGGCAAAGCCTTTCTTGCGGTGGGGGCCCTGCATCTGCCCGGCCCCGAAGGGCTTGTGGAAGGGTTCCGCAAGGCCGGCTACACCGTCACCATGGTTCCCTGAACAGGCCGATCCCATCTGAAGGGGTCGATGCAACCTGTTGGCGTGTTTTGCGTTGGTCTGGGTTGCTCGATCCCTTTTCAGGAGGACAGAATGGCCAATCCCCATCCACCGGGCCCGGACGACCATCGCCCGCTCGATCCCTTGAACCCGGTGCCGCCCCATTCGGCGTCCGATCCCCGGCTCGATCCGCCTCCACCCCCGCGTGGGGGCGGCAGCGCCTGGATCATCGCCCTGATCATCGTCGTGCTGGCGCTCGTCGCTTATTATATCTTCGCCGGCGGCCAGCAGCCGGCTCCCGAAGCGCCGCCGCCTCCTGCAGCGACGGAACCTGCGCCCGCACCGGCCGAACCTGCGCCTGCGGAACCGGCTCCGGCTGAGCCCGCTCCGGCTCCGGTTGAACCCGCTCCCGCACCCGCGGAGCCGGCCCCGACTGAGAGCGCTCCGGCACCCACCGAGCCAGCTCCTGCCGAGCCGGCCCCGGCAGAGCCTGCTCCCGAGCAGCCGGCCAACTGAGCCGCGGCCAGGGCGTGAACGAAAAACGGCCCGCCAATGGGCGGGCCGTTCCCTTACGGGGTGAAGCGTCAGCCGATCAGATGTGGATCGGCTTGGCGAAGGTGGCGAGCGCTGCCTCCTTGACCGCCTCCGACATGGTCGGGTGGGCGTGGCAGGTACGGGCGAGGTCTTCCGAAGAGCCGCCGAATTCCATCAGCACCGCCGCCTCGTGGATCATCTCGCCGGCGCCGAAGCCGACGATATGGACGCCGAGAACCCGGTCGGTCTCCTTGTCGGCCAGTACCTTCACGAAGCCGTCGGTGTGCTGCATGGCGCGCGCCCGGCCATTGGCGGTGAAGGGGAACTTGCCGGACTTGTAGGCGATGCCGGCCTTCTTCAGCTCCTCTTCGGTCCTGCCGACCGAGGCGACCTCCGGGCTGGTGTAGACGACGCCCGGAATGACGTCGTAGTTCACGTGGCCGGCCTGACCGGCGATGATCTCGGCCACGGCCACACCTTCATCTTCGGCCTTGTGGGCGAGCATCGGACCGGCCACCACATCGCCGATGGCATAGATGCCGGGCACGTTGGTACGCAGATGGCCGTCGGTTTTGACGCGGCCGCGCTCGTCCATCTCGACGCCGGCTTCCTTCAGCCCCAGCCCTTCGGTGTAGGGCTTGCGGCCGGTGGCGATCAGCACGACATCGGCTTCGATGGTCTCCGCATCGCCGCCTTTCACAGGCTCGAAGGTCACGGATGCGCCGTTGCCGGACTTCGCAACGCCCGTGACTTTGGATCCCAGCTTGAAGGTGAAGCCCTGCTTGCCCAGCAGGCGCTGGAACTGCTTGGCGACTTCGCCGTCCATGCCGCCGAGAATGGTGTCGAGGAATTCGACCACGGTGACACTGGCGCCGAGACGGGCCCAGACCGAGCCGAGTTCCAGCCCGATGACGCCGCCGCCGACCACGACAAGGTTCTGCGGCACCTTGTCCAGCGTCAGCGCGCCGGTGGAGGAGACGATGATCTTCTCGTCGATGTCGACTTCCACGCCGGGAATGCCGGCCACGTCGGAGCCGGTGGCGATGACGATGTTCTTCGTCTCGATCTCCTGCGTGCTGCCGTCTTCGGCGACAACCGCCACCTTGCCGGCCGCGAGGACCTTGCCGGTGCCGCGGAAGGAATCGATCTTGTTCTTCTTGAACAGGAAGGCCACGCCGGCGACATTGGCGGAGACGGTCGTGTCCTTGTGCGCCATCATCTTGCCGAGGTTCAGCTTCGGCGCGGAAATCTCGACGCCCAGCGCATCGAAGGAATGGCCGGCCTCGGCAAACATCTCGGAAGCGTGCAGCAGCGCCTTGGAGGGAATGCAGCCGATGTTCAGGCAGGTGCCGCCGAAGGTCTCGCGCTTCTCGACAACCGCGACCTTGAGGCCAAGCTGCGCCGCCTTGATGGCGCACACATAGCCGCCGGGGCCAGAGCCGATGACGACGACATCATATGCCATTTGTCCGTTCCTTTCCTGCTGGCCGCAAAGGCCATTCGATCAAGTCGCGGCCACCACATGGCGGCCGGTGAAAAGCTATTCCTGGCACCCTGCCAGCCCGAAGACGTCGCCGGGGAGCCCGGCCTCGTCCTCATCATCGGCGAAGATGGCGGCCTGTCGCAATGTCGGTCCGAGATCGGGCAGGATCAACGTCTGCGGGGCAGGGCTGCCCTCGGCGGGCATCAAACCGACCTTGCCGTCCTGTGCTACGGCATAGACGGGCCCTTCCCACAGCGTGCATTCGGCGATCTCGTCGCCGGTGACGTCGCCTTCGGGGCACTGATAGAGCAGCGATGCATAGGGACGGGGCGTTTCCTCGCTCCACATGACGATGCCGTCGAGCTGGATGCCTTTGCGCAAATTCATCCGGAAGGTGTTGGTCACCACCATGGATTCGCCGGTCGGCCGGAAATCGATGCCGGCCGTCTTTGCCTCGTCTTCATAGACGGCCAGCTCCATCGGGCAGGCCGCCTGCGCAGCCGAAAGCTGTGCGGCGAGCAGGGCGGCAAGGCAAACCGCCCTGCCGCCCCGCGAGATAAGATGCTTCGTCGCCACGGACGACCGCTCCCCGGCTACAGGTCCAGAACCAGACGCTCCGGATCCTCCAGCGTCTCCTTGACGCGGACCAGGAAGGTCACGGCTTCCTTGCCGTCGACGATGCGGTGATCGTAGGACAACGCCAGATACATCATCGGGCGGATGACGATCTGTCCGCCGACCACCACCGGGCGCTCCTGGATCTTGTGCATGCCGAGGATGCCCGACTGCGGCGCGTTGAGGATTGGCGTCGACATCAGCGAGCCGTAGACGCCGCCGTTGGAGATTGTGAAGGTGCCGCCCTGCATGTCGGCGACGGAGAGCTTGCCGTCACGCGCCGCCACGCCCAGACGGCCGATTTCCTTCTCGATCCCGGCAATGGACATGGCGTCGGCGTCGCGCACCACCGGCACGACGAGGCCCTTCTCGGTTCCGACCGCCACGCCGATATGGGCGTAGTTCTTGTAGATGAGGTCGGTGCCGTCGATCTCGGCATTGACGGCCGGGATCTCCTTCAGCGCATGGGTCACGGCCTTGGTGAAGAAGCCCATGAAGCCGAGCTTCACGCCGTGCTTCTTCTCGAACAGGTCCTTGTACCTGGCGCGCAGGTCCATCACCGGCTTCATGTCCACCTCGTTGAAGGTGGTGAGCATGGCAGCGGTGTTCTGGGCATCCTTCAGGCGGCGCGCGATGGTCTGGCGCAGCTTGGTCATGCGCACGCGCTCCTCGCGCACCTCGTCGCCGGCGGCGGACGGCACGCGCGCGGCGGCCGGAGCCGTTGCCGGCTGCGCGGAGACGCCCTTCGCGACGGCGTCGAGCACATCGCCCTTCAGAACCTGACCGCGCTTTCCGGAACCCGAAATCTGGTCCGCCGACAGATTGTTTTCGGCCAGCAGCTTCGCAGCCGAAGGGGCCGGCGGCATGATGCGCTCTTCGATCGGGCCTTCGCCGGCGATCTGCGCCTGCTGTGCCGCAGCTTCCTTCGTGGTCGAGGCGGCGGTCGGCGCGGATGCCTGCGCCACGGCCACTTCCTGCTTCGGCGCGGGCGCCGCGCCCTTGCCTTCGCCGATCGTGCCCAGAAGTGCGTTGACGCCGACGGTCTCGCCTTCCTGTGCGGTGATCTCGACCAGCGTGCCGGCGGCCGGGGCCGGCACCTCCACGGTCACCTTGTCGGTTTCGAGCTCGACCAGCGGTTCGTCAGCGGCGATTGCGTCGCCGACCTTCTTGAACCACTTGCCGATGGTCGCCTCGGACACGGATTCGCCGAGAGTGGGAACGCGGATTTCGGTAGCCATTATGCCTGTCCGTTCTCTTTATCCAGTTGTTATTCGCCGAGAGCATCTTCGAGGAAGGCGGCAAGCTGCGCCAGATGCTTCGACATCAGGCCCGTCGCCGGGGAGGCGGCGGCCGGGCGGCCGGTGTAACGCACGCGCTGGTGCCTGGCGTCGATATGGGCCAGCACCCATTCCAGATAGGGGTCGATGAACGACCAGGCGCCCATGTTCTTGGGCTCCTCCTGGCACCACACCATTTCCGCGTTGCGGAAGCGCGACAGCTCGGTGATCAGCGCCTTTGCCGGGAACGGGTAGAGCTGCTCGACGCGCAGCAGATAGATGTCGTTGATGCCGCGCTTCTCGCGTTCCTCGTAGAGGTCATAGTAGACCTTGCCCGAGCACAGCACGACGCGGCGGATCTTGGAATCCTTGACCAGCTTGATCGGCTGGTCGCCCAGATATTGCGCGTCGTCCCAGAGCAGGCGGTGGAAAGAGCTTTCGCCCGACAGTTCCGCAATCGTCGACACGGCGCGCTTGTGGCGCAGCAGCGACTTGGGCGTCATCAGGATCAGCGGCTTGCGGAAGTCGCGCTTCAATTGCCGGCGCAGGATATGGAAGTAGTTGGCCGGCGTCGTGCAGTAGGCGACCTGCATGTTGTCCTCGGCGCAGAGCTGGAGGAAGCGCTCGAGACGGGCGGAGGAGTGTTCCGGTCCCTGACCTTCGTAGCCATGCGGCAGCAGGCACACCAGGCCCGACATGCGCAGCCACTTGCGCTCGCCCGACGAGATGAATTGGTCGAACACCACCTGGGCGCCGTTGGCGAAGTCGCCGAACTGGGCTTCCCACAGCGTCAGCGCCTTGGGCGCCGACAGCGAATAGCCGTATTCGAAGCCGAGCACCGCCTCTTCCGAGAGCATCGAATTGATGACCTCGTAGCCGGCCTGCGCGGCCGACAGGTTGTTCAGCGGTATATAGCGGTTTTCGTCGCGCTGGTCGTAGAGCACCGAGTGACGCTGCGAGAAGGTGCCGCGCTCCGAATCCTGACCGGAAAGGCGGATGTGGTTGCCATCGAGCAGGATCGAGCCGAAGGCCAGCGCCTCGGCGGTTGCCCAGTCGATGCCTTCGCCGGTTTCGATGGCGTTGCGCCGGTTGTCGAGGAAGCGCTGGATGGTGCGGTGCACCTCGAAGTCCTTCGGAACCTCGGTCAGCTTCTTGCCGATCTCCTTCAGGGTCTTCGCCGGAACGGCGGTCTTGCCGCGGCGCAATTCGTCCTGATTGTCTGCAACGCGCAGGCCCGACCACACGCCGTCCAGCCAGTCCGCCTTGTTGGGCTTGTAGCTCTGGCCGGCCTCGAACTCCTCTTCCAGATGAGCGCGCCACTCCGCCTTCATCCGGGCGATCTCGTCCTGCGTGATGAGGCCCTCCGCGATCAGGCGATCGCCATAGAGCTGCACGGCCGTTTTGTGGGCGCGGATGGCGCGATACATGATCGGCTGCGTGAATGCCGGCTCGT
Organism: Mesorhizobium sp.; assembly: GCA_022833215.1. Taxonomy (GTDB): domain Bacteria; phylum Pseudomonadota; class Alphaproteobacteria; order Rhizobiales; family Rhizobiaceae; genus Mesorhizobium. The sequence goes on along the minus strand of JAIPUZ010000091.1, from coordinate 9,782 downwards.
CGCCCTCATTGTGCCCGAAGCGGCGGTAGCAGAACATGTCGATGACGACGGGCTTGTGGAATTTCATGCGGAATTCCGTCGCCACCTTCGCGGCGAAGACCACGGCTTCCGGGTCGTCTCCGTTGACGTGGAAGATCGGCGCCTCGATCATCTTGGCGACGTCGGACGGGTAGGGCGACGAACGCGAGAAGCGCGGATTGGTGGTGAAGCCGATCTGGTTGTTGATGATGACGTGCAGCGTGCCGGCAACGCGATGGCCGCGCAGGCCGGACAGGCCGAGGATTTCCGCGACAACGCCCTGGCCGGCGAATGCTGCGTCGCCATGAATCAGCAGCGGCAGAACCTTGGAGCGCTCTTCCAGCGGAACGATCTCCTCGCGGGTGCGGCCGAAGAGCTGGTCCTGCTTGGCGCGGGCCTTGCCCATTACCACCGGATTGACGATTTCAAGGTGGGACGGGTTGGCCGTCAGCGACAGGTGAACCTGATTGCCGTCGAAAACGCGGTCCGACGAAGCGCCTAGGTGATACTTCACGTCGCCTGAGCCTTCCACGTCGTCGGGGGCGTAGGAGCCGCCCTTGAACTCGTGGAAGATGGCGCGGTGCGGCTTGGCCATGACCTGGGAGAGCACGTTGAGGCGGCCGCGATGGGCCATGCCGAGCACGATCTCCTTCATGCCGAGCGCGCCGCCGCGCTTGATGATCTGCTCCAGCGCCGGGATGAGGGATTCGCCGCCGTCGAGGCCGAAGCGCTTGGTGCCCTTGTACTTCACGTCGATGAACTGCTCGAAGCCTTCGGCCTCGATCAGCTTGGACAGGATTGCCTTCTTGCCTTCGGCCGTGAAGGAGATTTCCTTGTCCGCGCCCTCGATGCGCTCCTGAATCCAGGCCTTCTCCTCGGGATCGGAAATGTGCATGAACTCGACGCCAAGCGTCGAGCAATAGGTGCGGGTGAGGATGTCGAGCATCTGACGCACGGTGGCGTATTCGAGGCCCAGAACATTGTCGAGGAAGATCGGGCGGTCGTAATCGGCCTCGGTGAAGCCGTAGTTCTGCGGCGACAGCTCGTTATAGTCCTCGAGCGGCTTGGCGATGCCCAGCGGATCGAGATTGGCATGCAGATGGCCGCGCATGCGGAAGGCGCGGATCATCATGATGGCATGAACGGAATCGCGCGTGGCCTGATGCACGTCGGCATTGGCGAGCGGTCCGGCCGTTTGGGCGGCCTTTTCGCGAACCTTCTTGCCCATGACCTTCTCGATCAGGCCCCAGTCGCCGTCGAGCGCCGAAATCAGCTCGCCATTGGCCTGCACCGGCCAGTTGGGCTTCTTCCATGAAGCGCCCTCGGCGTTCTTCTTCACGATCGAGGCGTCGTCCTTCAGCGCGGCGAAGAAATCCTGCCACTCCGGATCGACGGCCGAGGGATCGTCCTGCCATGCGGCATGCAGCGCCTCGATATAGTCGGCGTTGCCGCCGTACAGGAAGGAGGTGAGAGAGAATTGATCGTTGTTCTGGTCTTGTCTCGACATGTCGCTTCTTGAAGCCCTTGCTTCAGCTCCTTGCGTTTGCGGCCCTGCCGCATATGCCTGACGGTCCCGGCCGTCGCGTTAACCCTCTCCCCCTTGTCATTCGCGCCGGGCAGGAGGACCGCCCGGCGCGTCGATCAGCCCTTGATGGCTTCGACCAGGGTTTTCCCCAGTCGCGCCGGCGATGGGGAGACCCTGATGCCGGCCGCTTCCATGGCGGCGATCTTGTCCTCGGCTCCGCCCTTGCCGCCCGAGATCACGGCGCCGGCATGGCCCATGGTGCGGCCGGGAGGGGCGGTGCGGCCCGCGATGAAGCCGGCCATCGGCTTGCTTCGGCCGCGCTTTGCCTCGTCGCGCAGGAACTGCGCGGCGTCTTCCTCGGCGGAACCGCCGATCTCGCCGATCATGATGATCGACTTGGTCTCGTCGTCGGCAAGGAACATCTCCAGCACGTCGATGAACTCCGTGCCCTTGACCGGGTCGCCGCCGATGCCGACGGCCGTGGTCTGGCCGAGGCCCTCGTTGGTGGTCTGGAACACTGCCTCATAGGTAAGCGTTCCCGAGCGCGAAACAACGCCGACCGAGCCCTTGCGGAAGATGTTGCCGGGCATGATGCCGATCTTGCATTCGTCGGGGGTGACGATGCCGGGGCAGTTCGGTCCGATTAGGCGCGACTTCGACTTGTCGAGCTTTGCCTTGACCTTGACCATGTCCATGACCGGGATGCCTTCAGTGATGCACACGATCAGCTCCATCTCGGCCTCGATGGCCTCGATGATGGCTGCCGCAGCACCCGCCGGCGGCACGTAGACGACCGAGGCGGTTGCGCCGGTCTTGTCCCTGCCTTCGGCCACGGATGCGAAGATCGGCAGGGTCTCGCCCTTTGCGCCGGTCCAGTTCTCGCCGCCCTTCTTGGGGTGGATGCCGCCGACCATCTTGGTGCCGTGATAGGCCAGCGCCTGCTCGGTGTGGAATGTGCCGGTCTTGCCGGTCAGACCCTGAACGAGGACCTTGGTGTCTTTGTTGATGAGAATGGACATCTGGGGTCAGTTCCCTTTCACGGCCTTGACGATCTTCTGGGCGGCGTCATCGAGATCGTCCGCCGAGATGACGTTGAGCCCGCTCTCGTTGATGATCTTCTTGCCCAGCTCCACATTGGTGCCTTCGAGGCGCACGACCAGCGGCACCTTGAGGCCCACTTCCTTGACGGCTGCGACAACGCCCTCGGCGATCACGTCGCATTTCATGATGCCGCCGAAGATGTTGACCAGGATGCCCTCGACGCGGGGGTCGGCGGTGATGATCTTGAATGCCGCCGCGACCTTCTCCTTGCCGGCGCCGCCGCCGACGTCGCAGAAATTGGCCGGCTCGGCCCCGTAGAGCTTGATGATGTCCATCGTCGCCATGGCGAGGCCCGCGCCATTGACCATGCAGCCGATGTTGCCGTCGAGGGCGACATAGGCGAGGTCCCACTTCGAGGCCTCGATTTCCTTGGAGTCTTCCTCGGTGATGTCGCGCAGTTCCTTCACGTCGTCGTGGCGGAACAGGGCGTTGCCGTCGAAGGAGACCTTGGCGTCGAGAACGCGCAGGCGGCCGCTGGTCATGACGATCAGCGGGTTGATCTCGAGCAGGCTCATGTCCTTGTCGGAAAAAGCCTTGTAGAGCAGCGGAAACAGCTTCTTGCCGTCCTCGGCAGCCTCGTCGGACAGTTCCAGCGCGCCGTTGATCTTCGCGACGTCGGCATCGGTGACGCCCGTCTCGGGATCGATGGCGACGGTGATGATCTTCTCCGGCGTCGCCTCGGCCACGGCCTCGATGTCCATGCCACCCTCGGTGGACACGACGAAGGCGACGCGGCCGACGGTGCGGTCGACCAGCAGCGACAGGTAAAGCTCGCGGTCGATGTCGGCGCCGTCCTCGATGTAGAGGCGGTTGACCTGCTTGCCGGCCGGACCGGTCTGCTTGGTCACCAGCGTGTTGCCCAGCATTTCCTTTGCGTGGGCGACCACTTCCTCGACCGACTTGGCAAGGCGCACGCCGCCCTTGGCGTCGGGGCCGAGTTCTCTGAACTTGCCCTTGCCACGGCCGCCGGCATGGATCTGGCTCTTCACCACATAAAGCGGGCCGGGAAGCTTCCTCGCCGCGGCTTCCGCCTCTTCGGCGGTGAAGATCGGCACGCCATCGGCGACGGGTGCGCCATAGGCCTTCAGGAGCTGCTTGCCCTGATACTCATGGATATTCATTTGCAGGCCTTTCCTTGATTACTTCTGGGCAAGCTGCGGCGCGATGCCGGTGCAGGCCTCGGTGAGGCTCTGGACGGCGGCAAGCGACTTGTCGAACATCGCCTGCTCTTCCTTGTTGAATTCGAGCTCGATGATGCGCTCGACGCCGCCGGCGCCGATGACCACCGGAACGCCGACATAGGTGTCCTTCACGCCATACTGGCCGTTGAGGTGGGTTGCGCAGGGCAGCACCCGCTTCTTGTCCTTCAGGTAGCTCTCGGCCATGGCGATGGCCGAGGAGGCCGGAGCGTAGTAGGCCGAACCGGTCTTGAGCAGGCCGACGATCTCGCCGCCGCCCTTGCGGGTGCGCTCGACGATGGCGTCCAGCTTCTCCTTGGAGGTCCAGCCCATCTTGACCAGATCGGGCAGCGGAATGCCGGCAACGGTGGAGTAACGCACCATCGGCACCATGTCGTCGCCGTGGCCGCCCAGCGTCATGGCCGAAACGTCTTCAACGGAAACATTGAATTCCTCGGCGAGGAAATAGCGGAAGCGGGCGGAGTCCAGAACGCCGGCCATGCCCACGACATGGCTCTTGGGCAGGCCGGAGAACTTCTGAAGCGCCCAGACCATGGCGTCGAGCGGATTGGTGATGCAGATGACGAAGGCGTTCGGCGCGTATTTGGCGATGCCGGCGCCGACCTGTTCCATCACCTTGAGGTTGATGCCCAGAAGATCGTCGCGGCTCATGCCCGGCTTGCGCGGCACGCCGGCGGTGACAATGCACACATCCGCACCCTCGATGCCGGCATAGTCGTTGACGCCGACATAGCGGGCGTCGAAACCATCGACCGGCGAGGACTCGGCGATGTCGAGACCCTTGCCCTGCGGAATGCCCTCGGCGATATCGAACAGGACGACGTCGCCCAGTTCCTTCAGGCCGATCATGTGGGCGAGGGTGCCGCCAATCATGCCGGAGCCGATCAGTGCTATCTTCTTGCGTGCCATGTCAGGATGATTTCCCTTTGCTATGACGGCGCCGCGATGGCGTCGAGGTGAAGGCAGGTGGGATATGGAAAGCCCCGCGAATTTTCGCCGCACCCCATAGCCCCCGTGTCGATAAAATTCAAACGGTTATTTCAACTCCTGAAATTTCAATCGTTTAGAACCGGTTTGAATTACGTAAGCGTCAAAATTCTGGCAGCTTGTCCACTGGATGACGGCTTTTAAGCAGAAGATTGTCTCCAAATGGTGACGGTTGGCTCAGGCCTCGCGCGCGGTTGCGTGTTCCTGAGTTACAACCGCCGGTGTCCTGTCGTTGCGGTTCGCCCACAGGTCGCGCCAGTCGCGGCTCTGCATCTCGATGAGGCGCGAGGCAGTGCGGTCGAACTCGAAGGCTTCGGTGCCCTGGCGGCCGACATAGAGAGCGGTGGGCGGCGCGTCGGCGCTCAGCACCAGCCGCAGCTGCTGGTCGTAGATCACGTCGATCAGCAGAATGAAGCGCTTGGCCTCGTTGTGGCGGCTTTCGTCCAGCACGGGAACATGATCGATGAAGATCGTGGAATAGCGCGCGGCGATGGCCAGATAGTCGCGCGCGCCAAGCGGTTTTTCGCACAGGTCCGCGAAGCTGAAGCGCGCGGCCTCGCCGGCGGCGCGCGGCACCGGTATGGTGCGGCCCTTCACCGTAATGCTGGCCGGGGCGGTCGCGAGACCTTCGGTCATGGCCTCCCACGCCTCGTCGAGTGCGGCATCGGCGGTTGCATCGGCAGGGGTGATGTAGACCGGCAGGCTGTTCAGCTTCTCCAGCCGGTAGTCGGTGTCGATGTCGAGGTTCAGAACCTCGGCATGGCGTTCCAGTATGTCGATGAAAGGCAGGAAAAGCTGGCGGTTGAGGCCATTGTGGTAGAGGTTGCGCGGCGCCACGTTCGAGGTCGCCACCAGCACCACGCCGTTGTCGAACAGGGCCGAGAACAGCCTCGACAGGATCATGGCATCGGCGATGTCGGTGACCGCGAACTCGTCGAAGCACAGCACCCAGGCTTCCGCGGCCAGCGCGCGCGCCACGGGTGGAATCGGGTCGTCTTCCCTGACGCTGCCGTCCTTGCGCGCCTGCCGGTGCTTCTGGATGCGGTCGTGCACATCGGCCATGAAGTCGTTGAAGTGGGCCCGGCGCTTGGCGCGTGCCGGAACCAGTTCGAAAAACATGTCCATCAGCATGGTCTTGCCGCGCCCGACGCCGCCATAGATGTAGAGGCCGCGCACTTCGGCCTTCTTTTCGCGCTTGCGGGCGAACAGCCAGCCGAGCGCGCTGGACTTTCTGGTGAGACGTTTCTCGGCGATCTCGTCGATCAGATTGTCGAGCCGGTCGGCGATGACGAGCTGCGCCTCGTCGCGGCGCACCGCACCGGTTTCGACACGGTGCAGGTAACTCTGCCTGACGGTCGCGCGCGTCTGGATACCGTCACGCAGATGCATTCTGATATCGCCCTGCGGAATGATCTAGCGGGTCAGCGAAATGGGCATGCCATTGGAGGTCTGGCCGTCGAAGCGGCCGCCGCCCGACGAGTAGAGGCGGGCCAATGAGCCGCCGTCCTGATCGTACAGGGTCAGCTGCTTGCCGGCCACGTTCCAGGATTTCACGCCGTCGACAGGCGCGGGGCAGCGCAGCGGGCCGGCCCGGTAGCCCTGGCCGAACTTGGTCTGTGGCGTCGCCACCTTGCAGCTCTGGCCGCTGACATTGACGGTCCAGACGCCGGCGACGCTGGCCGGTGTCAGGTCCGCTGCGGTCGCAGGCGCGCTGCCATCCGGCGGCAAGGATGCGACCTGCTCGTTTTGCTGCGGCGCGGCCGGGAACTGCGACGGATCGGTCGGAGCGCCGGGGCCCGTGGGAGGAGGAAGCTGGTTGGAGGAGATGGTACCCGAGGGCGCAGGCTGCAGCGGCTCCGGGCGCGTGTTGTCCATGGAGGAGAAGCGCGAGCTTGTGCAACCGCTTGCCAGAAGTGCAGCGCCGATTGCCGCAATCGCGCCCGTTCTCAGAAATTCCATAAAAACCTCCGCGGGCCTGACCGGCACCGTCAAAAAACTCGCCCCCTACCAATTCGGTGAAGGTGGCAGAATTTCAACGTCATATGGTTAAAATACGGTTTGTGTCAGCGATTGTTGTATCTTTGCCACAGCATTATCCGCCAAACCCGGCATATCTGTGGCTTGCCGGGTGCCGCATGCCGAAACGCCCGGTCGCCCGAAAGGGCGGTCCGCACTGGTAATTCATGGTCGTTTCCGCCATATAGCGGGCTAACCAAGGCCTTTCGCGCGGGGAAACCGGTTTTTCCGAAAGGCACTCAATTTCAAAGGCTCACGGGCAGCGCGCAAGGCGGTTCCCGCAAGGCAAGCTGGAAACGAAACGGAAATGGCAGGTCCGGCCCCCTTCGCCAGGATGAACGGCATCGGCAACGAGATCATCGTCGCCGATATGCGTGGCCGTGCCGACCGTGTTTCGCCGCGGGCGGCGCTGGCGCTGGCCGCCGATGCCGTGACGCATTTCGACCAGATCATGGCCATCCATGACGCCCGCACGCCCGGCACGGACAATTTCATCGAGATCCTGAATGCGGACGGCTCGTCGGCACAGGCCTGCGGCAACGGCACGCGCTGTGTCGTGCAGGCTCTGGCGGCGGAAACGGGGAAAGGCGTATTCACCTTCGAGACCGTGGCCGGCATTCTCAACGCGCGCCAGCACGAGGACGGGCTGATCTCCGTCGACATGGGCAAGCCGCGCTTCGGCTGGCAGGAAATACCGCTGGCGGAAGAATTCCGCGACACGCGCATGATCGAATTGCAGGTCGGGCCGATCGATGCCCCGGTGCTGCACTCGCCCTCGGCCGTGTCGATGGGCAATCCGCACGTCATCTTCTGGGTCGACAGGGATGTGTGGTCCTACGAGCTCGACCGCTTCGGGCCGCTGCTGGAAAACCATCCGCTGTTTCCCGAGCGCGCCAACATCACCATCGCGCAGGTGACCGGGCCGGATCATCTCACGATCCGCACCTGGGAACGGGGCGCGGGCCTGACGAGGGCATGCGGCTCGGCCGCCTGCGCGGCGGCAGTGGCTGCCGCCCGCACGCGTCGCACCGGACGCAGCGTTGCCCTGACAGCGCCGGGCGGTCCGCTCCATGTCGAGTGGCGCGACGACGATCATGTCGTGCTGACGGGCGCTGCCGAATGGGAGTTTTCCGGCACCTTCGATCCGGCTACGGGTGCATGGCAGCGCGATGCCGGGAGCGCGGCCTGATGAGCGGCGGCGACCCCATACAGCAGGACAAAGGCATCGAGGTCGTCACCTTCGGCTGCCGGCTGAACACCTACGAATCCGAGGTGATGCGCCGCGAGGCCACCGCTGCCGGCCTCGGCGAACTGGCCGGCGGGGCGATCATCTTCAACACTTGCGCGGTGACGGCGGAAGCGGTGCGGCAGGCCAAGCAATCGATCCGCAAGGCGCGGCGCGAGAACCCGGAGGCCCGCATCATCGTCACCGGCTGCGCCGCGCAGACCGGACCGCAGGATTTCGTCGCCATGGACGAGGTCGACCTCGTTCTGGGCAATGAGGAGAAGCTGAAAAGCCACTCCTATCGCGCCTTGCCGGATTTCGGCGTCAACCTGTTCGAGAAGGCGCGCGTCAACGACATCTTTTCGGTGCGCGAGACGGCCTCGCACATGGTCGATGCCATCGAGGGCCGCGCGCGGGCCTTCGTGCAGGTTCAGAACGGCTGCGACCATCGCTGCAGCTTCTGCATCATCCCCTACGGACGCGGCAATTCACGCTCCGTGCCGATGGGCGCGGTGGTGGAGCAGGTGAAGCGTCTGGCCGGCAACGGCTATGCCGAGGTGGTGCTGTCCGGTGTCGACATGACCAGCTATGGCGCGGACCTGCCTGGCGCGCCGAAGCTCGGGCGGCTGGTGAAGACGATCCTCGCCCAGGTGCCCGATGTGAAGCGGCTGCGCCTTTCCTCCATCGATTCCATCGAGGCCGATGACGAGCTGCTCGAAGTCGTGGCCTCGGAAAAGCGGCTGATGCCGCATCTGCACCTGTCCCTGCAGGCGGGCGACGATCTGACCCTGAAGCGCATGAAGCGCCGGCATCTGCGCGACGATTCGATCCGGTTTTGCGCGCAAGTGCGCAGGCTGCGCCCCGATATCGTTTTCGGCGCGGACATCATCGCCGGCTTTCCGACCGAGACCGAGGAGATGTTCCAGCGTTCGCTCGACATCGTGGAGGAATGCGGCCTCACCCATCTGCACGTCTTTCCCTTCAGTCCGCGCGAGGGCACGCCTGCGGCGCGCATGCCGCAGGTGCGGCGCGAGGTGGTGAAGGAGCGGGCGGCCCGGTTGCGGGCGGTGGGCGAGACCGCCTATCGCCGCCATCTGGATGCGCTCGCGGGCACTGTCCAGTCGATCCTGATCGAACGCGACGGGCTTGGCCGCACGGAAGGCTTCACGCTGGCTGCTATCGCTGCCGGCCAGCCGGGTGAGATCATCGAGGCGGTGGTGACCGGCAATGACGGCGCGCAGCTTCAGGCGGTGCCGCTGGCCGCACGCGCGGCCTGATTCAAGGAAACGGAATGGCGTTCGACTTCATCAAGAAGGTCTTTTCCTTCGGCAGGAAGGAAGCGGAGAAACCGGCCGAGCCTGTCCCGGCGCAGCTACCTGAAGCGGATTTGACGCCGCCGGCACCGGAGCAGCTTCCGGCGCCGCCACCCGCACCTGTCGTCGAAGCCGAACCCGCTGCAGAGGTCGAGAAGCCGGAAAAGCACGAAGACCCTCGGCCGGAACCGGCGGATGCGGCTGCCGAACCGGACACAGATACCGAGCAGGTTGCGAAATCTGCGCATGAGGACTTGCCAGCCGAGCCCGCAGAGGTTTCGCTCAAAGAGCCAGAGCCAGAGCCAGAGCCAGAGCCAGAGCCAGAGCCAGAGCCAGAGCCAGAGCCAGAGCCAGAGCCAGAGCCAGAGCCAGAGCCAGAGCCAGAGCCAGAGCCAGAG
>JAIPUZ010000090.1 GCA_022833215.1 Mesorhizobium sp. | reverse complement strand
CCCATTGATCGTCGCGAAGAACCTCACCTTCCATCCTAACCTCCAAAGGCAAGAATAGAATCTGATTTGCAGCCAAATGGGAATCCCAAGACGTTAAATCGTCACTGCAGCCTAGCATCCATTTGCATCGACAGCGAAAATCCGGCCCGCGCCCGTATTCAGCGCAGGTGGAAGATCAGCATCGCGAAGATCGGCGTCAGTTCGGCAACCGGATCGGCGGCGCGGCAGGCGGGAACGATGCGGTCGAGGCGTGCCTCGACGGCTATCGCCGCCATCTCGAGCAGGTCCGCCCCCGGTTCGGTCTCGGCCTCGGCGCTGGCCAGTGCCGAGGCAAGCGCCAGGGGCACCAGAATCGAAACGGCCAGCATGTTCTCCGCTTCGAGAACGTTGGCTGTGCTTCCTTCGGGCAGGCGGGGACGCACCGGCCGCGCCCTCAGCAGCTCGACCGAGAGCGCCGCGCACAATTGCGCGATACCGGCGATGAACTGCGTGTCACCGGCCTCGCCTCCCGCAGGCTGCAGGAGATCGCCATGCTGGCGCAGCATGGCTGCATGGACGGCGGCAAAGCCAGCCTCCTGAACCGGATCGGCGGCGGCCTTGCGGCGCGCCAGCATGGATCTTGCCAGATAGTACATGTCGCGCCGGAAAGCCCGCTCGCCTTCCAGCGTTTCGCCACCGGATCGGAAATAGATGGCGAACGAACGCGGACGGACATGGCCGCCATCGAGCGGCACGAGCGTTTCGGCCATGGACATGGCGTCGTCGAAGGCACTGACGGCGCGCCCGATCAGCCCTTCGATCTCGGGCAGGGGAAAGGGCGTGCGCCCGCCGGGCAGGGGCGGAAGGCCGGGGCCCGCATTGTCATGGCGATGGCGGCGGATCGCATCGCGCACCTCACGCAACCTGTCCTTGAGGTTGATGCGCACTTCCTCGGATATTTCACGCAGCATTCTCGCGCCCCGGTTTGGTGGTGGACCAAGAGTTTTAGAACAGATAGCCGGAAAACAGGATTGTTCCCATCGTGCCTTCGCGGTCAATAAACCATATTGTGCTGCCGCGCTGAATCGTTACACGTGCAGCGTGCATCGTCCGGGGAGCAGGATTTGGCAAGGAAGCCCAGAGGAGAGAACGGCTCGAACGTGAATGGCGATTCCATTGTCGCCAATGGCGGCCCGGAGAGCCGCAGCGACCGGCTGCGCATTCGGGCGGCGTGGATGTATTTCGTCGAGCAGATGACCCAGAACGAGATCGCGGACGTGCTGGGCGTCGGCCGCGTGACCGTGGTGCGCATGCTGGCCGATGCCCGCGCGCGCGGCGAGGTCAAGATCACCATCGAAAGCGATCTGGTGGAGATCGTGCGGCTGGAGCGCGATCTGGAACGCGCCTTCGGGCTGGAACAGGCCATCGTGGCGCCGCTGTCCATGCCGGATGCCGATCCGATCCCAGCGATCGCGGCCCGGACAGGCGGCTATGTGTCGGAAGTGATGAAAGCGGGAATGCGCGTCGGCGTGGGCTGGGGCAACACGCTGTTTTCTACCCTGCAGTTCCTGAGCGGCCGCCCGCTTGTCGATTTCAAGGTGATCTCGCTGCTCGGCGGCGTCGGCGTGGCCCGCCGTTTCAATCCGGCCGAATTCGCCTGGCGCTTCGCGCAGGTCTTTCAGGGCGATGGCTATCTGATCCCGACACCGGCGGTTGTCGACAGCATCGAAACCAAGATCGCGCTGGTCGAGCGCTGCGGGCTCCAGGAGATATTCCAGCTGGCGGATTCCCTCGATGCGGTGCTGGTGAGCGTGGGCGGCATCGCTTCGGCAACCACCTTCTATCGCGGCGGCTTCCTCAAGGAAGCAGACCGGGAGGAACTGGTGGCGCGCGGCGCGGTGGGCGACCTGCTGTTCCACTTTTTCGACCGCAACGGCGATCTCGTCGACCATCCCGTCAACCAGTTGGTGATGTCGGTGGAGGTCGACCGGCTGCGCCGCGCGCCGGTGCGCATCCTCACTTCGGGCGGCGAGGAAAAGATAGGCGCGCTGATGGGCGCCATGAACCTCATCAGGCCGACAGTGCTGATCACCGACGAGGAAAGTGCGCGCCGCATGCTGGCGGAGCGTGCGGATACCGCCGCGGGCCAGCTCACACGTTAAGGGCGAGGTCGGTGGGGAAATCGTCGTTGGCCGCGTCGCGCATGGCTGCGAGGCTGCGGCTGTCCAGCACATTGGCAATGGCCTGGCGCACCTCGAGCATCATGTGGCGCACCTCGCAGGCGGCCTCATCGGTGCAGTCGTCGCAGCGCTGGTATTGCGTGCGGCTGGCGCAGGCCAGCGGGGCCAGCGGGCCGTCCAGAACGCGGATGACGTGGCCGATGCGGATGTCCGATGCGGGACGGGCGAGGCGATAGCCGCCGTCCTTGCCCTTGCGGCTTACCACGAAGCCGGCATTGCGCAATTCGCCAAGTATGGCGTCAAGGAACTTCTTTGGAATGTTGTTCCTGACGGCGATGTCGTTGACGAAGGCGAGTTGTCCTTCCGGCAGGCGCGACAGATGCACAAGAGCCTTCAGACCGTATTTGCCTTTTTTGGTGAGCATTCCTGCCGATGTCTTACGAGATGCCAAACCGGCTGGAGCCCGCGTTTGAGCGATTTGGGGATTTTCAGGCCGGAATGACCTGAATTTCAAGGATAAGGCCAGGAGGCGCATTCGACAAGGGCATGGCCGGATATAAGAAAAGCCGGCGCGAGGCCGGCTTTTCGGTCGACAGGTTGGGTTTGCGGGATCAGCGGTTGCCGTAAGCCTGATCGAGCAGCGCGCCTTCGGCGAAGTGCTCGGCCTGAACCTTGTCCCAGCCGCCGAACACCTCCTCGACCGTCACGAGGCGCACGTCCGGGAACTTGTCTTTGAACCCGGCGGCGATGGCCTCGTCGCGCACGCGCAGGCCGTGTTCGGCCTCGATCTTCTGGCCTTCCGGCGAATAGAGGAAGTCGAGATAGGACTTGGCCAGATCGCGGCTGCCGTTCTGGTCCACGACCTTGTCGACGATGGCGACCGGGAATTCGGCCAGCAGGCTGACGGAGGGCACGACCTGCTCGTACTTGTCGGTGCCGTATTCGTTGGCGATCCCCTGGGTCTCGGATTCGAAGGTGATCAGCACGTCGCCGATGCCACGCTCGGCGAAGGTGGTGGTGGCGGCGCGTCCTCCGGTGTCGAACACCGGAACGTTGTTGAAGATCCTGGTGACGAACTCCTTCACCTTGGTCTCGTCGCCGCTGAACTTCTCACGCGCATAGGCGGTGGCTGCCAGATAAGTGTAGCGCGCATTGCCCGAGGTCTTGGGGTTCGGGAAGATGATCTGCACGTCGTCGCGCGCCAGATCCTCCCAGTCCCTGATGTTCTTCGGATTGCCGGCGCGGACCAGGAACGAGGGCAGGGAATAGAAGGGCGAGGCGTTGTCCGGGAATTCCTTCTGCCAGTCGTCGGACACCAGACCCTGCCTGACGAGGAAGTCGATGTCGGTGACCTGATTGAAGGTTACCACGTCGGCGGCGAGGCCATCGGCGATGGCGCGCGCCTGCTTGGAGGTGCCGGCGTGCGACTGGTCGACGGTCACGCCTTCATGGTGGGCCACGAAAGCCTTGTTGATGTCAACGAACAGCTCGCGCGCCACGTCATAGGAGGCGTTGAGCAGCTTGTCGGCCGAGAAGGCCGATGCGGAGGAGAAGAGAAGACCGGCGGCGGCCGTGGCGGCAAGCAGAAGGCGTTTCATGACAGGCTCCAGATGAGAATGCCTATCGTATACCTCTCAGGGTCGGGTCGCCGCGAGGCATGGCGCTTCTGTTGAATCGCCACTTTGAGAAAACAATTCCATCATTTTGCCGATTCGATGGAATTGTCGTCCTCGTCATTTTCCCTGAATGGCGCTTTGCGGAAAAACCTTCCACTTTCGCGGCCGGAAAGCCACCCGGCTCTTCTGTGCGGCGGGATGGTCCACGGGCAACTCGATCTCGACCCGCTCGCGCTGGCCGCCGATCTCCAGCTCCACCCTTCGTGTGCCGGCGACACGGCGGCTGGCGGCGACGGTGCCGGCCAGGCAGCCGGAGCAGCCGTCGAGCAGCTCGATGTCGTGCGGACGGAAGAACAGCGTGCCGGGGCCGGAAGGCAGGCCGGGGGCGGAAAGGCCGATGGGGCGTTCCCCCAGCCAGACCTGATCGTCCTCGACCCTGACCGGCAGGGAGCTGGAATCGCCGATGAAGCCGTAGACGAAGGGCGAGTTCGGTGTGTCGTAGACCTCGTCGGCGGTGCCGACCTGCTCGATGCGGCCCTGGCTCATCACCACCACGCGGTCGGCGAGTTCAAGCGCTTCTTCCTGATCGTGGGTGACGAAGACGGTGGTGTGGCCGGTCGCTTCGTGGATCTCGCGCAGCCAGCGGCGCAGGTCGCGGCGCACCTGCGCGTCGAGCGCGCCGAACGGCTCGTCGAGCAGCAGCACCTTCGGTTCGATGGCAAGCGCGCGGGCCAGTGCGACACGCTGGCGCTGGCCGCCCGACAATTGCGCCGGATAGCGCTTTTCCAGCCCCGAAAGCTGCACCAGATCGAGCAAATCGGTGGCGCGCTTGCGGATTTCGGCCGACGCAGGACGGGTTTGCGCCGGGCGCACCTTGAGGCCGAAGCCGATGTTGTCGGCCACGGTCATGTGCCGGAACAGGGCATAGTGCTGGAAGACGAACCCGACATTGCGTTCGCGAATGCTCTTTGCCGAGGCATCCTCCTCGCCGAAGAAGATTCGGCCGGTCGTCGGCTGTTCCAGCCCGGCAATGAGGCGCAGCAGGGTCGTCTTGCCGGAGCCGGAGGGACCCAGAAGCGCGATCAGCTCGCCCGAGCGGACTTCCAGCGAAACATCGTGGAGCGCGGGGAAAGTGTCGAATTCCTTGCGAACGTTTGCGACGCGAACTTGCATGGGTCAATCCTGTCAGTGCCCGCGGGTCGCGGCGATTTCGGCGCCGTAGCGCATTTCAAGAAGCGACTTGAGCGCCAGCGTGACCAGTGCAAGACCGGCCAGCAGCGAGGCGACCGCGAAGGCGCCGGTGGCGTTGTAGTCGTTGTAGAGAATCTCGACATGCAGCGGCATGGTGTTGGTCTGGCCGCGGATATGGCCGGACACCACCGACACCGCGCCGAATTCGCCCATGGCCCGCGCGTTGCACAGGAGCACGCCATAGAGCAGGCCCCACTTCACGTTCGGCAGGGTCACATACCAGAAGGTCTGCCAGCCATTGGCGCCGAGCGAGATGGCGGCCTCCTCGTCCTTCGTGCCCTGTTCCTCCATCAGGGGGATCAGTTCGCGGGCAACGAAGGGGAAGGTGACGAAAATGGTGGCCAGCACGATGCCGGGCACCGCGAACAGGATCTCGATGCCGTGCGATTTCAGCCACGGCCCGAGCGCGCTTTGCGCACCGAACAGCAGCACATAGACAAGTCCCGAGATGACCGGCGAGACCGAAAAGGGCAGGTCGACCAGCGTGGTCAGAAACGCCTTGCCCTTGAACTCGTATTTGGCGATGGCCCATGCCATGGCGACGCCGAAGACGAGGTTGAGGGGCACGGAAATGACCGCAACCAGCAAGGTGAGGCGGATGGCCGAAAGCGTGTCGCGCTCGCCGAGCGCCGAGAAATAGAAGCCGACGCCCTTCTTGAAGGCTTCCATGAACACCAGAACCAGCGGCAGGAACAGGAAGACGCCAAGGAAAATGAAGGCGACCGCCATCAGCGTCCAGCGCGCCGGGCGCTGCTCGGAGATGCCGGCACCGCTCGCTGCCGGCTGGGCGGCAAAGACGACGGGATCAGCCATAGCGCTTGCGGCTCCAGGATTGCAGCATGTTGATGACGAGAAGCATGGCGAAGGAGATGATCAGCATCACGGCGGCGATCGCCGTCGCGGCGGGGTAATTGTATTCCTCCAGCCGGATGATGATGAGCAGCGGCGCGATCTCCGAAATGTTGGGCAGATTGCCGGCAATGAAGATGACCGAGCCGTATTCGCCGACACCGCGCGCGAAGGCGAGCGCGAAGCCGGTGACGATGGCAGGCGCAAGGCCGGGAAACAGCACGCGGGTGATGGTCTGGAACCGGCTGGCGCCAAGCGTTGCGGCGGCTTCCTCGACCTCGCGGTCGATCTCTTCCATCACCGGCTGCACGGTGCGCACGACGAAGGGCAGGCCGATGAAAACCAGCGCCACCACGATGCCGAGCGGCGTGTAGGCGACCTTGATGCCAAGGGGGCCAACCAGGGCGCCGATCCATCCATTGGGAGCATAGAGCGTGGTCAGCGCGATGCCGGCGACAGCCGTGGGCAAGGCGAAGGGCAGATCGACCATGGCATCGACCACGCGCCTGCCCGGAAAGCGGTAGCGAACCAGAACCCAGGCCACCACCGTGCCGAAGACGACATTGACCGCCGCTGCCGCCAGCGCCGTGCCGAAGCTGATCTTGAGAGCGTTGACCGTGCGGGAATCGGTGACGAGCGTCCAGAACTGGGGCCAGCCCAGCGATGCGGAACGCCATGCCAGACCCGACAGCGGTATGAGGATGATGAGGGTGAGGTAGGCAAGCGAAAGGCCAAGCGTCAATCCGAACCCCGGGATCACGCTCGGCTGCCTGAATCGCCACCCCGCTCTGGCGGGTACTGCGGTCATGTTGCCCCTTGCATCTCGAAGCGCGCCGCGACACCGCCGTGCTTCAGTTTCTTTTCTCGTGCATGTCTCCCCAAAGCTCGCGGCTCCGGGGAGACGATGCAGACGCCGCTATTGTGCCGGCTTGTATATCTGGTCGAATATCCCGCCATCGGCGAAATGGTAAGGTTGTGCTTTCTTCCATCCGCCGAAAATCGGGTCGTCGATGCTCAAAAGCTTCACATCCGGAAAAATTTTTCTCTCGTCCTCCGAAACGAGGTCCGGTTTCGACGGGCGATAGAAGTTTTTGGCGGCGATGCGCTGGCCTTCCTCCGAATAGAGATACTGCAGATAGGCCTCGGCAACCTTGCGCGTGCCCTTGGTGTCGACATTGCCATCGACGATGGCGACCGGCGGCTCGGCGAGAATGGACTGCGAGGGAATGATGGTCTCGAAAGCGTCCTCGCCATATTCCTTCTTCGCGAGAAATGCCTCGTTCTCCCATGACAGGAAAACGTCGCCTATCTTGCGTTCGGTGAAGGTCAGCAGCGAGCCGCGCGCGCCGGTGTCGAGAATCGGCACGCGGCGGAACAGTTCGGCGATGTATTCCTTGATCTTCTCCTCGTCGCCGCCAAATTCATGGTGCGCCCAGCCCCATGCCGCCAGATAGTTCCAGCGTGCGCCGCCGGAGGTCTTGGGGTTCGGGGTTATGACCTGCACGTCACCCTTGACGAGATCGCCCCAGTCCCTGATGCCCTTCGGATTTCCCTTTCGCACCAGAAGCACGATGGTGGAGGTGTAGGGGGCAGAGTTGTTTTCGAAGTGCTGACGCCAGTCGGACTTGATCTTCTTGGAGGTTTCGGCGATGGCGTCGATATCGCTTTCGAGCGCCAGCGTCACCA
The DNA here is from genome assembly GCA_022833215.1 of Mesorhizobium sp. GTDB lineage: Bacteria > Pseudomonadota > Alphaproteobacteria > Rhizobiales > Rhizobiaceae > Mesorhizobium. The sequence continues at coordinate 18,137 of JAIPUZ010000090.1, read as the reverse complement.
CATCGGCGTCGATGCCGTCGATGACCGAGCGGGCCTGCTTGCCCGAGCCGCCATGCGACTGCTGGACGGTCACCGTCTCGCCGGTTTCTGCCTTCCAGTGTTTGGAAAAGGCGTCGTTGAATTCCTTGTAAAGCTCACGGGTCGGGTCGTAGGACACGTTGAGGATCGTCGTATCCGCCATCACCAGACCCAGCGTGCCCAATTGCACCGAGCCTGCAATGAAGATTCCGAGCAGGGTATTTCGAGGGAATTGGCTCATGTCAGCCTCCTGTTCACACCGTTCTACTCTACTGAATTGGTAGAAATTAGATGCACAGCCGGTTGCGTTTTTCAACGGCGGCGGGCAAAGCGGCTGCCGCCTGTAAAGCGAAATTGAAAAAATCTTCCCTTTTCCGGGTGGAGGGAAATTTGCAGGACAGGCGCAAACGACCGGCATCTGCCTCGGTCCGGCAGGGGGCAGATTCTATTCCACCACCACCTGGACGCTGGCGGCGCGCCCCGCGGCATCGATGACGGTGAGGGTGGAGGTGCCGGCGCCGTCCGGCAGCCATGTCGCGGTGCGGCGTCGGTCCTGACCTTCGAGGGGCCTGCCGTTGGCGAGCCAGCGGAAAGGCGCGCGCCCGCCCTGAAGTTTCAGCACGAGCGGGGTGGCGGCGCTGGTGGAGGTGCCGAGGTCGACGCGCGCGCCGTCGGGCGGGAAGACGATGCGCGGCGCAGGTTCCACCGGGCCGAGCGTTGCGCCCACCGTTTCCGTGCCGAAACGGGCCAGCGTGACGGGCAGATCCTGACGCCTTACATGGCGCGCGCCGGGTGGCGCGGAGGCAAACGGCACCGCGGCAAGGCCGGAATGGGCGAAGCCCTCGAAGACAATGGGTGCGGCGGAGACATAGCCGGAGAGGCCGGGAATGGCGGCGGCATCGGCGCGCCCGACCCAGACGCCGAGCACGTAACGGCCATCGTAACCGACCGTCCAGGCGTCGCGGTAACCGTAGGATGTGCCGGTCTTGTAGGCGATACCGCGGCGCGGCGCACCCTGCGGCGGGCGAATGCCGGAAAGAATGTCCGTGACCTGCCAGTTGGCCTGCGCATCGAGCAGCGTCGCCCCCGAAGGCGTGGCGGCGGCGGGTTCGGTGCCGTCGCGCAGGCGGTGGACCTTGCCGCCATTGGCGAGCCCGGCATAGAGCTGGACGAGATCGCGCAGCGTGATGCCGGCACCGCCGAGGCCGATGGCGAGGCCGGGCGGCTCGTTCGGCGGCAGAACCAGCGACACGCCGGCATTGCGCAGGCGCGCGGCGAGCCGCGCCGGGCCAACCGCGTCGAGAACCCGCACCGTCGGCACGTTGAGCGACAGTTGCAGGGCGTTGCGGATGGTGACGTCGCCCTGATAGTCCATGTCGAAATTCTTCGGCCGGTAGCCCGAGAAATCGGCGGGCGTGTCGGAAATCATCGTCTCCTGCGCCACCAGCCCCTGCTCGAAGGCAAGGCCGTAGATGAAGGGCTTCAGCGTCGAGCCGGGCGAGCGCAGCACGCGCGTCATGTCGATCCAGCCGGAGCGGGCGGTGTCGGTGAAGCCGGCCGAGCCGACCTCGCCGAGTATCTCGCCGGTGCGCGAATCGGCCATGACCATGGCGACGGAGAGCTTCGGCCCCAGCCGCGCCGCCGCCTCGCGCGCGACCGCTTCCAGCCCCTGTTGCACGCGCCGGCTGATGGTGAGGCGAGGGGTTTCCGCGCCGGTGCGCAGTGCGCGCAAGGTGGCATGCGCGGCGAAGGCAGGCATGGCGCGGCGATGGGACGGCACGTCTTCAAGTGCGGCGCGGGCCGCCTCGCGCGGCTCAAGCAGTCCGGCGCCGACCATGCGTTCGAGCACCCGGTCGCGCGCTGCGCGGGCAGCCTGGCTGTTGCGATCCGGCCTGCGCTTTTCCGGCAGTTGCGGCAGGGCGACCAGCAGCGCGCTCTCGGAAACGGTAAGGCGCGAAGGCTCCTTGCCGAACCATGCGAGCGAGGCCGCACGGATGCCTTCCAGATTGCCGCCATAGGGAGCAAGGGTGAGATAGTGCAGCAGGATTTCACGCTTGCTCAGGCGGCGCTCGATCTGGGCCGCGCGGGCGATCTGGCGCAGCTTGGCGGCAATGCTGCGGCTGGTGCGCGGCTCGATCAGCCGGGCAAGCTGCATGGAGAGGGTGGAACCGCCGGAAACGATGCGGCCATTGCTGCCGAATTGCAGCGCGGCGCGGCCGAGCGCCAGAAGGTCGACGCCGCTGTGGTCCCAGAAACGCTTGTCCTCATAGGCGATGAGCATGTCGAGAAAGGCGGGGTCGATGCGCTCGAGCGTGGTGCTGAAGCGCCAGTAGCCATCCGCCGTGGCGAAGGCGCGCAGCAAATGCCCGTCGCGGTCGAGCACTTCCGCTGACACGACCGGCTGTTGCGGCAAGGGCGGCGGGAAGGCGCGGTCGAGACTCCAGAGCGTGGCCGCGCCGATGACGACCAGTGCCGGAACAGCGATCGCCAGTATGCGGACCATCCTGGATGGCAGCGCCTTCATCGCCTTGCGACCTTGCGGACCGAGTTCCTTGCCTACGGTGCCTTCACCTCCATCATGCCGGTGGCAGTGCGGGCCGAATATTGGGGGCGGTACATGTCCTCGACGCTGGCTGCCGGATGGGCATAGACGCCGGGGGTGACAGCGCGCACGACATAGGCCAGCGTCACTTCCCGGCTGCTGTTGCCGCCGGGATCGAAGGCGGCGACGAAGCGGTCGTCGCGAAATTCGAGATGCGCGGCGCTGGTGTCCGGCAGCCAGCCGAACTTGCTGAGCTGGGCGCTGGAAACGAGGCCGGGATTGTCGATCTCGAAGCCGGCAGGCAGCAGGTCGGTGACGAGCATGCGGGTCGGCCAGCTGTTGTGCTGGCGAACGCGCAGCACCACCACATAGCGCTTGTTCTGCTGCGCCTCCGTCACATTCGCCTCTTCTCCGTCGAGCGTGTAATAGGTGCGCCCGATGTCGAATCCGTCGCCGCCCGCAGGCAGCGGTTGCGCCGGTGCGGCGACCGTGGTGACGACCGCGTCGATGGCATCCTTGCCGGCATTGGCGATGGTGAGCGGAGTGCTCACCAGATCGGCGCCGTCGATCTCGCGGGAGAAGGGGCCGTCATGGGCGGCGCCGTCCACGGTGAGCGAGATGGCGTCGTTGCCTTCCTTCAGGCCACGCGCGGCAAGCAGCATCCAGGCATTGTCCTGCGTGCTGGTCCATCTGGAGGCGGCGCGCTCGCGGTTCACCTGGGCGACCAGTTCCGGCACGACGGAGGGAGCCGGTCTGCTTTCGGCGGCCAGCGCCAGCATGGCTGCCGCATCGCGCAGCGGCGAGGCATAGTCGGAACGATACTGGTCGAAGCCGGTGCTGTTGCGGGCAAGTTGCAGGGCGGCGGAGAAGGTGGCCTCCGCGCGCTGCGCATCGCCGTAGAGGGCCAGTGCCGCGCCAAGCTGCGCAACCGCCATCGGGCTGGAGAAGGCTTCGAGTTTGGTGTCGGCATAGTAGCGCAGATCGCCCACCGAAGCCTTCTTGTTGCGGGCCAGAACATAGAGCGCATAGGCCATTTCGCTGCCGCGATCCTGCACGTCCTGATCGTAGCCGATGCTGTTTTGCAGGTTGGACAGCGCCTGCGTCACCGACCGCTCCGGCACGTCATAGCCCTGTTCGCGGGCGCGGGTGAGGAAGTCCGTGGCGTAGGCATCCAGCCACAGGTCGCCCGAGCCCGGACCCCACAGGCCAAAGCCGCCTGTCGAGGACTGGTGGGCCAGCACGCGATAGATCGCTTCCTGCACGCGCTCGCGCAGCTTGTCATCGACGGGGATGCCGAAGCCCTGGGAGAGGTCGTTGACATAGAGAAGCGGCAGCGCGCGGCTGGTGGTCTGCTCGGTGCAGCCATAGGGGTAACGGTCGAGCGCCAGAAGCAGGGACGGCACGTCGAGGGCCGCCGTGCGCGAGACGCCGACGCTGACGGATGCGCCGGGCAGCAGGCTTGCCGCCAGCAATTCCTGATCGACGCGCAGGGAGGCGCCGGGCTTCAGGTTCACAACCATGCGATTGGTGACCGGAAGCTGCGCCAGGCGCACCGGCAGGTAGAGCACCTGTTCGGCGGCGGTGCCGTCCGCATGGGCAAGGCGAACCGTCAGAGAAGCCTCGCCCGGCTCCACCGCCATCAAAGGCACCTCGAAGCCGCGCCGCTCGCCCGCGCCAAGCGCGATGGCTTGCGGCACGCCATCGTCGGCGGCGGCAATGCCGCCGGTGGTGTCGATGGTGACGGCGTAGTCGCCGGCGGGGCCGTCCGTATTGGCCACGTCGAGGCGTAGCGTGGAAGCGTCGCCCGGCGCGAGGAAGCGGGGCAGACCGGCGGTGATGACCACCGGATCGCGCACGATCACATCCTTCACCGCATGGCCAACGGCCGTTTTGGTCCAGGCCACGGCCATGACGCGCACCGTGCCGTTGAACTGCGGCAGGTCGAACGCCACAGCCACCTTGCCGTCCGCGCCAACTTCCACGATGCCGGAGAAGAAGGCGACCAGCTTTTCCTTCGGCGGATTGCCCTGCGACTGCATGGCGGCACCGTCGCCGCCTGTGCGCAGCCGTCCGGCCGCGCCCAGAGAGCCGTCGATCAGGCGGCCATAGAGGTCGCGCAGTTCAAGGCCCATCATGCGCTGGCCGAAGAACCACTGTTCCGGGTCCGGCGCTTTATAGTTGGTGAGGTTGAGGATGCCGACATCCACCGCCGCGACCGTGACATAGGCTTTCTCGCCTGCGGGCAGGCCCGACACCTCAAGCGGAATGGTGAGCGGCTGGCGCGGCTCCGTCTTTTCCGGCGGGGCGAGCGAGACGGCAAGCTTGCGTCCGGCCGGATCGACCTTCAGCCATTTCACGCCGATGGCGCGGGCTGGCATGCGCTTTTCCTGCGCATCGCCGGGCCGGTAGAGGGTGGCGGTGACATAAGCGCCCGCGCCCCAGTCCTCGCCGACCGGAATGTCGACCGTGCCGCCTTCGGCGGGGATCGTGGCCGAAACCGTTTTCAGCAGCCTGTCTGCGCCGATGGCGACCAGAAGCTCGCCGGCGAATTGCGGCGATACTTTCAGCTTCGCGACCTCGCCGGGCGCGTACACGTCCTTGTCGAGGGCGATTTCCAGCCCGTCCGGCGTTTCGGTGGAAGAAGCCTCCACATACCAGCCGGCATAGAATTCGTGGCTCGAGGCCGCACCGCCGGCTTGCGCGCTTTCAACCTCAAGACGGTAGCGGCCCCAGTCCACCGGCAGCGACAAGGTGGCTTCGCCGGAAGCGGCAATGTCCACCGTGCCACTGGCAATCTCGCGGGTCAGCGTGATCGGCTCGTAGTTCCACGAACTGCCATTGCGATACCACTGGTAGTTCCGCTCGACCTTGACCAGCGACCAGTTCACGCCGGCAAGCGCCTTGCGCGCGCCTTGCGCATCGGCTGCGATGAGGCTGAACTTCGCCGTGCCGCCCTGCTGGACCTCCTCGAAATCGGGCCGAATGCCGATCATGTCGGTATTCGGGAGAAGATCGAGATCGATGGAGCGCTCCACCGTGCGCCCACCGGTTTCACGCATGCGCACCGTCACCTTCGACCTCACCAGCTTCGTGGTGGCGGGCAGGTTGTCGATGGCGACAGGGAAGCTCGCCTTGCCATCCTGTCCCAGCACCGGAAGGTCCTTCAGCGGCGTGACGGAAGCGCCGGCGCTGTCTTCATCGACAAGGCCGAAATAGAAGCCCCTGAAGCGGTTCCAGTCCCGCGTCAGCGACAGCGTGGTCTCGCCTTCCAGCGCCAGACCGGCGGCGGGCGCGCCGTAGAGGAACCGGCCATCGACGGCGATCGTTGCGGTCTCTCCGGGTGCGACCTCGGTCCGGTCGGCGCTCAGGTCGAACTCGATGCGGTCGGGCACAAAATCCTCGACGAGGAAGTTCTGCGTGGCCACGGCAGGGCGCTTCGGGTCGGTGTGGATGGCGACGGACCAGGTGCCGCGCATCGAATTGGGTTCCAGCGGCAGTTCGATGGCATGGCCGCCCGCCGAAGCGCCTTCGGAGACGATGCGGCGGTCCTCGACACCGTCGGGGCGCGAGAAGACGAAGGTGAGCGGCAGGTTGTCCACCGCGTCTGCGCTGGCGTCGCGCGCGAGGGCGGAGACGTGGACGGTCTCGCCGGCGCGGTAGATGCCGCGCTCGGTCCAGGCATAGATGTCGAGCGCGCCGGGTGCTGCGCGGCCCTCCACGCCACGGTCGGAGAGGTCGAAGCCGGCGCGCGCCATGTCGAGGAACACGAAATCGGCATCGCCCTGTTTCGCCGTCAGCACGGCGGGCACCATGCCGCCTTCGCCGCGCGTGAGGCCGGGGTTGAAGATGACGCGGCCTTCGTCATTGGTGACGGCGGTGCCCAGCACTTCGTTGTTGCGGGCCAGCAGGGTGAGTTCCACGCCGGAAACGGGCTTTGCGCTGGCCAGCGAGCGCGCGAAAACGGTCAGCCCGTCCTCGCCCGTATAGGTGGAAAGGCCGATGTCGGAGACCACGAACCACTGCGTGGCGCGCGAATCCCAGGTTTCGCTGCGGTCGTTCTCGGCCTGCGCGGTCAGGACATAGACGCCGGGCTTGCGCTGCGGCAGCGCCTCGTCAACCGGAAAGGAAGTGGTCACCTCCTTGTTGATCTGGTCTTCGATCTCCAGTTTCCCCTCCCAGACGGGCTCGCCCATCTGGTCGGAAATGCCCGAGATTTCGTAGCCGTCGAGCTGGCGCAGGAACTGGTAGCCGGACAGGAGTTGTGCCAGCGAGCGGTCGCCGATGCGGTAGAGCTTCATGTCCGCCACCGGCATGTTGACGGTGACCACGGGAATGCCGCGCCGCGCGCCGGCCGGCAGCACGAAGGCATCGCCGGTGAAGCGCACGGACGAGGCGCGGTCCTGCACATAGATGGACAGCGTGGTCGGTGCGCTCAGAACCTCGCCGATGGCCGCCGGAAGCCCGGCGCGGAAGGTGACCTCATAGGACTGGCCGTGGCTGAGGCCCTCCACGCAGATCTGCTTTTCCTTCGCCTCGATGCCGGCGGGGGCGGCGCCGTTGACGCGCACGAACTGGCTGTAATCGACATCGGTGCGCACCAGTTCCTCGGAAAACTGCGCGCAGATGCGGGGCGTGGCCGTATCGGCATCGACCGAGTGATTGAGGATGCGGAAGCCCTTGCGGGCCTTGAGGTCTTCGTAGGACGCGCGCACGGCTGCGGAATTGACCAGATCGAGGCTGGCTTCATAGGCTTGCAGGGCGGGGCGGTTGAGGTCGCGCCCGTCCAGCGCCGCGCCAAGCAGGGCAAGGGCATCGGCGCGGGTGGCGGCGGTGCGGGCCAGGTCATAGGCATTGAGCGCCGCCGATGTGGCGTTGGTGCGCAGTGTCGAGGTTTCGCTGCTGCCTGCGGGAGAGACGTTCAGGGTGGAGCGGGCCAGTTCCAGCCACAGCCTGCCATCCTGCGGCATGGCGGAGACGGCACGCATATAGTTCTGCATCGCGCTGCGCGGGTCGCCGTTCTGCGCTGCCGCGGCAGCTTCCTCGATCAGATTGCCCAGACCTTCGTCCGGCTTCGCATGGTTGGGACCGGTGAGATAGGCGCGATATTGCGTGGCCTGATCCTTCACCCATGCCGGCACATAGCCGAGCGCCGGCGGCGCGCCGATGTCGGCATCGGTGTCAAGAACCACCGCCTTGCCGGCAGTGGCGCCTGAAAACGGCTTCAGCTCGTTGAAATCCGATTTGAGGAAGCACCATTTTGCCTTGTTGTTATAGGTGAAGGCGCGGCATGCCGGATCGCCAAGGCATGCGGACGAGCACTGGTCGAGCGTGACGTTCTGCTCGGAACGCAGGTCGAAGCCGAAATAGTCGGCGTTGTCCGTGGTGACGATGCGGCGGGCTTCCTGCGCCTGTGTAAGGCCGGCGGCCGTCAGGAAAAAGATGGCGATTGCGCCAAGTGTACCGATCGCGCGCATGGTCATGATGCCTCTCCGGAGTTCCGTGGCAGCTTTCGGCCATCCGTGCGGCTTGTCAATCGCACCCGAGCTTCATGCGCGACGTAACGGTTTCAATTCACCGGATTCGCCGTTATTGAGCCAGAAAGGCATGATCACGCTTTTTTGCCGGTGTATGCAGGGATTTGAGTTTCAACCTGCCGCTCTTCTGGCACAAGCGGACGTTGCGTCATTCATGAAAGGCCCGGAATTTCAGTCGAATTTTAACTTTGTTCGTTAAGTTAACGGAATGCGGCACGAAATGAAGCATGGAGCAGACTGGCCGGCAGCAGGGTTTTCCCTGCCGCGTGCGCTGTTGTTTGCGCTTTTCGCCACCTCCGCCATGACCCTCGCGCCACAGCCGGCGGCCGCTTTCGAGCTGTTCGGAATCAGGCTGTGGGGCTCGGCCGCGAACGGTGATTCCGACATCGTCGACCCGATGAACTACACGGTCACCATCAATGTGCCGGAAGACCATGCCGATCTGAAGAAGAAGCTGGAGGCTGCCTCGACGCTGAAGACGGACGAGGACCGGCCGGTTTCCGGCTCGCTCGGCCTGATGTCCAAGGCGCGCGGCGACCGCGAGCAGCTTGTCGCGGCGCTCTATGCCGAGGCGCGCTACGAGGGCGTGGTCAACGTGTCGATCGACGGGCGCTCCATCGACGATCTGCCTCCCGACGCCGAGTTCAGGGGACCGCAGCCGGTTCCGGTGGTGATCGAGGTGGCGCCCGGTCCCAAGTTCACGCTTGGCGACATACGGCTCGACGGCGATGCGGCCGGGCTGACCGGCGCGGATTTCGGTCTCATCTCCGGCGGCGATGCGGGATCGGGAGCGATCCTCAAGGCCGAGGCGCTGATCGTTCGCGCACTCAAGGAGGAGGGGCGTCCTCTGGCCGAGATCACTGATCGCGAGATCGTGGCCGACCACAACACGACGACCCTGGACGTGACGCTTTCGGTGAAGGCCGGACCGGTGGCCGGCTACGGCGAGACGACCGTCGAAGGCACCGAGCGCATGGACCCCGAGTTCACCCGCTACATGGCCGGGCTGAAACGCGGCGAGCGCTATTCGCCAAAGGATATAGACGATGCGCGCGAGCGGCTGCTGGGAATGGAGGTCTTCAACAGCGTGACGCTGCGCGAGGCCGGCGAGCTCGACGGCGAAGGCAATATCCCGGTCGACATCAACGTGACCGAGCGCAAGACGCGCTATCTCGGCATCGGCGGCACGGTTTCGAACACGGAAGGGCTCGGCATCGAGGGCTACTGGGGTCATCGCAACCTGTTCGGGCGGGCGGAGAAGCTGCGCATCGAGGGTTCGGTCAGCGGCATCGGATCGAACGACATCTCGAAGCTGAACTACAATGCAGGCGTCATGTTCGAGAAGCCGGGCGTGGTCGGGCCGGCATCGAAATTCTTCGCCAGCCTCAGGACCGTCTACGAGCATCCGGATGCCTATGACCGCTTCTCGGTCAAGGGCAGCGCGGGCCTTTCCTACCAGCTCGACAGGACGCGCACCGTTTCGGCGGAACTGTCGCTGGATTATTCCGAGATCACGGACGCCTATGGGCGAAACGACTATCTGATCGCCTCGGTGCCCCTGCAATATGTGCATGACAAGCGCAACGACCGTCTCAATCCGACAAGCGGCTATCGCCTGCTGGCCTTCGTGGAACCCAGCTATGACGCGCTGAACTCCAAGGCATTCGTCAAGGTGAGGGGCGAGGGCTCGGCCTACTACGCGCCGATGGACAGCAACCGCTTCGTGCTGGCCGGCAGGGTGGCCGGCGGCTCGATCCTCGGCGCGGGGCTTTCGCATGTGCCGGCCGATCGCCGCTTCTATGCCGGTGGCGGCGGCTCCGTGCGCGGTTACTCCTACCAGGGCATCGGCCCGAAAGACCCGAACGACAAGCCGACGGGCGGCCTTTCCTGGTTCGAGACCTCGGCGGAACTGCGCATCGCCGTCACCGACACGATCGGCATCGTGCCTTTCGTCGATGCCGGCACGGTTTCAGACAAACAGTTCCCGGAATTTTCCGATCTCAAGGTGGGCGCGGGCGTTGGCCTGCGCTATCTGACACCTTTCGGACCGCTCAGGGTGGATGCCGCCGTGCCGCTCAATCGCGAAAAGGGCGATCCGCGCTTCGGCATCTATGCGGGCATCGGGCAGTCATTCTGACGCGGCAGGACGGCAGGCGAAGAGCATGAAGATTGCAAAGCGGATCTTGCGCGTTCTGTTCTATGCGGTGCTTGTCGCCGTGGCCGGACTTGCGGGCGCCGCCGTGGTGCTGACCACCACCGAGCGCGGCCGCGAGAACCTTGCCGGCCTTATATCGGACGTGGCCTCCTCCGAGGACATGAAGGTCTCCGTTCGCGGCATCGACGGTATCTGGTCCGGCAATCTCAGGGTTGACCATGTGGTGCTGGAGGACCGCGAGGGGCCGTGGCTCGTGCTGCGCGAGGTGGCCGTGGACTGGTCGCCGCTGGCGCTGCTGTCGCGCACCTTCCTTGCCGAGAGGGTTGCCGTGGGGCGCATCGAGGCGGCGCGCGCGCCTGTCTCCAGCCCGGACGAGAAACCGCGCACGGGCACCGGATTTTCGCTGCCGGTCTCGGTGGACATCCGCGCCATCGACCTGCCGCAGATCGCGCTTGGAGAAGCGCTTGCCGGGGCGGGCATCGCCGAGCTGGCCGCCGAAGGCCATATGCGTGCCGAGCGCTCGCCGCTGGCCGTGGAGGCGGACGTTTCCATGGCCCGGCGCGACGGCCATGAGGGGTCCGTCTCGGCGCTGGTGCATTTCCTGCCGGGCGACAACCGGCTCGACCTGAACGTTCAGGCGTCCGAACCGGCGGGCGGTATCATCGCCAACCTGCTGCAATTGCCGGATGCACCTCCGGTCAGCATCGCGGTGTCCGGCAACGGCCCGCTGGCCGACTGGACGGGACGCGGCACCTTCCATGCGGGCGGCGAGCTGATCACCGAGATTTCGGGCCAGCACGCCTTCATCGATGGCGGCAGCCGCGTCGAACTGCGCGGCAATGGCGATTTCGCGCGCTTCGTGCCCGCGCGGTTCAAGTCCCTGCTTGCCGGCCAGACCCGCTTCGAGATAGCCGGCAGCTCCCACGCCGAGCGCGGCATTTCAATCGAGACGGCGACCGTCGACACATCGGTCCTGCGCGGCGTGGCGCAGGGCAGCATCAACCCTGCGGGGGCGACGGATTTCTCGCTGGAGTTCACCTCCGCCGGGCCGACCGTGCCGCTGGGGCTTGGCAGCGAGGAGAGCCCTATCGACATCGAGTTGCAGTCGGCCTCGCTGCGCGCCTTCGGCGAGGGCAAGGCGCCGATGGTGGACATCGAGGCGCATCTGGCGAGCGTCGCCACGCGGGACATGCGGGTCGACAACATCGCGCTGGCGCTGCATTCCGACGGTTTCGACATCGAAAGCCGCAGCGGTCCGATTGCCGGCACGGCGAGCGCCGACAGGATCGGGCTCGACAATCCCACCATCGCGCCGCTGATCGCCGGGCGCATCACCGCTCTGGTGGAAGGCAATGTCACGCAGGACGCCATCAGCATCGGCAAGGGCGAGATCGCCAGCGATGCGCTGAAGGGCGGCTTCGACGGCAAGGTCTCGCTGGCCGATGGTTCGATCGAACTGAACGTGCAGGCGGATGCCGCATCGGCGGCGTTGCCGGCTGCGGCCCGGCCCGCACTCGGCGAGCGCACGACGCTGTCCGTGGCCGTGCGCCGCGACAGCGATGGCAATGTGACGGCCGACAGGCTGGAGCTTCTGTCCGGTCCGCTCTCGGCGCAGGGCAGGGCGAGCCTCTCCGATGGCACGATCGCTGCCGAACTGAACGGCGCACTGGCGGATATTGCGCCTTTCGCGAAGGAAGCCAGCGGTGCCATCGCGCTTGCCCTGAAGGCCAGCGGTTCGCTGGCTGCGCCCGATGTCGCGGCGACGATCAGCAGCGACAGGCTGCTCGTGGCCGATCGCGAGATCACCGGCCTCAAGCTGGATGCGACGGCGAAGGCCGACGCCGCCAACCCCGCCGCCGACGTGACCCTGTCTGGCAATGTCGCGGGCGAGACCCTGCAAGGCAAGGCGACCCTCAAAAGCGAAGGCGGGCAAAGCCGCATCGACGGGCTGACGCTTTCGCTTGGCGCCAACCGCGTGGCCGGCGATCTGGTGCTCGACGATGCGTTCCTGCCCGAGGGCCGGATCGGGTTCGAGCTGCCGGACCTCGGGCCGCTGGCCGCGCTGGCGCTGGAAAAGATCGAGGGTGCGCTGAACGGCAGCGTGGTCTTCTCGAAGCCGGAAGGGGTGCCGAGAGTGGCGGTGAAGGCCGTGACCTCCAGCCTGACGCGCGGCGACCTCAACGCGCGCAACGTCACGGTGGACGCGCAGGTGTCCAACTATGCGCAGGCTCCGGCGATTTCCGGCACCATAAGGGCCGACGGCATGACCTCGGGCGATACCGCCGTCACCGGCATCGATATCGACCTGAAACAGGAGGGCGACTGGACGGCCTTCTCGGGTGGCGCGACGGTGAAGGATATTCCGGCGAGCGCCGCGGGCAGGGTTCGGGTTGCCAAAGGCACGACGACGCTTGAGCTGAAGTCCGGGCAGGCGACCTTCCAGGGCGTGCGCGCGGCGATCGCCGAGCCTTCCACAATCGTCGTGAAGGACGGGCGCACCGCGCTGGAGCGCCTGGTGATCGGCATCGGCAATGGCAGGATCACCGTTTCGGGCGCGGTGGCCGACGCGCTCGACATCCGGGCCGATCTCAGTTCCGTGCCGGTTTCCGTGGCCAACAATTTTGCGGCCGGGCTTGATGCGGCGGGCAGCATTTCAGGCACGGTGAACGTGACCGGGCCGACCTCCGCGCCGGTGGTGAAATACGACCTCAAGGCAAGCGGTCTCGCGGCGGCGCAGACCCGTTCCGCCGGCCTTGGCGGCATTGGCATAGACTCCTCCGGCACCTTCGCCAACAACCGGCTCGACTTCACCTCGACGATCTCGGAAGGCTCGGGCATGCGCCTGCAGGGCGGCGGCGCGGTGACCACGCAGGGCACGCCGAACCTCTCGCTCGACTTCAGCGGCAATGTGCCCTTCGCCATCGCCAACCGCATGCTGGCGGAGAACAGCATGTCGATGGAGGGGACGGCGGCGGTCGCAGTGAAAGTGAGCGGGCCGGCAAGCGCGCCCGTCATCAGCGGCACCGTCCGTTCAAACGGGGCCCGCTTCATCGCCGCGCAGGCCGGCATCGCCGTCAACGACATCGCGCTCGATGTCTCGATGGGCAACGGCGTGGCAACCATCAACCGGTTCACGGGCCGGCTGTCGTCGGGCGGTGCGCTGACCGTTGGCGGCACCGTCGGCATCGACGTCAATTCCGGTTTCCCGGCCGATATCAGCATCAGGCTGGCCGACGGACGCTATACGGACGGCCATATCGTCACCGCCAATCTCAGCGGCGATCTGGCGATCAAGGGCCAGCTGACCGCATCGCCGATGCTTTCGGGCAGGATCAATCTGGCGCGCACGGTGATCACCGTGCCGACCAAGCTGCCGACCTCGCTTTCGGAGCTGAACGTTCAGCACAGGAATGCCCCTGCCGCCGTTCGCCAGCAGGATCAGGCGCTGAACCCGCCCAGCAGCGGCGACGGTGGCCCGAAGAGCGGCATGAACCTCGATCTCACCGTCAACGCGCCCAACTCGATCTTCGTGCAGGGCAGGGGCGTCGATGCCGAGCTCGGCGGGCGCATCAAGCTGACGGGTGCCGCCACGTCTCCGGAAGCGGTGGGAAGCTTCCAGCTCCGGCGCGGCCGCCTTGAGATTCTCGGCAAGCGGCTGAACTTCACCGAAGGCACGCTGACCTTCTCCGGCTCGACCATTCCCTATCTGAACTTCGTGGCCGAATCGACGGCCTCGGATGCGACGGTGACGATCACCGTGACCGGCGAGGCCACCAATCCGAAATTCGTCTTCGCCTCGGTGCCGGCGTTGCCGGAGGACGAGGTGCTGGCCCGCCTGATCTTCGGGCGCTCGATGTCGAACCTGTCGCCCTTGCAGATCGCCCAGCTTGCCGAGGCGGCGGCGCAGCTTGCCGGCGTCGGCGGCTCGACTTCGCTGCTGCAGAACCTGCGCAACGCCATCGGCGTGGACGATCTCGACGTCATCACCGACGATCAGGGCGGCACTTCGGTGCAGGCCGGTAAATATCTGAACGACCGCACCTATGTGACGATCCAGAAAGGCGAAAAGCCGGGCTCCGGCAAGGCACGCATCGACCTCAATGTCGGGCGCGGCGTCAAGCTGCGTGGCGAGGCGACCGATGCCGGCGAGGCCAGGGGCGGCATCTTTTATGAAAAGGAATATTAGGCGCGGCCGCGCGACCTTCGCCGTTCCCGGCCGCTATGACGAGTCGGGAAAAAAAGCCTACAAGCGCCCGCAGCTTCGCATCTGCTGGGCGTAGCGGCGGGCCATGGCGTCGGTTTCGCGGGCATAGTTGCGGATGCCGGCATTGTTCTTGTAGGCGCCGCGCCTGTAGCCGCTCCAGCCCGAATAATAGGCCAGATAAAGATTGTAGGTGTCGTTGCGGGCGATGCCCAGCGTGCTGGCGCTTCTGGCATGATACCAGCCCACGAAATCGACGGCATCGGCGAACGAGGTGCGCCGCGCCGTGAAATTGCCGGTCTCGTTGCGGTATTGCGCCCAGGTGCCGTTGAGCGCCTGCGAGTAGCCGGTGGCGGTGGACTGGCGTTTCCACGGAATGAAGCCGAGCAGCTTGGTGCGCGGCGGCTTCGCATTGGCCCTGAAGCCGGATTCCTTGCGCACTGTGGCCATCAGAACCGGCACCGGGATGCCGTGCTTCGCCTCGGCGCGCTTCGCAGCCGAATGCCAGTTGTCGATCCAGCCGTCGCGCTGGTCGAAGACCGCGCAGACATTGTTGATCTGGCTGGGCGGGGTCGCGCAGGCCGACAGGCCGAGCAGCGCTGCAACAGTTAAAACCCGACTAAAATTGTACGCAGACATGCGCGCAGCTTTAGGCGCAAATGATAAAGGGAGTCTTGACCGGATTTTAACGATTGCGGCGCTGCTGCGGCAGTTCCCTTCCTGATTCCGGAACCGGCCGCAAGCCAATGAAAACAAAGGCCGCTCCGTGGCCGCATGCGGCGGCGGAGCGGCTTGGGCATTCTTGTCAGCGGGCCGGAGCGACGAGGCCGAAAAAGGCGCCCTGCGGATCGATGCAGTTGACGACCCACTGGCCGCCGGGGACTTCCTCCGGTCCGAATATCACCGTGCCGCCGCCATCCGTGACGCGCCTTGCGGCCGCATCGATGGCAGGCACGTTGAAATAGAACTGCCAGCAGGGCACCGGCATCTGCGGCGGGCGGTTCATCATGCCGCCGGTCTGTTCGCCATCGACGGCGAAAAGCTGGTAGGTTCCCATTTCTCCCATGTCGACGCCTTCATCACGGGTCCAGCCGAACTGGCCGGAATAGAACTCCAGCGCGCTTTCCCAGTTATTGGCGTAAAGCTCGCGCCAGCCGATATGGCCGGGCGCGTCCATCGGCACCGGCGGCTGGTCCGGCCCATTGGCGTGCAGCAGCATGAACACCGCGCCCTGCGGATCGGCGACCACGGAAAAGCGCCCGACATCGGGGATGTCCGCCGGTTCGCGGTGAACGGTTCCGCCCGCCGCTTTCACCGAGGCGGTGGCGGCGTCGACGTCGTCGGCCTCGATATAGCCCATCCACGCCGGCGGCATGCCGCTTTCCCGAACCTCCTCAGGAATGGCCATGAGACCGCCGACACCGCGCTCTCCAGCCTTGACGACGACATAGGGTGGAACCCCGGGCGCATCGAAGGGCTCTGCCGTCCAGCCGACGACACTGGTGTAGAACGCCTTGGCGCCTTCGAGGTCGTCGGTCATCAATTCGTACCAGAAGAAGGATTTCGCGCGATCCGGCATGAGATTTCTCCCTGTTTTGCAATTGTATCGCACAGTTGTAACCGCAGGATGGCCGATGCCGACCGTTCCCGGCATGGCAAAACGATGCAGCTGTTCTGAGGATGCCGCAAGATGCTTTAAAAAACATGATAGAATAAATCATGTTTGTTGTGAGTTTTCAGTGGCTTTGCTGAAAATAGACCAATTGATAAAAGTTCCGGATGTGCTAGCCTTTCCTCAAATACAGGAACAAGGGGCCTGAATAAGAACAAGGGGAGTGTGGAATGGCGACTGGTCATTTCAAGGAAGGCATCGTCGGCGGCCGGCTGCCGGCGGAATCCTATGCCGAGAATTTCGCCGATCTTCATCCGCCGCTCGATCATCACGAGGCGTTGGTCGAGGCCGACCGCTGCTATTTCTGCTACGATGCGCCCTGCATGCAGGCATGCCCGACCTCCATCGACATTCCGCTGTTCATCCGCCAGATTTCCACCGGCAACGCACTGGGTGCGGCAAGGACGATCTTCGACCAGAACATACTGGGCGGCATGTGCGCCCGGGTCTGCCCGACCGAGACGCTGTGCGAGGAAGCCTGCGTGCGGCAGGCAGCCGAGGGCAAGCCGGTGCAGATCGGCCGCCTGCAGCGCTACGCCACCGATGTGGCGATGGAGGAGGGCCGGCAGTTCTACCACCGGCCGGAGCACAGCGGCAGAAAGGTGGCGGTCGTGGGGGCTGGGCCGGCCGGTCTGGCCTGCGCGCACCGGCTGGCCACGCACGGCCATGACGTCACCATTTTCGAGGCGCGGCCCAAAGCCGGCGGACTCAACGAATACGGCATCGCCGCCTACAAGAGCACCGACGATTTCGCGCAGGCCGAGGTCGATTACGTGACCGCCATTGGCGGCATCGACATCAGGAACGGCATGGCGCTCGGCCGCGACGTCCAGCTTGCGGACCTCGCCGGCGCTTACGATGCGGTGTTCCTCGGCATGGGGCTTGGCGGCATCAATGCGCTGCGGGCCGAGGGCGAGGATGCGGCGGGCGTCGAGAACGCCGTCGATTTCATCTCGATCCTGCGCCAGACCTCCGACCTCGCGGCGCTGCCGATCGGCCGGCGCGTCATCGTCATCGGCGGTGGCATGACGGCCATCGATGCCGCCATCCAGTCGAAGCTGCTTGGCGCGGAGGAGGTGACGATCTGCTACCGGCGTGGCAAGGCCGACATGAACGCCTCGCTCTACGAGCAGGATCTTGCCGCCGCCAACGGCGTGATCATCCGCCACTGGCTGCAGCCGCGACGCGTGATCTCGCACAATGGCAGGGCGACCGCTCTGGAACTGGAGTACACGACGATGGACGGCGACAGGCTGGTCGGCACCGGCGAGTTGCTCTCTCTGCCGGTGGACCAGATATTCAAGGCCATCGGCCAGACCTTCGCGGCCGACAGTCTCAACGGCTCAGGCAAGGCCATCGAACTGGAGAACGGCCGCATCCGGGTGGACGGCGAAGGACGCACGACCATGGCGAAGGTGTGGGCCGGCGGCGACTGCATCCACGGCGGGGACGACCTGACCGTGACCTCCGTGGCGCAGGGGCGCGACGCGGCCGAGAGCATCCATAGGGCACTGACGGCAAACGGGAGGGCATGAGCATGGCAGACCTGCGCAGCAATTTCGTCGGCATAAGGTCGCCCAATCCGTTCTGGCTGGCATCCGCGCCGCCGACCGACAAGGCCTACAATGTCGAGCGCGCGTTCAAGGCCGGCTGGGGCGGCGTGGTGTGGAAGACGCTGGGATCGGAAGGCCCGCCGGTCGTCAACGTCAACGGCCCGCGCTATGGCGCCATCTGGGGCGCGGACCGGCGCCTGCTCGGCCTCAACAATATCGAGCTGATCACCGACCGCGACCTGCAGACCAACCTGCGCGAGATGAAGCAGGTGAAGATGAACTGGCCGGACCGGGCGCTGATCGCCTCGATCATGGTGCCGTGCGTGGAGGAGGAGTGGAAGGCGATCCTGCCGCTGGTCGAGGAGACAGGCGCGGACGGCATCGAGCTGAATTTCGGTTGCCCGCACGGCATGAGCGAGCGCGGCATGGGCGCGGCCGTGGGGCAGGTGCCGGAATATATCG
>JAIPUZ010000089.1 GCA_022833215.1 Mesorhizobium sp. | reverse complement strand
CCACTGCCGATCGCTCAGCCAGAACTCTCCTGCCATGATCCAAACTCCAGCGTTTTTGAGCTTGAATCATGAAAACTTAAACTAATCAATACTATGATTGGGTTTGGAACCTAGAGCGTCGGATGCCCGGACAAATCCGGGCTGCCGCTCTGCCATTTGTATTGCCGCATTATGCCGCGAGGTGATTCCACTTCGCTGCAAAATGCTCTAGGGAAGGCGGCATTCCTCCTTTGCCGCATCGAGGCCGTTTCCGTGAACGCCGAACTTCCCCCCCACATGCATCCCAGCCGCTCGTTTCAGGGGCTGATTCTGACCCTCCACAATTACTGGGCCAATTACGGCTGCGCCGTTCTCCAGCCCTACGACATGGAGGTGGGGGCGGGCACGTTCCACCCGGCCACGACGCTGCGCGCGCTTGGACCCAGGGCGTGGAACGCCGCCTATGTGCAGCCGTCGCGGCGGCCCAAGGATGGCCGTTATGGCGAGAATCCGAACCGGCTCCAGCATTATTACCAGTATCAGGTGATCTTGAAGCCTAGCCCGCCCGACTTGCAGGAACTGTACCTCGGTTCTCTGGCGGCCATCGGCATCGACCCGCTGCTGCACGATATCCGCTTCGTCGAGGACGACTGGGAAAGCCCGACGCTGGGTGCCTGGGGCCTTGGCTGGGAATGCTGGTGCGATGGCATGGAAGTCTCGCAGTTCACCTATTTCCAGCAGGTCTGCGGCATCGAATGCGCGCCTGTCGCCGGCGAACTGACCTACGGCCTCGAACGGCTGGCCATGTATGTGCAGGGCGTCGACAATGTCTACGATCTCAATTTCAACGGCCGCGAGGGTGAGGAAAAGGTCAGCTACGGCGACGTTTTCCTTCAGGCCGAGCAGGAATATTCCCGCTACAATTTCGAGCACGCCGACACGGCCATTCTCCACCAGCATTTCATCGATGCGGAGAAGGAGTGCATCGCGCTGCTTGCAGCCGGGGCGGTTCGCCCGGAGGGCCAGCCCCACCGCATGGTGCTTCCGGCCTATGACCAGTGCATCAAGGCGAGCCACGTCTTCAACCTGCTCGATGCGCGCGGCGTCATCTCGGTGACCGAACGCCAGAGCTACATCCTGCGCGTGCGCAACCTTGCCAAGGCCTGCGGCGAGGCATTTCTCCAGACCGAGGCCGGCGGCTTCCAGAGCGCGCGGGAGGCCGCATAAATGCCCGATCTTCTGCTCGAACTTCGTTCCGAGGAAATTCCCGCCCGCATGCAGCGGAAAGCTGCGGAAGACCTGAAGAAAATGGTCACCGACGGGCTGGTCGATGCCGGCCTGACCTATGAGGCGGCGCGCGCCTACTGGACGCCGCGCCGGCTGGCGCTCGACATTCGCGGAATGACCGCCCGCTCGCGCGATGTCCATGAGGAGCGCAAGGGTCCGAGCACCAAGGCGCCCGAAGCCGCCATTCAGGGTTTCCTGCGCTCGGCGGGGCTCGCCTCCATCGAAGAGGCGCATGTCCATTCCGATCCGAAGAAGGGCGATTTCTACGTCGCCCACATCGTCAGGCCGGGCAGGGCGGCGGAAGAAATCATCGCCGACCTGCTGCCGGGCATCATCCGTTCCTTCCCCTGGCCGAAGTCGATGCGCTGGGGTGCGGCTTCCGGCCCGAAAGGCAGGAGCTATGGCGGCGTCGAAGGGCGCGGCGGCGACGCGCTGCGCTGGGTGCGGCCGCTGCAATCGATCCTGTGCACCTTCGGTCCCGAAACCAGCGAGCCGGTGGTGGTCGACTTCGAGGTCGAGGGCGTGCGTTCCGGCAACGTGACCTACGGCCACCGTTTCCATGCGCCGCAGGCCATCACCGTCAGGCGCTTCGAGGATTATGCCGCTTCGCTGGAAGCTGCAAAGGTCATCATCGATGCCGACCGTCGCAAGGAAATCATCCTGACCGACGCGAAAAACCTCGCCTTCGCCAATGGTCTCGATCTGGTCGAGGACGAGGGCCTGCTGGAAGAAGTGTCGGGGCTGGTCGAATGGCCGGTTGTGCTGCTGGGAGAGTTTGAAGAAGAATTTCTGGCGATTCCGCCGGAAGTGATCCGCCTCACCATCCGGGCCAACCAGAAATGTTTCGTCGCCCGCCCGCAGGGAGAGGTGGAGGCGCTGGCCAACCGCTTCCTGCTGGTCTCGAACATCGAGGCGAAGGACGGTGGTCGGGAAATCGCCCACGGCAATGGCAAGGTGGTGCGCGCACGCCTTTCGGACGCCGTGCATTTCTGGAAGACCGATCAGGCCGACGTGCCGGACCTCGGCCAGCTCAAGGATTCGGCGCAAAAGCTGGCGCTCGATCTGGGCAAGCCGCTCGACCAGCGCATGGCCCGCCTCGATCATCTGGGCGTGACCTTCCATGCGAAGCTCGGCACGCAGGGCGAGCGGGTTCAGCGCATTATCAAACTGGCGCGCGAGATTGCACCGCTGGTCGGCGCCGATCCCGAGCTGGCGGCCCGCGCGGCGGTGCTCGCCAAGGCCGACCTTCAGACCGAGGTGGTGGGCGAGTTTCCCGAACTTCAGGGCGCCATGGGCCGCAAATATGCGCTCTTGCAGGGCGAGCAGCCTTCCGTCGCCGCCGCGATCGAGGAACACTACAAGCCGCAGGGGCCTTCGGACCGCGTGCCGGATGATCCGGTTTCGGTGGCGGTGGCGCTGGCCGACAAGCTCGACACGCTGGTCGGTTTCTGGGCCATCGACGAGAAGCCGACGGGTTCCAAGGACCCCTACGCGCTACGCCGCGCCGCGCTGGGCGTGGTGCGTCTGGCGCTCTCGGGCGAACGGAAGCTTGAACTTTCGAAGCTGTTCGCACTGGTTTTCGGCTGGCACGACGAGGCGCGAATCGAGAAGGATCTGGAAGATTACGAGGCCGCGCTGACCGCCGGGAATTCCGGGGATGTCGATGGCGAGGAGGATTTCGACAATGCCATTTCCGGATACGAACGGCGCATTCGGCAGGAAGCTGCCGCGAAGGCCGGCCCCATGGTTGCCGATCTTCTCTCCTTCTTCCACGATCGCCTGAAGGTCTATCTGAGGGACCAGGGTGCGCGCCACGACCTGATAGATGCCGTCATCACGCCGCAGGCCGACGACCTGCTTGCCATTGTGCGCCGGGTCGAGGCGCTGGGTACATTCCTCGACACCGAGGACGGGAAAAACCTGCTGTCCGGCACCAGGCGCGCGGCCAACATTCTGGCTGCCGAGGAAAAGAAGGGCACGGCAGTTGCCGGTGCGGTCGATCCGTCCCTGTTCCGCGAAGAAACGGAAAAGGGCCTGTTCGAGGCCGTGAGCAAGGCCGAACTGGAAGCGCGCGAGGCCATCGGCAGCGAGGACTTTTCGGCTGCCATGCGTGCATTGAGCAGCCTGCGCGTTCCGGTCGACGCCTTCTTCGAGAAGGTGCTTGTCAATGACGAGGACGTCGCCGTTCGCGCCAATCGCCTCGCCTTGCTTGCCCGCATCCGCGCGGCGACCGGCGAGGTCGCGGACTTCTCCCGCATCGTGGCCTAGTTCGGGACGGGGGCGACAGAGCGTGGCCGAGATATTGCCCGCCAACAAGGCTCTGGAGCCAGCGCTGGCCCTGTTGAGGGCCGGCGATGTCGTCGCGATCCCGACCGAGACGGTCTACGGCCTTGCCGGCGATGCGACCAATGGAGCAGCGGTGGCGCGCATCTACGAGGCCAAGGGGCGGCCGCATTTCAACCCTCTGATCGCTCATGTCAGCGACATGGAAATGGCCGAGCGAATCGGGCGTTTCGATCCGCTGTCGCGAAGGCTGGCTGAAACCTTCTGGCCCGGCCCGCTGACGCTGGTTGTGCCGCTGAAGCCGGATGCCGGTATCCACCCGCTGGTGACGGCGGGGCTGGATACCATCGCCCTGCGCATGCCGCGCGGGTTCGGCGCGAAGCTCATAACTGCGCTTGGCAGCCCGCTGGCCGCGCCCAGCGCCAACACCTCCGGACGCATCAGTTCGACCTCCGCAGAAGCCGTGGCTGCCGATCTCGGCACCTGCATCAGGCTGGTGGTCGACGATGGCGCAACCCCGGTCGGGCTGGAATCGACCATCCTCAAGGTCGAGGATGGCAAGGTTCGCCTGCTGCGGCCGGGCGGCGTCACGGCGGCGGAGATAGAGGCGGCGACCGGGATGCGGCCGGAACGCGGCGCCAAAGGCATCGAGGCGCCGGGCATGATGCTTTCCCACTACGCGCCGACGGCCGGCATGCGCCTCGCCGTTAACGAGGTGCGCGCCGGCGAGGCGCTGCTGGCCTTCGGGCCGCAACGGGTCAAGGGAGCCGACAGGGCCGCAACCACGCTCAATCTGTCGCCGTCGGGCGATCTGCGCGAGGCGGCGACCAATCTCTTCTCTTTCATGCAGGAACTGGACCGCAGCGGTGCCGCTACGATTGCTGTCGAGCCGATCCCCGCGGAAGGGCTCGGCGAGGCGATCAACGACCGGCTGGCGCGGGCGGCGGCCCCGCGCGGCACTGAAAGCGGAGAATAGGACGCCATGGCTGGCGCGGCGCTTTCCCTCGATCCCGGTCTGGTGCAGCGTTTCGTGGAGATCGTCGGCGAGCGCTATGCGCTGACCGACGAGCGGGATATCGCCCCTTATCTGATCGAGCCGCGAGGTCTTTGGCACGGCCGCACCTCGCTGGTGCTGCGACCGGGCAGTGTCGATGAGGTAAGCCGCATCATGCGGCTGGCGACGGAAACGCGCACGCCCATCGTGCCGCAGAGCGGCAACACCGGGCTGGTCGGCGCGCAGGTGCCGGATGCCGGCGGCGGACAGGTGGTGCTGTCGCTGTCGCGGCTCAACCGCATCCGCGAGATCGATCTCCTGTCGAATACGGTGACGGTCGAAGCCGGCGTCGTTTTGCAGACCTTGCAGGAGGCGGCAGCGAACGCGGGCCGTCTGTTTCCCCTGTCGCTTGCGGCGCAGGGCTCGTGCCGGATCGGCGGCAATCTTTCCTCCAACGCCGGCGGCACCAATGTGCTGGCTTATGGCAATGCGCGCGACCTGTGCCTTGGTGTCGAAGTCGTGCTGCCGACCGGCGAGGTGTTCGACGATCTGCGCAAGCTGAAGAAGGACAACACCGGCTACGATCTGAAGAATCTTTTCATCGGCGCCGAAGGCACGCTGGGCGTCATCACCGCCGCCGTGCTGAAACTGTTCCCATCGCCGAAAGGGCGCGAGGTGGCTTTCGTCGGCCTGCCTTCTGCCGAGGCGGCGCTTGCCATGTTCGGCATGGCGGCCGACCGGGCCGGCAGCGCGCTGACCGCCTTCGAACTGATCGGCCAGCGGCCGTATGACTACACGGTGCTGCATGCGGCGGGCGTGGTGCGGCCGCTGGCCGGCGACTGGCCCTGGTATGTGCTGATGGAGATTTCCTCCGGCCGCTCCGCCGAGGATGCGCGCGGGCTGATGGAGGACATTCTGGGCGCGGCGCTGGAGGCGGAGCTTGCCGGCGATGCCGTGATTGCCGCAAGCCTCGGGCAGGCTGAGGCGCTCTGGAATTTCCGGGAGGTGCTGCCCGAGGCGCAGAAGCCGGAGGGCGCCTCGATCAAGCATGACATTTCGGTGCCGATAGCCTCGATACCGGCTTTCATCGAGCGGGCGGCCGTGGCGGTGGAGCGGGTATCGCCCGGTGCGCGCCCGGTGTGTTTCGGCCATATGGGCGACGGCAACCTGCACTACAACATCTCGCGTCCCGTGGATGGCGACGATGCGGCTTTCCTTGCGCAGTACCCTACCGTCAACGATGCCGTCCACGACGTTGTGCGCAGCTTTCATGGCTCGATCTCGGCCGAGCATGGCATCGGCCAGCTGAAGCGTAGCGAACTGATCGCAACTGCGCCGCCCGTGGCCATCGACCTCATGCGCCGGCTGAAGGTGGCGTTCGATCCCGCCGGCATCATGAATCCGGGTAAGGTTATCTGATCCTCAACGCCGGAGGATTTGGTGGTATTTCCCTAACCATCTGGCAAATCAGCAAAATTTAACCCAATTTCTTAAGCGGGCCGGTAAGACCCCCGCGTTACCTTGCCTTCATAACGAGGCCGAAACGGCCCGGAGAAGACCGGAAAACCGGCTCTCGGAAGAAACAGGAAGGCACCGATGCAATCTGGACTGAAGCCAGTCTGGGCGGGGCGCGACATGCGCCTCGACCCCTTTCGCTTGCCGCAAATGGTAAGCTACGCCACCCGCGAGGATCATGGCGACGTAACACTGACCATAGATCATCGCGGCGCCGTGCTGCGCCGTACGCTTCACAGGAGCGGCCTGCCGGCCGTCATCGCGCTGCCCGCCAATGTGTTCCGGGGAGTGGCCGCGCGTGCGCTGGAAGACGAGCAGGGCCACGTTACCGTGACGC
The DNA here is from genome assembly GCA_022833215.1 of Mesorhizobium sp. Classification (GTDB taxonomy): domain Bacteria; phylum Pseudomonadota; class Alphaproteobacteria; order Rhizobiales; family Rhizobiaceae; genus Mesorhizobium. The sequence goes on along the minus strand of JAIPUZ010000089.1, from coordinate 57,935 downwards.
TCGAACTCCTGCACGACGATCCGCTCCTGTCCGTGCCGCTGCTGGTCGCCCACGACCTCAACGACGTGGCTGCCGACTGGCGCGCCTGGGCGGAAGCCTATCGCCTGCCCATGCTGCTGATCGAGGCCGACGGGGTTGCGCGTACGCTTGAGGAATCCCTCGGTGCGGCGCTCAAAACCAGACCGGTGCAGGATCGCCGGCAGGGGCGTGCCTCGGCCCGCCGGCGGCCACGCTTCCTTGCCCGTCGCCGCATGGGCAATCTGGGATTGAGGCTTGTCATCGACGGTGAGGAAATCATCGCGCGAAACTGACGCCTTCCGATAGTCGGTCAAAGCAAAAAAGAACCCGGCAGTTTCCTGCCGGGTTCTTTCGTTGATGCGCTGAAGCTATCTCAGAACGAGCGCTGGAAGCGGATGTAAGCGCCCCAGTCATCCTCGGTCTTCCTGGAGGCGCCGGTGCCGGTCTTCCAGGAGTTGTAGACAACTTCCGGACGGATCTGGAAGCCGGGCACCACGTCGTACCTTACGCCGACAACCGCGCCGAACTCGTCCGAGTCGTCATAGGACAACTGCACGTCGAGTGCTGCCTTGTCGGTGAAGCGGTACTGACCGCCGCCCCAGACAGCCCAGTCGCCGCCCCAGACGCCGTAGCTGCTGAACTTGTTGCCGTCCTTGAAGCCTCCCATCACCCACAGGGTGAGGGCGTCGTTGACGTTGACATCGAGGCGGACCTTGCCCGCGACTTCGCCGTAATTGGAGTCATAGGCGACGACACCGGCAACCTTGCCCCAGCCCTGCGTGAACGAGGCACCGGCCACGACATGCGGGGTGTAGGAGTCGATTGCGTGTATGCCCTTGCCTTCTTCCACGCCGATGGTGGCAGAGAAGCCGTTACCGCCGTCGAAGGTGTAGGCGATGAGGTGGGTCTTGCCCGGGGAGTACTTGATCAGATCATCATTGATCACGCTGCCGGCCGAGTCGGTCAGCGATTCGAACAGCGAGTCCGTATAGCCGAGGGTCAGCCCGCCGAGCTGGATGATGGCGTGATCGATGCTCCATGCATTCTCGGTGGTGGTCGTCTTGCCAATCGCAACCGGTCCAAGCAGACCGCCGATCGGGCTCGGCTCGGTGGCCAGAACGGGTGCGGTCGTCGTGTTGTTCTGGAAGTTCAGGGCAAAGTAGCCGCGAAGCGTGCCGTATTCGGTCTCCGAGCGTGCATCGAGGTTAATCTGGGCGCGCATCATCTTGTAATAGGTGTCGTGTGTTTTGCCCTCGAAACGATAACGCCTCAGAAAATTCGGCGAATTCGGGTTGGTATGAATCCATTCGCCCGGATCCTTTTTGTCCAGAACGTCCTGATGGCCGAGCGAGCCGATGCCGATGTCGTAACGCAGGTATCCGCCGACCCTGAGGCAGGTCTCGGTGCCCGGAATGTAGTAGTAGCCGGCGCCGTAGACGTCGCAGATGCGGACGTATTCGGCGGGCTCGGGTTCAGCGACGACGATCGCGTCGGCGGCGCGGGCGCCGGATACTGCGATCAGGGCCGCAGCGGAGCCGAGAAGAAGGCTCTTGATGTTCATTTATGCTCTCCAGTTCAAAACTGAATGGTTTCCTGGGTGCCCGAAGGCCGTGGGTGAAAAGATCGTGCGAGTCGCCCCCTCTTTCCGTGGTGATTGATTTCCCAGCGAGCCTGTTGTGGCAAGGAAAAATGCACTTAAAGGTTGTGTAGTTTATGAATTGCAACCCATATGTTGCATTAAAGGCACATGCGGCGAGGCAGCATGAAGGCCCGATGGCCCTTCTCTCGGGTTCCGAAATGCAATTTTAAATAGCATATTTACAATATATGCAACTTATGAGAGTGTTTAATTCTCGATCTCCAGTCGAGAGAGGCCTCGCCTGAGGGGGGCGCCGTAACCTTTTGCGAGGCCTCTGTTTTTTTGCTTGCGACCGCTGCGCCGGCAGTGGATTCGGCGCAGGCACGATTGTCATCTGCAAAGAATGCTCATGCGCAGGCGGGTACACTCACGGAGTGCGGACGCACCCGATGGTTGTATTTTTTGCCATCGGACCGGCTTGTCGGCGGAGGAATTACGGCATTCTTTCGCATTCCGGGGGAAATGCGCCTTCCTGCGGCGTCGAAACCTGATCGGGCCGGGTAGCCCGTTTGCGATCAGGTAAAGCTGGCCGACATTGCACATTACAATGGGCGACGAACCCGAACAGGTTTGGACGCGGGCCGGCTTTATCCGGGCGTCAGTGGCCCGTTGCCGCTTCGCTGACCTGTCCTTGAGAGCTGCGGGCCGCACGCAAGAACCGGAAACGCGCCTGGAGCAGCGGGCGTTCTGACGAACGCTGCTCCAGTCTCTTTCGCGGCCGCATTTATGCGACGTCAGGCGATTCCGTCTGGCTGGAAAAAACCTTAGAGCATCGGTTTGAGGAAGTTCCAGCAGGCCCCGCCGATGAGGCCGAGGAAGATCAGCCAGCCGACCTGATTGTTCGACCGGAAAAGCCTGAGGCACTGGTCGCCGTCATCGATATCGAGCACCATGATCTGGCGACCCATGTGGATGGCGGCCGCGATCAGCCCAGCCATGGCCGGCATCGGCACCTGTGCATTGGCGAAGGCAACGGCGAAGCACATCAATGCGCCGCTGTAGAGCACGATGAGCCATGACTTCGTGTTGTCGCCGAACAGGCGGGCCGTGGATTTGACGCCAACGATGGCGTCGTCCTCCTTGTCCTGATGGGCGTAGATCGTATCGTAGCCGATCGTCCACATGATCGCGCCGACATAGAGCAGGATGGCGGGACCATCGACATCGCCGAACTCCGCCGACCAGCCCATCAGCGCGCCCCATGAAAAGGCGAGGCCAAGCACGAGTTGCGGCCAGTTGGTGATACGCTTCATGAACGGATAGGCAGCCACCACGGCCAGCGAGGCGATGCCGAGCAGGATGGTGAAGCTGTCGAACTGGACGAGGACGGCAAGCCCGGCCAGTGCCTGCAGGACAAGGAACAGCCATGCCTTGCGGCGGCTGACCTGCCCGGAAGGGAGGGGGCGCGAACGGGTGCGCTCGACCTGATTGTCGATGTTCACGTCGACGATGTCGTTATAGGTGCAGCCGGCCCCGCGCATGGCGACGGCGCCGATGAAGAAGAGAATCAGCGTCGAAGGCAGCGGCAGAAGAGATGGAAGCGTATCCTCCGGGCGCGCATAGGCCGATGCGGCCATGGCCGCCGACCACCAGCACGGCCATAAAAGGAGCTGCCAGCCGATGGGACGATCCCAGCGCGCAAGCTGCGCATACGGCCACAGCGCACGCGGCAGAACCTTGTAGACCCAATGCCCGCTCGGCGCGTCCGCGACCCGCCCCTGCGAGGTTTTCGACTGAATGGTTTTCATGGCTGATCAAGTGGCAGGCGGACAGCCGAGCGTCAAGCCGCAGGATGAAGCCTGCTTCCGTTGAAGTCGAGATACCAGAACAGAGCGATCTCCCGGCTTCGCGGGTCGATGCCACGATAGAAGAAGCGGTCGATGCCGCCGAGGCGGAAACCGTGCTTCTCGTAAAGCAGGCAGGCGGCGAGATTGTTGTTCTGCGTTTCCAGCATCAGGCCGGGCATGCCTTTTGTCCGCGCCCACGCGATTGCCTGCTCAAGCAGGGCATGGCCGATTCCCTGCCCGCGAAAATTTCGGGCGACACCGATTGTGTCCAGCAGCGCATAACGGTTCCAGCTGTGCGACAGGGCCATGCGCCCGCCCGCTTTTGCGATGAAGAGCGCCGTTTCGTCTCCGAATGCATCTTCCTTGCCGGTATCGTCGTAGTCCTTGCTGTAGGGGGCTACCGGAATCTTCTCCCAATGCGCCACCGGCTTGTCGAACTCCGGCAGCGCATAGGCTTCGACCATGAAGCTGAAATCGCCATGGCCTGCCGCCTCGAAGGAGATCCTGTCGGCGCGTTCTATGACGATGCTCATGGCTTCACCTCGATTGCATGAAACCACATGGGCCTTGCCCGCAACCAATGCAATGGCGTTGTGGTTGCGGGGAAACAGCCTTGCCACGGGCATTACGGCTTGACCTCGCCTGCCATTGCCAATAGCGGAAACCCCTGAAATCCGACACGCGAGGTCTGCCCATGAACGTTCTCCTTATCGGCTCCGGCGGGCGTGAACATGCGCTGGCCTGGAGGCTGGCGGCTTCGCCTCTGCTGACGAAGCTGTATGCGGCGCCCGGCAATCCCGGCATCGCGAAGGAAGCCGAACTAGTGGCGCTCGACATCGCCGATCACGATGCTGTGCGCCGCTTCTGCCTCGATCATGGCATCGATCTGGTGGTCGTCGGTCCGGAAGCGCCGCTGGTGGCCGGCCTTGCCGACGATCTGCGCGCAGCCGGCATCCGCGTGTTCGGCCCATCGAAGGCGGCGGCGCAACTGGAGGGCTCCAAGGGCTTCACCAAGGACCTGTGCGCGCGCTTCGGCATCCCGACGGGTGCCTACCGCCGTTTCTCCGCGCCTGAGCCGGCAAAGGCTTATGTGCAGCAGCAGGGTGCGCCGATCGTCATCAAGGCGGATGGCCTGGCGGCGGGCAAGGGCGTGACCGTGGCGATGACGCTGGAAGAAGCCATCGAGGCGCTCGAAGCCTGCTTCGACGGCTCCTTCGGCAACGCCGGTGCGGAGGTGGTGGTCGAGGAGTTCCTCACCGGCGAGGAGGCGAGCTTCTTTTGCCTGTGCGATGGCGCCACCGCGCTGCCCTTCGGCACGGCGCAGGACCACAAGCGCGTCGGCGATGGCGACACCGGTCCCAATACGGGCGGCATGGGCGCCTATTCGCCGGCCCCTGTCATGACGCCGGAAATCGTCGAACGAACCATGCGCGAGATCGTCGAGCCGACCATGCGGGGCATGGCCGATATGGGGCATCCGTTCCAGGGCGTTCTGTTCGTCGGCCTGATGATCGGCGACAAGGGGCCGCAGCTCATCGAATACAATGTCCGCTTCGGCGATCCCGAATGCCAGGTGCTGATGATGCGCCTGAAGGAGGACCTGCTGGTCCTGCTCAATGCCGCAGTCGATGGCCAGCTTGCCCACACATCCGCGCGCTGGCGCGACGAGACGGCGCTGACGGTGGTGATGGCCGCGAAGGGCTACCCGGCCTCGCCGGAGAAGGGCAGCGTCATCCGCGGCGTCGAGGCGGCGGCCGGCGAGAATGTCGAGATCTTCCATGCCGGCACAGATCTGCGCGGCGGCGAACTGGTCGCCAATGGGGGCCGCGTGCTGAATGTCACCGCCATGGGGGCGAGCGCCGGCGAAGCCCAGAAACGCGCCTATGAGGCTGTCGGGCGCATCGACTGGCCGGAAGGCTTTTGCCGCCGCGATATAGGCTGGCGCGCGGTGGAGCGCGAAAGAGGCTAATCGTTCTTCCGGATCGAGCCGGTGGCTACAGGGTCGATGCCGGCAGCGGATCCGGCCTCGGCAACCATCTGCTGGAAGGCTTCCAGCCTGCCGATCGCATATTCGGACATTCCGTGCCGGTAGCGGCCCCTGTAGGGACCGCTCATCGCCAGCGACCACCCATAGCGCACCCGGCGCCAGCCTTCGCCGGCCGCTTCCGCAAGCATTGAAAATGTCGGCAGCTGCGCGACATCGGCATAGGCGATGGCGACCTCGCCCTTCAGCGCATCCATGCGTGCGACCGGCACCGGGACGCGGAAAAGCATGTCTGCCGGAACGCCGATCAGGCTGCCGAAGGGCCAGGCGGAACGCAGTTCTTCCGCCGTCATCGCCGCGACGTTGACGTCGATGTCGTTTGGCGTGCCGGGCACGCGATAGGGGCAGCGCCGCGCATTGCAGTTGGCCTGCGTCGCGAATTGCCACAGCGCATAACCGTTCCAGTTGCCTTTCGGGAAATGCATGTCGATATCGGGCTTGTAGCGGGCATACCAGAGCGGCAGCCGCGACAGCAGCGGATAAAGATGGCGGTGGTCGGCAATGTGTTTCGCGGTCGAACCGTTTGTGTAGAGCACCGGAAAGCGCCCGACCCTGCGGTGTATATGGCGGACGAATTCCTCTGCGTCGGCCAGCGACATCCACTTTTCCGGATCGTTGTCCTCGATATCGAGTGCGATCAGGTCGTCGGGCTCCGGTCTGGCGAATTCGATGAAGTTGTTGGCCTGCTCGATCGGGTTGCCGGGGCGGGCCAGATGATAAGCGCCCCATTCGAGGCCGAGCGCCTTCGCCACCGTGCGGCGGGTATGGAACAGTTCCTTTGCCACCGCATGGCGGCGAAACAGCGCCCGGCACAGCCGCACCTCGGTTTCTCCACCCTTGCAGGCATAGGGGGGAGGCAACCCGTCGGAAGCCTTGTTGATGAAGCCGACGATGCGCTTGTCGGTGGCGAGCGCTTTCCAGTCTATCGAATTGTATTCATAGGCGTCGATGACCAGCGCGCGGTGCTCGCGCTTCCACGGCTCGCTGAAATCGGAGGCAAGGACCTGCGATGCGGCAAGCGCCATCGCCGCTGCCGCAATTGCTGTTAGAGCGGCGAACGCCCTGACAGATCCGGGCTGACGCTCTGTCTGTCTGTTTTCGTCGCATTGGTGCGATGTCGGGTGATTCCACCTGACTGCAAAACGCTTCAGCCGAAAGTTCAGCCGCCCTGACCCCAAACCAAAGTTCCTTGCGATTGACCGGCAATCCTCACCCTTTATGGTTAACGAATCCTTGCTGCCTCAATTGCCGGTGTCCGCAGATCGATGCACGCTCTGTGCAGCAGCAGAATCCGCGTGACAAAGTTTGACGTTTACGTAAAAAGGAAAATGATTGGACGGGCCGCCGACCTATGCCGGCCTGCCACCGCCGCAAACAGCCTCAGGAGGAGCCTGCATGTATCGCGCACCGGTCGATGAAATCGCCTTCACTCTCAAGCACGTGGCCGGGCTGGAAGAGGCGCTCGCCTCGGGCGTGCTGGGCGATCTGGGCAGCGATCTGGTCGATGCGGTGCTGGCCGAGGCGGGGCGGTTTGCAACGGAAGAGGTGGCGCCCCTCTACAAAGCCGGTGACGAGACCGGCGCGGTGCTGAAGGATGCCGCCGTCACCACGCCGCCCGGCTGGAAAGACCTCTACAGGCGCTGGCGCGAGGGCGGCTGGAACAGCCTGACAGGACCCGGGGAATATGGCGGGCAGGGCCTGCCGATGATGCTGTCGGTTGCCGTTCTGGAAATGTGGAATTCAGCCTCGATGGCATTCGGCATCGGGCCGACGCTGACCATGGGCGCGGTCGAGGCGCTGGAAAAGCACGCGACCGAGGACCTGAAGCGGATCTATCTTGAAAAGCTGGTGTCCGGCGAATGGATGGGCACCATGAACCTGACCGAGCCGCAGGCCGGTTCCGATCTCGCCGCGCTGCGCACCCGTGCCGAGCGTGCGGCCGACGGCACCTATCGCATCTTCGGCCAGAAGATTTTCATCACCTATGGCGAGCACGATTTCACCGACAACATCGTGCATCTGGTGCTTGCGCGCCTGCCCGACGCGCCAGCCGGCACACGCGGCATCTCGCTGTTTCTCGTGCCGAAATTCCTTGTCAACGAGGACGGTTCGCTCGGCGCGCGCAACGACGTCTTCTGCTCGGGGCTGGAGCACAAGCTTGGCATCCATGGCTCGCCCACCTGCACCATGATCTATGGCGACGGCTTCGGCGGCGCGGAGCCCGGCGCCATCGGCTGGCTGATCGGCGAGGAGAACAAGGGCCTCGCCTGCATGTTCACCATGATGAACAATGCGCGTCTGGCCGTCGGCATGCAGGGCGTCGCGATTGCCGAGGCGGCGTTCCAGAAGGCGCTCGCCTACGCCAATGAGCGCCGGCAGGGCAAGGCGGCCTCCTATGCGGGCGAGGGCATGGCGCCGATCGTCCACCACCCCGACGTGCAGCGCAACCTGCTGACCATGAAGGCGCTGACGCAGATCGCCCGCTCCATTTCCTACAATTGCGCCCATGCCATCGACATGGCGCGCGTTTCGGATGGGGCCGGGGCACAGCACTGGCGCGACCGGGCCAACCTTCTTACGCCGCTCGCCAAGGCCTTTTCCACCGATGTTGGCGTCGATGTCGCTTCGCTTGGCGTCCAGGTGCATGGCGGCATGGGCTTCATTGAGGAGACGGGTGCCGCCGCCCTTTACCGCGATGCGCGCATTGCGCCGATCTACGAGGGCACCAACGGCATTCAGGCAATAGACCTCGTGACCCGCAAGTTGCCGCTGGGCGAAGGGCAGCATGTGCACGGTTACATCGAAGAGCTTGGAGCCGTGGTGTCCGGACTGAATGGCGTGGACGGTTTCGGCCGCAGCACCAGCCTGCTGGAGGCAGCGCTTGCCGATCTGACCGAGGCGACGCGCTATTTGCAGGAAAAGCTGGCCGGCAATTCCATGCAGGACGCTCTGAGCGGCGCGACGCCTTATCTGCGCCTTTTCTCGCTGGTTGCGGGCGGTGCCTACCTCGCCCGTGCGGCGGTCGCCGCCCCGAGCGGTGAGCGCATTGCCCTCGCACGCTTCTTCGCCGAAAACATGCTCGGCGAGGCGGCCGCGCTGAAAGAGCGGGTTCTGGGCGGCGCCGAGAGCCTCGGCCTTGCCGGCGCATCGCTGATAACGGCCTGACCGGGCCCGGGAGGACATATCTTGACGCAGAATATCGAGATCGAGCGCCGCGGCGCGGTGCAGATCATCCGCATGAACAGGCCGGAGAAGAAGAACGCGCTCACCCGCGCCATGTATGCCGCCATGGCCGATGCGCTGACCGGCGGCGATGCCGATCCGGCGGTGCGCGTCCATGTCTTCCTCGGCGTGCCGGGCGCGTTTTCCGCCGGCAACGATCTGGCCGATTTCCTGGCCATTGCCACGGGCGGCGAGGGCGGAAGCGAGGTCTGGGACTTCCTGCTGGCGCTGGCCGGCTCGCAAAAGCCCATCGTATCGGGCGTGGATGGCATCGCCGTCGGCATCGGCACCACCATCAACCTGCACTGCGACATCACCTTCGCCACGCCGCGCACCGTGTTTCGCACACCCTTCGTCGATCTCGGCCTCGTCCCGGAAGCAGGCTCCAGCCTGCTGGCTCCGCGCCTGCTTGGCCGTCAGGGCGCCTTTGCACTGCTCGGGCTGGGTGAGGGCTTTTCGGCCGGGCGCGCACGCGATGCCGGCCTGATCTACGATGTGGTTGAAGAGGGGCGGCTGGAAGACGCGACGCTCGCGGCTGCCGGGGACATCGCCGCCAAGCCGCCGGAAGCCTTGCGGATCGCACGCGACCTGATGCTCGGTTCGCGCGAGGAACTGAAGGAGCGCATCCGCATCGAAAGCCAGCATTTCCGTGAACGGCTGATTTCCGACGAGGCCCGCGCGGCCCTGATGGCATTCATGAGCCGCAAGAAGGGCTGATCGCTTCCAGGGAAGGACCGGCATCTGAAATGCCGGTTCTCCTGCCGGATTACGGATAAAGCCGCGTCTTCTCCCAGCCGTCGCCCGATGCATTTCGCGAGAAGACCACACGGTCGTGCAGGCGGAATGGCCTGTCGTGCCAGAATTCGATGGTCCGTGGCATGATGCGGAATCCGGACCAGTGGGAGGGGCGCGGAATGGAGCCGACCGCATAACGTGCCGTATATTCGGCCACCGCCTTTTCCAGCGCGAAGCGGCTTTCGAGCGGGCGCGACTGCTTCGAGGCCCAGGCGCCGATGCGGCTGCCGCGCGGGCGCGAGGCGTAATATTCGTCCGCTTCCGCGTCGCTGACGATTTCCACAGGCCCGCGCACGCGCACCTGTCGCCGCAGCGATTTCCAGTGGAAGCACATCGCCGCCTTCATGCTGCCCAGAATCTCGCGGCCCTTGGCGCTCTCGAAGTTGGTGTAGAAGGTGAAGCCGCGCTCGTCGAAGCCCTTGAGCAGCACCATGCGCACATCCGGCATGCCGTCCTGATCGACAGTGGCCAGCGCCACGCCGTTCGGATCGTTGGGTTCCGACCTTGACGCATCGTCAAGCCACTGTGCAAACAGGCGAAACGGCTCCTCCTCCTGCGTAAAGTCATGGTCTGTTAACTTCGCATCGCTCATAAGTTTTTACTCGAATTCCATCGTTCACCGGAGACGGGCTATTGTGGCGAAGCGCGCAGGCTTCTGACAACCGGGGAAGCCCGAAACGGGTTCCTGCCAGCGTCAAGGCTGTCGCTTCTGTCGTGCTCCTGTCGCTTGGCGGCTGCGGCATGGGCGGTTTCAGTCTCGACAAGGCCGAAATAGACCGTTCCATCGTCACCAGCAATGTACCATCCACGAATAGCGGCACGGCCACCGATGCCGGCTTCGCCGCCGACCAGATCACCGTCCGCAACGCCGCCTCGTCGGCCGACCTCGAGGAGCTTGGCGGGCAGCCGGTACCGTGGGCGAATGCCGACACGGGCTCGCGCGGCTCGATTTCGGCCATTGCCGAAACCCGGATCCGGGACGAACTGTGCCGCGTGTTCTCCGTCACGCGCGAAAGCTTCGACGGTGTGATCCTCTACAGGGGACGCATCTGCATGATGGGTGCCGGCGTGTGGCGGATCGAGGAGTTCAAGGCGGTCTGAGTAGTTTTGCACAGGGTCTGGAATTTCTTCCTATGCAGGCGCATATAAGGCTCGACACCGGAACCGTTCGTCTAGCAGGCAGGATATATGCGCGACCCGTATGAGGTGCTGGGCGTTGCAAAAAACGCCTCGGCCAAGGAAATCAAGTCGGCCTACAGGAAGCTGGCCAAGAAGTATCATCCGGACCAGAATCCGGACGATCCTAAGGCCAAGGACCATTTCGCGGCCGCGAATCAGGCTTATGAGATCGTCGGCGACGAGAAGCAGCGCGCCGCTTACGACCGCGGCGAGATCGGTCCCGACGGCAAGCCGCGCTTTCAGGGTTTCGAGGGCGCTGCCGGAGGCGATCCCTTTGCCGGCTTCAGGCGCGGACAGCAGGGCCCCGGCGGTGCGCATTTCGAATTCCGCTCGGCTGGCCCCGGCGGAGAAGCCTTTGGCGACGACATCTTCAGCCATATATTCGGCGACGCATTCGCGCGCCAGCAGCAGGGGCCACAGGGTCCGTGGTCGGCCGGAGCGGACCGTCGCCGCCAGACGGCTCGCGGACAGGACATGAATGTCGAGCTTGGCATCACCATAGAGGAAGCGGCGACGACGCCCAGGGTGACGGCCCAGTTCCCGGATGGCCGCAAGATCGCGGTGAAATTGCCCGGATATGTCGAGGACGGCCAGACCATACGCCTCAAGGGGCAGGGGGAGCAGGGCCATGGAGCGCCGGGCGATGCGCTGGTCAGGATCCGCTTCCTGAACCATCCACGCTATCGCGTGGAGGGTCGCGACCTTCATGTCGATCTGCCGGTGCCGCTGCGTGACGCCGTGCTCGGCGCCAAGGTGCCCGTGGAGACGCCGACCGGCAAACTGGCGCTCAATGTGCCGGCATGGTCGAGTTCCGACAAGGTTCTGCGGCTGAAAGGCAAGGGCCTGCCCGACAAGTCCGGCGGTCATGGCGACCTGTATGTGCATGTGCGCCTGATGCTGCCGGAGGGGGGCGACAGCGAGCTTGAGGCGCTGATGCGCAAGCGGCCGGCCTGACCCTGGATCGACAGGTCGGCGTTTGAGAGCTTGAAGCGCGGGTAAGCCTGTGCGATAGGGCTTGCTCCCAAGCAGACAAGGTGCGGAGAACGCTGACATGGCGGGTGTACAGGGCCTCATGGCCGGCAAGCGCGGCCTCATTCTGGGTGTCGCCAACAATCGCTCGATCGCTTTCGGTATCGCAAAGGCTTGCGTCGACAACGGCGCCGAGATCGCGCTGACCTATCAGGGCGAAGCCTTCAGGAAGCGCGTGGAGCCGCTGGCGGCGGAACTCGGCGCGCACATCGCCGGCCATTGCGACGTTACCGACCCGGAAAGCCTGGATGCGGTGTTCGCCAATGTCGCGGCCCATTTCGGCAAGGTCGACTTCGTCGTCCACGCCATCGCCTTCTCCGACAAGGAGGAGCTGGACGGCCGCTACGTCGAGACCAGCCGCGCAAACTTCAACCGCACCATGGAGATTTCGGTGTTTTCCTTCACCGATATCGCCAGGCGATCCGAAGCGATCATGAACGATGGCGGCTCGCTGCTGACCCTGACCTATTACGGGGCGGAGAAGGTGATGCCGCACTATAACGTTATGGGCGTCGCCAAGGCCGCTCTGGAAGCCAGCGTGCGCTATCTGGCGGTCGATCTCGGCGGCCGCGGCATCCGCGTCAACGCCATTTCGGCCGGCCCGATCAAGACGCTGGCCGCCTCCGGCATCGGCGACTTCCGCTACATCCTGAAATGGAACGAGTACAACTCGCCGCTCAAGCGCACGGTCACGCCGGAAGAGGTGGGTGATTCGGGCCTCTATCTGCTGTCCGACCTGTCGCGCGGCGTCACCGGTGAGGTGCATCACGTCGATTCCGGCTATCATGTCGTCGGCATGAAGGCCGTCGACGCGCCGGACATCTCCACCGTCAAGGACTGATTTCCGCCATTTCAGCCGGCGATTCCGGACATTTTTCAGAGGACGCTGCAGATCATGCCCGCGCCTGTCTATATCGTGCGCCACGGTCAGACCGACTGGAACGCCGAGTTTCGCCTCCAGGGGCAGGCCGATATCGATCTCAACGATCTCGGCCGCAGGCAGGCTGCGGGAAACGGCCGCAGCCTTGCGCGTCTGGTCGCCGAGCCGCAGCTGTTCGATTTCGTGGCAAGCCCGATGGCGAGGACCCGCCACACCATGGAACTGCTGCGTGGCGCGATGGAGCTGGACCCCGCCGCCTACCGCGTGGACGAGAGGCTCAAGGAGCTGAATTTCGGCGACTGGCAGGGCTATACGGCAGAGGAGCTTGAGGCGCTGCACCCCGGTTCAACGCGTGAGCGCGAGCTTGCCAAGTGGGATTTCCGTCCGGCCGGGGAGGGCGCGGAAAGCTATCAGATGCTGCTGGAACGGGTGGAGCCGGTGTTCCGCGCCTTGCGGGGCCCCGCCGTCTGCGTCACCCACGGCGGCGTGATACGCGCACTGTTTCGCATCGTCGGAGCTGCGACGAAGGAGGAAGCCTGCGCTCTCGTCATCCCACAGGACCGCATCCTGCGCTGGCAGGAGGACACTCTGGAATGGCTGTAGAAATCGACAGGGTGGCAGGGACTATTCGGTAACCTGCATGTCGGTGATGACGTTTTCGCCATTGGTCACGTCATAGGCGATGACGACGTCCATGCCGGCTTCGAGCGAGTCGACGTCCATCTCGGCATTGAGCTTGTAGGATTTGCCGTTATCCAGCGTCAGCGTCATCGCTTCCTTGTCGACCTTCCTGATCAGCCCTTCAGCCTGTTCGGCGAAGGCGGCGGTCGAGATCAGCATCAGGGCTGCTGCGGCGCCAGCGAGAATGCGCCCGGTTTTGATTGGCATATGTCGTCCTCTGGTTTCTTGCTCCGGCTTCGGGCCGGGTGATTGCGGAGACAGGGCGATGTGAACAGAAGCAGCCCAATGTGTCAAAGCTTAGACGCGGGGCATGACGGTTTGACCACCGCAAAAAACGCCAATAGAACGCAGGCACGATCATACCGGGGTCGGGCCGCATGCCGGCTTCGACCCGAAGGGCAGGTTTTTCCCGATGTCTCACAACACGTTCGGCCATCTGTTCCGCGTCACCACCTGGGGCGAAAGCCACGGCGCAGCGCTTGGCTGTGTTGTAGACGGCTGTCCCCCCGGCATCCGCTTCACGCTGGCGGATATACAGGCCGAACTGGATCGCCGCCGCCCCGGCCAGTCGCGCTTCGTCACCCAGCGGCGTGAGCCCGATCAGGTGAAGGTGCTTTCCGGCTTCATACTCGATGACGACGGCGAGACGATGGTCACGACCGGCACGCCGGTATCGATGATGATCGAGAATGTCGACCAGCGCTCGAAGGACTATGGCGAGATCGCGCGCCAGTATCGTCCGGGCCACGCGGACTATACCTATGACGTGAAGTATGGCCTGCGCGATCATCGTGGCGGCGGGCGTTCCTCGGCGCGGGAGACTGCCGCCCGCGTTGCCGCCGGCGCGCTTGCCCGCAAGGTGGTACCCGGTCTCGTGGTGCGGGGCGCGCTGGTTTCCATAGGCGTGAAGGATATCGACCGCGCCAACTGGGACTGGGATTTCATCGGCCACGAGGACAATCCCTTCTTCACGCCGGACCCCGCCTCGGTACCGGTTTTCAGCGCCTATCTGGATGAAATCCGCAAGGCGGGCTCGTCGGTGGGCGCAATTGTCGAGATCGTGGCGGAAGAGGTGCCGGCGGGGCTCGGTGCGCCGCTCTACGGCAAGCTCGATCAGGACATTGCCGGCAACCTGATGTCGATCAATGCGGTCAAGGGTGTCGAGATCGGCAACGGCTTCGAAGCGGCCCGCATCACCGGTGAGGAGAATGCCGACGAGATGCGGATGGGCGATAACGGCCGCCCCGTGTTCCTGTCCAACAAGGCGGGCGGCGTTCTCGGTGGCATCTCGACCGGCGAACCGGTCATCGCGCGCTTTGCGGTGAAGCCGACCTCGTCGATCCTGACGCCGCGGCTTTCCATCGACAAGGAGGGGGCCGAAGTGGAAGTGCGCACCAGGGGGCGTCACGACCCCTGCGTCGGCATTCGTGCCGTGCCTGTGGGCGAGGCCATGGTCGCCTGCGCCATCGCCGATCACTATCTGCGCCACAGGGGGCAGACGGGCAGGGCGCAAGGGTAAAGTTCGCAGCGGCGGTATAGGGGCGGGTACTTGCCCGCACTGCTACAAAGCCCTATTCCCTTACTGCCTTATTCCCCTGTTGCTTGCGAGCGAAACGAGCCCCCATGTACGACCAGAAGAAGATCGTCGAAGCCATCCGCGCTTTCGAGCGTGGCGAGATCGTCGTCGTCATGGATGATGACGGGCGCGAGAACGAGGGCGACCTGATCGTCGCCGCCGTGCATTGCACGCCCGAGAAGATGGCCTTCATCGTGCGCCACACATCCGGCATCGTCTGTACGCCGATGCTGCGCGAGGATGCGCGACGGCTCAATCTCGCGCCTATGGTCGCCGACAACGATTCCGCGCACACCACCGCTTTCACCGTCAGTGTCGATTTCAGGCACGGCACCACCACCGGCATTTCGGCCGACGACCGCACGCTCACCGTGCGCAATCTGGCCAATGGCAATGTAGGCCCATCGGATTTCGTACGTCCCGGTCATATCTTCCCCCTGATCGCCCGGGAAGGTGGCGTGCTGATGCGCTCCGGCCATACGGAAGCGGCTGTCGATCTGTGCAAGCTCGCCGGACTGCCGCCCGTCGGCGTCATTTCCGAACTGGTCAACGACGACGGCACGGTGATGCGCGGCCCGCAGGTTCAGGCATTCGCGGAGGCCAATAATCTCAGGCAGGTTTCGGTCGCCGACCTCATCGCCTATCGCCAGCGGCAGGAAACGCTGGTCGAGCGTGTCGCCTGCACCGATATCGAGACGCCGGGCGGCCAGGCCAGGCTCTATGCCTACACCCTTCCGTGGGACCCGATGCAGCATCTGGCGGTTGTTTTCGGCGACATTCGCGATGGCGAGGAAGTGCCGGTGCGTCTGCATCCGGAAAATGTCGTTGCGGATGTGTTCGGCACCAGCCACCGGCTGGATGGCATCATGAGCGCCATGGGAGACGAGAAGCGCGGCGTCATCGTCTATCTGCGCGAAGGTTCCGTCGGTGTCGCGCATCAGGAGAGCCGTCGCCGTGGTGGCGATAGCGAGGACCATGAGGAAGCCCGCCGCCGTGAGAACGAATGGCGAGAGATCGGGCTGGGGGCACAGATCCTCAAGGACCTCGGTATCTCGTCCATCAATCTCATCGCCTCGCGCGAGCGCCACTATGTCGGGCTGGAAGGCTTCGGCATCCGCATCGTCAGGACCGAAATCGCCTGATCGCCGGCCACCGCTGCCTGCGGATTGACGCAATCCCGAAGCGGCGCGATGCTTCCGGCGTTTCAGGGGGGAAGCGCGGATGTGGCCTTTCATCGCGCTTGGGATGATCGTCCATTTCGGCATCGCGCTCGCCTGCAACGTGCGGATGGAATCTTCATCGCCGTTTGAAACCGCCCGGCAGGGCATAGTTCTCTTCTATTTCGCAAAGATCGAAGGACAGGTTCCCGATCCCAAATGGGGCGTCTTCGAAATTTCACGAGCTTGCAGACAGGGCCGGGGAAAGCCTGGGCCCTTCGCGCCATCGCATGGATGCTTCCGCAAAGTGAATTGTTGATCAAAAAGATCCGCGACCCTGAAAATGTGGTCAATCGGTTCTCATGCGCCTATATCGGGGCATGGTCACGCGCCTCTACAGCCATCCGGTCTATCTGGAGCACCTGACGCCAGCCGGGCATCCGGAGCGTCCGGACAGGCTGCGCGCCATCGAGCGCGTGCTGATGGAGGAGCCGTTCGAAGCGCTTGACCGGGTCGAGGCGCCGGAGGGCGATGCCGCAACCCTCCTTTACGCCCATCCCGAAAGCTATGTGGAGCGGCTGCGCGCAGCCGTGCCGCAGGAGGGCATCGCCACCATCGATGGCGACACGGTGCTGAGCCCGAAGAGCTGGCAGGCGGCGCTGACGGCGGTCGGAGCAGCGAATGCGGCTGTGGACGATGTGTTTTCAGGCACCGCAACCAATGTCTTCGTGGCCTCGCGCCCGCCCGGCCATCATGCCGAGAAATCCACGGCCATGGGTTTTTGCCTGTTCAACAATGCCGCGATCGCGGCCCGCCATGCGCAGAAGAAGCACGGCGCGGAGCGCGTCGCCATCGTCGACTGGGACGTTCACCACGGCAATGGCACGCAGGATATTTTCTGGGACGACCCGAGCGTTCTTTATTGCTCCACCCACCAGCTTCCGCTTTTTCCGGGCAGCGGCCGGCGTAACGAGACCGGCGCGTTCGGCAATGTCGTCAACGCGCCGCTGGCGCCGGGCACGGGATCGGAAGCGTTTCGGGAAGCGTTCGGCACCCGCATCCTGCCGCGCATAGACGATTTTGCGCCTGACCTGATCATCGTCTCGGCTGGCTTCGATGCCCATCATCGCGATCCGCTGGCCGACATCAACCTGACCGAGGACGATTTCGACTGGGCGACGGGCTATCTGCTGGAACGCGCTACACGCTATTGCGACAACAGGCTCGTCAGCCTGCTGGAAGGCGGCTACGACCTGCATGGACTGGCATTTTCGGTTGCGGCCCATGTCGGTCGCCTGATGAAGGGATGAACGGATGGATGCTTCGGCTAACGACGACGTGAAGGCGATGAGCTTCGAGCAGGCGCTCGACGCGCTGGAGAAGATCGTCGAGGATCTCGAACGCGGCGAGGTGCCGCTCGACCAGTCGATCCGCATCTATGAGCGCGGCGAGGCGCTGAAGGCCCATTGCGACCGGCTGCTGAAGGCGGCCGAAGACAAGGTGGAGAAGATCAGGCTGGCCCGCGACGGCAAGCCCGCCGGCACCGAACCGCTCGACGGCGAGTAGGAGTGTTGGCGATACGGGCCGGCTGGGGATCGAACGTTTACATTCCGGTCCTGTCGGCCTATTCCGGCTGCGTGCATCAGCTTCGGGAGGTAGCAGCCGATGAACGCCGGACCCCAGCCGCCGTTTCCTGAGACGCCGCTTCTCGACAAGGTTCGCATCCCGGCGGATTTGCGCACCCTTCCCGAAAGCGCTCTGCCGCAGCTTGCCGACGAACTGCGCCGCGAGACCATCGATGTGGTTTCGCGCACGGGTGGCCATCTTGGCGCCGGTCTCGGCGTCATCGAACTGACCGTGGCGCTGCACCATGTGTTCGACACGCCGCGCGACCGGGTGATCTGGGACGTCGGCCACCAGACTTATCCGCACAAGATCCTCACCGGACGCCGCGACCGCATCCGCACCCTGCGGCAGGAGGGCGGCCTTTCGGGCTTCACCAAGCGCGACGAAAGCGAATACGACCCGTTCGGCGCGGCCCACTCCTCGACCTCCATTTCGGCCGGGCTCGGCATGGCGGTGGCGCGCGATCTCGCGGGCGGGCGCAACAATGTCATCGCCGTCATCGGCGACGGCTCCATGTCGGCCGGCATGGCCTATGAGGCGCTGAACAATGCCGGCGCGCTGGGCTCGCGGCTGATCGTCATCCTCAACGACAACGATATGTCGATTGCGCCGCCGAGCGGGGCGATGAGCGCCTATCTGGCGCGGCTGGCTTCGGGGCGCACCTATCAGGGCTTTCGCGAACTCGGCAAGAAGCTGACCGCCTATCTCGGCAAGCGTGCCGACCGGGCCATCACGCGGGCCGTGGAACATGCGCGCGGCTACGTCACCGGCGGCACGCTGTTCGAGGAAATGGGCTTCTTCCACATCGGCCCCATCGACGGGCACAATCTGGAGCATCTGGTGCCGGTGCTGAAGAATGTGCGCGACCATGGCGAAGGCCCGGTGCTCATCCATGTCGTGACCCAGAAGGGCAAGGGCTATGCGCCGGCCGAGGCGGCGGCCGACAAGTATCACGGCGTCAACAGGTTCGACGTCATCACCGGCGCTCAGGCCAAGGCTCCGGCCAATGCGCCGGCCTATACGAAAGTGTTCGCCGAAAGCCTGATCCGGGAAGCACGCGAGGACGAGAAAATCGTCGCCGTCACCGCAGCCATGCCCTCCGGCACCGGGCTCGACCTGTTCGGCGAGGCATTCCCCAGCCGCACCTTCGATGTGGGCATCGCCGAACAGCATGCCGTGACCTTCGCTGCCGGGCTTGCCACGGAAGGCTATCGCCCCTTCGCCGCCATCTATTCCACCTTCCTGCAACGGGCCTACGATCAGGTCGTGCACGACGTGGCGATCCAGAAGCTGCCGGTGCGCTTTCCCATCGACCGTGCCGGTTTCGTTGGCGCGGACGGCCCGACCCATTGCGGCGCCTTCGACACGACGTTCCTTGCCTCGCTGCCTGGTTTCGTGGTGATGGCCGCCGCCGACGAGGCGGAGCTGAGGCATATGGTGCGCACCGCTGCGGCCTATGACGAGGGGCCGATTTCCTTCCGCTATCCGCGCGGCAACGGCGTCGGGATCGACATGCCCGAACGCGGCGAAATGCTGGCCATCGGCAAGGGCCGGATCGTGCGGCAAGGCACGCGCGTGGCGCTGCTGTCCTTCGGCACGCGGCTGGCCGACTGCCTGCTGGCAGCCGAGGCGCTGGATGCTGCCGGCCTTTCCACCACGGTCGCCGATGCGCGCTTCGCCAAGCCGCTGGACGAAGACCTTGTGCGCCAGCTGGCGCGCGGACACGAGATTCTGGTGACGGTGGAGGAAGGCGCCATCGGCGGCTTCGCCACGCAGGTTCTGCACTTCCTTGCCCATGAAGGGCTTTTGGAAAGCGGCCTGAAGGTGCGCCCGCTGGTGCTGCCGGACGCGTTCACCGATCACGGCACGCCGGAAAAAATGTATGCCGAGGCCGGGCTCGACAGTTCCGGCATCGTGCGCACCGTCTTCGCCGCACTTGGCCACGTCGAAAGCGTCCGGCGCGCCTGATGTTGGCGCAACAATTTTGAATAACTGCATGAACGGCCTGAATCATCTTCTGCCGTTTCTGTCGTAACGCTCTGTTTACGCTGCTTTTTGGCGTTTCGCTTACCCTTCCGGTTGGCCGAATCTCAACGTCACGCTGTTAGCTCTGGCCCCGGCAAGGGGCGTGATGACAGTGAAAGCGGTTTTCTACGGCATGGCGGTTGTGGTGATGGCGACGGGATATGGCTCAGCGGACACGCGTGTCGACTCGCGTATCGATGAAGCGGCACGGGAGATCGTGGCTGCAAGGATGGGGAATCTGCGGGGCGGTTTCGGGCCGGGCGAAGAGCCTCTTTTCGTGGGGCAGGGGGTCGGGCAAAAGGAGCGCGAGCCGCTCAAGGTCCTTCAATATGGCCGTTACCGCGACAACCCGCGCATCGCACCTCAAAGCAGGAAGACGCGCTGACGGCGCTTGCGTTCGTGCCCGCCTTTCGTCAATGAAGGCGGATGAAGCCCGAAGCACCAGCCAGCCGGCGGCTGCGGCTCGATGAACTGCTCGTCGAGCGCGGCCTGTTCGCCAGCCGATCCCGCGCCCGCGATGCGATCGGACGCGGAACCGTACGCGTGGGCGGCGAGATTGCCGACAAGCCCGGGCGGACCATTGCCATCGACGCCGCTGTCGAGATCGACGACCCGGCCCGCGCCTATGTCTCGCGCGCGGCGCTCAAGCTGATAGCAGGGCTCGATTGCTTCGGCTTCGACCCGGCCGGTTGCGAGGCGCTCGATATCGGTGCTTCCACGGGCGGCTTCACGCAGGTGCTTCTGGAGCGCGGTGCCGCTCACGTTAGCGCAATCGATGTCGGCCATGGCCAGATGCGCGCGGAGATTGCCGCAGATCCGCGCGTCACCTCCATCGAAGGGCTGAACGCGCGTGAGCTTGCCGCCGCAAATCTCGGCGGTCGCGCGCCGGATTTCGTCGTCTCCGATGTCAGCTTCATTTCGCTGAAGCTCGCCCTGCCGCCGGCTCTGGAACTGGCCGCATCGGGCGCGCGGGCGGTGCTTCTGGTCAAGCCGCAATTCGAGGCGGGCAGGGAGGCCATCGGCAAGGGCGGCCTGTTGAAGAACCCGGACGAGGCGGAGCGCATCGCTGCCGATCTGCGCGACTGGCTGGACAATCAGCCCGGCTGGCGCGCCCTCGGGCTGCATCCATCGCCCATCGAAGGCGGCGATGGCAACCGCGAGTTCCTGCTGGGCGGGGTAAAGGACGAATGAGCGCGCGCTTTACGATCGACAGGCTGGGCGCGCAGGGCGACGGCGTGGCCAATACCGAAAGCGGGCAGGTGTTCATCCCCTTCACCCTGGCTGGCGAGGTGGTGACCGCCGCCCGCGAGCGCGACCGCGCGACGCTGATGGCGGTGCTGGAGAAATCGCCGCTGCGTGTCGAGCCTGCCTGCCGTCACTTCGGCGATTGCGGTGGTTGCGCCTTGCAGCATCTTGAGGATTCGGCCTACCGCGCCTGGAAGCGCGCGAAGGTCGTCCATGCGCTGAAGGGGGCGCGCATCGAATGCGAAGTGGACGATCTGGTACCCTGCGCGCCGCATACGCGCCGCCGGGTGACGCTGAGCGCGCGGCGCACCGAGGCGGGGCTGCTGGTCGGCTTCAACCGGCATATGTCCACGCAGATCGTCGACCTCGACGAATGCCCCATCGCCGCGCCGCAGATCGTCGGCGCGCTGGATTTGCTGCGTGAACTCGGCAGCCTGATCTGCGCCACGCCGAAGCCGTTCCACATGACCGTAACCGTCACGGCATCCGGCCTTGATGTCGCCGCTTCCGATTCGGGGCGCATGGGCGAACGCCAGCGCCAGATCGCGGCCAATTTCGTCATCGGCCATGGGCTGGCGCGGCTGTCTGTGGACGGCGAGATCATCATCGAGCCGCAGAAGCCGGTGGTGATGTTCGGTGCTGCGGCCGTTCCTGTCCCGCCCGGTTCGTTCCTTCAGGCAACGGAACCAGCCGAGCAGACCATGGCCGATCTGGTCGGCCAGCATCTGGCGCGGGCGAAGAAGGTTGCCGATCTTTTTGCCGGTTGCGGCAGCTTCGCGCTGCGGCTGGCGGCGAAATCCGAAGTGCATGCGGTGGAAGGCGAAGCCGCGGCCCTTGCCGCTCTGGACCGGGGCTTCCGTTACGCAGCCGGCCTGAAGCGGGTGACCTCGGAAAAGCGCGACCTGTTCCGCCGCCCCCTTACCTTCAAGGAACTAAATACGTTCGACGGGCTGGTCTTCGATCCGCCACGCGCCGGCGCGGAAGACCAGTGCCGGCAGATCGCTCGCTCGGATGTGCCGCTGGTCGCGGCGGTATCGTGCAATCCCGTCACGCTTGCGCGCGACCTCGGTATTCTGCTTGCCGGCGGCTACCGGCTCAGGCGGGTCATACCCGTCGACCAGTTCCTGTGGTCGGCGCATGTCGAAGCGGTGGCGCTTCTGGAGAAGCCGAAGAAACGGCGATAAAAGCCCTGCGCTTGAAATGTGCAGCATTTGCGCTTACTTTGAGCGCAAGATGCTCAAAACATGAAAGGAGGATGAACTATGGCCTCCATGGCTCTTACGTTCCATGCTTCGCGTTTTGGCGAAGGCGGTTCGCCCTTCCTCTCGCCGAGGCGGGTGGCCGAATTGCTCGGCGTCACCCTTTCCGAACTGGCGGCGCTGATCGGTGTCGCCCGCAACACGCTGGCGGCCAAAACCGGCGCGCGCAAGGTGGATGCGGCGCTGAGCCCCGTGGTGCGCATATTGACGATGGCCGGGGAAATGTCGGGCGACGAGCGCCGCGCCGCGATCTGGTTCAAGCACCAGCCAATACCCGGCTGGGCCGGCAAGACTGCCTACGACCTTGTGCGCGAGGGCAAGGCCGACAAGGTGCTCGCCTATCTGGAGGCTGTGCGCTCCGGCGTCTATGCCTGATAAAGCGCCGCTCACCCTGTGGCGCGCTTTCGTGCCGCAATGGGCGCATCTGCCTTTGTCGGGCGAGGGCGCGGCCCGTTTCGGCGGGCGCTGGAACCCGGTCGGGGCACCGGCCATCTATGCCGCGCGCGAATTGTCGACCGCCTGGGCCGAGTACAATCAGGGCTTCGTCCAGCACCCTGCGCTGATCGCCCGGCTCGAACTGACGGGCGCGCGGCTTGCCGACCTCACCGACGCGGAGACGTTGGACGCCCTGAGCATAGAGCCGGCGATCCATGCCTGCGAATGGCGCGACATGATGGATCGCGGCAAGGTTCCCGACACCCACAGGCTGCGTGCGAAACTTTTGCGGCAGGGGTGGGACGGGGTGATCTACCCGTCCTTCATGTCTCCGGGCGGCACCTGTGTGGCGCTATGGCGCTGGAACGGCAAGGGCGCGCCGGAACTCGCCGTCATCGACCCCGATCACAGGCTGCCCAGGTCCGCCGCCTCGTGGATGTGACGCCGTTCAGACCTGTGTTCCGCCAACGGTCATCTGGTTCATGCGCAGATGCGGCTGGCCGACGCCCACGGGAACCCATTGGCCGGCCTTGCCGCAATTGCCGATGCCGGTGTCGAGCTTCATGTCGTTGCCGACCATGGTGACGCGGTGCATGGCGTCGGGGCCGTTGCCGATCAGCATGGCGCCCTTGACCGGCTGCGTCACCTTGCCATCCTCGATCATGTAGGCTTCGGTGCAGCCGAACACGAACTTGCCGGAGGTGATATCCACCTGCCCGCCGCCGAAGGACACGGCGTAGATGCCCTTCTTCACCGAGGCGATGATTTCCTCGGGCGTCTTGTCGCCGGACATCATGTAGGTGTTGGTCATGCGCGGCATCGGCCGGTGGGCGTAGCCCTCGCGGCGCCCGTTGCCGGTGGCCTTCATGCCCATCAGCCGGGCGTTCTGCCGGTCCTGCATGTAGCCGACGAGCTTTCCGTCCTCGATCAGGACATTGTGGGCGCTGGGCGTGCCCTCGTCGTCGACGGTGATCGAGCCGCGGCGTTCAGGAAATGTGCCGTCATCGACAACCGTAACGCCTTTGGCGGCCACCTGTTGTCCCATCAGCCCGGCGAAGGCGGAGGTCTTCTTGCGGTTGAAGTCGCCTTCGAGCCCGTGGCCGACCGCCTCGTGCAGCATCACGCCGGGCCAGCCATTGGCCAGCACGATATCGAAGGTTCCGGCAGGGGCCGGAGCCGCTTCGAGATTGACCAGCGCCTGCCGCAGCGCCTCGCCCGCCGCATATTTCCAGTTCTCTTCCGTGAGGAACTCGCCGAACGCCTTGCGCCCGCCCGTGCCGTAGGACCCGCTTTCCTGCCGGTCGCCGTCACCGACGACGACCGCGACATTCATGCGCACCAGCGGGCGGATGTCGCGCACGACCTGCCCGTCGCCACGCAGGATTTCCACATGCTGCCACGAGGAGGAGAGCGAGGCCGTCACCTGCCGCACGCGCGGGTCGGCATTCCGCAGATGAGCGTCGATCTCCTGCAGGAGCTTCGCCTTGGCCTCGAAGCCGGGAGCGGGGATAGGGTTCTCGTCGGAATAGAGATGGCGGTTGGTGCGCGCCGGCGCATCGGCAAGAGTGCCTTCATGCCCGTTTCTGACGGTCGCGACCGCATCCGTGGCGCGCAGCAGGGCGGCATGGGAAAGTTCGCTCGAATGGGCATAGCCCACAGCCTCGCCGGCAACCGCGCGCAGGCCGAAACCGCGATCGGTATTGAAGTTGGCGGTCTTCAGCCTGCCGTTGTCGAACATCAGCGATTCGCTCTCGCTGTGTTCGAGGAACAGTTCGCCATCGTCCGCGCCACGCAGCGTGTCAGCCACGAGCGTCCGGATATGCTCCTCGGAAATGTCGAACTGGGAAAGCAGGCTGGTCATGACATGTCCTCGAACGTGAGCATCGCAGCGGAACACGGGGCGCGGTTCACGCGCTGGCCCGATGCTGGAACAAAAAAGGGTCTCGCCGCCATGTAAGCGTGCGAGACCCGTTCGGCAATGAGCGCAGGGGTAAGAACCGACCGAAGCGCCGGATCAGGGCAGCGCTGCGAAACCGTCGGCGAAGCCCTTGAGATCGACCGGGATGCCGATGCCTTCTTCGGGCGTCTGGAATATGATGAACGTGGCGGATGCGCCGGCCTTGAGCGTATCGAGCAACTGCTTTTCAAGGATCACTTCGGCATAGCAGCCGTCCTGGAAGCAGCGCACGAAATAGGCGCGGCCGATATCCTTGCCGTCGACGTTGAGGCCGAGGCCGTTGGGCAGCAGCACGCCGAGCGGAGCTAGCACGCGCAGGATTTCCGCCTTGTTGTCGGCCGTGCGCAGCACGACGACCGAAAGGCCCATTTCCGGCCTGTCCTCGGCGACGACATTCTGCATCATCACGCATTGTTCGGCGGTCGCGCCCGGAGGCGTGTCGCAGATCACGGACCACGCGCCATGGGTCGAGCGCACCGTGCCGCTCTGCTGCGCAAGGGCTGAGCTCGAAACTGACATCACCCCCAGCAAGGCGGCGAGAAAGGTGACCTTCGCCAAGGTTCCCGAAACCCAAGACTTCATGACGGCTCCACTGCGAATCGCCTCACTTTAAGCCGCCCATGCGCGGAGCGGAAGGATGCGGGCGCGCCCAATTGCTTCCGGCCGCGACAATAATGCGGTTTTTGCACCTCTATTTTGCCCATGCGGCCGGCTCGCGGCAAGAATGCGCTTACATCGGGGCAGGCGCGGTGCTGCGATGCCGCGCGCAAAAATGCCGCATGGATGAGCCCGGTCCTTCCTTGCGGAGGGAAACAGAGTATGGTTTGAACCACCATCGACTGTCCGGGATTCCCGTTCCGGCATCAATTGGATTATTCTCGCGCCGGATGTGCGAGCAAGGGAGATGATAAGGGCGATGAAAAGATTCATTGCAGGGGGAATCGGCGCTGCTGCCGCATTGTTTTCCGCAGCCTCCGCCTGGGCGGCGCAGCCGTCCGACTGGGAATACAGGTTCCAGCCTGCGGCAACCGACATCATGCATCAGATCACATGGTTCGAAGGCTATACGCTTGCCTTCATCATTCCGGTCACGCTTCTGGTTCTGGTGCTGCTCGCCTATTGCATCGTGAGGTTCCGCGCGAGCGCGAACCCGGTGCCGTCGCGCACCAGCCACAATACGGTCATCGAGGTGATCTGGACCGTGGGGCCGGTGTTGATTCTGCTGTTGCTGGCCGTTCCGTCCTTCCAGCTGCTCACCAACCAGTATTCGCCGCCGGAAGAGGCAAAGCTGACCATCAAGGCAACCGCCAACCAGTGGAACTGGGACTACGAGTACCAGACCGACGACGCCCTTTCGTTCAACTCGGCCATGCTTCACGAAGGCGATCGCGCCGCCTCCGGTAAGGAAGACAAGTCCGTCTATCCGCGCCTGCTCGCGGTCGACAACGAGATGGTCGTCCCTGCCAACACCGTTGTGCGGGTTCTTGTGACGGCTTCCGACGTCATTCATGCCTTCGCGGTGCCGTCGTTCGGCGTCAAGAGCGACGCCGTTCCCGGCCGTCTGAGCGAAGTGTGGTTCAAGGTGGAGAAGGAAGGCTTCTATTACGGCCAGTGTTCCGAGCTTTGCGGCAAGGATCACGCTTTCATGCCGATCGCCGTCCGTGTCGTTTCTCCGGAGCAGTATGAAACCTGGGTGGCGGCAGCCAAGAGCGACCTGCCTGCCGCCAACAAGGCGCTGACCGCGCAGATCGAGGCTGCCAGCAAGCTGGCCGCTGCAAACTGAGCCCGCAACCCAGATATTCAAGGTAACGGAGCCGAAAATGGCACATGCTGCAACACATGACGAACACCACGCGCCGCGTGGCTGGGTTCGCTGGGTCTACTCGACCAACCACAAGGACATCGGAACCCTCTATCTGATCTTCGCGATCATGTCGGGCATCATCGGCGGCTTCATGTCGATCATGATGCGCTGGGAACTGGCCGAGCCGGGTATCCAGATCTTCCACGGCCTCGCCTCGATGGTCTATGGCGTTGAAGGTGACGCGGCGCTCGATGCCGGCAAGCACATGTTCAACGTGTTCACCACCATGCATGCGCTGATCATGATCTTCTTCATGGTCATGCCTGCCCTGATCGGGGGCTTCGCCAACTGGATGATCCCGATCATGATCGGCGCGCCGGACATGGCGTTCCCGCGCATGAACAACATCTCGTTCTGGCTGCTGCCTCCGGCTCTCATCCTGCTGCTGATCTCGTTCTTCGTTCCGAGCGCTCCGGGCGCCCACGGCATCGGCGGCGGCTGGACGATGTATCCGCCGTTCTCGACGTCCGGCCAGCCGGGCCCCGCCATGGACTTCGCCATCCTGTCGGTTCACATCGCGGGCGTGTCGTCGATCCTCGGCGCCATCAACTTCATCACCACCATCTTCAACATGCGCGCGCCCGGCATGACCATGCACAAGATGCCGCTGTTCGCGTGGTCGGTGCTGATCACCGCCTTCCTGCTGCTGCTGTCGCTTCCGGTTCTGGCCGGCGGCATCACCATGCTGCTGACCGACCGCAACTTCGACACGGCGTTCTTCTCGCCCGAGGGCGGCGGCGATCCGATCCTGTTCCAGCACCTGTTCTGGTTCTTCGGCCACCCCGAGGTCTACATCCTGATCCTGCCGGGCTTCGGCATCGTCAGCCACATCGTGTCGACCTTCTCGCGCAAGCCGGTGTTCGGTTATCTCGGCATGGCCTACGCCATGGTCGCGATCGGCGCCGTCGGCTTCGTCGTGTGGGCGCACCACATGTTCACCTCGGGCATCTCGCTGAACGCCCAGCGCTACTTCACCTTCGCCACCATGGTCATCGCGGTGCCCACCGGCATCAAGATCTTCTCGTGGATCGCGACGATGTGGGGCGGGTCGATCACGTTCCGTACGCCCATGCTGTGGGCCATCGGCTTCATCTTCCTGTTCACGGTCGGCGGCGTGACGGGCGTGCAGCTCGCCAACGCCGGTCTGGACCGCATGTATCACGACACCTACTACGTGGTGGCGCACTTCCACTACGTGCTGTCGCTGGGTGCCGTGTTCGCGATCTTTGCCGCCTGGTACTACTGGTTCCCGAAGATGACCGGCTACATGTATTCGCCGACCATCGCCAATATCCACTTCTGGGTCACGTTCATCAGCGTCAACGTGGTGTTCTTCCCGCAGCACTTCCTCGGGCTTGCCGGAATGCCGCGCCGCTACATCGACTATCCCGACGCCTATGCGGGCTGGAACATGGTGTCTTCCTACGGCTCGTATTTCGCGGGCATCGGCGTGCTGATCTTCCTGTTCGGCGTGTTCGAGGCTTTCCAGAAGAAGCGTGTCGCCGGAGCCAATCCATGGGGCGAGGGTGCGACGACCCTGGAGTGGCAGCTTCCTTCGCCGCCGCCTTATCACCAGTGGGAGCAACTGCCCCGCATCCGGTGATGCGGACCTGAATGCGAACCGCCGGCTCCGGCCGGCGGTTTGGCCACACGGAATGATCGGACTTTGAGTACGCATGGCCCTGATCGACGACAGACACATTGATGATGCGCCGTTCCGCATGTCGGAAGCGACGCCCGGCGACTATATCGCGCTGCTGAAGCCGCGCGTGATGTCGCTGGTCGTGTTCACCGCGGTTGTCGGCCTTGTCGCCGCGCCGGGCTCGATGAACCCTCTGCTTGCCATCATCGCCATTCTGGCAATCGCCATCGGCGCGGGCGCGTCCGGCGCGCTCAACATGTGGTACGATGCCGATATCGACAAGATCATGAGCCGTACCGCCAGCCGCCCGGTTCCGGCCGGTCGGGTCACCCCCGGAGAAGCGCTCGGTTTCGGCCTCGTGCTCTCGGTGCTGTCGGTGATGACGCTCGGCGTGCTGGTCAACTGGCTGTCAGCGTCGCTGCTGGCCTTCACAATCTTCTTCTACGCCGTCATCTACACCATGTGGCTGAAGCGCTGGACACCGCAGAACATCGTCATCGGCGGTGCTGCCGGCTCCTTCCCGCCCATGATCGGCTGGGCTGCCGCAACCGGCAATATCAGCCTCGAAAGCGTGATCCTCTTCCTCATCATCTTCCTGTGGACGCCGCCGCATTTCTGGGCGCTGGCCCTGTTCAAGGCAGGCGACTATGAGCGCGCCGGCATTCCGATGATGCCCAACGTGGCCGGCCATGCGTCGACGCGCCGCCAGATTTTCGCCTATGCGCTGCTGCTCGCGCCGGTTGGCGTCGCGCCGTGGCTGCTGGGCTACACGACCCTGTTCTACGGCGTTGTGTCGCTTGCATTGGGCCTCGGCTTCGTCTGGTATTCATGGAAAGTGCTGAAGATGCCCGACCAGGACAAGGCCATGGCACCCGCGAAGTCGCTGTTCGGCTTCTCGCTGATCTATCTTTTCGTGATCTTTGCCGCCTATCTCGGCGACAGGCTTATCGCCCACCTGACGGGCCTTGGAGCATGAGCGCCATGGACAAGCTTGAAATGGTCGACCTGACCGAAAAACAGAAGAAGACCCGCCGCTGGCGCTCGATCGCCATCGGTCTGGCTCTGGCCGGGCTTGTCGTCGTCTTCTATGTCGCCACGCTGGCGAAATTCGGCCCTGCCGTTCTCAACAGACCGTTTTGAGGGGGGACATGACCACCGCTTCCGACAAGGACGAGGCCAGGCAGAAGGGGAACCGCAGGATTGCGGCGCTTTGTGTCGCCTTCTTCTGCGGCATGGTCGGCATGGCTTATGCGGCCGTGCCGCTCTACACGCTGTTCTGTCAGGTGACCGGCTACGGCGGCACCACCCAGCGCGTAACCCAGTATTCGGACCGCGTGCTCGACCGCGACATCACGATCCGCTTCGACGCCAACACGGCCGGCGGCGTGCCATGGAAATTCGCGCCGGTCGACCGCTCGATCACGGTCAGGATCGGTGAGACGGCGCAGGCGCATTATACCGCCACCAACATGGCGTCCGTGCCGACCGGGGGCCGCGCCACCTTCAACGTGACGCCGGAAACGGCCGGAGCCTATTTCAACAAGGTGGAATGCTTCTGCTTCACCGACACCACGCTCGCCGCCGGCGAAACGATGGACATGCCGGTGATCTTCTTCGTCGATCCCGACATCGTGGACGTGCCGGAACTGAAGAACGTGAAGACCATCACCCTGTCCTACACCATGTTCCCGATCAGCAAGGTCGACTCCGCAGTCACCGGCTCGATCGATACAGACAACGAACCCACAACGAATACCGAAGAAAACCTCGGGGGCTGATATGGCTGATGCACACGCTAAACAACACGACTATCATATCCTCGACCCGAGCCCCTGGCCTGTCCTCGGCTCGCTCGGTGCGCTGGTCATGTGCATCGGCGGCGTCTTCTGGATGCAGTATCTGAAGGGGAACGAGTTTCTCGTCTTCGGTATCAACATGGCGTCGCCATGGCTGTTCTGGATCGGCGTGCTCATCGTCCTCTACACCATGTATGGCTGGTGGTCGGATACGGTCAAGGAAGCGCATGAGGGCCATCACACGCGGGTGGTGTCGCTTCACCTGCGCTACGGGATGATCATGTTCATCGCCTCGGAGGTGATGTTCTTCGTTGCCTGGTTCTGGGCGTTCTTCGATGCCAGCCTTTTCCCCGGAGAGGTCGCGCAGTATGCGCGCAACGAATATACTGGAGGCATCTGGCCGCCGAAGGGTATCGAGGTTCTCGATCCCTTCTATCTGCCGCTCTACAACACCATCATCCTGCTGCTGTCGGGCACGACCCTGACATGGGCCCACCATGCCCTGCTGCACAACGATCGCAAGGGCCTGATCAACGGACTTGCGCTCACCGTGGCGCTCGGCGTGCTGTTCAGCTTCGTGCAGGCCTACGAGTACATCCACGCTCCGTTCAACTTCAAGGATTCGATCTACGGCGCCACTTTCTTCATGGCGACCGGGTTCCACGGCTTCCACGTCTTTGTCGGAACCATCTTCCTGATCGTGTGCCTGATCCGGGCCGGTCGCGGCGATTTCACGCCCAAGCAGCATTTCGGTCTTGAAGCCGCTGCGTGGTACTGGCACTTCGTCGACGTGGTCTGGCTCTTCCTCTACGCTACGATCTATGTCTGGGCCTCGGTAGGCGCCGACATCGCGGTCCACTGAGGCAGAAGCGGACAATGAATGAAAAGGCGGCTGCGACAGCGTGGCCGCCTTTTCCTTTTCCGCTTCCGGCTGGTAGAGCAGTGTTCGGAAGGAAGCGGGATGCCCGGCCCACTCCGGGCAATACGAACGGGGTTGAGCGCCTTCCGGGATAGCTGAGCAGGCGGCGGCGCCTTCGGGATGTGAAGATGACAGACAAGCAGAAACCGGACAGCGAGGATCAGGCCCTGTGGGCGCCTGTCGATCCGATACGCGCGGGCATTGCCGGCCGTTGTCCGCGCTGTGGCGAGGGCAGGCTGTTTTCCGGCTTCCTGACGGTGGGCAACGAATGCAGCAGTTGCGGCCTCGATTACTCCTACGCCGATGCGGGTGACGGGCCGGCAGTGTTCGTCATTCTGATCATCGGTTTCATCATCGTCGGGCTGGCCCTTTGGGTCGAGGTGACCTACAGCCCCACGCTGCTGGTGCATATGCTGCTGTGGCTGCCGCTGACGCTCATCCTTGGGCTTTTGTCGCTGCGCTGGATCAAAGGCATCCTGCTGACCCTGCAATATGCCAACAAGGCGGCGCAGGGCAGGCTGGATCGCAGCGAATGACAGGCAGGCCAGCCATGGAGAAGGCAGGGCGGGGCCGGTTCTGGCTTGCCGTGGCGCTGGGCCTTGTCGCGCTTGCCATACTGCTGTCGCTCGGCACCTGGCAGATGCAGCGGCTGAAGTGGAAAGAGGATCTGCTTGCCACGATCGACCAGCGCATGCACTCCCCGCCGGTTTCTCTGGAGCAGGCGGAACGGTTGTTCGGGGAAAGCGGCGATGTCGACTATGTGCCGGTTTCGGTCAGCGGCAGCTTCGCGCATGAAGGCGAGCGGCATTTTCTGGCCACATGGAAAGGCCAGTCCGGCTTTTACGTCTACACCCCGCTGAAGCTGGAGGATGGCCGCTTCCTGCTGGTCAATCGCGGCTTCGTTCCCTATGGCATGAAGGAAGCTTCCAGCCGGCCCCAAGGCCAGATGCAGGGAGCAGTTACGGTGACGGGCCTCGCCCGCAACCCTCTTGCCGGAAAGCCGTCCAGCATCGTGCCGGACAACGATCCGGCTAAGAACGTATTCTACTGGAAGGATCGCGATGCGATGGCTGCATCGGCAGGGTTGCCTGCCGGCTACAGGCTCGTCCCCTTCTTCCTCGACGCCGACACGACGCCAAATCCCGGTGGCTGGCCTGCCGGCGGCGTCACCATCGTCGATTTGCCCAACAATCACCTCGAATATGCGGTGACATGGTACGGGCTTGCGGCAGCTCTCGCGGGCGTCCTGCTGTTTTCACTGGCCGGGCGGCGCAAACACCGGGGGCATGACGGGAACGGCGAGCAATCCCGGCCTTGACATGAGCGGCATGGTCATCCCATGTCCAGCAGAGGTTGCCGGATCATTTTTACAGTCGGACAGTGTCGTCCGGCCGAAAAAGCAGCCGGAAAAATTGGCTGGAATTGCGGATCGGGTTCGTCAGGACATCCGTAGCTCCGGCGTTCCAGCGAAAGGATGCGGCGGTCTGCGACCGGCATTGCGAGAGAGTTTGGACGACATGCTTCAGACCCCCACGGCCAATATCGCGCCGACAGCGACCAGGCCGCCATTGACGCTCCGGCTTTGCCAGCCGCGCGGTTTCTGTGCCGGCGTGGACAGGGCGATCCAGATCGTGGTGCTGGCCATCAAGAAGTACGGCGCCCCGGTCTATGTGCGCCATGAGATCGTGCACAATCGCTACGTGGTCGAAGGCTTGCAGAATCTCGGTGCGGTGTTCATCGAGGAACTGCATGAAATTCCCGAGGGCCATCACCATTGCCCGGTCGTGTTCTCTGCCCACGGCGTGCCGAAATCCGTTCCGGCAGATGCTGCGGCGCGCAATCTGTTTTATCTGGATGCGACCTGTCCGCTGGTTTCCAAGGTCCACAAGCAGGCGATCCGTCATCATCGACAGGGCCGTCACGTGCTGCTGATCGGTCATGCGGGCCACCCGGAAGTGATCGGCACCATGGGGCAGTTGCCCGATGGGGCGGTGACGCTGGTCGAAACGGAAGACGACGCCCGGAACCTGCAGCCGGCCAATCCGGAAGCGCTTGGCTTCGTCACCCAGACCACGCTGTCCGTCGAGGACACCGCCCACATTCTGGAAGCCTTGCAGGAGCGTTTTCCGGCGATGCAGGCGCCGGCGGCCGAGTCGATCTGCTATGCCACGACCAACAGGCAGGACGCCGTGAAGGAAACCGCTCCCGGTGTGGATCTCTATCTGGTGGTCGGCGCTCCCAATTCCTCCAATTCGCGCCGTCTGGTCGAGGTGGCGGAACGCGCGGGCGCACGCATGTCGCTTCTGGTGCAACGCGCAAGCGAGATACCGTGGAACGACATAGGCGACATTTCCACGCTCGGGCTCTCGGCCGGGGCTTCCGCACCGGAAATCATCGTCGATGAGATCATCGATGCCTTCAGGGCGCGCTTCGACGTCACCGTCGATCTGGCCGTCACCGCTACCGAGACCGAGGATTTCCCGGTGATGCGCGTGCTTCGCGATGTGGAACTCACCAGGGCCGACATGGCCTTTGTCAACGGCGAGAGATAGCAGGCACGCATGGCCGTCTACACCGATGTCACCGAGAGTGATCTGGGCGCGTTCCTGCGCGATTATCCGGTCGGGGAGCTTCTGTCCTACAAGGGCATCGCCGAGGGCACGGAAAACTCGAATTTCCTGCTGCATACCAGCCAGGGCTCCTTCATCCTCACGCTTTACGAAAAGCGGGTGGAAAAATCCGACCTTCCGTTCTTCCTTGGCCTGATGGACCATCTGGCCGGCAAGGGCATCTCCTGTCCGTTGCCCGTGCACCGGCAGGATGGCGGGATCATCGGCACGCTTGCGGGGCGGCCGGCCGCCATCATTACCTTCCTCGAAGGCATGTGGCCGCGCCGGCCAACGGCGGCGCATTGCCGCGAGGTGGGCCGGGTGCTGGCCTCGATGCATGTCGCCGGGGCCGACTTTCCAATGACGCGCCAGAATGCGCTGGCGCTGGATGGCTGGAAAGAGTTGTGGGCAGCTTCGCGTGGGCGGGCCGACGAGGTCGAACCAGGTCTTGCACGCGAGGTGGATGCCGACTTCGCCGTTTTCGAGGACAACTGGCCGGCCAGCCTGCCTGCCGGCATCATCCATGCCGATCTGTTTCCCGACAATGTGTTCTTCCTCGGCGAAAACTTGTCGGGGCTGATCGATTTCTATTTCGCCTGCAACGACCTGCTCGCCTACGACCTTGCGACGTGCCTCAATGCCTGGTGTTTCGAGAAGGACATGTCCTACAACGTCACCAAGGGGGCAGCGCTGCTTGCCGGCTACCAGAGCGTGCGTCCGCTGACAGATGACGAGAAGCAGGCGTTGCCCATTCTGGCCCGGGGCTCGGCGTTGCGTTTCATGCTGACGCGCCTCTATGACTGGCTGCACGGGCCCGATGGCGACCTCGTCGTGAAGCGGGACCCGGCCGAATACATCCGCAAGATGCGCTTCCATCGCGCCATCGTCTCGCCGCAGGAATATGGGCTGCCATGAAACGCGTGGAAATCTTCACCGACGGTGCCTGTTCGGGCAATCCGGGGCCGGGCGGATGGGGCGCCATCCTGCGCTTCAACGGCACCACGCGCGAACTGTCAGGTGGCGAGGCGCAGACCACCAACAATCGCATGGAACTGATGGCCGCGATTTCGGCGCTGAACGCCCTTAAGGAACCGTGCCAGGTCGATCTGCACACCGATTCCAGCTATGTGAAAGACGGAATTTCGAGCTGGATCGACAACTGGAAGCGTCGCGGCTGGAAGACGGCGGACAGGAAGCCTGTCAAGAATGTGGAATTGTGGCAGGCCCTGGATGAGGCCCGCAACCGCCACAAGGTGACGTGGCATTGGGTCAAGGGTCACGCCGGTCATCCGGAGAACGAGCGCGCCGACGAACTGGCCCGCGAAGGCATGGCGCCGTTCAAGAAAGGACCTGTCCGGACCGCCGTGGCTTCCGGCGTTGCGGATACGAAAAAACCGGCGTCCCCGAAGGTGCGCCGGTCTTCGCAAAGCTACTAGAGAATTTCCGCTTTTCCTCGAACCGCAGAAAGGCTCTAACCTTTTGTTTTTTATGCAATTCCGAACGCAAAAATCGCTTGGTGCTTTTGCTGGAATTGCCCTGACAGCCGGCCCCGGCATGCGGGAGCCGGCTCGGCCTGAATTTCAGAGCTGTTCCAGGATTTTTGCCGCGGTGGTCTCGTCGGCCTTGCTCGGAACCGGCTCGATGTTGAGTGCGGTCACCTTGCCATCGTCGACGATCATGGAAAAGCGCTTGGAGCGCAGGCCCATGCCGGCTCCGGACAGGTCTATATCGAGACCGAGAGCCTTGACGAAAGTGCCGCTGCCATCGGCCAGGTAGACAATCTTGCCTTCGCCGCCGGTGAACTTTTCCCAGGCGCCCATCACGAACGGATCGTTGACGGCAACCACGGCGATCGTGTCCACGCCGCGGGCGCGGATGGCGTCGTTGTTTTCCAGATAGCCCGGCAGGTGGTTGTTGTTGCAGGTGGGCGTGAAGGCGCCCGGCACGCCAAACAGAACGACTTTCTTGCCGGCGAAAATGTCGGCTGTGGTCAGTTCCGTTGTGCCGTCGGTGGTCATCGTCTTCAGGGTGGCTTCAGGCAGCTTGTCGCCAGCGGAGATCGTCATGGCAATTCCTCATCATGTAAAGGGACGCGACAGCGATAGCGGACTATGCCTGCCGCCGCAACGACGCAGTCTCAGGGGTAGGGCAGGAAGCCGGAAACGGCGCCGGCAGAGGAGGTCAGCGTGTAAGGCACGCCCATGCCGGACGGCCTTTGAGCCGGGCGGGCAAGGATCGGTATCCTGAACACAAGCTTGCCACTCCCGGTCTCGCGGACAGGGGTCGCAAAGGCGTAGCCGTCTTCTCCGGCTACGAAGAGTTCTGCCGATTGTGCGCCATGCGGCAGCGAAACTTCGGCTTTCAGCGCGCCGTTTTCCGAGTCCGCCAGGCTGGCGCCGAAATGCGGGGTGGCCTGTGCGGGCAGCGCCGTCCGCGCATTGCGCACCAGAGCCTCTTCCACCGCCTCATGGGACGATCTGGCCGTATCGACCACCAGATCGGCATGTACGGGAATGCAGATCTTCTCGCATATGCCCAGCAGCACCCGGGCGGCGATATCGCCTGCCGGTGCAACGCCGTCGGCAAGAGTGAAACTCACGGGCAGCAGCACGGAGCGATCGTAGCCCGCCCACTCCGAATATCCGTCGTCGTGGCGGGTAGGGGCGGGGAAGTCGAGCTTCGCTTCCCTGACGCTCTCGCCATCGACCGCGATCTGCGGCGGGACGCCGCTGTCGCCGGGGTCGCGCCAATAGGTCTTCCAGCCGGGTTTCAGGTCGATCTCGAGCACGCCGTGAAGCTGTCCTTCGGCGTCGGGCTGGCTGGCGGTGACCAGCCGGATTCGTCCGCCCTCGCTCTCATGCCAGTCCGATGAGCCCGCACAGGCAGGAAGACCCGCCAGCGATGCGGCAAGGCTGAAGGCAAGCGGGATCGCGGGGAAAACGGAGAGGCTGCGCATGGCACCGATTTGATCTTCTCGCGGCATCGCTGCAACCGGTTTTGGCCTGAACCGTACATCATTTTTGTGTGAGCGTCCCTCGCAAGGCGGAATTTCCGGCAGGCAGCCGGGAGGCGGGCGCATCTTTCCAGTGTCATCGAAACGCGCTAACTTTCCCCGTATGGATATACTATCCGGCAAGAACGCGGACTCGGGGCGCGGCGGATTCCTCGAGGATCAATTCCTCATTGCCATGCCCGGCATGAAGGATGACAGGTTCGCGCGTTCGGTGATCTATGTCTGCGCCCACAGCGAAGAAGGCGCCATGGGGCTGATCATCAACCAGACCCAGCAGATCCTGTTCCCCGACCTGCTGGTACAGCTTGGCATCATGGACGAGCAGGAGGCGATCCGCCTGCCGCCGCCGGCGCGCGATCTGGTGATCCGCAATGGCGGCCCGGTGGACCGCAGCCGCGGCTTCGTGCTGCATTCTGGCGACTACCGGGTCGAATCCTCGCTCAATGTCGCCGACAACATCTGCCTGACGGCGACGGTGGACATATTGCGCGCCATCTCCACGGGGCGCGGTCCCCGCCGCGCGCTGATGGCGCTTGGCTATTCCGGTTGGGGTGCGGGCCAGCTTGAAAACGAGATCGCCCAGAACGGCTGGCTGACATGCCCGGCGACGCCGGAACTGCTGTTCGATACCGATATCGAAAGCAAGTACGATCGCATCCTTGCCTCGATCGGCATCGACATCGCCCATCTCAGCCCCAATGCCGGCCACGCCTGACCCGCTGCCGGCTTGTCAGGCCTGCGCCAGCGGGTACTGTTCTTTCAGCAGCTTGATGACCTGATCGCCGGCTACCGGCGGGCCGAACATGAAGCTCTGCACATATTCGCAGCCAATCTGGCGCAGTTCGAGCGCGTCGCTCGGATCGGACACGCCTTCCGCCACCACTGAAAGCCCCAGCTCGTGCGCCATGTTGACCATGGATTTGAGCAGCATGGTGCGTTTGGGCGTGGTGTCGTCGACGAAGCTCTTGTCGATCTTGATCGTGTCGAACGGGAAGCGGGTGAGGTAGGCGAGGGACGAATAGCCGGTGCCGAAATCGTCGAGCGACAGGCCGATGCCGAGGTGCTTGAGCTTGTTCAGCACATGGGCGGTCTGCTCGGGATTGTCCATGACCAGCGATTCGGTCAGCTCCAGCCGGAAGCAGCGTGCCTTGAGATTGGCACGGGCGAGGATGGAGCGCACGTCGCTGACCAGATCGCGCCGGATGAGCTGGCGGCTGGAAAGGTTGACCGAAACCGACAGCGGCACGTCGCCGATCTGCTTCTGCCATGAAACGAGGTCTTCGGCGGCCTTCTGCATGGCGAACAGGCCGAGCGGCACGATCAGTCCGCAATTTTCCGCCACCGGGATGAAATCGGCCGGCGGGATCATGCCTCGGCGCGGATGCTCCCATCGCATCAGGGCTTCGAAGCCGGCAATGCTGTTGTCCTCCAGCCGCACGATCGGCTGGTAGGCAAGCGTGAGCTCCTTGCGCTCGATGGCCCGGCGCAGATCGGATTCGAATTGCAGCTTGTCGGTACCGACTGTGCGGAAGGAGGGACGGAACGGTTCGATCCTGTCGCCGCCGAAGCGCTTGGCCTGGTGCAACGCCAACTCGGCGTCCTTGACCATGTCTTCGGCCGAAGTCTGGTCCGAGGTCCAGGTGATCAGGCCGATGGATGCGGCCAGAACGATCTCGCGCTTGGCGAAGGTGATCGGCGCGCTGATGGCGTGCCTGATGGCATCGGCCACGGCGGCGATGCGGGCTGGCTCCTGCTCGGAAAGCAGCATCAGCGCGAACTGGTCGCCGGCGAAGCGCGCCAGCGAATCCTGCGGCTTCAGCAGCCGGTGCAGGCGTCGCCCGATGGTGAGAAGAATGGTGTCGCCGGCGGAGATGCCCAGCCCGTCATTGACCTGCTTGAAGCGGTCGATGTCGATGACGAACACGGTCGGCCGCACCTTCTCCTCGGTGCGGGCGATGGAGATCACCGCCTCCAGCCGGTTCATGAACAGCTCGCGGCTGGGCAGGCCGGTGAGGTTGTCGTGCACGGCATCGTGCAGCAGGCGTTCCTCCGCCTTTTTGTGTTCGGTGATGTCGACCATGGTGCCGACGCAGCGGATGACCTCGCCGTCGGAGCCGATCACCGGGCGGGCCCGCAGCGCAAACCAGTGATAGTGGCCATCCGCCCCGCGCAGGCGGAATTGCTGGCCTATCCGCCCGCGTCTGTGCTCCAGAACGATGTCCAGCGTGGTGCGGAAGGCGTCGCGGTCGTCGGCGTGGAGAACCGGCAGCCAGTTGCGCGCCGGCCCGCCGAGGCTGTTGGGCTCGAGGCCGAGCTGGGTGGAGATGTCCGGGCGGGTGACGACGCGGTCGCGCAGCACATCCCAGTCCCACACGATGTCGCCGGCGCCCATGACCGCCAGCGCCTGCCGCTCGATGTCGGAGAACAGGCCCTGGTGCAGCGCACCGCCGGCGAACGCATGCTGCATGACGGTGAAGCCGATGAGCAGGATGATGAGGATCAGCCCGCCGCCGAGCGCCGGTTGCACGATGTCGTTGTCGAGCAGGCCGGTCACCGCCATCCACGAGCCGGTGAGCCACAAGAGCACCATGACCCAGCTTGGCACCAGCATGATGGCGCGGTCATAGCCGCGTATGCCCAGATAGAGGATGAGGCCGATGCCGACCAGCGCGGTGGCGGCGAAGGAGAAGCGGGCGATG
This sequence comes from Mesorhizobium sp., assembly GCA_022833215.1. Taxonomy (GTDB): domain Bacteria; phylum Pseudomonadota; class Alphaproteobacteria; order Rhizobiales; family Rhizobiaceae; genus Mesorhizobium. Next base: position 18,839 of record JAIPUZ010000089.1, on the reverse strand, counting down.
CCGGCGGCAATGGGCGGATCGATGATGGCGATGCCGGCGATCAGCGCCAGACACAGTATCCACACCAGCGCGCCGTAGCTGAAATGGCCGTGCCAGCGGTTGAGGTTGAGATAGGTGAACAGGAACACCACGAAGGTGGCGGCGAGCCCGATTTCGGTGCTGGCTCGCCATATCTGCTCGTTTCCGGGCGAAAGCTCGATGATCTTGTAGAGGAAGCCGAAGTCGACGCAGATATAGGCCAGAACCGCCCAGGAGAGCGCGGCCGTGGCCGGGAACATCGAGGTGCCCTTGACCACGAACAGGATGGTGAGGAACAGGGCGAGCAGGCCGGCGATGCCCAGCACGATGCCGCGATAGAGCGTGTAGGAGTTGACAGAATCCTTGTAGGCTTCCGGCTCCCACAGATAGACCTGCGGCAGCTTCGGCGATGCAAGGTCCGCCACGAAGGTTACGACGGCGCCAGGATTGAGGGTGACGCGGAAGACGTCTGCGTCAGGGCTTGCCTGCCGGTCGAGCGCGAAGCCCTCGCTTGGCGTGATGGCGGCGATGCGGGTCGAACCAAGGTCGGGCCAGAGCAGTCCGGAGTTCACCAGCCGGAAATGGGGAGCGACGATGAGCCTGTCGATCTGCGCGTCGGTAGTGTTGGCAAGCGCGAACACAGCCCAGTCACCGCTGGAGCGGTTGTCGTTGGCTTCGACTTCGATGCGGCGCACGATGCCGTCCGGACCGGGCGCGGTGGAAACCTGGAAGTTCTCGCCCTGATTGCGGTAAATCTCGACGGCTCCCGACAGATCGAGCGCGACGTCGTCGCGGGAAATCTTGATCGGCTCGACGGCGTAGGCAGTGGAAAGCTGCAAAAGCAATGCAAAGACGAGGCAGGAAGCGGCGAGAAGGGTGGCCGGCAGCGACCTCGCTTTCGGAGATGTCGTCAAGATCAGTCCTTCGTTCACGCGGCCGGCGGATCGTCCTCGATCCGGGCGTAGAGATAATGGTCCTGCCAGGCGCCGTTAATCCTCAGATAGGACCGCAGCAGCCCTTCGCGCTGAAATCCGGCTTTTTCAAGCACGCGGATCGAGCGAATGTTCTTGGGAATACAGGCTGCCTCGATCCGGTGCAACTTCAGCTCGCCGAAAGCGAAGCGCGAAAGCGCCATCACCGCCTCGGTCATCAGGCCCTGTCCGGCATAGGGCTGGCCGATCCAGTACCCCACCTGAGCGCTTTTGGACACGCCATGGCGGATGTTGCCGAGCGTTATGCCGCCGACCAGCCTGCCACGGCCTTTCTCGAAGATGAAGAAAGCCATCGCGGTGCCCTGGGCGTGGTCCTGCCGGTAATGATTGATGCGCATGCGCCACGCTGTGCGTTCGAGCTCGTCCGGCATCCAGCGCGGTTCCCATGGTTCCAGGAAAGCGCGGCTGGCGGCGCGCAGTTGCGCCCATTCACGATAATCGCCGATCTGCGGCACGCGCAGCCTGATCTTCCCGCCTTCCAGTGCCGGGGTTTCACGGCGGATGAAGGGAAGGGCGAACACGGCTGCAAAAATTCTAGACGGCGAGCCGGTGTGGCAGCGACGTGGAAGACGGGAGCGCGCCGACCACGGATTCGTAGGAGGTCAGCGAACCGACGGGGCCGACGGCGGCAAGGGTCGGCCGGGTGGAGAACAGCCTGCCCGACAGATCGCTCAACCGCTCTACGGTCAGCGCCGAAAGCCGCTCCATCAGCTCTTCCTTGGGGATCGGCCGGCCGAACAGCAGAAGCTGCCGCGCAATCTGCGAGGCGCGGCTGGAGGGGCTTTCAGCGGACATGATGAGGCCGGCACGGTATTGCGCGCGGGCCCGGTCCAGCTCCTCCTGGAGAATGCGGTCGCCGGCCTTCTGCAACTCGTCGGCGATCACCGGCACCAGTTCGGCCAGATTGTTCTGCCCAGTGGCGGCATGGATGCCGAAAATGCCCGTGTCGGAAAAACCCCAGTGGAAGGCATAGACCGAGTAGCAGAGGCCGCGCTTCTCGCGCACTTCCTGGAACAGGCGCGACGACATGCCTCCGCCGAGGATCATCGACAGCACCTGCGAGGCGTAGAAGTCGCGCACATGGTAGGCGCGGCCTTCGAAGCCGAGGATGACCTGCGCGTCCATCAGGTCGCGATCCTCGCGGAAATCGCCACCCACATATTGCGCATACTGGGAGACCGCGCCCTGTGCGTGCGGGCGGAAACTGCCCAGCTTGCTCTCGACCTGCCGCACGAAATCGTCGTGCTTCACATCGCCGGCGGCAACGACGATCATGCGGTCGGCGCCATATTCGCGCTGCATGAAGCGGTGCAACTGCGCCGAGCTGAAGGACAGAACCGTTTCGGGCGTGCCGAGGATGGAACGGCCGAGGGTCTGGTGGCGAAAGGCCGTCTCGGTGAAACGGTCGAAGACGACGTCGTCGGGCGTGTCGTGGGCCGCCCCGATCTCCTGAAGGATGACGTTCTGCTCGCGCTCCAGTTCCTCGGGCTCGAAGGTGGAATTCTGGAGTATATCGGCGAGAAGGTCGACCGCCAGCGGCACGTCGCCGGACAGCACGCGGGCATAGAAGGAAGTGGTCTCGACGCTGGTGGCGGCGTTTATTTCGCCACCGACATTTTCGATCTCGGAGGCGATCTCGAAGGCGCTGCGCCTGGCGGTGCCCTTGAAGGCCATGTGTTCGAGCAGATGCGCCATTCCGTGCTCGTCGTCACGTTCGTTACGGGCTCCGGATTTGACCCAGACCCCGAGAGCGACGGATTCCATGCTTGGAAGGGTTTCGGTGGCGACTGTCAGGCCGTTCGACAGACGGCTTACCTCAACGCCCATATAGATCAGACTCCCTGCTGATACGCCCGCGTATGGCGGAAAATGTGATCTTCCAACATTTTTTTGTCCGATGGAAGCACTGTGTAGTTTTCCTTTGCGTCCATCAGGTGAGAAAGCCAGGCGGGGAGGGCGGGCGAGACCCCGCAGGCTTGCTCCACAGCCGCCGGGAACTTGGCCGGATGGGCGGTGCCGAGAATGACATTGGGCGCGGCGGACTTCCGCGCGCCCGCCGCGACGTGGACCGCCGTGGCGGTGTGCGGATCCAGCAGATAGCCGCTGGCGGCAAGGGTCGAGCGGATGGTTTCGGCCGTATCCTTCATCGTCGCGCGGCCGGCGGCGAAGCCAGCGCGGATCGTTTCCAGTTCTTTCGGTTCGATGGTGAAGGCGCCGGACTGCTTCAGCCCGTTCATATAGCGGCGAACGGTATCGGCGTTGCGGCCGGACGCCTCGAACAGCAGGCGCTCGAAATTCGACGAGATCTGGATGTCCATCGACGGCGAGGTGGTGGCGACCACGCCCTGCATCCGGTATTCGCCGGTTGCCAGCGTGCGGGCCAGGATGTCGTTGTCGTTGGTGGCGATGGTCAGCGTCTCGACCGGCAGCCCCATGCGCTGGGCGGCATAGCCTGCGAAGATGTCGCCGAAATTGCCGGTCGGAACGGTGAAGGAGACCGGCCAGTCCGGCGCGCCGAGGGACAGCGCCGACGTGAAGTAGTAGACGATCTGGGCCATGATGCGCGCCCAGTTGATCGAGTTGACGCCTGAAAGCGCCACGCGGTCGCGGAAGCCGTGATCGTTGAACAGCTCCTTCACCAGCCCCTGGCAGTCGTCGAAATTGCCTTCTATCGCCAGCGCGTGGACATTGTCCGCCGTCGAGGTCGTCATCTGGCGCTGCTGCACCGGCGACACCTTGCCATGGGGGAACAGGATGAAGATGTCGGTTCGGTCGCGGCCGGCGAAAGCCTCTATTGCCGCGCCACCGGTGTCGCCCGAGGTGGCGCCGACGATGGTGGCGTGCTGGTCGCGCTCAGCCAGCACATGATCCATCAGGCGGGCGAGCAACTGCATGGCCACGTCCTTGAAGGCGAGCGTGGGGCCGTGGAACAGTTCGAGCACGAAGCTGTTGGGGCCAAGCTGCACCAGCGGACAGACAGCGTCGTGGCGGAAGGTGGCGTATGCCTCGTTGACCAGCTTCTCCAGAACCGGCGTCGCGATCTCTCCGCCAACGAAGGGCGTCAGCACGCGCAGTGCAATCTCCTGATAGGTCAGGCCGCGCATGGCGCGAATCTCGGCAGCGGAAAATTGAGGCCATTCCTGCGGCAGGTAGAGGCCGCCATCGCGTGCCAGTCCCGCCAGTACGGCATCGGAAAAACCGAGACGGGGTGCTTCACCGCGGGTGCTAATGTAGTTCATGCAGAATATTCCGTCGCTTCCAGCCAGCCGGCGTGTGGATTTGTCGCTTTCGTCAGTCGCATTTTCGCCGCCGGATTGCTATAGGACACCACCGCCGCGAGAGGGAAGTGCACTTCATGGTAGCTGCTACATCGAAATTTCGCTTTTTCACGGGCCTTGCTCTTTCCGGCATGCTGCTGGCCATTGCGGGTTGCCAGTCGAACAGCGGCGATGTGCTGAACGTGCAGGGCAAGCAGGCTGCAAGTGCTTCCGGCGAGAAGGTTCTGGCCAGCGAGCTTAACGCTTATTGCCCGACGCTGACGCTGCGTGAGGGAACGGCCTATTTCAACACCTATGCCAGGGGCGGGCAGGACGACCCGGCGAAGATCGTCTATCAGGCATCGATCGGCGAGGTGACGCGCGACTGCAAGCGCGCCAACGGCCAGCTCACCATGAACGTCGCCGCAGCGGGCCGCATCGTGCCCGGCCCGCAAGGAGCGGCCGGAACCATCACCATGCCTATCCGCGTGGTTGTGACGCGCGGCAGCGACGTGCTCTATTCGCAGCTTCACCAGCACAAGGTGCAGGTCGGGGACACCTCCTCCGCCACCCAGTTCGTGTTCAGCGATCCCAATGTGACGGTGCCCGAGCCGACGTCGCGCAATTATCAGGTCTTCATCGGCTATGACGAGGGACCGCCGAAGGCGAAGAAGGAAGAGCAGCCGAAGCGGGTGGTGCGCAGGAAGCCTCCGGCTCCGGCACAGGCTGCGCGCCCCGCACCGGTGCAACAGCAGCAGCCGGCCACCACTTCGGAATCGGACATTCCACGCTGACGACATAAGAAGAAGGCCGCCTCGGGGCGGCCTTTTTTCTGCTTGTCAGTCTTCTTCCGACCAGACCATCAGCGCTTCAAGAACGCCCTTGAGATCGGCCCAGCGGCGGATGACGGTTTCCGCGCCCGCCTCCATCAGCACATCGGCGTGGCCGGGATAGCTGTGGGCCCCGCCGGTGAAGCCGATGACGCGCATGCCCGCAGCCCGTGCCCCGGCAATGCCGTGAACGGAATCCTCGATGACGAAGGTGCGCGCCGGATCGGCGTTGAACTCGCTTGCCGCATGGAGGAATACGTCGGGCGCCGGCTTGGTTCTGCCGGTGGGCAGCTCGGGCGCCGAAAAGATCGGTCCCACGAACACAGGCATGATGCCGGTTCTTTCCAGCATTGCCCGTATCCGCTCGCTTGGGGAGTTGGAGCAGATGCAATATGGCGCCCCAACCTGCATGACAGCCTCGCGCACACCGTCCACCGCGCGCACTTCCTGCCGCAGCCTGCGGTCGACAGCCGTCTCCGCCTTGTCGATCAGCGTGGCCTGAAAGGGCAGTCCCGAGATTTCCTCGATGCGCAGCAATATGTCCTTGAAGGTCAGGCCGGCATAGGTCCGGGCCAGTTCCTCGGGCGTAATCTCGAAGCCCGCCGCGGTCAGCAACTCGGCTTCCACCCGCGCAGCGATGATCTCGGAATCGACCAGAACGCCGTCGCAGTCGAAGATGATGAGGTCGGGCTTGTCCATATCGGTCCGCAATCCGGTTTCGGGGGAGCGCCGGCAACCGGCGGGCGGGGCATACATCATGGCGCGCTTGCGCGCAAATCGCCCCCGGCCTTCACCGATTGTTTACGCTGATCGGTAACCATAACAGCAGGTAAACAGTAACGCGCATCCTGGGTGTACAACATGTCTGCAGTACGTCGTCTCGACGAGTTTTCCGGCGTCTCCTCCAGAACGGAATGGCTGGACACGATCCTCAAGGGCGACTGCGTGGCGGCGATGAACCGGCTTCCCGACGCCTCGGTCGATGTCATCTTCGCCGACCCACCCTACAATCTCCAGCTCAACGGCGACCTGCATCGTCCCGACCAGTCGAAGGTCGATGCTGTGGACGACGAGTGGGATCAGTTCGACAGCTTCGAGGCATATGATGCCTTCACCCGCGCCTGGCTGCTGGCCGCGCGCCGCGTGCTGAAGCCGAACGGCACCATCTGGGTGATCGGCTCCTACCACAACATCTTCCGCGTCGGGGCGAAGCTGCAGGACCTCGGCTTCTGGATCCTCAACGACATCGTCTGGCGCAAGACCAACCCGATGCCGAATTTCCGTGGCCGCCGCTTCCAGAACGCGCATGAGACGATGATCTGGGCTTCGCGCGATTCGAAGGCCAAGGGCTACACCTTCAACTATGAGGCCATGAAGGCGGCCAACGAGGATGTGCAGATGCGCTCCGACTGGCTGTTTCCGATCTGCACCGGCAACGAGCGGCTGAAGGACGCGAAAGGCGACAAGCTGCATCCGACCCAGAAGCCCGAAGCGCTTCTGGCGCGCGTCATGCTGGCTTCGACAAAACCGGGCGATGTCGTGCTCGATCCGTTCTTCGGTTCCGGCACCACCGGGGCGGTGGCGAAGCGGCTGGGCCGGCACTTCGTCGGCATCGAGCGCGAACAGGACTATATCGACGCCGCATTGGAGCGCATCGAGGCGGTGAAGCCGCTGGGCGCCATGGAACTCACGGTGTTGACGGGCAAGCGCGCCGAACCGCGCGTCGCCTTCGGCAGCCTCGTCGATACCGGCCTGATCAAGGCGGGCACCACGCTTTGGGACTCGCAGCGTCGCTGGTCGGCCAGGGTGCGCGCCGACGGCACCCTTTCGATCGGCGAGGATGCGGGTTCCATTCACAAGATGGGCGCGCGCGTGCAGGGCTTCGACGCCTGCAACGGCTGGACCTTCTGGCACTATGAGCGCGCCGGCGGCCTCACCCCCATCGACGAGTTGCGCCGGATCGCGCGTCTCGGCATGGAAAAGGCCGGAGCCTGATCCTTCAAACCCTGATCCCGCGCGCGGCGAGATCGCGTTGGAGCGCGCGGGCATCGGTGAACAGCACGGCCTGCCAGCCCGCCGCCCGCGCGCCTTCGACGTTCTTTTCGCTGTCATCGATGAACAGCGCGGCCGTCGGCTCGATCCCGAACCTTGCGACATGATGATCGTAGATGGCGGGGTCTGGCTTGATCAGCCCGATCTCTCCGGAAACGGTGACGCCACGCGGCTTTTCGAGGAACGGGAAGCGGCTGCGGGCTTCCGCAAACGTATCCGCCGCCCAGTTTGTCAGCATGGTCACATCGTGACCGGCCTCGATCAGCCCCTCCAGCAGCGCGACACTGTCATCATAGGCGTACGGCACCATTTCGTGCCAGTGACGGCGGAAAGCGCGTATGTTGTCGGCATGAGCCGGATGTTCGGAGATCAGCAGCGCCTCCGCTTCCTGCCATGAGCGACCGCGATCCTGCTCGACGTTCCATGCGCTGGTGCACACATTGTCGAAAAACCACCGGCGCTCGGCCGCGTCCGGAATGATGCGGCTGAAGGGAATATCGGGGTCGTAGTGAACCAGCACCTTGCCGATGTCGAAAACAATGTGCCGGATTTCCATCGTTCACCCCTTTTTCCGTTTCGTCGCGCCGGGAATGGCAGCTTCTATCGCCTTTTTCATGACGGTAGGCAGAGCCTCGCCATGCAACTCGTCGGGCCGCGACCAGAAATGGTCTTCCGGATTGCCGTCGAAGCGGGTGCGATAGATGTCCAGTTCCAGCGCGAAATGCGTGAACACATGGGCGATCTGCCCGGCCCGTTCCCATTGCGAGGGGAAGGGGGCGGCGTCGGGCGAGGTTTCGCCGTCCAGCCGTGCGGTCCAGCCGCTGGTCGGAACCTCGGTCATGCCGCCGAGCAGCCCCTTTTCCGGCCGTTTGCGCAGCAGCACGGCACCGTCGGCGCGGATCGCGACGAAGGCCGCACCGCGCCGCAAGGGTTTTTCGGGCTTCGCCAGCTTCACCGGATAGAGTTCGGGATCGCCGGCAGCGAGCGCATCGCAGTCCCCGCGCAGGGGACAAAGCATGCATTTCGGCCGGCGGGGCGTGCAGATGGTGGCGCCAAGGTCCATCGTCGCCTGCGCGAAGTCGCCCGGCCGCTTCGCCGGCACCATCTGCTCGACAAGGGCGCGGATTTGCGTCTTGGCCTGCGGCAGCGGCGTTTCGATGCGAAACAGCCGCGAAACGACACGTTCGACATTGCCATCCACCACGGCTGCGGGCCGGTCGAAGGCGATGGATGAAATGGCCGCCGCCGTATAGGGGCCGATGCCCGGCAGCGTGCGCAGGCCCTCTTCCGTGTCGGGAAAAATCCCGCCCTGCGCAGCGACCAGATCGGCACACGCTTTCAGGTTGCGGGCGCGGGAATAATAGCCGAGCCCGGCCCATGCCTTCATGATGTCGTCATTCGCGGCGGCCGCGAGCGCCGACACCGTAGGCCAGCGCGCGACGAACGCGCTGAAATAGGATTTGACCGCCTCGACCGTGGTCTGTTGCAGCATGATTTCGGAAAGCCACACGCGGTAGGGGTCTGGCCGCTCGCCTCTCGCGAGAGCCGCGGGCGCGGTCCGCCACGGCAGTTCGCGATGGTGGGCGTCGTACCACTCCAGAAGTCTGGCCGCGATGGCGGGGTTGCGGCTTTTGTCCTGCGGTGCCATTGATCGGGAAATGCCGGTTTCCGGTGCCTGAGGTTCGATTAAACGTCGCTGGAGTACGCACATGGCAGGGAAACCCTTCACGGGCAATCCCGTTCCGGTCAGCGATCTGGCAACGGGTATCCTCGATCCCGTGCTGCGCAAGCGCGCAGGCATATCCGTCGGGCTCGTCCAGTCGTGGGAGGAGATCGTCGGGGAAAGGCTGGCTTCGAGCTGCCGGCCGGAGAAGATCCAGTGGCCCCGCCGCATGCGCGAGGACGACCCCTTCGAGCCCGCCGTGCTGGTCATAGCCTGCGAGGGGCTGGCCGCGCTTCACATCCAGCACCAGAGCGGCGAGATCATCGGCCGCGTCAACGCCTTTCTCGGCTTCGCCGCCATCGGGCGCATCCGCATCGTGCAGAAGCCGCTGAGCGGTCCGGTCCGCCGCAAGGCGCCGACATTGCGCGCCCTGACGGAGCCAGAGAAGGCGAGGCTGGCGCGCACCGTCGACCAGATCGAGGATGAAGGTCTGCGCGCATCGCTGGAGCGGCTGGGCGCCACCGTTCTTGGCCGCAGGAAGCAGGGTTGACGCCGGCCATCGCGCTTTCGTGATCATGGCAGCATGGCTTGGCGATTGGATTGTCCGTCTCAATGCCTTAATTGGCCACGACTCTCGCTTTTATAGGCCGTCACGGTACACAATCGGAAAACAAATCGGGTGATTCGCATGACCTTGTCCCGCAGAACAGTCCTGTCTTCCCTGGCCGCGGTTCCCGCCGGGCTGCTGCTGTCGGCGTGCAGCGATTCTGGCCAGCAAGGAACGGCCAACGCCTCGCCCGCTTCCGCCGCCACGGCAGCGCCGCCCGCATCGGGAACGCTGGACATGGCCGAGGTGCTCAAGGAAGGCGCGCTGCCGGACAAGGTGAAAGGCAGCGCCGATGCCAGGGTCACGGTGGTCGAATATGCCTCGATGACCTGCTCGCACTGCGCTCATTTCGCGGTCAACACCTATCCCGAGGTCGAGAAGAAATATGTCGACACCGGCAAGGTGCGCTTCATCCTGCGCGAATTTCCGTTCGACCCGCGCGCCGAGGCCGGCTTCATGCTGGCGCGCTGCGCCGGCGACAACTATTTCCCGATGATCGATGTGCTGTTCAGGCAGCAGATGAACTGGGCGGCGGCCGATAACGTCAAGGACGCGATGTTCCAGCTTGCCAAGCTCGCCGGTTTTACACAGGAGAGCTTCAACGCCTGCTTGACTGACCAGAATCTTCTTGACCAAGTGAGAGCGGTCCAGAAGCGCGGCGCGGAAGAATTCAGGATCGACTCCACGCCGACCTTCATCATCAACGGTAAAGTCTACAAGGGGGCGATGTCGATTGACGAAATCTCGGCGGTCATTGATCCGCTGCTTTGACGTCCCGGCAGCATCGGAGCGGCCCGCCACCGGTGCGCCGCTCTCCCTGATGCATGACTTTTTTCTCCCGGAACGAGGACGCGGATGAAGTTTTCGCGCCTTCGCCTTCTCGGTTTCAAATCCTTCGTCGAACCCGGCGAGTTCGTCATCGAACGCGGCCTGACGGGCATTGTCGGGCCGAACGGCTGCGGCAAGTCCAACCTTGTCGAAGCCCTGCGCTGGGTTATGGGCGAAAGCTCCTACAAGAACATGCGCGCGTCCGGCATGGACGACGTGATCTTTTCAGGTTCGGGCTCGCGTCCCGCCCGCAATACGGCTGAAGTCACGCTGTTCCTCGACAACAGCGACCGCACCGCGCCGCCAGCCTTCAACGACACCGACGAATTGCAGGTCTCGCGCCGCATCGAGCGCGAGGCGGGGTCGGTCTACCGCATCAACGGCAAGGAAGCGCGCGCCAAGGACGTGCAGCTTCTGTTCGCCGACCAGTCGACCGGGGCGCGCTCTCCTTCCATGGTGGGGCAGGGGCGCATCGGCGAGCTGATTCAGGCGAAGCCGCAGGCGAGGCGTGCGCTTCTGGAAGAGGCGGCCGGCATTTCCGGCCTGCACAGCCGCCGCCATGAGGCGGAACTGCGTTTGCGGGCGGCCGAGCAGAATCTCGAACGTCTCGACGATGTGGTCGGTGAACTGGAAGGCCAGATCGAGAGTCTGAAGCGGCAGGCCCGGCAGGCTTCCCGCTTCAGAAACCTGTCCTCGGACATCCGGAAGGCCGAGGCGACCCTGCTTCATCTGCGCTGGAGCGCGGCTACGGCACAGGAAAGCGAGGCGCATTCCTCGCTGGCTCAGGCAACGTCTCTGGTCGGCGAGCGTGCGGCGGCACAGGTCGAGGCTGCGAAAGAGCAGGCCATCGGCGCGCACAGGTTGCCGCAATTGCGCGAGGCCGAAGCGGCGGCGGCCGCAGCCTTCCAGCGTCTGTCCATCGCCAACGCCCAGCTTGAGGAGGAAGCCCGCCGCATCCTTTCGCGCCAGTCGGAACTCGACAGGCGGCTGGAACAGCTCGACGCCGACATTGCGCGCGAAGAGCGCATGGTGCGCGAAAACGCCGACATTCTGGAGCGGCTGGCCGAAGAAGAAGGGGCGCTGAACGAGGAGAATGCCGGCTCGGCCGAGCGGGCGGAGGCCGTCCGCGCAACCCTTGAGGCAGCCGCCGAAACGCTCGGCAACAGCGAGGATGCGCTGGCGCGACTGACGGCGGAACGTGCGGAGGCGGCAGCCTCCCGCAATCAGGTGGAGCGCTCCCTGCGTGAAGCCGGTGAGCGCCGCGACCGTTTCGCGCGCCAGCTCGGCGAGATGGACCGCGAACTGTCGGACATCGGGGGCCGGCTCGCCGCTCTCGCAGACCCGGCCGAGAAACGCGAACTGGTCGAACAGGCGGGTGCAGCTCTGGAAGAGGCGGAAGCCGCTGTCGAGGCTTGCGAGCAGGCTGTGGCGGAAGCCCGCGAGGCCGAGAGCGAAGCGCGTGGCCCTGTGCAGGATGCCCGGGCGGAGCTGGCCCGCATCGAGACCGAGGCGCGGACGCTTGCAAAAATGCTGAGTGCCGGCGGCAGCGACCTGTTTCCGGCCGTGCTGGAGCAGATCGGCGTGGAACGCGGTTTCGAGACCGCGCTCGGTGCGGCCCTTGGCGAAGACCTCGACGTTCCGCTGGATCGCGGTGCGCCTGTGCATTGGGGCGATGTTGCCCCTGCCGATGGCGATCCCGCATTGCCGCAAGGCTTGCGAAGCCTCGCTTCGGTGGTGCGTGCGCCGGACCAGCTGTCGCGGCGTCTGGCGCAGATCGGCATCGTCGAAGCGGACGAGGGACCGGTGCTGCAGCCTCTGCTCGCACCCGGCCAGCGGCTGGTGACGCGTGAGGGTGCGTTGTGGCGGTGGGACGGTTTCACTGCCAGCGCCGATGCGCCGACTGCCGCAGCCTTGCGTCTGGCGCAGAAAAACCGGCTGACCGAACTGGATGCGGAGGCGGTCGCTGCGACGGTCAGGGTGCGCGCGGCCGAGGAGGCGCTTGCCGCTGCCGAAGCCGCAATCCGCGGCAACATCGATGCCGAGCGCGCTGCACGGCAGGTGTTGCGGGAAACGCAGGCAAAACTCGATCAGGCCCGTACGGCGCTGGCACAGGCCGAACGGGCAGCCGGCGAGATTGCAAGCCGCCGCGACGCTCTGGAAGACGCACGCCAGCGGCTGATGGAGGAACTGGAGGAAGCGTCAGCCATCCATGCGGAGGCCGAGGAGGCGTTGCGCGACGCGCCCGATCCGGGCGATCTTCAGCTTCGGTTCGAACAGGCTTCCGCCGCCGTCGCGTCCGACCGCGCGGCTCTTGCCGAGGCGCGCGCCGTTCACGACGGGCTGAGCCGCGAGGCCGAGGCGCGCGCGCGCCGGATTCTGGCGATCGAAACCGAGCGACGCAACTGGCTGATGCGCGCCGAGAATGCCGACAGCCATATCCATGCCCTTCAGGAGCGCCGCGCCGAGGCGCTCGAGGAGCGCGAGACGCTTGCCGACGCGCCGGATGAGCTCGATATGCGCCGTCGCGCGCTGCTGTCCGAGCTTTCGCGGGCCGAAGCGCAGCGCAAGGAAGCGGCGGACCGGCTTCAGGAGGCCGAAAACCGGCAGGCGGAACTGGACAGGGCGGCAACCGCCACCATTCAGGGGCTGGCCGAATCCCGCGAGGCGCGGGCACGTGCCGAAGAGAGGCTGACGGCTGCCAATGAGCGGCGGCAGGAGGTCGAGGCGCGCATTCAGGAGGCGCTCAACACGCCGCCGCATCTGGTGATCCGCCACACGGGCCTCCAACCTGACGATCCGATGCCGGACGCCACCAATGTCGAGCGCACGCTCGAGCGGCTGAAGATCGAGCGCGAACGGCTGGGGGCGGTCAACCTGCGGGCCGAGGAAGAGCAGCGTGAACTGGCCGAACGGCTGGATACCATCGTTTCCGAGCGCGACGACATCATAGAAGCGGTCCGCAAGCTCCGGCAGGCGATCCAGAGCCTGAACCGTGAAGGGCGCGAGCGCCTGCTGGCAGCCTTCGAAGTGGTCAACGGCCATTTTCAGCGCCTGTTCTCGCATCTGTTCGGCGGTGGTACGGCTGAATTGCAACTCATCGAATCGGACGACCCACTGGAGGCGGGGCTTGAAATCCTCGCCCGCCCGCCCGGCAAGAAGCCGCAGACCATGACGCTGCTCTCGGGTGGCGAGCAGGCGCTGACGGCCATGTCGCTCATCTTCGCCGTCTTCCTCACCAATCCCGCGCCGATCTGCGTGCTCGACGAGGTGGACGCGCCGCTGGACGATCATAATGTCGAGCGCTTCTGCAACCTGATGGACGAAATGGCGGCTTCAACCGAAACGCGGTTTGTCGTCATCACCCACAATCCCATCACCATGGCGCGCATGGACCGCCTGTTCGGGGTGACCATGGCGGAGCAGGGTGTCAGCCAACTCGTTTCGGTCGATCTTCAGGAAGCCGAGGCCATGCGCGAAGCGAGCTGAAACCGGCAGCCAGGGCAGGTGTTCCATTCTGGATCACTTTCTGTGGCGGGCCGTTACAGTTATTGTCGTCCGATTCCTCCCTTTTTCATCCTATCCCGATGATACGACATGGTTTTGTCGTGTTAGGCCGGCAAATTGGCCAGCGTAGGATTTTCACAAGGCAACGACTCCGATAATTCGGCGTTAGTCATTGTCGGGTGGAAAGTTCGTATGTGGGGAAACGCGCTGCCGATCGCGGTCGGCGCGATGAGCGGGAAACGATGCTGATTGCCCGGGGCGGGGCTGATCTTTACTGCCTTGCCGAGGAGAGTTTCGACAGCATGAAGTTTCGCGATCTGGTGCGCAAAGCGCGCATTCTGCGAATTGCCGGCACCATGCTGGATGCCTTTACCGCGTTTGCGGCATTCATCCTTTCCTATGTCACAGCCTATGGCGAGCGCTTCATGTTCGCCGTGCCTGGCCTTGAGGAAAAGGGGCTTGCATTCGTTGCGATCTTCATCTGCTTCTACTGGCTGTTTTCAGCCAATCGCGGATCGTGGCGGTATTTTTCGATCCCCGACATGGTCACGATCGTCAAGGTCGTCTCGGCGTCGGTGATCGCCTATACGATTGCGGCGTTCCTGATGACACGCGGTTCGAACGTGCCGCGCTCCGTGCCTGTCCTGACACTCATCTATCTGGTGACCGGTCTTTCCGTCAGCCGCACCGCCTATCGTCTCCTGATGGAGAGGTCGTTTTTCTCAAGACCCGCCATGTCCGGTTTGCCGGGGAGAGCGGCACGAAATGTGCTGCTTTACGGCCTTACCGACAATGCCGAGAGTTTCATACGCGCGAACCGGCGCGGGCCGGCCAGCGAGTTCAACATACTGGGCATACTGGACGACGGGGTTCTCAACCAGGCCCGCATCGTGCAGGGCGTCAAGGTGGTCGGCACCTTCGAGGACCTCGAATTGCTGGTGGAACGGTTCAGGGTCAGGGGGACGCCGATCAGCGAACTGATCGACACCGAGGAGGCCCCGAGCAGGCAGCATCTGGCCGAGGTCGTGCAACTGGCCACCCGGCTGGGGATCAGGGTTTCCCGCATTCCCGATTTCACCGAAACCGCGCAGCTTACGGGACAGAGCCTGCTCCAGCCGAAGCCGATCGATCTCAGCGACCTGCTGGGGCGGCCGGAGATCGCCGCCGATCTGGCAAGCGTTGCGCGGCTGATCAACGGTCGCGTGGTGCTGGTGACGGGTGCCGGCGGTTCGATAGGTTCCGAGCTTTGCCGGCAGATCGCGGAATATGGTCCGGCCCAGCTTGTGCTGGCGGATGCCTCCGAACTCCATCTCTACAGGCTGGATATGGAGTTGCGGGAAAACTGTCCGCAGATACGGATTGAAGCGAACCTCGTCGATGTCCGTGACAATACGAGAGTGGAGGCCGTCTTCGAACGGTTCCGGCCAAACCTCGTCTTCCATGCGGCGGCGCTCAAGCATGTTCCGATCGTTGAGGAAAACCCCGTCGAGGGCATCAAGACCAACCTGCTCGGCACCCGCAATGTGGCGGAAGCGGCAGTCCGGTTCGGTGCCGGCAATTTCGTCCTGATCTCCACGGACAAGGCGGTGAAGCCGAGCAATGTCATGGGCGCCAGCAAGCGTGCGGCGGAAGCCTATTGCCAGTCGCTGGATATCGCCTCCCAGACAACCCTGTTCACGACGGTCCGTTTCGGCAATGTCCTTGGCTCGAACGGCTCCGTCGTTCCCCGCTTTGAAAAGCAGATCGCAGACGGTGGGCCGGTGACGGTCACCCATCCTGAAATCACCCGTTTTTTCATGAGCATACCCGAGGCCGTATGCCTGGTTCTCAATGCGGCCGCGGCCTATGCGGGTCGAAAACGCGGCGATATCGTGGTTCTGGACATGGGCAAGCCCGTGAGGATTGTCGATCTTGCCGAACGCATGATCCAGCTTGCCGGCCTCAGGCCCTATATCGATATCGACATCGTCTTCACCGGCCTGCGGCCGGGCGAAAAGTTGCATGAAGAGCTCTTCGACTCGACAGAAGTTCTGCAGCGGGGCCCGGACATGCCTTACTTTGCAGCCTCTCCGCGCGTCATCGACAAGGAGGTCCTGCACAAGACGATCCTCTTCCTCGAACAGGCGGTGGAACACGAGGATCGGGAACGTGCGGTCGAACTGCTGCGGCACATTGTGCCGGAGTTCAGGCCCGGTGCTGTTCTGGCAAGGGATGACGACGACTACGATCCGGAGGCGATGGTCATCCGGATCGACAGGAAGGCAAAAACCCGGCCATCCGGTCCGAAGCCGGTGGCTTGAACCGAAATCCTTCGTTTCTTGATCAAAGAATAAAAATTTGTCTCTCTTCAATGAACCTCTGAGAAGATCATTGAGGAAGGGCGCTTATTCTTTGCCCGTTGGAAAGTGTGGCCCATATATAAATCCAAAAAATTTTTAATGTTTTAACACGTTATGCGTGTATTTTATAATCTGCAAAATATGTATTTAGTATTTTTAGGATTTTAATATAAATGTTTTTTAGAATTTGGATTATAGATTTTAATATTTGGAATTTTATGCTCATTATCCGGCTCAGAATCCTCGCATTGGGGGTCGTATCTGCTTGACTAAAGCAAAATTAACGGTAATGGACAATGTGGGTTCGCCTTTTGGGCGTGGGTATCAGTCGACGCTTTTGCGGTGGCGGAGGTGTTGGGGAAAATTGCACCGGGGAAATGTCGGATTGGTTCGTTGTTGCGACCAGGCCTCGTAAAGAGGCGCAGGCAGCCTTTAATCTGAGCAATCAGGGATTTGACGTGTTCTTGCCGCAGATGCGCAAGACCATTCGTCACGCGCGTCGAACCTTTGTCGGGGCTGTGCCGCTTTTCCCTGCGTATCTGTTTCTGGAGGCTTCTTCGGCTGGTCGCTGGCGCTCGGTCAACGGCACGATGGGGGTGAAGCACATCCTCACGGGTGGCGAGCGCCCGCTGGCGGTCGAGCCGGGTTTTGTGGAGGCTCTTATCAGCAAGGCTGACGGCAATGGCATCATCGATCTCAATCCGGGGTTCGGTTCCGGTGATGCGGTTGAGCTGCTGGAAGGTCCTTTCGCCAGGCAGATTGGCAGGCTGATCGACCTTGATGCCCGGGGAAGGGCGTCGGTCCTTATGGAGTTCCTGGCCGGGAGTGTGCCTGTGCATACCACGGTCGATAATCTGGTTCGGGCTTAGCGGGGGGCAACGCAAGCCGGACGGTTGCTGCTGACGCGGGTGCTGCCATGCACCCCGCGTGCGGTAGCATTGGTTAAGGGGTGGCTACATGGTTGCCGGGGAGGGGATGGCGTTCGTTGGCGAGCTTGCGAGCGCTGCAACTACGCGGATGCCTCATGGCATGCGTCTGACGATGCGTTATGTCCAGACATCGCGGCTTTCCTGCTATTCATATCGTCGCAACGCCGGTCCGGACCGCCGCACTTTCCATGGCCTCTCCGACCCGATCTGAAATTCGGCAAAGATGAACACCGCGCTCTCTCGACGGCCGGCTGCTGTTGCCAGCACACGTCATCCGCTCATGCGTCTGCGCTATCAGCTGACGGGCGGTCTGTTGCTGGCAATCTTTATTCCTCTGCTGGCGCGCATGGCGCTGGAGCCGAGGATCGTGTTGTCGATCAATATCCAGGTGACGATAACCGCGGCCGCCATAGCCCATGTGATGGGCTATGCGATCTACAGGCGGCTGGATTCTTTCCCCGGAGTCGCGACGTTCAGCACGATACTGCCGGCCTTCACCCTGAGCTACGGGCTTGTTTTCATCATCATTTTCTTCTTTCGTTTCGATTACAGCCGCTTTCAGGCAGCGGGTTCCTTCCTGATCTCCACATTGTGGTATTTCAGCCTGAGTGCCGTCTCCAGCCGGCTGGAGCCTGCCCGGCTGGCGATGGTTCCACTGGGGAGTGTCGACCGGCTTTCTGCGGTGGACAACGTCGTATGGCATCCTCTGCACACGCCGGGCGTCGTTCCCGAAAAGGTGCATGGCATCGTTGCGGATCTGCGGGCGGATCTGCCGGAATCGTGGCTGCGTTTCATCACTAATTGCGTTTTGTCGGGGATGCCGGTCTACCATGTGAAGCAGGTGCTGGAATCGCTGACGGGCCGTGTCGAGATCGATCACCTGTCCGAGAACACGCTTGGCTCGCTCAATCCCAATCAGGCCTATATCAAGATCAAGCAGACGATCGACTGGCTTGCCGCCCTGGTCGTGCTGATCGTCACGTCACCGCTTCTGCTTGTGCTTGCATTGCTTATCCGTCTGGAAAGCCCGGGACCGGCGCTGTTCCGCCAGGAGCGCGTGGGCTACCGTGGCGCGGTATTCACGCTCTATAAATTCCGGAGCATGCGCGATGGCGACGATGGCTCATTGGCAGTCAGGGACAAAGCCATTACGCGTGAGGGCGACCCGCGAATTACACGCATCGGTCGCGTCCTGAGGCGTAGCCGGCTGGATGAGTTGCCGCAGCTCATCAATATATTGCGCGGGGAGATGAGCTGGATCGGGCCCCGCCCGGAAGCGGTCGTGCTGTCGCGGTGGTATGATGCCGAGCTCGCATTCTACCCCTATCGCCATATCGTCCGGCCCGGTATCACCGGATGGGCTCAGGTGAATCAGGGCCATGTCGCGGATGTCGATGAAGTGCATGAAAAACTGCATTACGATTTCTACTACATCAAGAATTTCTCTCCCTGGCTCGATCTGGTCATCGTCATGAGGACGATCCGCATCATGCTGACAGGGTTCGGAGCGAAGTGAGCTGCGTTTCGGGCATCCGGGAAAAATTGCAGCCTACGGAAAGACACGTGAAGTGACCGTGACGGTAAAGAATACGGCTGAGAGCGGATCGGCGAAGCTGAACGCGACGCAAGACGGACTGGACATGTCCCTGTTCGCCGCGTTGCGCATATTGTTCAACAGGCTTTCGCCGTCGCGCCGCCGTGCATTTGGCCTGCCCCCTGAAAAGTGGTCCTCCCTGAAGTAGGCTATTGAGCCGTTTGAGAGGACGTTTGAATGCCCCAGAAGAAGCATAAACCCGAAGAGATCGTCGCGAAGCTTCGCC
>JAIPUZ010000088.1 GCA_022833215.1 Mesorhizobium sp. | reverse complement strand
TTGTGCGTTCAGTTCTGGCTTGCGCCGGACTCGTGCCACTTTGCGAAGAGCCTGTTACCGAGCCATGTGAAGAGGATGTAGACGCATACCGACAGGCATGTCGCGGTTATGAGGGTCGCGTACATCTGCTCGTATTTGAAGTCGATCTTCGCATTGATGATCATCTGTCCGAGCCCGCCGCGTCCAGGCGTAGAGCGCCATCAGAAGGCCGAACAGGATGAGGCGGCACCACGACAAGCGCCGTCTGCGCAAAAGCTCCGCGCGGCTTCGAAAACGGCACAGGTCCGTAGGTGGACGCAGCTGTGGCCGGCAACCGGGTCGCGGTCTTGCGGGCATCTGATGTAAGACTGGCGGCAGGCTGCTGGCTGGCCGACATTTCGTGCTCCGGGCTAACTGGCTTGAAGGCGCATGGCTGGGGACGTCTGCGATTCATTCTGCGGAATTCAGGCCGCACTTCCTCCAGGGGTTCACTGTGTCAGCGGTAAATGTTCGTTTATCGAGCGTTAGTTCGTTCATCGTTGCAATAAACTTACCAGCCGTCAAGGCGCTATTCCCCGCCCGATGACAGTTTGCGCATACAGTTCATGCAATCCACAAACTGCCAGTGTATCGAACGGTCCATCCGGGAGCCATGCTCCCCGCCGCGCGGAACGGACCGCCGGTCAGCGCGGCTGTACAAGCCACGCGCTGACCTTTTGCCTTGCGAGGAAAGGTGCAGCCGGCCCGGTTCGGAAGCACCCTGCCGGCGGAAATCTCCTTCTCAGAACAGTGAGAAATATTCCCGCTGTTCCCATTCGGAAACCGTCATCAGGTAGCGGTTCCACTCCGCCGTCTTGATGTGGGCGAGATAGGCCACGAACTCGGGGCTGATCGTCCGCTTGTAGAAATCCTCTCCCTCGAAGCGCTCGATTGCCGCGATCAGGCTCTTGGGCAGGAAGAGCGAATCGTTGTCATAGGGCCGCTCCACCGGGGGTGGTGCTACCGCACCCCGCTCCAGCCCGTCCAGACCGGACAATATCTGCGACGCGAAATAGTAATATGGGTTGGCCGCCGGCTCGGCGATGCGGTTCTCAATACGGCTGGCCTTGTCTCCAGCCGTAATCAGCGCCCTGATCATGGCCCCCTTGTTGTCCCGGCCCCACTGAATGCGGTCGGGTGCCAGCTGGAACGGCTGATAGCGCTTGTAGCCGTTGACGGTCGGCGTGGTGAGAAGGCAGCTTTCGGCGGCATGGTCGAGCAGACCGGCGATCCATGCGCTTGCCGTCGGCGTCAGATCCTCCCCGCCCGCGTCCGGCATGAACATGTTGCGTCCCGTCGCGCGCTCCACGATGGACTGATGCAGATGCCAGCCACTGGCCATCCCGTTATCGAGTTTGGGCCGGCACATGAAAGTGGCATGCAGCCCCATGCGCGCACACATCTGCTTCACCGTCGAGCGGAACAGCATCATGGTGTCGGCATGGTTCATGGGGCTGTCGGGCTCGAAGGTGAATTCGAACTGACTGGGCCCGAACTCTGCCTCAACCGATCGCACCGGCATGCCGAGCTTCTGGCAGGCACGGCGCAGTTCATCCGCCACCGGCTCCAGCGCGTCGTAGCGGCATTCGGTCAGATACTGATAGCCGTGCGAGAGAAGGCTGGTTTCCGGCGGCATGGCCGGCATTCCGCCGTCTTCATGCGCGAGGCGCTCCTTGTCGACATTGAAGACATAGAATTCGACCTCGAGCCCGCAGACAAGGTCCAGTCCCCGTTGCCCGAGGCGGCTGACGGCGTCGCGCAATATACCGCGCGAGCAGAACGGAAACGGTCGCCCGTCCTTGAAATAGACGTCGCAAAGCAGCCAGCCGCTGTGGCTCGACCAGGGCAGGACCCTGAAGGTTGCGGGATCGGGAACGAGCATGACATCGCCGGCGCCGGCGAGTTCTCCTATCCCCTCCGGACCGCCTTCCTCCCAGACGGAGAAAACGGTCCGGTGCGACGTATCCTTGAGCAGCAAGGTGGACGTGATCGCCATGCCGTTGCGAAACAGCGAATCGAGCTTGTCGGCGACGATCGTCTTGCCGCGCAGAACGCCGTGCTGATCGGCGAAGGCAAGGCGTACCGTCTCCAGCCCCAGCGAGCGAATCCGTGACAGCACCTCCTGCGCCTGTCTGAACTGCTCATCGCTGAGCAGCCCCCGCGCTTCAACGAGGCCGTCCCGCAACCTGGCGGCGTGTAGCGACTTGCTCATCGTTCCCCTCTGCTTGCTGCGGCCCTCCCGGAGCCGGCTTATTGTTTCCGTGGACAATGTTTCCCCCTTCAAAGATCGCACCGATCAGGCAGCGGCTTTTACCGCCCGCAGCAATGGCACGGATGCATCTGACGCCAGCGCGACATTCACGGCCGGCGCTTCGCTGATCAGCCTGCGCGACGCCATGTGATCCGCAGCCCTGTTGACGGTGTAGGAAGCGACGAGACGGTCGCCTTCAAGCTGGAGCACGCTGAAGGCGCCGTCGGCCGGGTCGCCCCTTACGATCTCCGTGCAGCCCGGACGGGCCAGACCGGCCATCTGCACCTTGAGGTCGTACTGATCGGTCCAGAACCACGGCACCGCCACAAGGGGCGCATTGCCGCCCATGATGTGGGTTGCAGCCGACTTCGCCTGATCGACCGCGTTCTGGACGGATTCCAGCCGCATGGGTGCGGTTGCATAGGCATTGTGGAACGCGGCCGTGTCGCCAAGCGCATAAATGCCCGGCCGGCTGGTCTGCCCATGACCGTCGACATGAATGCCGCCCGCCGCCAGATCGAGCCCGATGGATTGCGCCAGAGCGGTCTCCGCCTCTCCGCCGACGCCGACGAGCACAAGATCGGCCGCCAGCACCTGACCATCGCCGAGGCGAACGCCCGTCACCCTGCCGCCCGATACCTCGAATGCGGCAACCTGATCGCCGAACCGGAAGCGGACGCCGCTGGAAACATGCCGATCGCGAATGAAATCGGCCAGCGCTGCCGGCAGGGAACGGGAAAGCAGGCGCGGCTGGGCTTCCAGAACGGTCACATCGAGACCATGCCTGATGGCCGTCGACGCAAATTCGAGTCCGATAAACCCGCCGCCGATGATGATGGCGGCCGAGGCCTGGCGCATGCCGTCGCGCAGGGCGCGCGCATCCATCATGGAGCGCAGCGTGAAGGTGCCCTGCGCTCCGGCACCCGGCAATGGCAGGGGCCGTGCCTTCGAGCCCGTCGCGATCAGCAGCTTTTCGAAACCGAAGCTTCCCGAGCGCGTAACGACCTTGCGGGCCACCGGATCGATTGACGTGGCTGGATCTTCCAGCCTCAGTTCGATGCCCTGTTCGCGGTAGAAATCGGGTGCGCGCAGCAGAAGCTGCTCCTCGTCCTTCTCGCCGGCCAGATAGCCCTTGGACAGCGGCGGACGATGGTAGGGATAATCCTTTTCCGCCGACAGCAGAATGACGGGCTCCTGCCAGCCGGCCTGCCGCAGGGATGCGGCCGCCTGAACCCCGGCATGTGAAGCGCCGATTATGACTGCGGCGCTCAAAACTGATTCTCCGGAATGACGAAAACCGCGTTCTCGAGCTTGTCGCTGACCCGCAGTTGGCAGGAAAGACGGCTGGTCGCCCTGCGCTCGGCAGAGGCCATGTCGAGCATGTCGTCCTCCTCTCCCGACATTTCCGGCAAAACGCCTTCGGTAACCTGGTCGCAGTAGACGTGGCAGGTCGCGCAGATGCAGGCGCCGCCGCATTCGGCCTCGATGCCGCTGACATTGTTCATCACCGCCGCCTCCATGACGCTGATGCCCGGACGGGCCTGAACCTCTATCTGCTGCCCGGATTCTTTCCGGAACCTGATGGTGATGGAACCGCTCACCTGGTCCTCCGTTTGCTCGATTAACGAACTTAATATCATTTATCGATCACAATTTCCATTGAAGGACCCCGTCTGTCAATAAAGCTTCTTCGATAAAATCACCGGTCCCCAAGGCAGGCCAGCGATTTGGCTTGAATGCGGGCTCCCGATTTGGCCTTGATGACGTACAATAATGGATTATAATCGTACATGTGATCGATTATCGATCATAAATCGGAATGTTTTGTCGGTAGCCAACTTTTCCGACGGGTCTTCCGAAGGCGGGCAGCGACGCCTGCTTCAAAAGGGATCTGCGCCGCTGAAAGCGGCAGAAAGGGAAGAGACACAGCCATGATGAGTCAGGAGCAGAACGATCTGATCACAAGGATCGGTCCCGCGGACCCTGCGGGAAAGCTGATGCGCAAATATTGGCAGCCTGCAGCGCTGGTGGACGAACTGGAGGGAGACCGGCCGATCGTTCCGGTCCGGCTTCTCGGGGAAGATTTCGTGCTCTTCCGCGATGAGCAGGGCCGGTATGGCCTGGTCGATCGGGACTGTCCGCACCGGGGCGCCGATCTGGCGTTCGGCCGCCTCGAGGACGGCGGCCTGCGTTGCGCATTCCATGGCTGGCTGTTCGATGTGGAGGGCAACTGCCTTGAGACGCCGGCCGAACCGGCCAATTCCAATCTGTGCAGGAACATCCGCCAGCGTGCCTATCCGGTCGTTGAGAAGAGCGGGATCCTGTGGGCATATCTGGGTGGCGACGAGCCTCCTGCCTTCCCCGAGCTGGACTGTTTCGTCGCGCCCGGCACCCACACTTTCGCTTTCAAGGGCCTCATCGAATGCAACTGGCTTCAGGCGCTCGAAGTGGGCATCGACCCGGCCCATGCCTCGTTCCTGCACCGCTTCTTCGAGGATGAGGACACATCGCAGTCCTACGGCAAGCAGTTCCGCGCGGCCTCTGCCGACAGCGACCTGCCCATGACCAAGATTCTCCGCGAATACGACCGCCCCATCATCAACGTGGAGCGTACCGAATATGGCCTGCGCCTGATTGCGCTTCGCGAAATCGACGAGGAGCGCACCCATGTGCGCGTCACCAACCAGCTGTTCCCGCACGGCTTCGTCATCCCGATGAGCGCGGAGATGACGATCACCCAGTGGCATGTGCCGGTGGATGACGAAAGCTGCTACTGGTATGCGATCTTCACCAGCTACAACGAGCCGGTCGACAAGAAGAAGATGCGCGAACAGCGCCTCGAACTGTATGAATTGCCTCAGTATATCTCGCGCCGCAACAAAGCCAACGACTACGGCTTCGATCCGCACGAGCAGGCGACGTCGACCTATACCGGCATGGGCCTGGACATCAACGTTCACGACCAGTGGGCAGTCGAATCGATGGGCCGCATCCAGGACCGCACCCGCGAGCACTTGGGCCAGTCGGACAAGGCCATCGTGCAATACCGTCGCCTGCTCAGGCAGGAGATTGAGAAGGCGGCCAATGGCGGCAAGCCGCTGCTGTTCATTGACGAGGCTCATGCACGCTCCATTCAGGGGCCTGCCACCATGGACGGCATCGGCCCGACAAGGGGCTGGGAGATCTACTGGATGGAAGTCGACGTGAAACGCCGCCGTGCGGCACCGTGGGCCGCACCCGTTCCGGAAGAACTGGCCCGGAAGCTTCCCCACATGTCGGCAGCCGAATAAATCCCCTTCCGGAACGGACGCACGGCAGCCATCGCATTGCTGCCGTGCCGGGAGGACCCCACAGCCCGTTTCAGCCACCGCGCTTTCCGGTGCGAGACGGGTTGTCCCGCATTTCGCTGTCGGGTCGCCCGGCTTTAAGTGCCAGCGCAGCCTGACCGTTGTCCGCCGCGACAGGCGACGGCAATGTCGTGTCGCGCTGGCGCTCGCGGATCAGTGTCAGCGGTCCCGCCGGCGATGCCAGGTTGCCTGCAGCTTAATGGTTGACGGATAATTCGGCTGAGATGAACTCGCCGACTGTCGCCACCGCTTTCCACCGCCGATCATCGCCGGTGCGGTCCGGCTGTATTTCCGGTTCCCCTTGAGCCTGCGGCTGGTGGAGAAATGCGGTTGGAGCGCGGCATTGTCGTGCCTTGCGAAACGATGCGGCGATGGAGCCGCAAATTCGGGGCGGCTTGTGCGAAACCGTTGCGCAAAAGTAAGCCGTCGCGAATAGATACCTGACATCCGTACGAGGTCGCGATTGAGATCGGCGGCCGAAGACATTGGCTTTGGCGTGCCGTTGACCGGGACGGTTGCGCTCCCGGCGAGATCGCCCCGCCCCGCCGCGATACCAAGGCTGCCAGACGACTGCTTGTCAGACTGCTGAAATAGCAGACCCGATGCCGAAGCGCATCGTCACCGACAAACCGCGCTCACGCCGCGACACCTTCGCCACAGCGCGCATGGCCCCACAAAAAAAGGCGGACCGCAGGGTCCGCCTTCTGGTTTCGAGATTTGTGCGTTCAGTTCTGGCTTGCGCCGGACTCGTGCCACTTTGCGAAGAGCCTGTTACCGAGCCATGTGAAGAGGATGTAGACGCATACCGACAGGCATGTCGC
>JAIPUZ010000087.1 GCA_022833215.1 Mesorhizobium sp. | reverse complement strand
GACCGTGCGCGATCTGGTCGCCTTCGGCCGCTTTCCCCATTCGCGCGGCAGGATCACCGCCGAGGACGACCGACACATCCGGCAGGCGCTTGAGTTTCTGGATCTGGAAGCGCTTGCCGACCGCTTTCTCGACGAGCTTTCCGGCGGACAGCGCCAGCGTGCCTTCGTCGCCATGGTGCTGTGTCAGGATACCGATTACGTGCTGCTGGACGAGCCGCTCAACAATCTGGACATGAAACATGCCGCCGGCATGATGCGGCTGTTGCGGCGCGCGGCGGACGAACTGGGCAGGACCGTCGTTGTGGTGCTGCACGACATCAATTTCGCTTCCTGCTATTCCGATCACATCGTCGCCATGCGCGACGGCCGAGTGGCTGCACAGGGCGCTCCCGAAGAGATCATGGAAAGCGGCATCATCCGCAGCATTTTCGGCATCGACGTTTCGATCTTCCGGGAAGAAGCCAGCATCTACGCCCTGTATTACAGATGACGTCCTGCTGCTGACGCAGGGAGCTGCTTGAGCCGCACACGATGAATCGGCAATCCGCACCCAACCTTGCAAGCCTCCCTTCCGGTGCCTCGCGTTTCGGCGTGGGCGGCGGCGCGTGGGCTCCTGCGGTCGCGGCGCGCATCGTCTTCTTCCCGAGTTGCCGCGAAACACCTGTCGACGGCGCTGGAGCCGGATCCCCAAGCGACCAGCGTGGAGAGTGCCGTCTTGGATGGAAGACAGGGAGCCAAAGCGGAATAACTCAACAGACTGAAACCTTTTCCCGAACCCCGGGTCTTGATCAAAGAAATGATCGGGAACGGATTTAGGGCTATTGAAGCTTAGTTCCTGTGACCGGCGATTTCATGAAAATGGCGAACAGTTCTCTTTGCGAGGAAATCCGCATCTTGGCATAGATATTCTTGCGGTGGATGCGAACGGTCCCCGCCGAAATGCCGAGCAGGTTGGAGATCGATTCCGACGAATGCCCTTCGAGCACCGAGCCGACCACTTCCAGTTCGCGCGGTGTCAGCGCCGGCATGCCCCGGATGCTCAAAGCTTCCTGCACGGTCCGGCGCAACACTTCCTTCTCGTCTTGCGTCGGTTCGACGCCCACAAGACGTTCGTCGGCCTTCCAGTGCATCTGCGCGATGCCGCTCAACAGGGGCTCGATGCAGCGCAGCGTCCTTAGGTCATGCGCGGAAAAGGCGGGCTGGGTTGGCGCGCGCATCAACGAGACGACGATGGTCCGGTCTCCATTGCCGGGGACGAACATCGCGATCTCGTCCACGGGGCCGGTCTGCACGTAATAAGAGCGATAGTACTCGCTTTTATAGAACTGGTCCGGTGCGACCTCGGCGAGGCGATAGAGGCCGGACCGCGTTCCCGTGGCGGCCGCCTTGTAGAACGGGTCGAGCAGGTAAGGCCCGACACGATATTCGTCGACGTGGATTTCGTACTGCTTCGGCTGGAACGTGTGATGCAGACACAGGGGAACATCCGGTCCGTTATAGGCAAAGGTGACCGTATAGTCGAACTGCACGAGGCTGCGGATCGTCGCTGCCAGCGCGCCCGGAAAACCCGGATCGCCCACGAGCGACAGAAGATCGCTCAATGCGATATACCATTGCGGTTGCGAGAGAAGTTTCCTGCCCATGACGACCTGCGAATTCTTTTCCCTCACAGCCATCCCTATCCCAAAAGTAATATGCTCTCCAGCTTATGCTAAATGGGGAATATCCCATGAATGCGATAAATGTATAAGATTTATCCCGATCATGGGATATGCTCTACATGTCAAGCGGCATGACTGAAAGGGTAGTCTGAGGCATATATCGCTGAATACGAGGATTGGCGCCGGAAACCGCCGGCAGCCAGATTCAGCTTGCAAATGCGCCTCGGTCAGGAGGGTGCCGGAAAGCCTCGCGTCTTTCCGGCAACAAGGGAGGAGATATTGGCAGGCCCTTTCCGTGTCTGCGTTTTGCCGGTCGAACCGTCCGCCGAAGCCGGGCCGATCGCGCTTGCGCGGTTGGAGGCCCGGGCCGTGCGAACAAGCCCGTTTTCCAACGTCATGACGGCCTTCCGTGCGCTCACAAACATGCGGTGCGTCGGCGCGTGGGTCAGGCCCGACCCGATGCACATCCAGATACCGCAAACAAACAAAAAAGGGGAGTTGAGATGCTTGCGAATAGATTGACCAGAGGAACCCTGGGCGCGGCGATGATCGCCGTCGCGCTGGGCACGACCAGCGTGGTGAGCCAGGTTTCCACCGCCGCCGCCTGGTCGCTGGAGGAAGCGGCAGCACCTTACAAGGGCGCTACCATTCGGACGATCGGCGAGGCCCTTCCGCCGCTCGAAGCCATGAAGAAGCTCGCGCCGGAATTCGAGAAGCGCACCGGCATCAAGGTCGAGATCGAGATGTACGAGCACTCCGAGGCCGTCAACAAGGTCATGCTCGATCTCAATTCCAGGCGCGGCCGCTACGATTTCATCATCCAGCCCCACCGGGAACTCGGCAAGTTCGTCACCAACGGCCATCTGGGATCGCTGGAGAAATATCTCGACAGCGCCGAATTGCGCGACCCGCAGTTCAAGCCCGAGGACCAGCTTTATCCGCGCCTGTGGAAGGAAATCTCCTGGTACGACGGCAAGGTCTACGGCTTTCCGTTCACGGCTCTCAGCATGTACATGTGGTACCGCTCCGACCTCCTCTCGGACGAGAAGGAGAAGGAAGGGTTCAAGGCCAGGTACGGCTACGACCTCGCCCCGGCGCAGGACTGGAAGCAGTATCGCGATATCGCCGAATGGTTCACGCGCCCCGACCAGCGGCTCTACGGCACCGCGCTGCAGGGCAAGCGCCACGAGGCGCTGTGGTACGAGTGGCTGAACTTCCTCTACTCCTTCGGCGGCGACATGCTCGATACGAAATCGGGCTCGGAATGCGGCCCGGTTATCGTCAACAGCCCGCAGGCCATTGCCGCGACGGAATACTACAAGAGCCTCAAGGCGTTCTCGCCGCCGGATACGCTGAATTATTTCTGGGACGACGTGATGGCCCTGATGCAGCAGGGGGAAGTCGCCCAGCTCATCATGTGGAACGACTCGACCTATGCGGTCGCCGTCGATGAATCGGCTTCGACGGTGGTCGGCAAGATGGGGTTCGACATCGTGCCCCAGGGCGAGGGCGGCAAGGTCGCCCAGGTCGAGGGCTGGTCCTATCTGGTGCCCACCTCGTCCAAGAACAAGGAAGCTGCCTACCTCTTCATCCAGTGGATGATGGACTACGACCAGCAGCTCAACCAGCACCTCAACGGCGGCGCGACGGCGCGCCCGGACGTCTATTCATCAGAGGAGGTGCAGAAGCTGCCGTATTCCAGGGCGTCCATGGACTCCAACGCCGTGGCCAGGTCCAAGCCTACTGTGCCGCTGTCGGGCGAGATGACCGATATCCTGGTGCGCGAGCTTTCTTCCTATCTCGCCGATGAGAAGACGGCGAAGGAAGCGCTCGACAGGTCGGCGCAGGACATCTCCACCCTGCTCGGTTCCTGCGCGCCGATGAAGTACCCGGTCGAGTAATCCTCTTCATCCAGACAAACCCTTCCCCGTGAGGGCACTCGCGGGAAAGCATGAGCGGTGGTCATGAATACAGTCAAACAGCTTTCGCGCGGGCGATTCCTGCTGGACAGGGGAGCGTCGCTGCCCCTGTTGCTGCCGGCGACGCTGCTCGTGCTGGTCTTCCTGGTGGGGCCGTTCGGCTACATGGCTTATACGGCCATGACCGACCTGAGCTATGCCAATCCGGACCAGAACGGCGCTTTCATCGGGCTCGACAATTTCCGGCAACTGGTGCGCAACGATCCCGTCTTCTGGGATTCGTTCTGGCTGACCATCCGCTTCGTCGTGGCGAGCGTGACGGTCGAGTTCGCGCTCGGCTTCGCACTGGCCTGGCTGATCTGGCGCTTCATCGAGCGCCAGAGGCTGTTGACTACGTTGCTTCTGGTTCCGATGATGCTGGCGCCCGTCGCCGTTGGCCTGATCTGGCGGCTGTTGCTGCAGGGCGACTTCGGCATGGTCAGCTACTACCTGCGGGCGGTGGGGCTGCTGTCCCAGCAGAGCGCGGTCTTTTCCACGCCCTATCTCGTGATGCCGACGATCATAGCCATCGACGTGTGGCAGTGGACGCCGTTCGTGACGCTGATCATCCTGGCCGGCCTCATGAGCCTGCCGAAGGCGCCCTTCGAGGCCGCGACTATGGACGGCGCCGGGCCGTGGCGGCAATTCATCGATATCATGCTGCCCTTGCTGAGGCCGATCATCGCCCTTGTCCTGCTCCTGCGCGGCATCGACGCCTTCAAGGAATTCGACAAGGTCTTCATCCTGACCGGCGGCGGCCCCGGCACCGTATCCGAACTGCTGTCGATCTACGCCTACCGCGTCAATTTCAAGAACTGGAACCTCGGCTACGGCGCGACGGTGGCTTTCATGGTCTACCTCGTCGTGCTGATCCTGTGCTCGATCTTCTACAAGGCCGTGTACTGGAAGTCGCCGGTCGGCAAGGTGTAGGGGGCGGCCATGAACAAGTCCTGGAAGATACTGGCCATCGGCATCCTTGCCTGCGTGCTGGTCATCGCATTGACGCCCTATCTGTGGATTCTGCTGACGTCCTTCAAAGGGCGCCTGGATATTCTGTCGCCCGATCCGCGCTGGTTCTTCACGCCGACCTTCAGCAACTACCCGGAGGTCTTCCTCGGCAAGGACTACCTGCCGCTGGTGCTCAATTCGCTGATCATCTCCATTTCGTCGACGGTGCTGTCGATCGGCATCGGCGTGCCGGCGGCCTATGTGTTCGCGCGCACCGATTTTGCCGGCAAGGAAGACCTGTTCTTCTTTTTCCTCACCACGCGCATGGCCCCGCCCATCTCCATCGCGGTGCCGCTGTTCATGTTCTTCACGGCACTCGGGCTCACCGACACGATCTACGCCGTGGTGATCGCGCATACGAGCTTCAATCTCTCGCTGGTCGTGTGGATGATGCGCGGCTTCTTTGCCGAGATCCCGCGGGAAATCGACGAGGCGGCGATGATGGACGGCCGCTCCAAGCTCGGCGCCTTCGTGCGGGTCGTCGTTCCCATGGCGGCGCCCGGCATGGCGGCCACCGCCGTGCTCTGCTTCATCCTGTCGTGGAACGAGTTCCTCTATGCCTTCATCCTCGTGGCGTTCGAGGGCCGTCCGCTGACGGTCGGCATCCCCGGGCTGATCACGCCGCATGGGACGCTGTGGGGGCAGGTGGCGGCCGTCGCCGTCGTCGCCACCCTGCCGATCCTCGTCTTCACGTTCCTGGTGCAGAAGCACCTTGTCCGCGGCCTCACCTTCGGTGCGGTCAAGGGCTGAACCCGCAAGAATTCACGGAGTTACCCATGGGTGTCTCGTTCAGAGAAGTCACCAAGAAATTTCCCGACGGAACCAGGGCCCTCGACCGGCTGAACCTTGAGTTCGACCAGGGCGAGTTCATCGTCCTGCTCGGCCCGTCGGGTTCGGGCAAGACGACGGCCTGCCGGCTTCTGGCGGGGCTCGAAACGTCGTCGGAAGGGCGCATCGAGATCAACGGCAAGGACATCACCCACCTGCCGCCGCGCATGCGCGGGATCGGCATGGTTTTCCAGAACTACGCCCTCTACAGCCACAAGAGCGTGTTCGAGAACATCGCCTATCCGCTGCGCATTCGCAAAGTCGGCAAGGCCGACATCGAAAGCCGCGTGGGTGCCATCGCCGACTTGCTGCAGATCGGCAACTACCTGCATCGAAAGCCCGCCCAGCTTTCGGGCGGTCAGGCGCAGCGTGTGGCGGTGGCGCGGGCCCTGGTCTGGGAGCCGACCATCTGCGTCATGGACGAGCCGCTCTCCAACCTCGATGCGCTGCTGCGCCTGCATATGCGCACCGAGCTCAGTCGCCTCTACCGGCGCCTCGGCAAGACATTCGTCTTCGTCACGCACGACCAGGAAGAGGCGATGACGCTGGCGACGCGCATCGCGGTGCTCAGGGACGGCAAGCTGGTGCAGTTCGACGAGCCGCGCACGATCTATCGCGAGCCCGCCAACAGGTTCGTGGCCGAATTCATGGGCCGGCCCGCCATGAACACGATCGAGGGTATCGTCAGGGACGGCATCTTCCGCGCCGGCGATATTGCTTGCCCCGTCGATCGTCCCGAAGGGCCGGTAACGCTGGGCATCCGCCCCGAGCAGGTCGAACTCGTGCAAGCCGGAAGCGAGGACGCGATCACCCTTGCCGTCGATGTCAGGGAACTGATCGAGCCCGATACGCTGCTCATTTTCCAGACCGGGGCGGGCGCGCTGACGGTGCGGACGCAGAAGAACTGCGACCATATCGAGGTCGGGCAGCCGGTCGGTCTGCGTTTTCCACGCGAGGCCTTGCACTATTTCGACGCCAGCACGGGGGAGAGGCTGCGGTGACGCTCGTCGGCTTCGTTCCCGTGCTGTTGTCCGCGGTCGTCTGGTTCGGCTTCTGGCGTGTCAACCGCAAGCATCGATGGTTCACCATCGGCGAGGTGATCTTCTGGGACGTCATCGTCCTGATCGTCATCCAGCTTTTGTGGCTGCGCTGGTTCTGATCGCGGGGGCATGAGGGAGGCGGCTTTGGCTCGAACGGACAGGGAAGGAGAGGTGAGATGACTTCCACCCCGCGCTGGCGTCGTTTCGACGAGTGGGATACCCGCCAGCTACGTCACGACCTGTTTGCCGCCGAAGACGTGGAAGCGGGTTTCGCTACCTTCCACAGCCCGTGGGACCCCGCGCCCTCCGCCCGTGTTGAAAACGGACGCGTGGTCGAGATCGACGGCAAGGCGGAAAAGGACTTCGATATTCTCGATGCCTACATCGCCGCGCATCACCTCGACCCGGAGGTGATCGACGAGGCAATGGCGATGGATCCGGTCGACGTGGCGCGGATGCTGGTCGACATCAACGTTCCGCGTGAAAAACTGGAGCGTCTGGCGCGCGGCATGACACCCGCCAAGCTGGTGTCGGTGGTCGCGGCCATGTCGTCGCTCGAGATCACCTTCGCCTATTCCAAGATGCGCCAGCGCCGCACCCCTGGCAACCAGGCGCATGTCACCAACGCCAAGGACGACCCGCTCCAGCTTGCGGCCGACGCCGCCTTCGCCGTCGCGCTCGGCTTCGACGAGATCGAGACCACGATGCGGGTCGCGTCGAACTCCTGGGCCAACGCCATGGCCTGCGCGGTCGGCGCCGCCGTCGGGCGCGGCGGCGTGCTCTTCCAGTGCTCCATCGAGGAAGCGGAAGAGTTGCAGATCGGCATGGCCGGCTTCACCTCCTACGCGGAAACGGTTTCCGTCTACGGCACCGAGGCGGCATTCGTCGACGGGGACGACACGCCATGGTCGAAGGCTTTCCTCACCGCCGCCTATGCGTCGCGGGGGATCAAGGCGCGCTGCACGTCGGGTGCGTCATCTGAACTGCTGATGGGCTTCCACGAGCGCCAGTCGGTGCTCTACCTGGAAGCGCGCTGTCTGTGCCTGCAACGCGCCATGGGCGTGCAGGGCACCCAGAACGGCGGCATCGACGGCGCCCCGCTGACCTCCTCGATGGCGGGCGGCATGCGTGAACTGATGGCGGAAAATCTCATCGCCGTCTGGCTCGGGCTCGAATGCGCCTCCGGCAACGACACCCGCGTCAGCGAGTCGGAAATCCGCGTCGGCGCCAAGATCACGCCCTATCTCATGGCCGGCTCCGACCTGATCTGCTCCGGCTTCGGCTCGATCCGCAAATATGACAACACCTTCAACCCGTCCCTGTTCAACGGCGAGGAGATCGAGGATTACCTCACGCTGCAGCGCGACTTCGAGGCGGACGGCGGCCTGACCCCGATCACCGAAAGCAGCGTCGAGCAATTGCGCATGCGCGCGATCCGCGCCATCGCGGCCGTGTTCGAGGAACTGGACCTGAAAAAAGTCCCGGAGGAATGGGTGCAGTCGGTGGCAACGGCCTCCGGCTCGCAGGATACGGACAGTTTCAACCCCGGCGAAGTCACGCGCATCAGCGAGGCGATCCGCACGCGTGGCCTGACCGCTGTCGACGTGGTTCGTGCGCTTTCCAGGCGCGGCTTCGGCGAGGAGGCGGAAAACCTTCTGTTCATGCTGCGCCAGCGCATTTCGGGCGACTATCTGCAGACCTCGGCCATCCTGCGGGACGGCAGGATCATCAGTGCGCTCAACGACCCCAACGACTATCAGGGGCCGGGGAGCGGCTATCGCATGTCCGATGCGCGCTGGCAGGCCGTGTGCGAGGTGCGGGGGTTGCAGACGCGTGCCTCCGTGCTGGAGCGCGAGCGCCGCCATGACCCGACCACCACCCCGTGGCTCGTGGCAACGGGCGAGGCGGTGAAGGGTGACGACCCTCGCGACATCGTCATCGGGCTCAGCCCCGCCTTCGGCGTCGAGCTGACCCGGACCACGGCCGGGCACGATCTGATCGACGTCGTTCTGGCTCTGACCGAGGGTATTCGGGAAGGCGGCGGGACACCGCGGCTGGTGCGGATGCGCCATACCGCAGACACCTCGTTTCTCGGCCTGACGGCCGCGCGGCTCTCGGGTTCGGGCTACGGCATCGGCATCCAGGCCAAGGGCACGGCGGTGATCCATCGCGCCGACCGGCTGCCCCACATGAACATCGAGCTTTTCTCCAATGCGCCGGTAACGACGCTGGAACACTACCGGGCAATGGGACGCAACGCGGCGCTCTACGCCGGAGGCGAGGCGCCCGAGCCCATCGTCGTGCCGGTGGACGGCCAATCACTTGCCGCGCGCTACCATGTCCGTGTCGCGATGCTCTACGCCATCGAAACCGGGTTGGTGGTGGCGGATGCGCCGCCGCTCGAACTGTCCATGACGCTGGGCCAGGGAGGTATCCCGACATGACCGATCCTCTCGATCTCTATCCGATCTCCGAGAATGCGCCGGAACTTGCCGTGTCGGCGTCCGGAATGCCGCTGGAGCGGCTGACGCTCGAAGAGGTTCTGGCGGGCCGTGTCGCCGCCACCGATATCCGCATCTCCGCCGAGGCGCTCCGGCTTCAGGCCGGCATCGCGCGATCCGCCGGCCGCGATCGGCTGGCGCTGAATTTCGAGCGCGGGGCGGAACTGGTCTCGGTGCCGCAGGACGTGATCCTCGAAACATACGAAATGCTGCGCCCCGGGCGCGTGACAGACCCGGCCCTGTTGACGGCGCGCGCCGAGATGCTGCGGCGCGACTACGGCGCCGATGCAATCGCCGCGCTGATCGATGAGGCCGTGGCCGTCTATGCCCGGCGCGGCCTTTTGCGCCGCCGATACTGATTTTTAGAGGGAAACATCGATGATACTTCAGGATAGAACGGCAATCGTCACCGCCGCTGGTTCCGGAATCGGCCGTGCCGGCTCTATCGCGATGGCGCGCGAAGGTGCCTTTGTCGTCGTCACCGACCGGGATGTCGAGGCCGCCCGCAAAACGGCCGGCCTGATCACGCAGGCCGGCGGCCGGGCAGAGGCGTGCGCGCTGGACGTGACCGACGATGCGGCAGTCTTTTCCCTGGTCGAAGACGTGGCCAAAACGCGGGGCGGCATCGACATTCTTCACAACCATGCTGGCGTCCAGGTCGCCGGCAGCGTCGAGCAGGTTGAGGCCGCCGGCTTTGACATGTCATGGGCCGTCAATGTCCATGCCCAGTTCGTCGCCTGCCAGGCGGTGATTCCGATCATGAAGAAGCAGGGCGGCGGGGTCATTCTGAACACCTCGTCAAATTCCGGCGTCTTCCTGGACCGGGAGATGACGGCATACATCACCAGCAAGGCGGCCTCGATCACCATGACGCGGCAGATCGCTCTCGACGTGGCGCCCTTTGCCATCCGCGTCAATGCGCTGTGCCCCGGTTGGGTCGATACGCCTTTCAATGATCCCTACACCCAGCAGATGGGGGGGCGCGCCGCGCTGGAGCACGCGATCTCGAATGTCGTGCCGATGGGCCGCTTCGCGACCGCGGAGGAGATCGCCGAGGTCATCCTGTTCATGGTCTCCGATCGGTCATCCTACATGACCGGCCACGCGCTGGTGGCCGATGGAGGCGAGTCGCTCGCCGGCGGCACCAATGCCGGGAATTGGGAAGGCGATCGGGTGTGAGGACGGCGGCGAGAAATTGGATCACGGCAGCGGCGGGATAGTCCTGCTGCGGGCGGCGTAAAAGTCGTTCACTTTTTCCCTTTTCTGCACAGCGCAGGGAGGGACGAGGCGGCGGCCACGATGTTCGCCTGGTTGCGCCCATCCATGTGAAGCCATTCGTCAAGCGACAGAAGAATGATGCCGCACTGCGTCCGAACATTCATTGTGTTGCCGTGAAGAGCGCCGGGCATCAGGCCGGCGCCGCGATCTTCCGCACCCACCAGTGTCTCGTATAGAAGCAACACGCTGCAAAAGAAGTCGGAAGAAATGGTCAGGACGGTGCTCGTTGATGAAGCGGTACTTCACTCGGGCTCCCTGGCAAAGTACCGCGCGGCTTCCTAAGAAGCACATGCGGCAGCAGGTGTTGGGGCCAAGGAGTATCCGAGCGACTTGGCACGGCGCAAATTCGAGCGAAGGCGAAGAACCCCGCTCCTGGCCTCCAGGAACTTCTTCGACTGCTGCTCGGATCGTTCGGGAGATACCGCCTTGACCCACCTGTACAAACTACGTGCCGACATGCCCACCGCGACAAGCTGGCTCCTGTGCTGAAAGGACAGGAGGGGCTTGTCTGCGGAATAGGGCAGCCCAGTTAGCTAACCTCGTGTCCGAAAAATCGGCAGCAGCTCAGAAGGGCGTGGAGGGCGGCAGGTGTCGATCGATCAGGGCGCCGTGGCATATTTCAGATCCAGCGGCAGTATGGGGCCTGGGATGGTGCGGCCGATGCGACCGACGATCTGACCGTCTTCCATAACCGCGCCGTGGTGGTCATGCGAGGGATAGAGGAACCGGCCGAGGCTCGCAGCCAGCTTGATCGCCCGCTTTTCCTCGACCCGGCTCGTTGCGAAATTGCCGGAGGTCTGCGGTTCGAAAGCGTGGATCTGGCCGGTTCGCGCCACGAAGGTGCCGTGCACATCGTAGACGACGTCACCGCAGATGCAGACCGCGCCGGCCTCCGTATCGACGACGACGGCGATGCTGCCTGGCGTATGGCCGGCGAGGCACACGACGCTGATGCCCGGCAGGACAGGCGCACGCTCACCGAAGGACAGGTCGAACATGCCAAGCGCCCCCGGCGTATAGAGTCGCTCGACGATGTGATGGAGATCTTCCGGCGCATAATCTATCGGACTGGCACCGCTGAAGGCGAATTCAAGTTCCCTGCGGCAGAGCATGACCGGGACGGTCATCGGGAAACGGTCGAGATAACCGGCATGGTCGACGTGGAGATGGGTCAGAATGATCATCCCGATGTCCTCGGCCCGAACGCCGTGGCTGGCAAGCTGCGCCTCGAGGCTGTGCTCTTCACCAAACTCCGTCTCCAGCCCGAGCGGCAGTCGCGTCAGCGCCTCGACGCTGCGCGTGCCAGCATCGACCAGAACCGGGTATTCGCCCCCCTGGATCAGGAAAGCGTTGGTGGGCGTAAGCACGCGGCGCCCTTGCTTGCGGCCGGCTAGCTGGGCCGTCCAGTCGCCGCGGATGTTGCCGAAATTCAGCACCTGCACGGTAAGAGTCATAGAAAATCTCCCTTTTAAAGTGATAAGTTTCCTATCAGAAATTTTTGACCTTGCAAGGGAATGATTGCTCGAATACGGGACAATGCATGTGCCTCAACGGGAGGAAAAGAAATGCCCATTATTCGTGTTTCGTATCTGGAAGGCCGCAGCCGACTGCAAAAAGTCGCGGCAGCCGAAGCATTGACGGCCGCGCTCGTCGATCATTTCGGCTCAAGGCCAGAAGATGTTACCGTGATCTACGACGAGAAGGCCCGTGAGGACTGGGCGATAGCGGGCAAGGTGCTGTCGGAGACGTAGGGCTGCCCATAGCGTCACCCGTCGTTTCCCGCCAAGGCAGGGAGACGCTTTATCCATTTGCTTTACCCGCCTGGCGACGCAAGCGTTTTCGCTACATCGCGCCGGAGCTGACCCACAGAACTTCCGCGTCGTTCTCGCTTACCGAGATTACGCAATGGCCCATGCGACTGTCGAAATAGATCGAGTCGCCGACTTCCAGCCTCGTGGGCGCATAGTATTCGGTGTGCACCTCGACCGCGCCAGACGCGACCATCAGCACTTCCTCGCCGTCATGGCGTTCCCAGCCGCTAAAATCGTCGAGGGAGCGCGCCATGACCGTCGTACGAAACGGCAGCATGCGCTTTGATTTCATGTCGGTGGCGATTAGTTCGTGGCTGTAGGCCCGGGTCAGATTGACCTTCCCCTCGCCCCTGCGGGTAATGCTCCTGCGCCCGCGCGGTTCTTGCTCCTGTTGCCGCTCGTCGAAAAGCTCGACGAGGTCGATCTCCATGCCACGGGTGATCTTTTTCAGGAGATCGAAGGTCGGCGACATGAGGTCGTTTTCGATCTTGGACAGGGTGGAGCGTCCGACAGAGCTGCGTTTGCTGGCTTCCTCCAGGGTCCAGCGCCGCGCTTGCCGAATGGCTCGCAGCCGGGCGCCGACAGATTGCTCCGGACGGAAGCCTTGACCTGGTTCTCCGGGGCCCACGACAGCCGAATCTTCATTCTTGCCGCGAAATGGATCGCCGTTCACGACGCTGCCTCTGCGTAGTTTCCTGATTTTTGCCCCGTAGCATGGGGAAGAAACGATTGCATCAAAAATATGCTTGCATTTCCATAAGGGACTATTATTCCTTATCGGAAACACGCCGGCGTCACCTCAGGAGGAGAGCGGGCGTATATCAGGGGATAGTCATCAGCAGCTTCGAGCTGCGTCAAACGGGGAGGAAAACCATGGGTACATTCAATCGCCGGGATTTCATGAAGCTGGCGGCCGCTTGCGGCGCGGTTGGACTTGCGGACACATCCAGCCTAATGGCGCAGGAAAAGCTCCTGAAGATTATAGCCTGGGGCGGGTCCTATGGTGAAGCGATGCGCGCCAACTGGATGGATCCGTTCGCAGCGCAAAGCGGCATCACTTCCGAAATCCAGCTTCAGTCCTCCTCCATGGAGACGCTTGCAGCGCTGCGCGCCAACAAGGGGCGTATGGACGACGATCTGTGGCTTTCCGCCATTTCACCCGCAACGCTGGCCATGCGCGATGGCCTGCTCGAGCCGATCCCGGTGGACAAGCTGGCCAATGCTGCGCATCTGCCGGAAAACATGGCCAACGAGAATTTCGTCGGCGTCTGGAACCTGCCCTACGGCATCATATACAATTCGGAAACGACGCCGTTCGAGATCAGGGAATGGACCGATCTCAAGGACGAGCGACTGAAGGGTAAGATCGGCGCGCCTTACGGCGCCAACTACAATGGCCTATTCATCGCACTCCTGGCTGCGCTTGCCGGTGGGGACGAAAAGAATGTCGATCCCGGTTTCGATCTGGCCAGGGAAATGAAGCCGAACTTCTCGGTCTTTACCACCTCCGATGCCGAGCAGGTCCGCCTGATGTCGTCCGGCGAGATAGATGTTATCGCTTTTACCCCGGTTTCCAACTATTTCAGCCTGCGCAAGGCCGGCCCGCAGTTCCGCTTCGTCTCGCCAAAGCCGTTCATTCCCGTCAGCATCAACAACATCGTCATGCTGAAGGGCGCGGATGTCGAGGCCGCCACACGCTTCATCGATTTTGCCATCGGCAAGGTTGCGCAGGAAGGCATTGCCAAACAGCTCGGCTGCCTGCCGATCAACACGCAGGCGGCGGTTTCCCCCGAGTTGCGCGAGGCGGTGCCGGCCGATACGCAATTCCGCTATATGGATGAGCCGACGATCTCCACCCAGCTGGCAGCGTGGAACGACCGGTGGCAGCAGGAAATTCAGTGAGAACTCCATATCATCACGCAAGTGGGGCCGACAGGGAAATGCCATCGGCCCCAGCTTCCCCCAGAGGCGTCTTCCTCCGGCAGGCGTGTGATTGCGCCTGCCCGAAAGTGCCGTACGAGCCGGGGGCAGATCAATGAGACAGAGACTTGTGCCCTATTTGCTGGTGGTTCCGTCGTTCATCCTGATCGTGACGCTGTTGATGGGGCTGTCGTCAGTGCTCGGTTGGAGCCTCGACGATGGAACGGGTAGCGGCGCGACGTTCGCGCAGTATGAGAGCCTGGTGACCAATGCGTCGTATCGCCGGTTCTTTACGTCCTCGCTGTGGTTGGCGGGGGTAGCGACGGCGGTCG
This sequence comes from Mesorhizobium sp., assembly GCA_022833215.1. Taxonomy (GTDB): domain Bacteria; phylum Pseudomonadota; class Alphaproteobacteria; order Rhizobiales; family Rhizobiaceae; genus Mesorhizobium. Next base: position 19,359 of record JAIPUZ010000087.1, on the reverse strand, counting down.
CACTCGTCCTCGGCTTTCCCGCGGCTTATTACATGGAGACCAAAGCCTCGCCCCGCCAGCGCAAGCTGATCTTCGCGGCGCTGCTGGCCATGTTCCTGAGCGATTACGTGCTGAAAATGTTCGGTCTGGTGCTCATTCTGGGGCGCACGGGGCTGGTCAACAAGCTGCTGCTCTGGCTCGGCGTTACGGATGAACCATTCCGGCTGATGTTCAACGAGTTCGGCGTTCTGGTCGGCCTGATTTCCGGAATCCTGCCTTACATGATCCTGTCGCTCAACGGGGTGATCGCCCGGCTCGACAAACGCTTGCAGGAAGCGGCTGCACTCCTTGGCGCGGCACCCTGGCAGGTCTTCCTGCTGATCACGGTACCACTATGCGTGCCCGGCATCCTGGCTGGAACGATGCTGAGCTTCCTCTTGTCGCTGAACTCGTTCGTTACGCCCATGCTTCTGGGCGGCGGCAGAGTCGACATGATCGCGGTGTTCATCTTCGACCAGTCCATCAATCTAGGCAACCTGCCGCTGGGATCGGCAGCCGCCGGTATCCTGTTCCTGATTTCCGCCGCCGCTATTCTCGCCCTTACGGTGGCCGGTGATCGTTTCCACAGGCGTTTCCAACGATGACGCGCAGTTCCATGCCTTCCATCCTTCAGATCACGACTTTCGGCGTCCTCCTGTTCATGGCGCTGCCGAACCTGCTCATTCTTGTGATTTCCTTCAACAGTGCGGCGACCTTGGCCTTTCCGCCGACCGGATTGTCGCTCAAGTGGTATGCCAATGTCTTCAGCACGCCGAGCTTTGCGGTGGGGATCAAACAGAGCCTGCTGCTTGCGGCCACCAGCTGCGCGGTCAGCATGGTGCTTGGGGTGCTTGCCTCGCTTGCCATCGTGCGTTTCCGTTTCTTTGGGCGGCAGGCCGCCAACGTGTTCGTGATGGCGCCTTTGTTCGTTCCGGAAATCGTCATGGGCATCGCCATGCTGTTGTGGGCGAACACGGTGCTGTTCATTTCCAACACGGCGGTGCTGGTCGTGCTGCACTGCCTGATCGTGCTTCCCTATGTCGTACGGCTCGTCGTCGCCAATCTACAGGGTATGGACCCGAACCTGGAGAGCGCGGCGATGTTGCTCGGCGCCCGGCCGCACCAGGCTTTCCTGCATGTCACTTTGCCTTTGTTGGGCAAGGGCCTGCTCGGAGCGGCGGTCTTTGCGATCGTCATGTCGTTCCACAATTTCACCGCCACGATGTTCCTGGTCGGCAACAGCCCGACCCTGCCCGTGGCCGCCTATCAATACATTCGCACGGAAAACGATCCCACTGTTGCCGCACTCTCGACCCTGACGATGCTTGGAGGAATCCTCGCGGTCTATCTCATGGAAAAGTGGATCGGTCTGGAAAGGTTGGTCAGATGACCTATTCGCTCAATCTCGAAAAGCGCGGCGTGGCTCTTAGAGGGCTGACGGTCGATCTGCAGGGCAAGCGCATTCTCGACGATGTCGATCTTGAGATCGAGCCTGGCGAGATCGTGGCATTGCTCGGTCCCAGCGGCTGCGGCAAGACCACGATGCTGCGCGCCATTGCCGGGTTGCAACCGCCGCTAAGAGGCGACATTTCCGTCGGTGGAAAAATCATGACCAAGGTGCCGCCGTACCAGCGCAATGTCGGCATGGTTTTCCAGAATTACGCGCTCTTTCCGCATATGACCGTCGCTGACAACGTGACCTTCGGCTTGCGTATGAAGAACGTGGCGGCGGCGCGGCGCGATGCGGTACAGACCGCAAGCCTGGCCATGCTCGAATTGACCGCCCTGCGCGATGCCTATCCCGCAAGGCTCTCAGGAGGCCAGCAGCAGCGGGTCGCCATTGCCCGAACCATTGCGACGGAACCGTCCGTTCTGCTGCTCGATGAGCCGCTCTCGGCGCTCGACAAGAAGTTGCGCGAGGGCATGCGTATCGAACTGCGCGCTCTGCTCAAGAAGGTAGGCATCACGGCTATTATCGTTACCCACGATCAGGAAGAAGCGCTGGCAATCGCCGACCGTATCGCTGTCATGGACCGCGGCCGCATCGCCCAGATCGGCACCGGCGCCGAACTGTACCACAAGCCAAACAGTCGTTTCGTCGCCGATTTCATCGGCTACATGAACTATTTTGAAGGCACGGTCGGAATACAAACGGGTGGCCTGCTGGACATTACCATCGCACCGAACCTCTCAATCCGCGCACCATCTGCGCAAACGATACGCGAAGGCGAGCGCGTATCGGTTGGTGTGCGACCGGAAGCCATTCGCCTGGCTCCACAGAAGCAAGCCAGCGTCCCAGGCATCAATGCTGTCCCGGCACAACTCGTCAGCAAGGAATTTCTCGGTGTCGTTACCTACCTTCGGTTCGAAGATGATTCGGGAATCGAACGCATGGTGATCCGTAGTGGGGAAGATCATGATCTGGCCGTCAGCGACGGTGCGCGCTGCTGGCTCCAATGGCCAGAGCAAGCCAGTATTGTGATTGCAGCCTGAAGGGATTTTCGCGTTCGGAACGAACGCAGTCCCGAACGTGAAGACGATGTGAGCAACAGGCATTGCGGTCGGGCTCGGCTGCGACAATGCGGTCAACGGCATATTTGTAGACATGAAAGCTGTTCGGTTCATCCACCGAGCCACGCGGGGTATGCAAAACCACGCCCCCGGATACTTACAGCGGGCCATATCCTCACGATGGCCACCATGTACCGGGCAAGGCGGCGGTCTCCAAAGGAGAGTTTACCGGAACCGATATGGCGCAACTGCGAGCCCGGGCAATGGAGTACGCCAAGGGCGCATGGCACCGCGGCGCCTGGGCGCTATCGCAGCCTGTGCGGATGCTGATCCTGCCATGGCTCTGACGCGCCGGAACGGCGCATTCGCACAGGCTCCTGCCGGCCCGGTTCCGGAATGATGGACAGAGCACGCACGGGAACGGTTTCGGTTCTGGCGCTCGTCGTTCTTGCGAGTGTCAACCTGCGGCCCTTCCTCGCCGCTCCCGGAGCCGTATTGCCTGACATCCAGGCCGACACGGGAATGGGTAACGGGGCTATTTCCCTGCTAACGTTGCTGCCGATGATACTGATGGGAGGCGGCGCGTTTCTGACGCCGCGCCTGCATTCCTGCACGGGAACTCGCAATGGTCTGATCGCCGCCCTGGTCCTGCTTTTCCTGGGCCTGATCCTGCGCCAATGGGCAGGGGATTCCGTGGTGTTCATTGTCACGGCCGGGCTTTGCGGAGTGGCGGTAGCCTTCATCCAGAGCCTCGTTCCCGGCATCATCAAGGCCACGTTTCCGAGCAATGTTGCCGTGATTTCCGGCCTGTACTCGGCCGTGCTGATGGTCGGAGGCGCCATTGGCGCTTATCTGACGCCCGTTCTTACCGCAATGGGCTTCAACTGGCAGCAGTCGTTGGCTTGGTTCGCCGTGCCGGTTCTGCCGGCGCTGGTGCTGGCCGCCATCGTTCCTTTAGCCGCCGGAACGCCGCCATCCGGCAGCTGGCCGGCGCGGCGCCTGCTCTCCTGCTCGCGGACATGGACGCTGATGCTCATTTTCGGCCTCACGAATGGCGGCTATGCCTCCGTGATAGCCTGGCTCGCCGCTTCGTATCAGGCGCTTGGCTGGAGCGGCGCCGACAGTGCGGCCCTCGTCGCGGTGATGGCCGTGTGCCAAGTATTCTGCGCGCTTGGCCTTCCTGCGCTGGCTCGCCGAAGGATCGATCGGCGTCCGTGGTTGCTGCTCGCCCTCATCATGCAGGCAGTCGGATTCGCGGGACTTGCCTTCCGACCGGAATTGGCCCCTTTCCTTTGGGTCGGGATCTGCGGTGCGGGGCTCGGCGGGAGTTTTTCGCTTACGCTGGTTATCGCGCTGGATCATCTCCGCGAGCCGGAAGAAGCGGGTTCGCTGGCCACTATGATGCAGGGCGGCGGATTTCTGATCGCCGGCTGCGCGCCGCTGGGGATGGCCGTTCTCGGTCATTGGCAAGGCTTCGGCGGCGGCTGGGTCATGCATCTCCTGTTGGTGGCGGTCGCCATGGGCATCTGTAGCCGGCTTGATCCGGCGCGTTATGAGCAAGCAATGCGGCCACGTGTTACCGCGCAGGGAGTCCCGTGACAGGATGGACATGGCTGCGCCCGCTCAACACGTTTTAAGAAAGAGACATGACGTGCGGCATGGGAAGCAGAAGGCTCATGGTGAGCTTCATGCAACCCGCCTTTCCGTAGCCGGAGCACACCGATAGCTATAATGTGACCCCGCACCGGCAGGCGCGACGCGCCCTGACCGCTGGTCGACCAGGCGGTGCGAAGATTGGGTATGACCAAACCTTCTCGTGATCCGCTCTATCGTCGCCACCGATTTCCCGCTGCAGTAATCGCCCACGCCGTTCGGCTCTATTTTCGCTTTCCACTGAGCCTGCGCATGTTGGCCGCACAGTGCCCCGGCGCAGGTGATCAGGTGGTGTCGCGAATAATTTTCAGCCGGACGATGGATTCTTAGCTATCGCCATCTGCGATGGTATGTATCCAGACATAATATTATGACGATGACTGATTGACGCCTAATCTGTCTTTGCGACAGTATGAGGAACGCCACTTGTTGTATAGCCAATCCATCCAGCGCGTCTTCGGCGCTCGTGCCCATCGGCCGCTATTCTCGTTCTGGACCCACTTTCCGGAAGAGGACCTCGACGCCGGGCGGCTGGCCGAGGCGACGGTTAATCTCCAGCGCGAATTCGACCTGGATCTCGTCAAGACCTCACCCAATGGCATGTACGCCATCGAGGACTTCGGCGTCGATCTTGACTTTTCCGAGGTTGGGCGGGGCGGGGTCGCGCGCGTTGTGCACACACCTTATCGTCATGTCGGGGATTGGGCCGGGCTTCCCGTGCCTGACATCAGCAAAGGAGCCTTTGGACGCGAGTTGAGCTCGCTCCGCCAGGTCCGTGCCGCCGTTCCGGACGTGCCGCTCGTCTGCACCGTATTCAGCCCGATGACCATTGCGGCAAAGCTGAGCAACGGCGCAGTCTATGATCACATCAAGTCCGGCGGCGGCGCTGCGGTGCATGCGGCGCTGCGGACCCTGACCAGTCTTTCGCGTGACTATGTGCGCGCCGTGCTCGAAGCGGGAGCCAATGGGGTTTTCTTTGCGCATCAGGATACCGGCAGGCAATTGCTGGACTTTGACGGTTTCAGCGAATTCGTCGCCCCCTACGACATAGAAGTGCTGGCCGCTGCCACCTCGGGTCAGTTCAACGTGCTCCATTTGCATGGTGAGAGTATCCGCTTCCGCGAACTGCAGGACTATCCTGTCCACGCAATCAACTGGCACAGTTGGGAGACGCTGCCCAGCGTCGAGGCCGGGGCGCGGACCTTTGGAAAATGTGTTGTCGGCGGCATCGACAGGCGGTCTATAACCAGTAATGACGTCGCCGCGATCGGCGAACAGATTGCCTCTTCCTTGCAGGCCATGGGAACAATCGGCGACCTGATCCTGGCGCCTAGCTGCACAATTCGCGCGGGGTTTAACCGCAACACTATTTTGAGTATGCGGGATTTTGTGAGGAACTCATCGCTGTTACCGGGAACTGCGGCGGCTTCGTCCGGCCCGGTTCGCGTGGTCCCTTCCAGCGAACACGTGTCGGCGATGCGTCGACCCGCTGCGGGATAATCGTGATGATCCCGTGCCCAACTACCGGAGAACATCCATGAACACAATCACTCTCAACGGCGCGGATTTCGTCTATGACATCGCGGGAGAGCAGAATGAAGACACCATTATCGTGCTGCATGGTGGTCGGGGCATCGGAGATCATCGCTCGGACTTCTCGGTTTTCAAGCCGCTGAGCGATCAGTTTCGTCTTATCGCCTACGATCAGAGAGGCTGCGGCGCGAGTTCGCTGACCCCGCCCTATACGTTCGATCAGTTTGCCGATGATCTTGAAGCCTTCCGGCAGCATTTTCTGGGCGACAGGAAGTTAATTCTGGCTGGTGGTTCGTTCGGCGGGATGATCGCGCTGACCTATGCGGTCAAATATGGAGACAAGCTCTCGCACCTGATCCTGCGCGGCACGGCCGCCAGTCACCATCACGAAGCCGAGGCGATTGAAAATTTCAACGCCCGCCTGCATAAGGCGACCTCGGCCTCGATCGGCATGGTGCATAAGCTGTTTTCCGATCAGGTGGTGGACGATACCGAACTGCGCCTGATCTGGCTGGCCCTGCAGCCGCTCTATTTCGAGAAATTCGATCCCGATGCGGCGATGGAAAAGACCCGCACGCTGCAGTTGCATGCCGAGACCCACAACGCTCTGTTCAAGGACAAGAGCTACGACCTGCTCGACAAGCTTTCGAGCATTTCCGTGCCGACCTTCGTGATATGCGGTGGGGAGGACTGGATCTGTCCGCCCTCGCAGTCGCGCATCATCGCAGACGCCGTGCCGGGCGCTGAATATCTCGAAGTGCCGGGCGCCAATCACCCCGTACATGCAGAAAAGCCGGAAATTGTGCTTCCGGCCATCCGTGATTTCATTGCCAGGAGACAGGCATGATCCGTTTCATGCTTGGCAAGCTGACCGAAGCTGCCATCGCCGTATGGGGTGTCATCACCATCGTCTTTTTTGTGTCGCGCGTTTTGGGCGACCCCACGGCATTGCTCTTGCCGACAGGCGCCAGCGATGCCGAACTCGCAGCCTTGCGCTCAGCGCTCGGGCTCGATCAGCCCCTGCTGCAGCAATATTTCTCCAGTATGGGCGCCATGCTGCGCGGTGACTTCGGGGTTTCCTTCCAGCATATGCGCCCCGCCTTGGACGTGGTCCTGGAACGCATGCCGGCGACGGCCTCGCTGGCCTTCACGGCCCTGGCGCTCGGCGTTCTGTTCGGCGCCATTGCCGGCACCATTGCCGCGCTCAAGCGCGGCAAACTGGCGGAATTCATCGTCATGATTGCAGCCCTGTTGGGCCAGGCGACCCCCGTATTCTGGCTCGGCCTGATGCTGATCCTTTTCTTTTCGGTGCAACTGGGCTGGTTGCCGTCATCCGGGTCGGGCAGCCTGGCCCATCTGGTCCTGCCGGCCCTGACTCTCGCGGTTTTCGTTTCCGCCTCCATCGCGCGGCTGCTGAGATCTTCGCTTCTCGATATTCTGGGTGAAGACTATGTCCGGACGGCTCGCGCAAAGGGCCTGCTGCCGCAAACGATTTTCACCTGGCATGTGGCGCGAAACGCCCTCATCCCTGTCGTCACCATGATAGGTATCATCGCCGGTGAGCTTCTCGGCGGCTCGGTGGTGACCGAGACCGTGTTCGGCTGGCCAGGTGTAGGCCGTTTGATCGTTCAGGCAATCCAGAACCAGGATTTTCCGGTGATTCAGGCCGGCGTGGCCGTTGTCGCCGTCATCTTCGTCTTCATCAATCTGGCGATCGACCTGCTCTACGGCTTTCTCGATCCACGTATCCGGCAGGGACGGTGAACCCCATGAAAGCGTTCTTTTCGGCTTTGCTCAAATCGCCATCGGGCCTGGCGGGTTTTGTATTGCTTTCGCTGTTCATCGCTATCGCGATCTTTGCTCCGATGGCCGGTCTGGTGAGCCCCATTCGTGGTGATCTGATGGCGCGGCTCTCACCTCCTACATGGACCGGTCCGTTCAGCCCTGGTGCACATCCTCTCGGTACCGATGAAGTGGGGCGGGATATACTGTCGCGCATCGTCAACGGCAGCCGCCTGACCCTTTTGCTGGCAACGACCGCAGTGGTTCTGGGCGGCATCGTTGGCACCCTGCTGGGCATAATCGCCGGATTTTATGGCGGCATCGTCGACCGCATCCTCATGCGCCTGGTCGATATACAGCTTGCCCTGCCGCTGATGCTGCTGGCCCTGCTGGTGGTGGCGGCGCTCGGCCCCTCTTTCGTCAACCTGGTCATCGTACTCGCCCTGACGAGTTGGATCCGCTATGCGCGTATCATTCGCGGCCAGGTGTTTGCACTGCGTGAGCGCGAATTCGTTCAGTCCGCTTATGCCATCGGCGCATCCACCTGGCGCATCATGCTGCGCCATATCCTGCCAAACGTACTGACGCCTGCGCTGGTGGTCGCCACGCTCGAACTGGCACGCATCATCATCATGGACGCGGCCCTCTCTTTCCTCGGGCTTGGCGTCCAGCCACCCAATCCCAGCTGGGGCCGCATGCTGGCCGACGGCCGCGTCTATATCTCGACGGCCTGGTGGATCGTGACCTTCCCCGGCCTTGCCATTCTCCTGACCGTCCTCTCCGTCAACCTGCTCGGTGATTGGCTGCGGGACCATTTCGACCCCAAGATGAGGACTTCCCGATGAATTCCCTACCCAACCGCGTCCGTCGTGTCCAAGCGGAAATGGCCCAGCGCGGGATAGCAGTGTCGCTGGTCTTCAAGCCCGAAAACAGTTTCTATCTGACCGGGTTCAATCCCATCATCTACTCCCATCCGGTCGTTGCCATTGTGCCGGCCGAGGGAGAGCCACTGATGCTGGTACATGCCCTGCGCGACGACCATGGACGCGCCAGCGCCTTCGTTTCCGATATCCGCCTTTATGGCGCATGGTCGACAAAGGTGACGATGGGCGCCCACTGGCTCGACGCACTGACGGAAATCCTCGGTGAACTCGGCGCGCGCGAGGGCACGATCGGTATCGAAGAGGGCTTCATGACGCTCGAACGCTTCGCCCAGATCAAGGCCAGGCTGCCTGGCGCCGCCTTCAGGGATGTCAGCGCTTTCATCGACCACGTCCGATTGATCAAGGACGAAGATGAGATCGCCAATGCGCGTATTGCCGCGCGCATAGCCGACCACGGCATGGATGCGGCCATTGCCGCCTTGGCTGACGGTGGCAGCGAGCGCGACGTGGCAATCGCGTCGATGGCAGCGATGAACCGTTTCTGGGCCGATACCTATGCCGACGTAGAAGTGTGCGATTTCGGCTCGCTTGAAGGAGGTGCCCAGAACGGTTTGTGGACCTGGGTTCTGACCGGTGAGCGCATGTTCGTCAATTGCGACAATCCTGCCCAACGCCGGCCGCAACGCGGAGAACTCAGCAGCATCTTCGTCTGGTCAAATGCCAATGGAATCCACGCTGAAAACGAACGGACCGTTGCTCTCGGGGCGCCCCCCGAGGCCAGTCGGCGGGCCATCGACACCATTCTCGACATCCGCGAAACGCTGACTCCCATGCTCAAACCAGGTACCGCCTACGCCGCCTTGTTTGAGACAACACGGCAGGAACTGGAAAAAGCGGGATATGGGCTCAACATTCCCGGCCGTATCGGACACGGCATCGGCCTGGGAGCCCACGAGCATTCCTCGCTTGATGCCAAATCGGACCTCGTGATGGAACCGGGCATGTTGTTCACGCTGGAGCCCAATCTGCGTGTCCCGGGCGTCTGCGCCACCCAGATTTCCGACACCATCCTTATCACCGACACCGGCTGCGAGTTCCTGACGAACTCGCGGGGTGGCTATATCGAGGTTTAACACCATGTCGGCGCTGCTCGAGCTCAAGCATCTTACGGTTGAGTTTCACACCCGTGCAGGCGTGCTGCACGCGGTCAACGACCTGAGCTATTCGCTGGCAGCAGGTGAGACACTCGGCATCGTGGGAGAATCGGGCTCCGGCAAGTCCGTGCATGCCCTGGCCATGGTCGGGCTCATTCCGAGCCCACCCGGCCGCATCGTTTCCGGCGAAGTGCTGTTCAACGGCCGCAATCTCATCGGCATGCCGGAGCGCCAGTTGCGTGATATCCGTGGCAAGGAAATCGGCTTCGTGTTCCAGGATCCGATGACCTCGCTCAATCCGGTACTGACGGTCGGGCGCCAGATCATGGAGCCGCTCAGGCGTCACCTCAAGCTCTCGCAAAACGCGGCTCGCAAGCGTGCCGTGGAACTTCTGGATCTCGTCGGCATCGTCGATCCCGATCGGCGGCTCGATCAGTTTCCGCACGAATTTTCCGGCGGCATGCGCCAGCGGGTCATGATCGCCATCGGCATTTCCTGCGAGCCGAAACTCCTGATCGCCGACGAGGCGACGACTGCGCTCGATGTCACCGTACAGGCCCAGATTCTGGAACTCGTTCGCGATCTCAAGCGCAAGATCGGCACGACGGTGATCTGGATCACTCATGATATGGGCGTGGTTGCCGGCCTCGCCGACACCGTCCAGGTCATGTATGGCGGCCGCATCATGGAGCGGGGCCCTGTCAGCGCAATCTTCCGCGACCCGCGCAGTGCCTATACCTGGGGCCTGCTGCGTTCCTTGCCCGGCAAGATAACCGCGCCCGGTCAGCGGCTCTACCAGATTCCCGGCTCACCGCCCAACATGGTGCATCCGCCGGCCGGGGACCCCTTTGCACCGCGCAACAGCTTTGCCACCGACAGGTGTCGGACCGAAGTGCCACCCTTGCGTCAGGTCGACGGCGGCGCTGCCGGTCATCAGGTCGCTGCCTGGTATGACCTGCGATCAGCCATTGCCAATCAGGGAGCCCAGTCATGACCGAACATCCCCTGGCACGGGTCACTGGCCTCCAGAAGACCTTCGGCGATGAAAGATTGATGAGCACTAACAGGCAGGTGTTCAGGGCCGTCGACAATGTCAGCTTCGAAATCATGGCCGGCGAGACGTTGGGGCTGGTCGGGGAATCCGGCTCAGGCAAGAGCACGACCGGGCGCGTGTTGCTTCAGCTGGACAAGCCGACGGGTGGCGAGATCGAATTTGACGGAAACCGGATCACGGGTCTCAGCAAGCGGGAACTCAAGCCCTACCGCAAGGAAATGCAGATCATCTTCCAGGATCCCTATGCCTCGCTCAATCCGCGCATGACCGTCGGCGATTTCGTCGAAGAGCCGCTGATCGTCCACGGTCTGTTCAAGGATCGCCAACAGCGCCGTGCCCGCGTCATGGAGCTGTTTACGCTGGTCGGACTCGACCAGAGCTTTGCCACACGTTATCCGCACGAGTTCTCCGGCGGCCAGCGACAGCGCGTCAGCATCGCGCGCGCCATTGCGCTCAATCCCCGCTTCATCGTGTGCGACGAGCCGATCACCGCGCTCGATGTCTCCATCCAGGCCCAGATCGTCAACCTGTTCCAGGACTTGCAGGAAAAGCTGGGGCTGACCTATCTCTTCATTGCCCACGACCTTTCGATGATCCGCTACCTTTGCCACCGGGTAGCGGTCATGCTGCGCGGACGCGTGGTCGAGATCGGGCCGACCGAAGCCATCTTCGCCAACCCCCAGCACGCCTATACCAAGGCCCTGCTGTCGGCCATCCCGGTGCCCGATCCCGAACTGGAGCGGCAGCGCCGCCCCATCGGCTTCGACTATCAGACTCAGAAATCTCCGGCGGACGCGCAACTGCGCCCGGTCGGCGAAAATCACTACGTGCTGGCCTAGAAGCCAGCCGAGACGTTCTAAGGAGGGAACACAAAGTGATGAAGTCTCTGAAAGCAGCTTTTATCGGAACCACAATCCTGGCCAGCCCGATGGCAACGCTCGCGGTAAATGCCGCCGATCTCACCATCGCCCTGTCAAACCAGGTCAACACGTTCGACCCCCACATGACCGCCTCGGTCGGCAGCGATCTCAGCGTGCTGAGCCACATCTATCCGACTCTGGTGCTGCGCGGCGCCGACCTGGAGCTGCATGGCAGCCTCGCAACCGAGTGGAAGCTGATTGACGACAACACGTGGCACTTCACGCTGCGCGATGGCGCCACCTTCTCGAACGGCGAACCGCTCGACGCCGAAGCCGTCAAGTGGAACCTCGAACGGGTCCGCAATCCCGAGCTGAAAGCTCGCGTTGCCGGCTGGTTTACGCTCGTGTCGGAAATCAACGTCCTCTCGCCCACCATGCTTGAGGTGAAGACGTCCTCACCCTATCCCGCTTTTGTCGCCCAGCTCTCCATGTTCCTGTTGCTGCCGCCGGTCTGGGCAAGCGAGCACAATCCCGTGACCGAAACCATGTCCGGCGGGCCCTATGTTATGGATTCGGTGGTTCCCGGTGAATCGATCGTCCTTAAGCCCAATCCCAACTTCTTCGGTGACAAGGCCGAATTCGACAAGGTGACCTTCCGCACCATTCCTGAAACCGGCAGCCGTATCGCAGGCTTGCTGGCTGGTGAGGTCGATCTCATCACCGGCATTCCGGTGACCGAACTCGACCGCATCAACCAGAGTGGCCAGGCCACTGCCGGTGCCGTGAACTCGACGCGCAGTGTCATGATCAAGTTCAACACCACGGTGCCGCCGCTCGACAACGCCAAGGTGCGCCAGGCTTTGAACTATGCCATCGACAAGGAGGGCATTTCGGCTGCGCTCTTCAATGGGCTCGCCCAGCCGTCGCAATGCCAGATTCTTTCGGAAAACTACTTTGGCTACAATCCTGACCTAAAACCGTACGAGTACAATCCTGACAAAGCGATGCAGCTGCTGAGCGAGTCGGGCGCCGATCTCAGCCAGCCGATCCCCTTCGATGTGCCGGTCGGCGTTTATCTGCAAGGCACCGAAGTCGCCCAGGTGATCGCCGCACAATTGGCCGATGTCGGGGTGAACCTGCAGATTAACGAGATGGAATTTTCGGTCTATATGAACAAGTATCTGCAGACCAAGAAATTGGCCGCCACCTCGCTTCTTGCCCAGGCCTGGCCAACCATCGATGCCGATGGTCTTCTGACCCTATTCGCACCCGGCAACAACTACGCCTACTGGGACAATGCCGACTTCGGCGCTGCACTGGAAGAGGGGCGCTCGAGCACCGACGAAGCCGTTCGTCTCACTGCCTACAGGAAGGCGACCGACATCATGTGCGACCAGGCGCCGGCCATCTTCCTTTACACCCAGCCCGCAACCTACGCCTATTCCAACGACGTCACATGGACGCCGCGTGGTGACGACTGGGTCCGCGCTTTCGACATGCACCCGGCCAAGTAAGGTCGGGCGCCCAAACGAGGTCACCGCGCATTTTTTGTGCGGTGACCTGCTCCGACCTGGCCAAGCGGCCATCAGGAAGATTGGCACCATCATGCATCTTTTTGCCAGCCATCTGGGCACATATGAAGTCGGGACGGATGCCGCAGGAACTCCAGTCCTTCATCCTTTCCGGCATGATCCCGATCCCTCGCCGGTCGGCATGGCCTTTCTCGATCTGGCCCGTCATCCCGATCGCGTTCTGTCGCCCAAGGTGCGTAAGGGCTGGCTCGATAACCGAGACGACCCAGCCAACCGGTCCGCGCGCGGGCGCGACGACTTCGTGTCACTCGGATGGGACGAGGTCGCGCCGCTTGTCGCCGGGGAAATCAACCACACGCGACGCACGCTGGGTAACCAGGGCATTTTCGGCGGCTCCTATGGCTGGGCGAGCGCTGGACGTTTTCACCACGCGCAAAGCCAGCTTAAGCGCTTCCTCAACCTTTGCGGCGGTTTTACCTCCGCCGTAAACACCTACAGCTATGGCGCAGCGGGGGTGTTCCTGCCGCATGTGCTCGGTGCTGACTATCGCGACGCCTGCGACACCGCTCCGTCCTGGAGCGACATTTTCGCTGGTTGCGAGCTTTTTGTCGGGTTCGGCGGTTTCCGGTTGACCAACGGCCAGGTCGAAGCCGGGGGCACCGGCGCGCACCGGGCCAGCCCGGCACTGCTCAGCTATGCGGCGAGCGGCAAGGCCATGGTGGTCTTTTCGCCGAGTGCCGCAGACGCTCCCGCTGGCTCGTGTGTCGTCCATCACTTCATCAGACCCAATACCGACACGGCCCTGATGCTGGGCCTCTGTCATACGATTCTCGCCGAAGGTCTTGCCGATCATGCTTTTCTCGATCGCTGCACGGTCGGCTTTGAAGAGTTCGCCCGATACTTGAACGGGATGGATGACGGCATTGCGAAGACGTCAGACTGGGCATCAGCGATCACCGGGGTCGATGCCGACATCATCCGTACTTTGGCACGGGACATTGTAAGAAAGCCGAGCCTTCTCAATCTCGGCTGGTCGCTGCAGCGTGCCCGCTTCGGCGAGCAGCCCTATTGGGCGGCGATTTCCCTGGCGTCCATGGCCGGTCATGTCGGCAAGCGCGGTTGTGGCTTTGCCTTCGGCCTCACCGCCGTCAACTCGGTCGGTCAGCCTGTACGCCGCCTCAAGGGGCCGTCGGTGTCGCAGGGGGCTAACCCGGTAAAGGCATATATCCCCGTTGCACGTATCACCGAACTGCTCGAAGGCAATACGGACAACATCGAGTACAACGGCAAGGTGCTGCCGCTGCCGCAGATCGGCCTCGTGTGGTGGGCCGGAGGCAATCCGTTTCATCACCATCAGGATCTCAACCGACTGGCATCGGCTTTCCGTCAGCCCCGGACCGTGATCGTATCGGAGTCGGTATGGACAGCAACGGCGCGCATGGCAGATATCGTCCTGCCGGCAGCACTGCCGTTCGAACGCAACGATATCGCTGCCTCCTCGCGTGACAACTGGCTGATCTATTCCCGCAAGATCATGGATCCGCCACAGGGTGTGCTGTCAGACCATGATGGGCTGCGGCGAATAGCGGCTGTGATGGGTCTGGAGCCTGCCTTTTCGGAGAGCCGGAGCGAGCAGGCCTGGCTCGATCATCTCTACCAGGGCTATCGCGAACGATTTCCGGAACTCCCTGAGGCCGAAGCATTCTTCAGCGCCGGCTTTGCCGGCCTCGATATTTTCGCGCCCGCACCTGCACCGGCAGACCATTTCCAGGCCTTCGCGGCCGATCCGGCAACGTCGCCCCTGAGCACGCCTTCGGGCCGCATCGAACTGTATTCGCGCATTGTCGCCGACTTCGGCTATGCTGACCATCCGGGCCATGCTACCTGGCTTGAGCCTGAGGAATGCCTTCTTTCTCCGGCTGCCAGGCGGCACCCGTTCCACCTGCTGTCGCCGCAACCGGTCAAACGGCTGCACAGCCAGTTGGACGGTGCCATGCCCAGCAAAGCGTCCAAGCGCAATGGGCTCGAACCCCTCGAGATCAGCGCAGCCGACGCGGATCAGCTCGGTCTTGCTGACGGGGACGTTGCGGAGCTATTCAATGATCGCGGCCGCGTTCTCGCCAGCGTCAGGCTGGTCCCGCACCTCATGAGCTGTGTCGTGGTGTTGCAAACCGGAGCCTGGTTCGATCCCGTCGAGAATGACGGCCGGTTGCCTATCGACCGGGGTGGCAACCCAAACACGCTAACCTCGATCTTGCCGACATCCACCCTTGCACAGGCCACAGCCCCCAATTCCTGCCTTGTCTCCATCCGTAAATGGCAGGGCCCTGTTCCCGGCAAGACTCTACAGGGCGACGAAAAGCGTTAAAGCAGGCGTCCGCGAAACGTTCCGGCGGCAATCATGTCGCTGATGGATTCGCGCAGAAGTTCCATAATCACCTTCGCCGGCGCCGATATTTCCGAGTATTCGTGCCAGACGAAGGATATCGTGCGCTCTACCGACGGCCGTACGATGCGCGCCGCCCGCAGGCAGCCGCTTTCGATTTCGACGGAATAGGCGGAATAGGGCACGACGGTGTAATAGTCGCCGCTCAGAACAATGCTGCGATAAACCGAAAGCGAATCCTGCTCGGATATGACGTTGATGCGCTGGCTGCGCCGGGCGGCGGTGTTTTCGAGATCGATACGCAGCTGATTGTGCCGGCCGCCCATCACCAAGGGAAAATGGTGCAGTTCTTTAAAATCGATAACGTCCCCGATGCCATTGGGAAATTTGCGGCCGACCAGGTAGAGATCCTGCGACAGAACCGGCTCGGAAAGTGAGCCTGCGAGAGTGGTGGCATTGGGCAACAGCGCAAAATCCACGAGCCGCGATGTCACGAGATTTTCGCTCGCCACCCGGAGCAGATCCAATATCGACAAGCGCACTTGCGGATAGAGACGCTGGGCCTGGACGAAAACCTGCCCGGCAAGCAGCGGAGTGATGGAACTGGCCAACACGATCCGCACCTCGCCGCTCAGCGTTCCGCTCGATGATTGCGCCTCGTGACGGATCTGTTCGGCATGCCGGAGTAGCGCAACGGCGCCGTCGTAGAAGCGTTTTCCGGCCTCCGTCATCACAACACCCTTGGCGCGGCGCTCAAAGAGTTGCACCCCCAGATCATGTTCCAGCGCCTTGATATGTGCAGAAAAAGCCGGCTGTGCGAGGTGCACGCGACGTGCCGCCTCTGAAATGCTGCCGCGTTCGGCGGCCGCAACGAAATACCGCAACTGGTCCAGACGCATCTGCACGACCCTATCGTGATGTACGATAACTCATATCATGACATAGTATTTTTTCTATAGCAATCTACGGCTTAAGCTTTACATCAGCACCATCCATTCGCCTGCAGAAAGTTTTGCCGTGAAGCAGATCGCCATCGAAAGTGCCCCTGCAGCCATCGGGCCCTGTTCGCAAGCCATAGCGGCAAATGGACTGTTGTTCATATCGGGCCAGCTTCCGCTGGCCCCCGCGACAGAACGGTTCGCAGCGAGCGATGCGCCCGGTCAGATGCGGCAGTGCCTCGCCAATGTCTCCACCATCGCGACCGCCGCAGGGGCTGGCCTTGCGGATCTGGTCAAGACGTCGGCCATCGAGGTTTCCGCACGCCCCAAAGGCGCATCCGTCGAAGTCGAGGCCATCGTCGCTCTGAGGAAGGAAGCCTGAGAATGGAACAGTGCCAAAAGTTCGTAAGCCGCCTGTCAGAGGACGACCGGGATTGGACGCGCCGGGCGATAGACATTCTTGAGGCCGACGGGCGCCGTTCGGCCGATACGCATCTCGTTATGCCCGACTTTCCTGGCCTAAGGGGCATTTCCATCTATCTCAAGGACGAAAGCTCCCATCCCACCGGGAGTCTCAAACATCGGCTTGCCCGTTCGCTTTTCTTGTATGGCATCTGCAACGGCTGCATTCGCCGGGGCACCACGCTGGTCGAGGCTTCGTCCGGGTCGACGGCGGTGTCCGAGGCCTATTTCGCAAGACTGCTGAGCCTGCCTTTCGTGGCCGTCATGCCGCGCTCGACCAGCCAGCAGAAGGTCGAGTCCATCACCAGTTTCGGCGGACAATGCCACTTCGTGGAAAACGCCGGCGAAGTCTACGCTATGGCTCAGAAAATAGCCGATGAAACTGGCGGCTATTATCTCGATCAGTTCACCAATGCTGAACGTGCCACTGACTGGCGCGGCAACAATAACATTGCCGAGAGCATTTTCCGACAGATGTCGAGCGAACAGCATTCGATTCCCGATTGGGTCGTGATGAGTGCCGGCACTGGCGGCACTTCCGCCACCATTGGGCGCTTCATCCGCTATCGCAATCTGGCAACCCGCCTCTGCGTCGTCGACGTGGAGAATTCGGCCTTTTACGAAGCCTGGTGCACCGGCGACACCTCCGTCACCGCCACCGGTTCACGCATAGAGGGTATCGGACGCCCCCGCGTTGAACCGTCCTTCATCCCCGGCGTCATCGACGAAATGATCCTCGTCCCCGACGCAGCCTCAATCGCAGCCACCCGAGTGCTCTCGGAGCGCCTGTTCCGACGCGTTGGCGGATCCACCGGTACCAATTTCATCGGTGCGCTGTGCATGGCATCCGATATGATGCGACACGGTCGGGAAGGTTCCATCGTCACCCTCATCTGTGACAGCGGAGAGCGCTACGAAAACACCTATTTCAACGACGCCTGGCTGGCAGAGCAGAAAATCGACATCGCGGATTGGCGTCAGCGTATCGAGGCGTTTCTGGATACCGGCTTATGCTCCTTATTGGAAATGCCAGCCTAGGTGTTCGGTCCCGGCATTTGATGGATTGGATCGAAGATGAACCGATCCGGCTCTGAAGTCCATTTTTTGCAGATGAATTCGTAAGGTGTGAACCCCTTGAGGGTCTTCATGAGGCCCGCCTTCGGGCGACGTGCCGCTCAACCCGCGACTGCGCGTAAAAAACAGGGCCGGTGACTTCCGGCCCTGTCAAAGCTGGCGTCCGCGGACAAGATCGCGGATGTCGGCCTCCTTGTCCCGCTATGGCTTGCGGACTTACCTGAACCCTATTGAGGGATCGATGAAGCGGTTGGTCACCACCATTTCAGGGGATACATCCTCGTGCGCCCGCTCATCGAGCCACGGTTTCACGATTTCGAGCATCTTTGCCACGCGGTCCATGTCAAAATCGCCCACGGTATCGTTGTTGCCGTTCGAGACGATGCGTTCGCCCATCGTCTTCCACGCAAATTCGAGTTCGTTCATGGGCGTTTTCCACCATGAGGTGCCGTGGCCCTTCTCGTTGAACTCATGAAGGAGTTGCAGCACTTCGCTGCCGTCGGTGATGTAGTCGATCATCGATTGCTGGATAATCGGCACCAGCTTTTCAAGACAGGGTGCGAGCTCTTCCAGACGGTTGGTCGCAACCGCGAGCATGCCGGTATAGTTGGGATAGCCGAGTTCGCCCACCGTCACGGCATCGATCGGCTTGTTCCAGTTTTTGCCTGTCGAGAAGATGTAGGGCTCTGAGGTCACGAAGCCCTGATTGAGCCAGGTGCCGTTGTTGGTGACGAAATTCTCTCCGTCGCCACGGTAGCCTTCCACAAAAACCTCACGCGGCACGCCGGATTTGACCAGAAACAGACCAAAGGTGCGCTGTATGGTCGAGACATAGATCATACCCTTGCCGGCTTCGGCGAAAGCCTTCAGATCATCCATACTCCTGAAGCCTTCGGGATAGGTTCCGCGATCCCAGAACAGACCCTGCGGTGCGGTCTCCAGCGGCGCGATGACGCCCACAACAGGGAAACGCTTCGAGAACGCGAAGGCGTTGTCGAGTTCCTGATAGCCCAGATGCGGCTTCAGTCCGGCCTTGGAGTTGCCCAGATGCAGGGCCGAATAGGCAGTCTCGCCATCTCCCAGGCCCATGCCGCCGCCGCCTTCCAGAATAACGAGATCAATGCCGGTGCTGCCCAGCGGCCCGCTGTAGCGGCCACTTTCCATCTTGCCGCCACCGCCGATCATGTTGAAAAGGCCGCCCTGTTCTGCCTGCGCCAGCCAGTCCTTCTGAATGATGAAGGGATTCGGACAGACATCTGCGAGCGGCGTCGTATAAGCCTGCCTTGCCCTTTCTCCGGGCTCTGCTGCCTGCACGGCGACCGGTACTGCCATGGCGGTCGCCGCCAGCAGAACGCTTCTCAAAATCTTCATGTATCTCCCCTTTGGAATTTGGTTGTGTGTGAGGTTTCGAGATTTGTGCGTTCAGTTCTGGCTTGCGCCGGACTCGTGCCACTTTGCGAAGAGCCTGTTACCGAGCCATGTGAAGAGGATGTAGACGCATACCGACAGGCATGTCGC
>JAIPUZ010000086.1 GCA_022833215.1 Mesorhizobium sp. | reverse complement strand
TATATTATCTTATCCCATGCAAAGTTAGGAGGGCAGGCGGATACTATGGCGAACGGATAGATTTGAACTACGAATCTGGGGGTCAGAGGTTCGAATCCTTTCGGGCGCGCCATTTCAGAACAGAACTCTGAACGCTGAACGTCGCCGTTTCTACGCTTGAAGCGGCGACTAGCGTTCGCAGCAATTCCAACTTCGATCCCATGTGCGAACCTCGTCGCCAGCAACCTTGGCGCGCCGCACCAGCGCGCAGGCGATCACGGCGGTAGCCGCCATCGTCGAGCCTTATCCGTTCACGGGCCTTGCGGACGAACCCCTTGAGCATGTCGGGGCGATGCCCTGACCGCCTGAACTGTCGAGGGCTGGCTGCGTGCGCTCGGCGTCGGCTGTTGCCTGATCCCGCAATGCCCTGAGGCTGATCATGCGTTCTTTGGCCTTTGCATCGCCCTTGTCGATCCTGCCGTGCTGCCTCGGCCATTGCGCCTGCGTACCCGGCGCAGAAGCACAGCCGGGCGGGAGCGTCGGACGGCTGGAGGCGCGTGCAGGCGCACCATAGGATCGATCTGGCCCGGATGGCGATTGCAATGCGTCAGGGGCGGTTATCATTTGAAGTCTGGTGTAAGCTGAGGCAAATTATGTAAGAAAGCTTACAGGACCTTGTCATGATTGCCTTGGACAGCCTCACTACGCGACAGCAGTGGATACTGCGCCATATCCAGGATCGGGGCTTTGCCACCATCGAAGCCATGGCCGAAGAGATCAGTGTCTCCGCACAGACTGTGCGGCGTGAACTGATCGAGCTTGAGCGCCGGAATTATCTCATCCGCTTTCATGGCGGCGCCGGATTGCGGCAAGATCTGTTCCGCATTGGCTATGCGCAAAAAATATCCACCAGCCTTGAAGGAAAACAGCGTATCGCGGCGGCAGTGGCCGAAATGATCCCGTCCGGGGCTTCAGTCTATCTGGATGTCGGCTCGACGGTTGAATGCGTGGCCCGGGCGCTTGCCAGGCATCATTCCCTGCATGTGGTGACACCAAGTGTTGCTGTTGCAATGATTTTCAGCACCGAACCACATATCGATACCTTTGTGACGGGCGGCAGCCTGCGCGGTGCAAATGGAGCGCTTGTCGGCAGCCATGCCATACGCACGCTGGCAAGTTTTCATTTCGATTTTGCTGTCAGCAGCTTTGGCGGCTTCGATCCCGAGGGGCAGCCGACCGACTTCGACCCGGAAAAGATCGCATTGCGTCAGGCCGCCTTTGACAAGGCCAGCCGCCGCATAGGCATGGCGGACGCAACCAAATTCGACAAGACTGCCTTGCGGCGCATGCTGGGCGAACACCATCTCACCGATCTGGTCGTGGATGCAGAACCGCCCGTCCATATCAGGGCGGCACTGGCGCAGGCCGGAGGCAGGCTGGTGGTTGCCGA
Organism: Mesorhizobium sp.; assembly: GCA_022833215.1. Lineage (GTDB taxonomy): Bacteria > Pseudomonadota > Alphaproteobacteria > Rhizobiales > Rhizobiaceae > Mesorhizobium. The sequence continues at coordinate 88,060 of JAIPUZ010000086.1, read as the reverse complement.
CGAAAAGCCTCTCGCGACATCGGTGCCGATATCTGCAGACCAGTAACGTAAACTATTTTACATCTGTCTGATAATTTGCTTACATTGCTGCAACCACGAATTGGGAGGTTCGTTCATGTCTGCAGCACTCGCTTCACTGCGCGCCATGGCCTTGATGGCGGCGTGTGTATTTTCGGCCACGGCTTTTGCACAGGATTGCACCAGTCGCGGCGATCTCAATGATCGCTATTGTGATATGGATGGGGATGGGCTCGCCGATCCTCCGACCGATCCCGCACAGTGGCTCGATCCCGATACGCTTATCTTCAGCTACACGCCGGTCGAGGATCCTGCCGTCTACGAGGACACCTTCAGCGATCTTCTGGACCATCTGGCGAAAGCCACCGGCAAGAAAATCAAATGGTTCCCGGCAGATTCCTATGCAGCGGAAGTCGAGGCGATGCGCTCGGGAAGGCTTCACATTGCCGGCTATGCCGCAGGCGCGGTTCCCTACGCGGTCAATCTTGCGGGCTTTCACCCGGCAGCGACAATGGACAAGATCGACGGTTCGCTGGGCTACAAGCTCAAGCTCATTGTGCCCGCTGACAGCGAGATCAACTCACTGGAGGATTTGAAAGGCAAGCGGGTCGCCCACGTCGCTCCTTCATCCAATTCCGGAGATACGGCACCAAAGGTGCTGTTCAGGCAGATGGGCGTGGTGCCGGGCGAAGATTATGAGATCATCTATTCCGGCAAGCATGACAATTCGATCCTGGGGGTGGTGAATGGCGATTATGATGCCGCTCCAGTTGCCGACAGCGTGCTGATCCGCATGATCGACCGCGGGCTTGTCGATGAGAGTGCGATACGCATTATCTATGAATCCAAGCCTTTCCCGCGCACTGGCTATGGGTTTGTCTATAATCTCAAGCCGGAACTCGCCGAAAAAGTCGTGAAGGCGTTCCTGGATTTCGACTTCATGAATTCCAGCCTGTTTGCCGAATTCAAGGACACCAAGGGGTTCACCACGGTAAATTACAAGGAGGACTGGGAAAACGTCGTGGCGATCCAGCGGGAAACCGGCGCCAGCTATGACGAGGCGGGTCTTTCCACTCTGAAGGCGGATTGAGCGGAAAGCCTATCTGATGACAGAGCCACTTCTGGAAATCACCAGCCTGGTAAAGGATTACGGAACCGGGCGCCGGGCGCTCGATTCCGTGTCCTTCACCATCAGGACCCCGCAGCTTGTTGGCATCATAGGCTCATCGGGAGCAGGAAAGTCCACTCTGATCCGCTGTATAAACCGGCTGGTTGAGCCAACGTCAGGTTCCGTCAGGCTGATGGGAGCAGACATCCCGTCGCTTTCATCGCGAGAGCTTCGCAAGATGCGCCGCCAGATCGGCATGATCTTCCAGGAATACAATCTGGTCGAGCGGTTGACGGTGATGCAGAACGTGCTGACAGGACGGCTTGGCTATGTCGGCTTCTGGACGTCGGTGCGCTACCGCTACAGTGAGGAAGATATCCGCTATGCCTATGCTCTGCTGGAGCGGGTGGGCCTGGCAGGTTTTGAAAACCGGCGGGCAGATGCCCTGTCAGGCGGCCAGCGTCAACGGGTTGGCATTGCGCGGGCCTTGATGCAGCGTCCAAAACTCCTGCTGCTGGATGAACCAACCGCCAGCCTCGACCCCAGCACCTCCCGGCAGATCATGCAGCTTGCTCAGGGCGTTATAGAAGAGCAACACATGCCGGCGCTGATCAATATCCACGATGTCACCCTCGCCAGAACCTTCTGCGATCGCATCATCGGCATGCGCGATGGCAAGCTCGTCTTCGATGCCCCTCCTGCCGAACTGACCCATGCCAGGCTGGTCGATATCTATGGGGCTTACGAGAATGATGAAGCCGGGCCGAGGCAAGAGGAGCCGGCATGAGCGACACCGCCTTCGGGGCCGGACGACGCTGGAGGCCGCCAACGATCTTTGGCAGCCATAAACTCCGGGCTGCGTTTTTTCTGGCAGTTGCGGTTTATCTGGTCTGGTCGCTGGGCACATTGCAATTTGACAGCCAGCGGGTTCTGCGCGGTTTTGTGCGTGCCGGGGACATTTTCGCGCGCATGTGGCCGCCGGATTTCTCACGCTCGACACTGCTGATCAACGGCATGCTGGAAAGCATTCAGATCGCCATCGTCTCGACCGTTCTGGGGGTGCTGATTGCGGTGCCGATAGGGGTTTGCGCGGCCCGAAACCTTGCCCCCCGGCCGATCTACCTGGCGGCTCGCGGCCTTATAGTGATTGGGCGCACATTCCATGAGCTGATCATCGCAATCTTCTTCGTGAAGATGTTCGGCTTCGGCCCTCTCGCCGGTGTTCTGACGCTAAGCTATGGCTCATTCAGCTTCGTTGCCAAAATGCTGGCTGAAGATATCGAGAACATGAACATGGGGCCTGTCGAGGCATTGCGCGCAACCGGCGCGGGTTTCCGGCAGGTGATCTGGTTTGCCGTGTTGCCACAGGTGCTGGTGCGCCAGATCGGCATTCTCATCTACCGTCTGGATTCAAACTTACGCCATTCCACCATCATCGGCGTCGTCGGCGCGGGCGGCATCGGCCAGACCCTTTCGGCTGCCTTCAGCAAATATGATTTCGACTTCGCCAGCGCGATCCTCATCTCTATCGCCGTTCTGGTAGCGATGGGCGAGTTCGGCTCCGACTATATTCGCAGGAGGCTCCGGTGACTGACCGTCTCGATGCCTATCCATCCCGTTACCAGCGCTATTCAGGCCGCGAAAAAGCTGTCCAATGGCTATGGACCATTGCCTTTGCACTCGCCGTGGTCTGGGCGATGCGCGCCATAGATGTGGAATGGGCATTCCTGGGGGATGCTCATATACAGGCGCTTGATATGGCGGAGCGCATGTGGCCGCCGCGCTGGTCTTACGCACAGCAGATATGGCATCCGTTGGTCGAAACCATCCATATCGCGACGCTGGGCACCATGGCGGCCGTGGTGCTGTCTATTCCCGTTGCCTTTATCGCCGCCAGCAATACCGCAGGTTACAAGCTGGTCTGGTTCGTCGGGCGTCTTATCCTGATCCTGTCGCGATCGATCAACACCGTGATATGGGGGCTGCTTTTCGTTGCTATTTTCGGCCCCGGCCCGATTGCGGGAATCTGTGCGGTAACCGCCCGCTCCACCGGGTTCATCGCCAAGCTCGTAGCCGAAGCCATCGAAGAAGTGGACTATGGGCAGATCGAGGCTGTGGAGGCGACCGGTGCCAGCAAGTTGCAGGTGCTGGCATCGGCAATCTGGCCGCAGGTGCAGCCGGTGCTCATCGGAACCACGATATATCGCTGGGATATCAACATCAGGGAGGCTTCCGTTCTGGGTTTCGTCGGCGCAGGCGGGATAGGCCTGCAACTGAACGCCTCAATCAATGAGTTCGCCTGGAACCAGGTTCTGCTGATCCTTTGTGCCATTCTCGTGCTGGTGGTTGTCAGCGAGTATGTTTCTGCCCGCGTGCGGGCGAGGGTGTCATAGTCCATGCTCAACAACCTTCCGCCGATCATCTCTTCACTGGACGAAATTTCGGATCGCTATGACGGCTATCTGATTGACCAGTGGGGTGTTCTGCATGACGGGGAGAATGTGTTCCCGGCCGCGCTTTCCGTCCTGGCGCGTCTCAAGGAGGCGAACAAGCGTGTGATCATCCTTTCCAATTCAGGCCGCAGCGGCCAGGAAAATGCACGGTTGATGCAGGAAATGGGCATCGCTTCCGATCTCTATGAGCGGGTGCTTTCCGCCGGTGACGATGCACTGGATGCGCTGACCGGTGAGCGCGACGTGGCCTATGGCGATCTGGGGCGTCGCATATGGCCTTTTTCGCGGGGCAGCGACCGGATCGACCTGCTGGATCATGGCTATGAACGAGCAAAAACAGTCGCCGATGCAGATTTTCTTTTCGTGCAAAGCATGCCGCCTCTGCCGACGCCCCCTGCCGACTGGATCGAGCAGCTTCGTGAGGGCCTGCGCCGCTCACTGCCTCTGATTTGCGCCAATCCTGACGTTACAAGGGTCAAAGGCGCGGGCGAGGTGGTGGCGGCCCCCGGCGCGGTGGCCGAGTTTTATGCCGGAATGGGCGGCCAAAGCCATTATCATGGCAAGCCATGGCCACGTATCTACAAAACCGCATTGAAGCTTCTGGATATTCCCGCTCACCGGGTTCTGGCCATCGGCGATTCCCTTGTCCACGACGTGCGCGGCGCGCGTGGGGCAGGTATCGACAGTCTTTTTGTGGTGAACGGCATTCACCGCGACCGGATCGATCTTTCCCGCCCCAACACGCTATACGCCGAACTGGCTTCCTTTCCGCGAGACAGGCCGGAAGCTGTGATTGCCAATTTTGCCTGACGACAAAAGGCTGACAGAAACATCGAGGACGCGCGGAGGTGATTTTCGCCGTACCTTCGACCGGATCTGTGAACAGCGCCGGGTCTCGTAGACATCTCCGGGTTGCATTCTCTGCTGCCGTTCGAATCCGACGGGTGCCGGCATCCGGTTCCTGACATGCCTGCGCTCGAAATTGCAGAATATCCCGATGCCATCGGCCGCGCCCCGGGGCTCCGCCGGTGTGCAGGATCGCGCAATTTCATGGTCAAGCGTACGCCGGGAAACGCCGGAGGGGAGCAGCGTCCGCTTCGTCGCCACATCTCCTGTACCGTAACGCGTGCCAGCTCAGGCCGGAAGATCGCCATGCTCGGCTAGCACGTGGCATGCGACAAGCCGCCCTTGCACCATTGACGGCGCCGGCGGCACCATGCGGCATTTGTCCTGCACGAAAGGGCAGCGGGGGTGGAACGAACAGCCTGACGGAGGATTGATCGGGTTCGGCACGTCGCCTGCGATAGCAACCCGCTTGACCGCTGCGCCCCCCACATCGGGCACCGCCGAAAGCAGCATACGGGTGTAGGGATGCATCGGCTGCCCGAACAGCAACTGCGAGTCGCCTGTTTCCACCAGTCGCCCGAGATACATCACACCCAGCCTGGTCGACATGTGGGCCACCACCGCCAGGTTGTGGCTGATCAGCAGATAGGTGAGGCCCAGCTCCTCTTGAAGGTCGCGCAGCAAATTCAGGATCTGCGCCTGCACCGAAACGTCCAGGGCCGATGTCGGCTCGTCGCACACTATGAGGTCCGGGCTGCTGGCCAGCGCCCTTGCGATCGATATCCGTTGCCGTTGGCCGCCCGAGAATTCGTGCGGATATTTGCGGCCGTCGCCGGGAGCGAGACCGACCTGGACAAGCAGTTCATCGACCCGCTTCTGCACTGCCTGACGATCGGGCAGGAGGCCGTGGGTATGGATCGGCTCGGCTATGATCTGCGACACGCGCCAGCGTGGGTTCAGGCTCGCATAGGGATCCTGGAAGATCATCTGCATCCGGCGTCGTACAGGCAGCATGACCTTGCGGCCGCGCATCTGGGCGATGTCGGCACCGTCGAAGAGAACCTGCCCCGAGGTCGGCTTGTAGATGCCCACGATACATCGCGCGACCGTCGACTTGCCGCAGCCCGACTCACCAACGAGACTGAATGTCGTCCCGCGGGCGATCTCAATATCAATGCCGTCAATGGCTTTCAGATACTGGTGACGGCCCAGCAGCCGCCCGGCAACGGATCTGGTGAGGTCGAACTGCTTTCGCAGGTCCTTCACCACCAGTTGAGGAGTGGAGGCGGCCCGGTCCGGCCGCTGCGCTTCGGCCACCATCATGTTTCTGCCTGCGGCAAGGCCGGATAGAGATGACATGCCGCATGGCCTGCCCGCGTTGGGCGCAGTTGCGGGCGTTCAACCCGGCATATGTCCATCACGCGTGGACATCGCGGATTGAAGGCGCATCCAGACGGTATGGCGTCGAGCCGCGGCATGTTGCCGTCGATCTGCACAAGGCGGCGCGCTCTGTCGCCCAGCCTCGGAATGGCGCTCATGAGACCCGCCGTATAGGGATGGGATGGGGAGTCAATAACCTGCCGAACCGGGCCGATCTCGACGATGCGACCCGCATACATCACTGCGATACGGTCGGCGGCTTCTGCGATAACGCCCATATCGTGCGTGATCAGCATGATGGCGAGTCCGCGCTTGCGCACGAGGTCCTGCAACAGGGCCAGCACCTGCGCCTGAATGGAGACGTCCAGTGCGGTGGTGGGCTCGTCGGCGATCACCAGCCTGGGGTCGGCGCACAGCGCCAGCGCAATCACCACCCGCTGGCGCATACCGCCGGAAAACTGATGCGGGTAGCTGTCTATGCGCCGCTCGGGCGCCGGTATGCCGACATCGCGCAGCAGTTCGATGCCGCGCTGACGGGCAGCCGCGGCGCTCATGTCGAGATGGGATGTTATGGTCTGGACCAGTTGCTTGCCGACTGTCAGCAGCGGGTTCAGGCTGGTCTGTGGATCCTGGAAAATAAGCCCGATCTCGCGGCCGCGTATGCGCCGCATCCGTGCCCGGTCCAGATTGTCGATACGCTGTTCGCCGAGCCTGATCTCGCCAGCCGTCACGCGCCCGGAACCGGGAAGCAGGCCCACGATGGAAGCACCCGTCAGCGATTTTCCTGCACCGGACTCCCCTACGATGCCGAGCACTTCGCCGGAACGCACGGCGAAGGAAACGTCGTCAAGGGCGGTCAGGGTGCCATGCCTGCTGAAAAACTGGACCGTCATGTCCCGCACCTCGAGCAAGGGCGCTGCCTCGGACGCAGTTTTGTGGGCTGCCGCCTCTTGCATCATCGGTTGAGCCTCGGATTGAGAACGTCGCGCAGCCAATCGCCGAGCAGGTTCACGGAGATGACGAGCGCCACGAGGGTCACACTTGGGAATGTTGCGATCCACCACTCGCCGCTGAACAGGAAATCGTTGCCGATCCTGATCAGCGTGCCGAGCGAGGGCTGGGTTGGCGGAACCCCGACACCAAGGAAGGACAGCGTGGCTTCCGTGACGATCGCAAGAGCCAGGCCGATCGTGGCGATGACCAGAACCGGGCTGGCGACGTTGGGCAATATGTGCCGCAGCATGATCAGCAGCGGATGCACGCCGGTTACCTGTGCGGCCTGCACATATTCCTTGCTCCTCTCGACCAGCGTCATGCCGCGTACGGTGCGTGCGTACTGAACCCAGTTGGAGAAGCCGATTGCCGCGATCAGCACGAACACCGCAATGTCGCTGTGAATGTCACGGGGCAGGGCCGTGCGCACAATGCCGTCGATCAGCAGAGCTATCAGGATCGCAGGGAAGGTCAGCTGGATCTCGGCAAACCGCATGATGACGGAATCGAGCATGCCGCCAAAATAGCCGCTGATCATGCCGAGCGGAATTCCGATCGCCATGGAAAGCGCAACCGAGGCGAATCCCACCATCAGCGAGACCCGCGTCCCGTACATGATGGCGGAAAGCACGTCTCGCCCCTGATCGTCTGTACCAAGGGGATAGATCCACCTGCCGCCTGCTTCCCATGCCGGCGGCGTCAATGCATCGAATAGTTCCAGCGAAGCCAGATCAAATGGATTGTGCGGGGCAAGCGCGTTCGCACCGATGGCGGCGACCACGACAACGGCCACAACAATCGCGGCTGCAACCACGACCCTTGAGTGAAGGAAGCTGTATCCGAGGTCGGAATTGGCGAAGCGTCTCAACATCCCCATGTCAGAGGCCCGCCATGCTGCGCAGCCGAGGATCGATCACATAATATAGCATGTCCACAAGCAGGTTGATGACGACGAAGATCAGCGCGATCAGGAGCAGATAGGCAGCCATCACCGGCACGTCGGCGAAGGTGACGGACTGAATGAACAAAAGACCCATGCCAGGCCACTGGAACACGGTTTCGGTAACGATCGCGAAGGCGATGACCGAACCGAGTTGCAGACCGACGATGGTGATGACAGGCACCAGCGTGTTGGGCAGGGCATAGCCGAATTGCACCAGCCTCTCCCTCAGGCCCCGGGCACGGGCGAACTTGATGAAATCGGCCTGCAGCACCTCAAGCATCTCCGAACGCACCAAACGCACGATGAGGGTCATCTGGAAGATGGCCAGTGTGATCGTGGGAAGGATGAGCGCCTTGATGCCGGACCATGTCCGAAGGCCGGTCCCCCACCATCCCATCTGCTCCACCTGCCCGCGACCGAAAGAAGGAAGCCAGCCCAGCTTCACCGAGAAAATCATGATCAGCAGGATGCCGGCCAGGAAGGTCGGCAGCGAGATTCCGATGAGCGACCCCGTCATCAGCACCTTTGAAACCAGGCTGTCGCGGTTGATCGCCGTCTGGATGCCAATCGGAATGCCAAGCCCGACTGCCAGCACCATCGCGAAGAAGCTGAGTTCCAGTGTGGCCGGGAGGCTCTCTGCGATCAGGTCGATCACCGGCCGCGACTGTCGGTACGACACACCGAACTCGCCCTGGACCGCCCGTCCGATGAAGCGGGTGAACTGAACGATGACGGAATCGTTGAGGCCGAGTCGCTCGCGCATATCGAGCCGCTCGGCTTCTGTCGCTTCCTGCCCGAGCATGTTGTTGACCGGATCGCCTATGAAACTGAAAAGAGAAAAGGCGATAAAGGCAACCGCAAACAGGACGATCAGCGATTCAACTATACGCCTCAGCAACATGCCCAACATGTTCGGCGGTCCTTTGCTGCCCGTCAGGAACGCGCGGCCACATCCGCAGTGGAAAGATAGACCGGCAGCCCGAGCGCGTCGTTCGAATAACCGCCGACGAATCTGCGATAGCGACCTTCCGTCCCATCCCATTGATGCCGCTCGATCCGGCCGATGTCGGAGCCGTAGAGATGCAGACTGACCGATCTGTCACCTTCGGCACATTCGACCTGATGGAAGGCGTTGATCTCGGGAGCGGCAAGCGTCACGATCCCGGGCGGGCGTAACCTGCTGCCCTTTTCCACGGGTGCTGACGACAGATCTGCGGGCGCGTCGTAGTAGCGCTCCAGTTCTGTCCCCTCAAGACAGGTGAAGACGCCCCAGCTCAGATGATTGTGCGTCACCGCCGCCTGTCCGGCCATGAAAATGTCGAGCACGATGGAGAGATCGGAGGCGGGAGAAAGATAGAGCAGGTATGAAGCGTAGTCCGCATCCGGCTGCAACTGCATGTAGCGCAGGTCGGGCATTCGCCAGCTTTCCGCGAAATCGCCCGTTAGCCGGGCGATTTCGCTCTGAACGTCGCCACCGACATCGACAGCTGCCTGGCAAGCTGCCGCGAAATCGCGAAACGCCTGGTCGCCGCAAGACAGAGCGGGGGAAAGTGTGTGGCTCATTTCCATACCTGTTTTGCAACGCGCAGAAAGTTGCCGCCCAGAATGCCTCGGATGGCGTCGTCGGAATAGCCCTTATTCAGCATCAGTTCTGTCAACATCGGCAGGTCTTCCGGCGGCATGAAGTCCATGAGCGCGACATCGTAGCCGTAACTGCCCATGTTCTTCGTCGGTGCGTAATACTCTGGCTGGCGTTGCATGCGCTGGGTCGTCAATTCCGGCTGATATACATAATCCAGACCAATGCCGACGTGCTCCGGGCCGACAAGCTGCACCATATAGTCGATGTGTTTCATCACCTCTTCAGGGGAAGCGTCGTTGCTTGCATTGACGATCGGCCCCCAGCCGCAAACGCCGACGACGCCGCCGGTCGCCGCACAGGCCCTGATCTGTGCATCGGTGATGTTGCGCGGATGGTCGAACATGCTCTTCGGATTCGAGTGAGAAAAGATCACCGGCTGGCCATAGATCTCCATTGCTTCCATGGTCGAGCGCTCGCCCGTATGCGTGCAATCCAGCATCATGCCGACGCGCGACATCTCCTTCACCAGCTTCTGGCCGAAGGTGCTGAGTCCGGCGTCGCCGTCCTCGTGGCACCCGTCGGCGGAAATGTTGCGGCGGTTATGGGCCAGAAGCGCCTGCTTCACCCCAAGATCATAGTAGAACTGCACGAGGTTGAGATCGCCCGGCTCTTCGCGCAGGCCGCCATGCATGGGATTGCAACCCTGGAAATGGAAGCCAACTGCGAGCTTGCCTTCCTTGCGCGCACGCTCGATGTCCTCGAAGCGCTCCACGAGGATGCATGTATCAGCCATTGTCTCCTTGATGAAACGCCGCTCACCGGCCAGATAATGGACTGCGGTGGAGACCAGGCCGCCACTGTCGCCCGCTGCGGTCAGGCTCACATAATTGGCGCCTGATGCCAGGTAGCGCGGAAGGCATTCTTTCTTCTTCTGCCGGTCGGAATGCATGATCTCCATGGAAATCCACGAGATGCAACACTCCCACACAAAGGATTCACTGTGGAGCCTGGCTGCTTTCTCGGATACGCCCCATTTCCTGGCAAATTCGCTAACCGACATCATTCCTTGTCCTTTTCAGTTTGTCTCGAGGGCAGCCTGTTCACGCCATGCCTCATGAGCAGGAGCGCCCTTTGCGCAGGCGCTCCCAAGCCCGTTATCAATCAGCCTTGCTAACACCGGCCCAGCGAAGCGAGCCGTCGGAATTCACCTCGACATCGTCGACGGCCTTTGTCGAGGCAAAGAAGATGGGCGGATAGTGCAGCGGAACGAACAGCCGCTCGGCATCCAGAATATCCCATGCCTTCTTCGTCAGCTCGTCGCGGACGGCAACATCCGATTCCGAGTTGATCTGCTTCACGAGCTCGTCAAGTTCGGGATTGCAGTAGCCGCTGATCGCAAATCCTCGCTGGCCTTCGGGTTTGCACCCTGCCAGGTCGCTCATCGTGTTGGATGCCGCCCATCCATTATTGCCCCAGCTGAAGCGGTAGAAGCTGGCACCGCCGCCGAGCAGCGCGCTCAGGAACTGGGTGGACGGCCGCGACTGCAGGTCGATCTGAATGCCGGCGCGGGCCAGCATGGCGGCCACCGCCTCGCAGGTTGCCGCATCGCCGATGTCACGGTCGTTCGAGCATTCCATCGGTGCCTTGAACCCATCCGGATAGCCGGCTTCGGCGAGCAGTTCCCTGGCCTTCGCCGGGTCGTAGGGCAGACGTGGACGCTCCGGGTCATAGCCGATGACGCCGGGCGGCACGATCATGTTCGCGACCGAGCCGTTGCCTCGCATCACCACACGATTGATCGCATCGGCATCGATGGCCTGATAGACGGCCGTGCGCACCCTTACATCCTTGAAGGGATTGGGGCCTCTGCTGGCGTCCTTGCCGAGATTGTCGCTCGTGGCGTCGAAGCCCAGGAACACACCGCGCGCTTCCTGGCCCTTCCACACGGTGGTGTCGCTGCCGGTTTCAAGTCGCGCGACATCCTGCATTGGCGCGGGAACGATCAGATCGACCTCGCCCGACAACAGCGCGGCGACGCGCGAGGCATCCGAAGAGATTGGCACCAATGTGACGCGATCGATATTGCTCTTCACATTTGCCGCGTTCCAATAGTCCGGATTGCGCACGGCGGTGGTCTGGCGACCCGGGTCGCGGCGCTCCAGAATGAAAGGCCCTGTGCCGTTCTCCTCCACCAGCGCAGCGTTGGACTGTTCCTTGCCAACATCGGCCGGCGCCAGCGCGTTGTTTTCCTCCGCCCAGGACTTCGACAGCATCGGCAGCCTGTCGAGCATGTTGATCAGGAAGGGACGCGGAATGTCCGTGATGATGTCGAATGTGTGATCGTCGATCTTCTCGACGCCAGTCACTCCGCGAACGACGCTTTTGGCGCGTGAACTCGGTTCGGTCGCACGCATGACAGAGAACATGGCGTCGTCAGCGCCGAAGTCGCGGCCGTCATGGAACCTGACGCCTTTCCTCAGCTGGAACCGCCATCTGGTCGGCTCGACCTGCTCCCAGCTTTCGGCCAGGACGGGAATGAAGTCCTTGCCGTCATAGTCCAGCAGCGGATCATAGAAATTTAGCACGAAGCGGATCGTGTTGGCATCCCAGTTGGCGCTGCTATCCAGCGAGGCCGGATCCGCCTTGTAGGCGACACGCAGTTCGGCAGCCCCTGCCGAAGCGCCTGTAAACAGCATCAACACACTGGTGCAAGCAGAAAGATAGAGTTTTTTCATTGTTCCTCCAGTTCACCACTCTGGTTGCGGCCATACCCGGCCAAACTTCCAGGGGAGTTCTTATCTGGCATTCTTGCAGTGCTGCACCCCGAGGTTTCCAGCCCCCATGGGGCCTGCTTCCCCGGCGACGGGGGGTAACCGTTCTCCCATTCTGAGCGTGACAAATGGGCGACCATGTGCTTGTCTTTATGCGACGCTTCCATGACGATAGGCGACCGTATTGATGCAAGCACACGAACGCCGTGCAATCACTCCTCATCACAATCTTTCATGGGCGGGCGAACATCGGGGGCACGCAATTCGCGTCGGCTACCTGCTTGTTCCGTCGTTCGCATTGCTGCCTTACGCCGCTGCGATCGAGCCGTTGCGGGCGGCCAATATCGTCGCGCGGCAAGAATTGTTCACCTGGGTTCACCTGACGCCGGACGGCCAGCCCATCAAGGCGTCCAACGGCGTCACCATCGTCCCCGAATTCCGGGTCGGGGAAACATACGATCTGGACGTCGTCATGGTCTGCGCCGGCTCGGGTGTAGAGAACTTTCACCATGCGCCCACCTTCGCCTGGCTGCGGACCCTGGCGCGGCAGGGGGTTGTGCTGGGAGGGATTTCCGGGGGGGCCTATGTGCTGGCGCGCGCTGGCCTGCTCGACGGCTACCGTTGCACGATCCACTGGGATCACATCGCCGGCATCGTTGAAGAATTTTCCGATCTCGACGTTACCGGCAAGCTTTTCGAGGTGGATCGCGATCGTTTTACATGTTCGGGCGGCATCTCACCGCTCGATCTTCTGCACTACCTGATGAAGACGTGGCACGATCCGCATCTTGCGGCCACCATGTCAGACTGGTTTCTCCACACCAGCGTCAGACCCGGCGATGCCCCACAGCGTATGGACATCGTGCAGCGGACAGGAATCAGGCATGGGAAACTGCTCAAGGTAATCTCCACGATGGAGCAGCGGCTGGAGGAGCCGGCCTCGCGCCGTGAACTGGCAAGGATGGCGGGTCTTTCGGTCCGGCAACTGGAGCGCCTGTTCCAGTCGCATGCCAACACCACTCTCGCCAGCTACTATCTGAAACTGCGGCTGGAGCGCTCGCGCAATCTTTTGCAGCAGACGACGATGTCGGTGCTTGAGGTGGCTCTGTCCTGCGGTTTCACCAGTGCGAGCCACTTCTCCCGCGCCTACCGTAGCCATTTAGGCCATCCTCCGACGCAGGAGCGCGCACGCGACAGATCCTCGACCGCGACGCTTTAAGTCATACGAGCGTCGTTTGCGGTCAATCCGCACTGGCACCATTTCAGCATAGTCTACACCCGAAACCGATATCCGGCTGCAGGTTGAAACGGTGCGCTACTCCATCATTTCGGTTCTATCCCAAGGACTTCGTGGTCAGAAAGGCTGGATGCGGGCCTGGCGCGATGCCGAACCCAGGCCGCAATATGACGTCGTAATCGTCGGCGGCGGCGGCCATGGCCTGGCTACGGCCTATTATCTGGCGAAAGAGCACGGCATCTCCAATATCGCGGTTCTGGAGAAGTCCTATATCGGTTCCGGCAATGTCGGCCGGAACACAACGATCATCCGGTCGAACTACCTTCATCCGGCCAATGCGCGATTCTATGAACGGTCGCTGAAGCTGTGGGAAGGTCTTGAGCAGGACCTCAACTACAACGTCATGGTCAGCCAGCGCGGCGTCCTGAACCTGTTCCATTCCGACGGGCAGCGCGACGCTTTCGCGCGGCGCGGCAACGCGATGCGGCTGAACGATATCGACGCCGGGCTGCTGGATGAGGCCGAAGTCAGAAGGCTCCTGCCTTATCTCGATTTCGACAATGCCCGCTTCCCGATCCGCGGCGGACTGTTGCAGCCGAGGGGCGGGACGGTCCGGCACGATGCGGTCGCCTGGGGGTATGCGCGCGGCGCCGACCGGCGCGGCGTCGACATCATCCAGAACTGCGAGGTGACCGGCATCCACATCGAGCGCGGGAGGGTGACCGGAGTCGAAACGAACCGCGGTGTCATACGGGCGGCAAAGGTCGCGCTTTGCTGCGCGGGGAACTCTTCGCGGGTGGCCACGATGGCCGGACTGCGCCTGCCCATCGAGAGCCATGTCATGCAGGCTTTCGTGACCGAGAGTGTGAAACCGCTGGTCGACATGGTCGTGACCTTCGGTGCGGGACATTTCTATATCAGCCAGTCCAATCGGGGCGGCCTGGTCTTTGGCGGCGATATCGACGGCTACAACTCCTATGCACAGCGTGGCAATCTGCCGACCGTCGAGGCTGTCATGGAATCGGCAATGGCGCTCATGCCCGGCCTCGGCCGCCTGCGCGTGCTTCGCCAATGGGGCGGGCTGATGGACATGTCGATGGACGGCAGCCCCATCATCGGCCTTACTCCTGTCGAGGGCATCTATCTCAATGCGGGCTGGTGCTATGGCGGCTTCAAGGCAACGCCGGCCTCGGGCTGGTGCTTCGCATGGACCATCGCCCGCAACCAACCACACGAGCTGAACGCCCCCTTTCGCCTGGACCGCTTCGCCAGCGGTCACGTCATCGACGAAAAAGGTGCCGGGGCGCAGCCCAACCTTCACTGAGGACCGATGCGCATTCATTGCCCCTACTGCGGAGAACGCGGCGTCGAGGAGTATTCCTATCGTGGTGACGCCACCGTGAGACGTCCGGATGCAAACGGGCCGGACGCTCTTGAGCGTTTCGTCGAATATCTTCATCTACGCGACAATCCGGCCGGATCGCACCAGGAATTCTGGCAGCATCTGCATGGCTGCCGGGCCTGGCTCGTCGTGCAAAGGGACGTTCGCACACACGCGATCGAGAGCGTGGTCGCAGCTTCGCGGCGGGTGGCCCGATGATGACTGAAAAGCAGCCATTCCGGCTTGCCACCGGCGGCCTCGTCGATCGTGCGGCACCGCTCAATTTTTCCTTCGACGGACGCGCGATCACCGGCTTCGCCGGCGACACGCTGGCCTCGGCCCTGCTGGCCAACGGCGTCCGTCTGGTCGGCCGTTCCTTCAAATATCACCGGCCGCGCGGCATCCTTTCGGCCGGTGTCGAAGAGCCGAACGCGCTGGTCGAGCATCGCAGCGGGTCGCGGCGCGAACCCAACAGCCGCGCCACCGTACTGGAACTCTATGACGGACTGGTCGCCACCAGCCAGAACCGCTGGCCCTCGCTCAGATGCGACCTGCTCTCGGTCAATTCCTGGGTCTCCTCCTTTATCGCCGCCGGCTTCTACTACAAGACTTTCATGTGGCCCGCTTCCTTTTGGGAGCGCATTTACGAGCCGATGATCCGGCGCGCGGCGGGGCTGGGCCGCACCGCGCCAGCCCACGATCCAGATACATATGAAAAAGCTACGGCATTCTGCGATGTGCTTGTCATCGGCGGAGGGCCTGCCGGAATCGCGGCGGCTGTCGCTGCTGGCAGAACCGGCGCGCGCGTCATCCTGTGCGATGAGGATTTCGTGCTCGGAGGAGGATTGCTGGGCGACAAGGCCGAGATCGATGGCGAGAGCGGCGTGGACTGGGCCAGAACAATGGCCGGGGAACTGGCCGCCATGCCCGAGGTCTCGGTGATGGGCCGGACTTCCGTCACCGGCGTGTATGATGGCGGCGTCTTTGGCGCGGTGCAGCGGGTCAGCGATCACCTGCCGGAACCGCCGGTCCACCAGCCGCGACTGCGCTTCTGGCGCATTGTCGCGCGGCGTTCCATTCTTGCTGCGGGTGCGATCGAAAGACCCATAGCCTTTGGCAACAATGACAGGCCCGGAGTGATGCTGGCGGGCAGCGTCCGCACCTATATAAATCGCTATGGAGTGGCGCCCGGCCGGCGTGCGGTCATCTTTGCCAACAATGACGGTGCTGCGGGAACGCTTGACGATCTGGCGGCCGCCGGCGTTGGCGTCGCTGCGGTAGTGGACAGCCGTGACGGCGGCTCTGCGGCGGTGTCTGCAGCGGCGGCGAGACATGGCGCGGTCATGCATGCGGGAGCCATGGTTACGCAGGCTCATGGCGGGCACGGGCTGCGGTCGGTCGAGGTTCTTACTTCGGACAGACAAAGGGAGCGCATCTCCTGCGATCTGCTCGCCATGTCCGGAGGGTGGAACCCGACAATTCATCTGACCTCCCATCTTTCCGGCCGGCCCAGATGGGACGAAGCTGCCGCAGCCTTCCTTCCCGGTTCGCTTCCGCCAGGCATGACGGTCGCGGGAGCGGCCACGGGCAATGCCGATCTCAACGCCTGTCTCGCCTCGGGAGCGGCCAACGGTCTTGCCGCCGCCCACGATTGCGGTTTCAGCGGCCGGTTGCCATTCTGGCGCGGCTATGGAAGCGGCGATGGGCAGAGCCATCGGCCGGTCCAGCCGCTGTGGCGGGTTCCGGGCGCGCGGGGCAAAGCCTTCATCGACTTTCAGAGCGACGTGACGACCGACGATATCGATCTTTCGGTGCGCGAGGGCTTCGGCGCTGCGGAACACGTGAAGCGCTACACGGCGCTGGGCATGGCAACAGACCAGGGCAAGACTTCGAACGTGGCGGCACTGGGCGTCCTGGCGGAAATCGCCGGCACGGACATGGCGTCTCAGGGAACGACCACCTTCCGGCCGCCTTACACTCCGGTCGCCATCGGCGCGCTTGCCGGCCACGCTCGCGGCATGGACTTTCATCCGCGCAGATTGTCTCCGGCTCATCCATTCGAAACCGAACAGGGGGCTGTATTCGTGGAGGCCGGTGCCTGGCTGCGCGCCCAGTATTATCCGCGCCCGGGCGAGACCTGGCTGCAAAGCGCCGAACGTGAGGTCCGCACCGTGCGCGGCGGTGCAGGCATCTGCGATGTTTCAACCCTCGGCAAGATCGACATTCAGGGTCCTGATGCCCGCGCCTTCATCGAGCGCATCTACTGCAACAACTTCGCCGGTCTCCAGCCGGGCCGGGCCCGCTACGGGCTGATGCTGCGCGAAGATGGCTTCGTGCTGGATGACGGCGTGACCATGTGTTTCAGCGACACTCATTTCGTCATGTCGACAACAACGGCAAATGCGCCCGTCGTGATGCAGCATATGGAATTTCATCACCAGTGCGTGTGGCCGGAGCTGGATGTGCAACTGACGTCGGTCACGGAACAGTGGGCTCAGTTTTCAGTCGCGGGGCCGCTCTCGCGCGAACTGCTGCGGCGCGTGGTCGACCGGCAGCACGACATCGCCAACGAGTCCTTCCCGTTCATGTCTGTGGCTCAGGTTACGGTTGCAGGTGTCACCGCCCGGCTGGCTCGCGTATCGTTCTCGGGCGAACTTGCCTACGAGATCGCTATTCCCGCTCAATATGGGGATTCGCTTCTGCGCGAACTGATGAGGCAAGGTGAAGCCTTCGGCGTCTGCCTGTATGGAACCGAAGCGCTGGCGATCATGCGCATCGAAAAGGGCCATGTCGCCGGCGGCGAGCTTAATGGCCACACCACGGCCGCCGATCTGGGCCTGGGGAAGATGATGTCTGCCAAAAAGGATTATGTCGGGCGTATCCTGGCGCAACGGCCCGCTCTGCGCGATCCCGAACGCCCGACCCTCGTCGGGTTGCTCCCGCTCGATCACGGAAGTCAGGTTCGCGCGGGCGCGCACCTTGTCGCGTCAGGCCAGGTGGCAAATCTGGAAAACGACGAAGGATATGTGACCTCCAGCGCCTACTCGCCCATGCTTGGGCGCTGGATCGCGCTCGGCCTGCTGGCGTCGGGAAACAACAGGACCGGAGAGGTCGTCAGGGCATGCGATCCACTGCGCGGCACCGAAAGTCTCGTCGAAATTTGCAGCCCGCAGTTCTACGATCCCACAGGTGAGCGTCTTCATGGCTGATCTGCACCCCATCGTTCAACCCTTGCTGTCGCGTTCGCCACTCGATGACGGTTTCAATTCTCCGGCAAGCCAAGCTGACTCCACTGCCGCCGGGGTCACGATCAGTTTGGTGAGGGACCGGTCTGCAACTCTGATTGCATCGAGTCCCCGATCTGCCGCTGCGCTTGGGCATCGTCTGCACGAGGCTTTGGGAATCACGCTGCCGGGGCCAGGGCGGAGCTCGCAGAAAGATGGTATCAGGGTTCTCTGGCAGGGGCCGGCGCGCTGGCTGGTCCTTGCCGGAACGGAGTCTGTGGCAGAGGAGCGGCTGCGGCCAATTGTCGGCCACGATGCCGCTCTGATCGACCAGAGCGGCGCACTGGTTTCGCTTCACCTCGAAGGCAGTCGTATTCGCGCAGCGCTGGCGAAGATGCTCCCGATCGATCTGCATCCTCGCGCATTTGCGCGCGACGACACGAGATCGACGACGGCAGGCCATACTGGCATCCAGATCGTCTGTGTAGAAGATACACCGTACTATCTGCTTCTCATCCCGCGCAGCACAGCTCCCGACTTCGCAAGATGGCTGATCGCCTCCTCTGCCGAGTTCGGCGTCGACGCCGGGTAGCGCGCCAGGCAAGATGAAGGCGTTGGTGACATGCCGCTGGCCTCTTTGACCTGACCCGTATCTTCGAATGTCGATGCTGCATGAACGGCCCCGGCAATCGCAATGGTCACGTCGTCCGGCTGGCGGATGCGGATCGGCCGTTTTGCCTTCGTTTCAGTCGAAGCGGCCGCCGATGAGCCGGCTCCACTCCTCGCCGGCAAGCCCGTTGAGAAACGCCTGGCCGCCGAGCATGGCTTCCAGAAGCACCGGGTCGCGGGAATGGACGATGGTGTTCGTTGCGGGAAGAAACGCGATGCGCCGCGTCAGCATCGCGGTCATCAGCGCCGGCTGGCTGCGTCCGCGCAGGGCCGCGACGCCGCGGGCGGCGGCATGATCGGTCAGGCAGTCGATCACCGCGCCTTCCTGTCCCGGACGGGCCAGAACCTGCATGACGCGGGCCATGGAACCTTTCTGCGGGTAGTATGCGAAAGCGCCGACGGGAGCGCCGTTCGGCGCGGTGACGCTGGCAAGCACCAGCGTTCCCTGATCGGGCTTGCATGCAGCATCCTGCAGCATGTGGTCGAGCGGCATCTCGGCCCATCGCGGCCTGATCCCGAAATGGGCCGTGAGAGGTTCGAGAAGCTTCGTGAAGCCGTCCCGGTCGATCTCGCTTACCCGCATTCCCGGCAAGGACAGCCCGCCCGCCGGCGTCGATGCCCACTGGACCTGTCCGGCCGGCAGCCGCTTCCGATAGAAACTGTCGACAGCCGAGGCGACCGGTTTGAATATCCCGGCAAGGCCGATCCGTTTGCTGGCCATCCCGATCGCGAAACTGGATGGCCGGATGATCCGGATCCAGTCGAGGCTGTATTGCGGCATGGGCACGGCACGCAGCCGCGTCCACATCTGCGTGGAGGTGCGGTTGGCGGTCTCGCTGAAGGACAGGTCCTGGGGGCCGTTCACGAAGGCCTTCATGAGGCGCGCGCCGGCCATCGGATCGTGATTGCCTTTCTCCACCATCAGGGAACTGGCGATCGCCCCCCGCAGCCGCCGGTCCCCATGGATCATGGGCAGGACATGCACGCCGAGGAAGCCGGAAACCGCATCGCTGTCGTTGACATGCACAAGCGACCGCAGATCGTCTCCGCAGCCGGGGCCTTCCAGGTAGAAGCTGCGCATATAGCCCTCCAGCGCAGCCGGGGCCTCGCCCCTGCCTTTGCGGAGAACGCGATGCATCATGCTGGCGACCACCGGAAGGTCACGCTCCTCGAGAAAACGGATCGTGCTCAAGTCGGGCCTCCGGCGCCACAGGCGGCAAACGGGGTCTTCATATCAGCCGGAACAAGGCCGTGGCTGCGCATCAGCCATGCTCTGGCTGCCGCCGCCCTCAACAGAAAGGTCCCTGACCGTAACATTGGTTCCCCAAAACCCAGCCTTTATTGTTCAATAAAGATGGAGCCCTCAAGATCGGGTAAACGGAGATGTAACAGTTCGAGCCGATAACAACCGGGCATTTGCGGGAAGCCCACGGGGGCGGCGGCAGCCGCGGCAGGCTTCCCCGGACATGTCCGGGCAGCTATGCATACAGGATCGAAACACAGGGCAGGGGTGTGGCGTGACAGTTCTGGTGACAGGGGGCGCGGGTTACATCGGCAGCCATATGGTATGGGAACTGCTCGATGCAGGGGAACGTGTTGTAGTGGTCGACAACCTCTCGAAGGGGTTCGACTGGGCGGTTGCGCCCGAGGCCCTGCTCGTCAAGGGCGACATAGCCGACACGGATCTGGTTGGCGGATTGATCCGTGAGCACGCGATCGATGCCGTCATCCATTTCGCGGGGTCGATCGTGGTGCCGGAATCGGTTGCCGATCCTCTTGCCTATTACCGCAACAACACCTGCAAGACCCGCACGCTGATCGAAGCGGCCGTGCAGGCACAGGTCCGCAACTTCATCTTCTCGTCCACGGCTGCCGTTTATGGCGGCGCCGGCATCGAGCCGGTGGAGGAGAATGCGCGGCTGGAGCCGGAATCGCCGTATGGACGTTCCAAGCTGATGAGCGAATGGATGCTGCGGGATGCGGCCGATGCGCACGATCTGCGCTACACGGCCCTGCGCTACTTCAACGTCGCCGGCGCCGATCCGAACGGACGCACCGGCCAGTCGACGCCCGGCGCCACCCATCTCATCAAGGTGGCCTGCGAGACGGCGCTGGGCAAGCGGCCTTTCATGCAGGTCTTCGGCACCGACTACCAGACGGCCGACGGCACATGCGTGCGCGACTACATCCATGTCAGCGATCTCGTGCGGGCGCACCGGCTGGCCCTGCAACGGTTGCGGACCGGCGGCGACAGCATCGTCGCAAATTGCGGTTATGGCCACGGCTATTCGGTCTTCGAGGTCATCGAGGCGGTGCGGCGGGTGCATGGAGGCGACTTCGATGTGCGCAACGGCCCGCGCCGTCCCGGCGACGCCGCTTCGGTGGTCGCCAATTCGGACCTTGCGCGTCACGAACTGGGCTGGATGCCGCAGCGCGACGATCTCGATCTCATCGTGGCCGACGCCCTTGCATGGGAGCGCCGCCTGCAAACCATGAATTCGGCGCGCGGCTGATGACAGCAAGCCCGGCAAATGCAGGCTTAACCTGATTTTAAGCCTGTTTGCGCATCAGTTGTTTACCATCCGGCAAAGTGCCGTGATCGCTTTTCGGAGCTCCTGCGCATGGCAACCCTCTCAGGCAACGGGCCTGATCGCAACACGACACCGGGCCGCCGGATCGATTCCACGATCGATCTCTATGGCCTCGGCCAGACGCTGTGGCGGCGCCGGTGGACGATTCTCCTCTGCCTTGTCGCCTTGCCGGCGATTGCCTGGTTCGTGCTGTCGACGATCGTCCCGCGCTACAGCGCGACCTCCCGCATCCTCATCGATCCGCGCGAGCAGCGCATCGTGCAGAATGAAATCGTCCAGCAGGGCCTCGGCGGCGACATGGCGCTGCTCGACAGCCAGATCGAGGTCATCGCATCCGAGGCTGTGCTGGGGCGCGTCGTCCGCGATCTCGATCTGACCGCCGATCCCGAATTTGCCGGAGACGAAAGCGATCCGCGCCTTGCTTTCGATGCGGCGCTGGGGAGCCTCGCGCGGGCCATCGAGGTTTCCCGCCGCGAAAACACCTATGTCATCGAAATCAGCGCCACCGCGCAGGAAGCCGCCAAGTCGGCGCGGCTCGCCAATGCGATCGCGCAGGCCTATGTCGCAGACCAGATCGCGTCCTCGGCCAATTCCGCCCGCGATGTCAGCGCCGCCATCCGCAGCCGCCTTTCAGAGTTGCAGGCGCAGCTCAACCAGGCGGAAGAGAAGGTCGAGACCTTCAAGCGCGAGCACAACATATCGCAGACGGAGGGACAGCTTCTTGGCGACCGCAGGCTGACCGATCTCAGCGCGCGCCAGTCGGAGGCGCTGGCCCGCGTCAATGAAACCACCGCCCGGTTGCAGGTTCTTGAAGAAGGGCTGCGCACCCGCGGCTATGTCGGCGCCACGACCGCCGATGCCGGCAGCGCGATGGGGGCCCTGCGCACGCGGCTGGCCGATGCCCGCCAGCGGCTGGCCGATCTGCAGAATGTGCTGGGTCCGCGTCATCCGCGCGTCAGCGCCGCCCTGCAGGAGGTGGCGCAGGCCGAGACCGCGATACGCGAGGAAAGCGGACGGCTTGTGGCAGCCGCGCGCGACGACAACAGGATTGCCATCGATGCGCTGACCAGCATCAACGCTGCCTTGCAGGCGGCGCGCGAGGATTCCTTCACCACCAACGAAAACCTGATCCGGCTGCGCGAGCTTGAGCGCGAGGCGCAGTCGATCCGGCTGGTCTACGAGTCCTTCCTCGTGCGGGCGCAGGAGACGGCCCAGCAGGAAGGCATCACCGCGCGCACGGCGCGCGTCATTGCCGAGGCGGCGGTGCCGGTTGCGCCTTCCTTCCCTCCAAAGATCCCGATGCTGATCGCATCCGTGGTGATGGGTCTTTTCATCGGCATTCTCGCTGCGATCCTGCGCGATTTCTTTGCCGGCCTTCTGGGGCGCGGTCCGCAGGCCGCACCGCTGGTGCCGCACCGGGGGGCCGACACGGTCGTTGACGGCCTGATGCTGGTAACGACACTCGGCAGGCCCGAGATGGCGAGGCGGGGCGCTCTCGACCTTGTGCATGGCTCCATTTCGCGCGGCCGCAGCGCCATATTCGTCGACCTCGCCGCCGATGCGCCGGAAACCGATCCGGGGCTGGCCGAGATCGCGCTGGGCGAGGTGTCGGCCTTCGGCGCGGTGAAGGCGGATCGTGACAGCGGCCTGCACACGCTCAACGCCGGCCGCTCGCCGGCGCAGTCGAGGCTCTCGCGGGACGCCGTGTGCAACGTGCTGGAAGCGGTTGCGGCCGAATATGACGATGTCGTCGTCAACATCGGCGAACTGGAAACCGAGCATGGCCTCGCTGCCCGCATCGCCGCCGAAATGACGCGCAAGGCGGCGCTCGTCGTTCGCGGCGGCAAGGCCGACCCGCAGGAACAGCGCATGGCGCAGGCGCTGTCCAACGATGGAGCGGTGGCCGTCTCGCTCGTCGCGGCCGGACAGGACAACCACTTCGACAAGGTGGCGTGATCGTTCCGTCCAAGCAACAAGGCTGCGGAGACAGAACGGCAATCATGCTTCCGATGAAGCAGAAGAAGGACGGTCAGGTGCAACTCAATTCATTGCAGCAGGCGCGAGGTCTTGCAGCGATGGCGGTTGTCGCGTTCCATCTTTCGATAATGATGGCTTTGCCCCGCTATCTGGATCAGGAGCTGTTCACGGACTACACCCGGCGCGGCAATCTCGGTGTCGATTTCTTTTTCGTGCTGTCGGGCTTCATCATCATCTTCGCCCATAGTCGCGACATCGGGCAGCCGCATCGCCTGCGCAATTATCTGACGCGGCGTTTCGTTCGGCTCTTTCCGGTGTACTGGATCTATGTCGGGGTGTTCTGCCTGCTGGTCGCAATGGGCTTCGGCACCTCGGCCACCATTCCCGAAACCTTCAGCCAGTGGATTTCCACTTTCACGCTCGTCCGGCTGGACAACCTCACGTTTCCGATCGCACCGGCATGGACGCTGGTCCACGAGCTGGCGTTCTACCTTGTTTTTGCACTCTTGATCGCCAGCCGGCGAGCAGGCATCGTGGTGTTCGGACTCTGGATGGTGGCTTGCGTGGTGCTGGGTGAGCATCCCGACTACCATGAGCAGACGCCGTGGACGACCTATCTTTCTCCGCTCAACCTGAACTTTCTCGCCGGCATGCTGGCTTACCTCGGCTGGAAGCACGGCAGGCCCGCCATCGTCAAATGCGCGTTTCCTGCCGGTCTTGTGATGTTCGCCGCGATTTATCTGGCTGAGCAGGGGGGCGTGCCGTATGGCTGGGCCCAGCCTGTCTACGCAATCTCGTTCGGGCTCCTGATCGCCGGGGCCGCCGCTCTGGAATCCGGCGGACAATGGCCGTCAGGGCTGCGGCTGTTCAATCTTATCGGCGATGCCTCCTATTCGATCTACCTCACCCATCTGGCGTTTCTCGGACTGACCGGCAAAATCTTCATCAGGCTTTCGGCTTACCAGCCCTTGTCGCCGGAACTGATTTACCTGCTGGTCTTTGCCGGCACCGTCGCCTGTGGCTGCCTCGCGCACCTTCTCGTCGAGCGTCCCGTGATGGCCATCTGCCGCAGGCGCCTGTCCGGAAAGCTTCCCCCCATGGTTCAAAGCACGGGTTGAGGTTCCGCGATCTGCGTACTCCTGTCCGCAGAAACGGCTTAAGCGACCTCCGGCAGAGTTGCTGCTAAACACGCCGGCAGCGCGGGTCTGAGGCGCACGGATCTGTCCCGGCAGAAGCCGGTTATTGGGAAGCTAGCTGCGGCTGGCGATCGCGGACGGAACGCGAAGCCCGGGGTGACGAAAAAAGACGTCTCGCAAACGAAACCGCCCCAATGCCGGTGCCGGTGACTTGCTTCGAGGCACCCGCGAAAATTCATGATGGCACATCTTTCGGGCGTGATGTGGTGCGGCTGACGGCAAAGCGGGTGAAGCCGATATAGACCAGCGTTTGCAGGCCCCATGCAATGGCGCGGGCGATGACGATGCCTTTCGCGCCCTGATCCTGAAGCATCCATGTGCCGATGATGAACGTCATCGCCCAGCCGCCGGTGATCGAAAGCCCGATCCACATATAGCCGGAGGACACGGGAACCTGCCCGAGCGGCAGGGCGCAGGCGATCATGGCCGCGGCAAGAACCACGATCATGAAGATCGGCCAGTCGCGCGCCGGGTCGAGCTTGAACAGGAGCAGGAACCAGTCGCCGAACAGCATCATCACGGCAACGAAGCCGACCGCGATGGCAAGGTTGGTGCCGATGCCCATCGCCAGTATGTTGCGCACGCGGCGGCTGTCCTTTTCGCCGAAGCCGGAAGAGAGCATCGGGATAAGCACCTGCACAACGATCTGCGGCGCGAACAAAAGCAGCGTCTCCAGCTGCATGGCGATGAAGTAGAGGCCGACCTGCTCCAGCCCGTCGGGCTTGTTGACGATGATCATGGTGCAGATCCAGTTCACCGGCTCGTAGAGGAGGCTGGCGAGCAGCGCCGGTATGGCGTAGCGGGTGATCATCGGCCATTGCGACAGCGAGCCGCTGAACGAGAAGCGGATGCCGTGCGAGCGCAATGCATGCAGCATCGCAGGCGTCGTGACCATGCAACCTGCAAGGTAGGCAAGGCCCAGCGCCGCAAAGCCGCCCGTCAGCCCGTAAAGATAGAGCCCGGCGGGAACCGAGGCGATCATCAGGACACCCATGATCATGTCGAGCCGGGCGGTTGTCCTGAATTGCTGGAGCCCCCTCAGTATGGCGGTCTGTACGTTGTTCAGCGCGCTGACGACGATGATCGGAGAGATGACGCGCAGATAGAAGGCGAGCTCGGGCTGCTTCAGGATACGTTCTGCGATCTCGTCCGAAAACAGATATATGGCAAGCGCCAGCGCTGCCGCGGCTCCGCCCGCCAGCAGCACGGCCATGCCGGCAAGACGCCCGGCGTTGTCGGGTTCGGTGTGGGCGAAGGCGGCGATGTTGCGCGTTGCCATGAGGCTGACGCCGGTGGCCGCCAGCATGCTTGCCGACATCAGCGTTCCGTAGGTGACGGCGAACTTGCCGACGGATTCGATGCCGAACCAGTGCGAGATCAGCACCGTGGTGATCAGCGGCGTCAGCCGCACGGCCACCGTGCCGAGCGTCGACCAGATGAGCCCGAACACGAATGTCCGGATATCGGCCGACCGGCTGAGCAGTTTTTTCAGTAGCCGCATGGATTCTGTTGTTCCCCTGTAAGCCGAGCGTCGTAGGCCAATAGCATCAATTTATGAGGCAGCCGTTAGCGTTCGTTTCCTTGTCGCGAAGCTTGACAATGACCGAAGGTTTGCGGACGGAAGGGAGCGGCGGCGAGGCTGGCGATGGCGAACAGGGTTCCGGAACCGGAATTGGTGTTCAAAGCGCAGTTTCAGCAGGAGAAAGGATCGATGTCAAAACGCGGGAGCGATCCCTTTTTTCTGGCGAGCGCCGCAAGGCGTGGCGCCAACAGCTATGGCATCATCAGAGTGATCGCGGCCGTGCTCGTGATCTGGACCCATTCCTATGCCGTCGTGCTGGGCGAGGACGCCTCGGAGCCCCTGCGGGACGTGACCGGCTATTCGCTGGGAAGTCATGCGGTGAACATATTTTTCTCCCTGTCCGGTTTCATGGTGGCATCGAGCTGGGAGCGGTCGCGCGACGTGGTCGACTTCGTGCTGGCCCGAATCCTGCGCATCATGCCGGCTCTCGTCTGTGTCTGCGTGGCGATCGTGATCGTGTCTGGCCTGTTCCTCACCAGCGTGTCGGCCGGCGAATACTGGACGGTTGCAAATATCGGTCCCTTCCTGGCCAGGAGCCTCCTTATCTTCTCGTCTGAAACCACGCTTGCAGGGGTTTTCGAAGACAACCCCTGGCCGGGTGTCCTCAATATTCCCATCTGGACCATCCGCTACGAGGTGATCTGCTACGTAAGCCTCATAATCTTCATGCTTGCGCTTGGCTTCCTGAAGGCCGGGGCCGGTATCCGGCGGCTTCTGCTGGCGGTTGTTCTGGGCGTTTCCTGTGTCCTGTTGCTGCTGCCCGAAATGACCGGGCACAGTGAACTCGCTACCCGGTTGGCCCGCCTCTTCTTCGCATTCTATCTGGGGGTGACCGCCTGGTTCGAGCGGGATCGCATCAGGCTGAGCCTTCCCTGGCTGCTGGCGATCTGGATTCCGCTCGGCTTTTGTCTGGCGTCCGGATCGCTCCTGAAACTGCCGCTGGGAATGGTCGCCGCCGCCTATCTGAGTTTCTGGCTGGGCAGCTTTCAGGCCGGATGGCTGCAGGATGCGGCGGATCGCACCGACCTTTCCTATGGAATATATGTTTGGGGTTTTTTCCTCCAGCAATGCCTCATCAGCTTCTTTCCGGGGCAGGGCGTCTTCGCAAATGCGATATCGGCAACCGTCCTCGCAGCGCTGGTCGCCTGGCTCTCCTGGACATTTGTGGAGCGTCCTGCGCTGAATCTGCGCTTCCGTCTCAGAAGGGGCAGGCCAGATCCTGCGCCTGCTGCACAGGTGCTTACCGGAGATGCCCGCTCGGGGCGTGCTCCGTGACGGGCAATGGGTCATGCCGATGAAGGTCGGGTAGAAAACTCCAGCCCGATTGTGCTCATATCGGTCACGCGTTATTCTGAAATCGGCCACATATCCGTGTTTCCGTTACAAGCCGCCGACGCGGCAAAACATGCCTGCCGTACCCCTGCGCCTGTATCTGCAGTGTTTTTCTGAACGGCTCAAGACTATTCCTTAACCGGAGATATGCTTGGATCACGGTGTGATATCTCCGCCCGGCTGAACGAGTTGATTCATGCCTGCAACGGTACCAGGGAGCTTCAGGAAATATGACGTCGCAGCCGAGTACGGCTTCCAGCGTAGCGGCGGCCGGGGTCGCCGATCGAACAGGCTCTCCTTTCCAGGTCGAAAGCTTCGACAGGCCATCGGATATCGAGAAGGAGTGGCGACAGCTCGAATCGGCCGGCGTCGCAACCGTTTTCCAGCGCTACGAATGGGTGGATTCCAACGTCCGTCATGTCCTGCCGCATCTGAAGGCACGCCCCGCCATCGTTCTGGGCAGGCTCGATGGGCAGCCGGCGTTCATTCTGCCGCTGCAGATTTCCAGAACCGGTCCCGTGCGCATTGCAACATGGATCGGCGGCGACCATTCCAGCTACAATTTTGGCCTCTGGAGCAGGGAAGCCGTGGCCGCGATGGAACGTCTGCGGCGTTCTGAAGTTGAAGCGATGCTCGGGCCTGCCCTTGCTGATGTCGACTGCGCCCTTTTGGACAGGACGCCGAGGCTCCATGACGGAATAGCCCAGCCGCTTGCGAAATTGCAGTCCCGTCCGTCTCCCACGGAAGGATATTCATTCGACCTCTCAGGCGGGTTTGCGGCTGTGCTCGCGAGAACCGACGGTTCGAGGCGCAGGAAAAACATTCGCAAACAGGAACGCAAGATGAGCGAGGCCGGTCCTCTTGTCTATGACACCGTGCGCGATCCTGAGCGCGCCCGGGCGGCCCTCGATTTCTTTTTTATGCAAAAGGGCCAGAGGCTTGCAGAGCAGGGAAAGGCCAACAGCTTCGCCGCTCCGGGGGTTCAGGACTTTTTCCATGAGCTCCTCGAGCGCTCCGCAGGCATGGAAGAACCGCTTCTGGAGATGATGGAACTTTCGGTCGGTGGCAAAACACGGGCTGTGAAGGGCTCGGGAATCCATCACGGCCGCGTAAATGCTTACTTCTCTACCTACGCCAATGATGAACTTGTGTCTTTTGGCCCGGGGCGGGCTCTTCTGTTCAGGCACATAGAACAATGTTGCGAAAATGGATTGTCCGCGTTCGATCTGGGCGTGGGGTATGAAGAATACAAGACGCATTGGTGCGACATCATCCACGAACTGGATGACATCCATGTCGCCTTCACAGGCCTCGGCTCGGCTACGATCAGGGCAGTCCATTATGGTGAGCAGGTGAAGAATCTGATGCGGCGGAACAGGTTCCTTTGGCGGTATCTGAGGCTCGCAAAAGCATATCTGTCCCAACGGTTTTCTACATGAGCTATCTGTGGCGGGTTTGACGATGCAGGCTGAAGCGGAAGCGCCCGCGGTTGCGCCGGAACAGGGGGCGCTCTCGGGTGTAAGAATGCTGTTCGTAGCCCCTGACGATTATCCGGCCTTTCGCGTCGATCTTGTCGAGCTGTTTTCCAATCATCTTGTCAGCCGGGGGCTGAACATCGACTGGAGCCTGCGCCCCGTTCAGGATGGACCGGCGCGTGTGGACGAGCGCGGCGCCGAGCGGTTCCATGTCGCGCGTCGCCAGATGTCGGAAAGATTCGGTGTGCTGCGCTACCGGATGGCGGAGAACTGGCTTCGCCTGAAGCTGGCATGGTCGGCAGCGCGCGGGGACTATGATGTAGTCCAGATCAGGGACCAGCCTTTGTGGGCCATTACATATACCCTCGCCTGCAAGATCTCCGGAACGCCCTGCCTGTTCTGGATGAGCTATCCGGTTCTGGAAGGGCGGTTGCGCGATGCCCTGCTCAATCTGAACTCGATGAGCTTGCCTGCCAGGGCCGTGCGGATCGTTTATGCGATCGTGGCCGACTTTCTGTTTTACAGGCTGGCCCTGCCTCTCAGCAGCCACATCATCGTGCAGTCGAAGCGCATGCGCGAACGCGTGGGTTTTCGCGGAATACCGATGGAGAAGATGACACCCGTTCCCATGGGGGTCACCACGGAGCGCTACAACGCGGACTCCATCCGCGCGATCGAGGACCCGCGGCTGGCCGGCAGGAAGAGCATGGCCTATCTGTGCGCCGATGTGGTGAGCATCCTCACCAATCTCACAATGGACGCTCTGGCGGAGCTGGTGGCGGAAGGTCATGATGCCGTCCTTGTCCTGATCGGTGCGGTTTCCGACCTCGAGCGGAAGGATCTCGAGGCCCGGATGGAAAAACTCGGTGTGTCCGACCGTGTAATTTTCACTGGACGCCTTCCGCTTGCAGAAGCTCTCGGCTGGGTGAAGCGCGTTGATGTGTGCCTGTCGCCGTTCATGATGGATTCGGCCCAGCAGGTCGCGACGCCTACGAAGCTGGTCGAGTATCTGGCCATGGGACGTCCGGTCGTAGGTACGGTGCATTATGACCAGAACGAAGTGATCCACGGCAGCGGGGCAGGCTTCGTCACCGCATATACAGGCAAGGCGATAGCGGAAGGCGTGGCCCGCCTGTTCACCGACCCGCAGAAGGCGGAAGCGATGGGCGCACGGGGCCCGGCGTGGGTCAGGGCAAATCGCGACTACAGGCATCTGGCAGATACGGTGGAGAGATTATATCTGTCGCATCTCGCGCCTGATCGGGCTCGCATCCGCCAGCCCCGATGACGTTTCGGCATAGGTGAGACTACGGTTCGGGCTCGGGCGATACGTGCCGCCCGAACCGGGTGCCTGTCGCGCCTGCAGGCTTCCGGCCAAAGCCGGCGCGGCGGATGTCGTTACGACGGGCGCGGGCTTTTGAGCTTTTCGCGCGCTGTGTTTTTCAGTGAGAGATAGCCGCGCCAGAGCAGGCCGCTGGCCCGTATCACAGGGTTGACCGACGGGCGGACGGCGATCAGGTATTCCGCCATGGGCCGCCGGCCGGACCACAGATTGTCCATCAGGCTATGCCCCGATGCTGTGCAGGAATCGACACAGGCAATGTTCGGGTCGTTCAGGAATGCGACACTGCCTTCCACCTCCAGCTGTACGCCGGGCGACAGATTGGCCAGTTCCTCGCGATAGGCGACCTTGTAGGCCCAGACCCATGTGCCCGAGCGGAAATTGACCGTCATCGCAATCGGCCTGGAGTCCAGTGTCAGGCTGTGAATGATGATATCGCCTCTGGCCGCACCGTCCTTTGCCATGGCTTCGAAGAAGGCGCGTTCGTTTTCCGAACAGCCTATCGCCGTACGGGTGCCGGAAGGACCCTTCCAGCCCGAAGCTTCCAGCTCGATGAAGTCGTGACACCATTGTGCCGCGTCATGCGGTCCCTGATATGTCACGAACTCCACTGTGCCCATCTCCGACAGGCGTTGCCGGCACCGGCGCAAGTCTTTCCGGCGCTTTTTGCTGAGACGGTCAAGGAAGCTTTCCGGATCGTTGCTGCCGGCCAGAAGGAGGGAGCGTTGATAGCGCTTCGTTTCTTCATGCGCGAGACCGCGCTCTGCGAGGAAATCGATCAATGCCGCGGAAAAATCCGTGTCTGTAGGCATGCGGCGCCATCTCAATATGTCGATGCCCTGTCCGGCAAGGGAATCGAACAGGGTCGCCATATCGTCGCGCGAGGGATTCTGCTTCAGTGGCGTCGAGTCGAAGCAGTGCTTGTGCCCCCATATGTGGGCAACGGTCGGCAGCAAGCCCGGTATGCGCCGATCGACCACAAGCGGAAGAACGATTTCCCCGTCGCCGCCGATGGAAATGAACCTTTCGTGACGAGCAAGAAGATGGCTGCGGGCATTATCCAGCACCCAGGGCTGAAAAAAAGGATTCTGCTGCCTTTCCAGTTGAGCAGATTCCAGCTGTTCAGTGCGAATATTCTCGGATTTCCCGCTCTTCACAGCCTCTATTCTCCGACCCTCTGTCTTGGCCCAGCTGTCAGAAATGACGATGGTTGCATCGCCAGAGACCTAGTGGATGCGTCCTAATACATCATGAATGGCGGCAGGAAGCCCCGTCTTGCATTTGCGATGCGGGATGCACGCCATCCGGGCGTGAAACAGGGTGTTTGCACATCGGCCGATTGGCCGAACCGCTTCCTGATGGCTGCATCATTCCTGCTGCTGCCTGCCGGCCGCGCCTCACGGGTCGCCGGTGCCAACTTATGGGGCATCTGCTGGCGCGGCTTCATCGATTTGAAAGCTTGACGATGCTACACAGCTTGCGATCTGGGCTGACGGGATGGGGATGAGAGCGCAACTGACAACAGGCGGTAGCTCGATGGAGCATTCAGTGCCAAGCATTGCGCGGCCAAAGGCGCGCGGGCTCGTGGACCTGCTCCTTTTCCTCGGCGTTGTGGCGATGTTTTCGTTGTCGGGCTTCGCTCTGGAATTTTTCGGCATACCCTACAATTCGCCGGGTGGCTCGATCATTACGAAGATCCATCCCGCAACCTATCTGTTTGTCATGGCGCTCGGACTGGCGGTGATCGCCAACCCCAACCCCGTTGCGTACATGTTCGATCTGATGGCGCGCTGCCTCGGATCCACCTTCCTGCTCGTTGCCTGCATCCTGCTGTGGATATTCATCTCCCGCTTCAAGGGGGACCAGCCCGCCTCCTTTCTGATCGACGCCATCATGGTCGCGGCCATAATTTACATGCTGTTCGCCGATGTCGGGGACCGCTCCCGCCTTCATATCGCGCGCACGGTTCATATCCTGATGGTCGTCAATTGTTGCCTATCGCTGGTCGAGGGTCTTTCCGGCTGGCGCCTTTTTCCCTTCGTCCTGAATGACAGGGAACAGGAATGGGAGTATCGGGCAACCGCGCTGTTGGGGCATCCGCTGGGAGGAGCTCTGGCAACCGGCGTCTACACCATCATCCTGACGACTGTCAGCAATGTGCGCGGCCTCGGAGCCCGCTGGCGGGTGCCGGTCATCCTCCTGTGCATGGCCGCCATGCCCTTCATCGGCTCCCGGGTTTCATTCCTGATTGTCTATGCGACTGTGGCGACAGTTCTCGGTTTGAAATTCCTGATGTTCCTTCGAGGTGGCGAGGTCAGCAAGCGGATGCTGGTTTCCGTCCTGCTGGTCCTCCCGCTCGTTACCCTCACCCTGTTCGTTCTTTATCAGGCCGGTATCTTCGACAATTTCCTCAATCGCTTTGTCAACGACAAGGGCAGTGCACAGAGCAGGGTTGTATTGTTCAGGCTGTTTGAAGATATCAGCTTGCGAAATCTGTTGCTGGGTTACCGCCTTATCAGCCTCGATACTCAGGTGCGGCTCAACGGTCTCGCCGAAGGCATAGAAAATTCATGGGCGGGCCATGCGCTGCGGTTCGGCGTCGTCATGACGGCCGTGCTGTGGTTCGGCATAGCCGGCTGGTTCGTCGACATGTTGCGGGCTGCCGGGCGCGGCGCCATCCTGCCCCTTGCCTACATCTTCCTCATTCTTTCCACCACCGTGGGCATCAGCGGCAAGAGCAACATGATGAGCGTTCCTGCCGTCATCATGCTGGCGCTGATCGGCAAGGGCAGGGAAACTGTTTCTTCGGGGCATGTGACCAACAGCGCCAACGATGTGCTGTCACGGATCGGCCGCGGTACGCCAGTTGCGGGAGCGGGCGGTGTCCGGCTTCCGTCGCAGTGTCAATCATGACGTGGTCTCGTTTATCCGCGCTTTCAGGAAAGCTCCCATGGGCTCGCAGATGACTCTTCCTTTTCAGATGATCCCGTCCCTGAACGGCATTCGCGCCGTATCGGTGCTGATCGTGATGGCGGCTCATGCCGGTTACGGAGAGATCATACCGGGCGGATTCGGCGTCACGGTGTTCTTTTTCCTCAGCGGATACCTGATCACGAGCCTGCTGTTCAACGAGTATGATCACACAGGCTCGATCAGCATCAGGAACTTCTACATACGGCGGTTTTTCCGGCTTTTCCCGCCGCTGTTCCTTACCCTGGCGATCGCCTATCTGCTGGTTTTCATTAATGTGCTGCCGGGTGGAATCACGCTGTATGGCGTGCTTTCGCAGATTTTCTACTTCGCGAATTACTATGCGATATTTGTTGATTTTGGCGGCAAGATACCCGAAGGCACAGTCATACTGTGGTCCCTCGCCGTCGAGGAGCATTTCTATATATTCTATCCGGTTGTCCTGCTGGCTCTCACCGGCTTCGGCCTGCGCCGCCGGGAGATCGGATATGTCTTTGCGCTAGTATGCGTCGCTGTTCTTCTTTGGCGGATATATCTTTCCCACCAACCCGGCTTCCATCCGGCGCGCACCTATTTCGGCACGGATACGCGCATAGACTCCATCCTCTACGGTGCGCTGCTGGCCCTTTGGAGCAACCCGATGGACAGGCTTTCCGGGCGTGGCCGCATGTCCGGGGCTCAATGGCTTCTCGTTGCCGGCGCCCTGTGCCTTCTGCTCTTCACTTTCGTGTATCGGGACGAGATTTTCAGGCAAACGTTCCGCTACTCTCTTCAGGGGCTGGCTCTTTATCCGCTCTTTTATTGCGCGGTCCGTTTTCACGACAATTTCGTGTTCCGGCCCTTGAACTGGACGTGGATCGGCAGGATCGGCGTCTGGTCCTATTCCATCTACCTGATGCACTTCATCGTCATACAACTGATGATCGCTCAATGGAGCGCTGTGGCCGACAAGCCGCTCATCCTGTTTCTCGCCTCTTTCGTCGTCTGCGTTTTTTACGCGGTTTTGATCGACAAATGGATCGATCCGTATTTTCGCCGACGCCATCGAACCCCGGCTTCGGAAGTGCAGAGCCAGCACGCTTCACCGGTTCCGGTACGGACACGGTCCTGATGCCGGACGGCCGCGCATGAGCCGGTGGCAGGCTGCGCCCGTCCGCGGTCGCCTTAAGCCGAACTTAGCGTTTCGTGACCATTACTGTGGTCAGGCGCGTCTCCGGCCAGCCACTCCGGGGGCGCCACGTCATGCAGGCAGTTTGTGATGGTTTCTCCATGAGCGCGATCGATGTTCTTGTGCCCGAAAACGCGGTGCGTCGCATGCACGTCGTCGTGGCCGACCGGTTGCGGGCGCTCGGTCACGATGTCGCGCTGGTGGGTGCCGGCGCACAGGATGCGGGATGGCTGGCGCTGGACCGGCTGCTTCGCTTCGAGCGCAGGGCTCTCCGGATTCGCATGAACGGCCTGCTCGACATGGTGCCGGGCGTACAGCTGTCGCCTGCGCGGACGGACATGGCGCTCAGGCTCGATCTGACTGGCGCGGATGCGGCCGTTGCCTCTCCGGCCCTGAAGCCTGTCTTCTCGGGCTTTTCCTCGCCTGCGGGGGCGGCGTTGATGCTGCTGCGCGGGCAATTGCCGAATGTCGACATCGTCCTCGACGGTCAGCATTCCGTGGTCCGTGGAAAGCCCATGGTCGACAGTCGTCTTTCGCTGCTGCGCGGCATGGACGATGTCTTGGCCGGCATGGTGACGCTGATGGTCGCCGCGGCCCATCGCCATCCCGATGGCGGGACGCCCGCCCGCCGTCCTGCGGCTGGCGCGCTGGAGCGCCCGACCGGCGGACAACTGACCGGCGCCTGGCTGCTGTCCATGATCCCGCGCCAGATCAGGGGCACGATCCAGCGCCTTGTCTCCCATATCCACCGCTGGGATGTGCGCTACCGGTTCCACAAGGGCGCGAGGGTTGTCGATACCGGCCTGCTTGCCGGCGAGCCCTGGATCACCTTGCCCGACGACGGCAGGCGCTTCTATGCCGATCCGTTTCCCTTCGAATGGGAGGGCAGGCATTTCATCTTCGTGGAGGATTGTCCCTACGATTCCGACAAGGCGGTGATTTCCGTTGCCGAAGTGTTCGCCAACGGAACGGCGACGGTGCCGCGCTGCGTTCTGGATGAGCCTCACCATCTGTCCTATCCGCAGGTGTTCGCGCGTGACGGCGAAATCTGGATGCTGCCGGAAGGTGGTTCGGGGGGCAATCTGATCCTCTACCGCGCGGAATCCTTCCCCGAGCGCTGGGTCCGGCATGCGGTTCTGATCCCGGATCGGGAGCTTTTCGATGCGACCTTGCTGGAGCATGAAGGCCGCCTGTGGCTGTTCGCCACCGAACGCTATGGCTATGGCAGCGCCTCCGACACGCTCGTGGTTTTCCATGCACCCGGTCTGCAGGGACCATGGGTGCCTCATCCCGCCAACCCGGTGACGGTCGACCGGACGTCGGCAAGGCCGGGCGGGCATTTCGTGCGTGTGGGCGATCGTATCGTGCTGCCCTTGCAGGACGGTACGAACGGATATGGCGGCGCGCTCGGCCTGGCCGATCTCGTCGAACTGAACGAGACGACGGTGCGCCTGACGACGCCGGTTCCAATCCTGTCGCCGGAAAAATCGACCTATCCGAAAGTGCATACGCTCACCGCCACGGGGCAGCTTGAGGCGATCGACTGCATCGTTCCCGTGCGGCGCGGCAAGGGACGCCGGGCCCGATGACGGCACCTCGCCCCTTGCGCGTGCTGTGTATCGTGCCGCGTGGCCTGAAAGGGCGTGGCGGTATCGAGACGCTCTTTTCCCATGTCGATGAGGAACTGCATGCGCATCCCGAGCTCGGTCTGGAAATGGACTTCCTCGCCTCGCGCGGCGATGCGTCCGGGGCAGGATGGGTGCTGCATTTTCCGCTCGCCTTCCTGCGCTATGTCTGGATGGTGGCGATGCGGCACTACGACATCGTCCATCTGAACGCGGCGACCAATGCATCGGCGTGGCGCAAATGGATGATGCAGGGCGTGGCGCGCCTGTTCGGCGTGGCAACGGTCGTGCATTTCCATGGCTCGGCATTCCCGAAGCCGGGTGAGAGGCAGCCGGGCTGGGTGCCCGTGCTGAGGCGTGTTCTGGAGCGGGCCTCGGCCATCATCGTTCTGGGCGATTACTGGCGCGGGTATGTCGCCCGCTTCTACGCCATGCCGGCCGGGCGCTTCGATGTCGTCGCCAACGGGGTTGCCGATTTCGCGCCCGATGCGCCCCGGCCGCGCGAACAGGGTGCGCCGGTGCGCCTGCTGTTCGCCGGCAATCTGACCGATGCGAAAGGGGCCGCTGCATTGTTGCAGGCGCTCGCCCTTTTGCCGGACGACCTGCCCGGCTGGCGCATGACATTCGCGGGGACAGGCGATGTGGCCGGCTTTCGCGAGCGCGCCGAAACGCTCGGTCTTTCGGGACGGGTGGAGTTCACCGGCTGGATTGCCCGCGACGCCATCCTGCCGCTTTACCGACAAGCCGACATCGTCGTTCTGCCCTCGCGCAACGAGGTGTTGCCGGTCTGTCTGCTGGAAGGCGCCTGCGCGGGCGCGGCGCTTGTTGCGACACCGGTGGGCTCGGTGCCGGACGTGCTGCGAGAGGGCGAGAACGGCCTGTTCATCACCCCCGACGACCCGGAGGGGATTGCGCGGGCGCTGGGCAGGGTGATCGGCGACAAGGCCCTTCGGGAAAGCTTCCGCGCTGCCTCACGCCGGATTTACAAGGATCATTTCGGGCTCGAATCGATGGTCGGCGGGCTGGCGAAAGTCTACCGCAAGGCGCTCGCCGTCAGGCAGTGAGCGTTCGCTGCATGGCTGCACAGATGGGCGATCGTTGCGGCTCTGAATCGACGGTGTAATGACGAGGCGTCCTGCCGGCAGCCATGGAGCCTTGCCTGATCCCATTGGCGATCAGGGATCGTTACGGAAGCGATTCGGGTTTTGGTGATTCCAGTGCTCTGTCGATCATCCGGACGAGCGTCCGGCGATCTGGCCCGTCGCCGGCCGGAAAATGCGGAAGAACTGCTCGAGATTGGCAAGCGCCCACAGCAGCTTTTCGTGGTTGTGCCTGCCGCCCAGATGCTCGCTCATCAGCCGGTCGATTTCGCCGGCGTTGCAGACCTGCCTGACCGTTGCATCGCCCGATTGCAGGAGGTCGCGCATCTGGTCGGCCATGCCGGTCCTGAACCATTGCTCCACCGGCACCCGGAAGCCGACTTTCTTTCGCGTTACGATGGCCTCCGGCAGCATGCGGGCGGCCAGCGTGCGCAGCACGCGCTTTCCCTTCGGCGCGCCGGTCAGGAAGGCGTCCGGGAAGCGGGCGACGAGTTCGGCAAGTCCCACATCCATGAACGGCATGCGACCCTCGATGGAGCCGGCCATCATCATGCGGTCGCCGCGTTCCAGCAGGTTGTCGGGCAGCCACGAGGTCTGGTCGAAATGCAGCATGCGCTTCAGGGCGCTGGCGGCTCCGTCAGCCGCGAAGGGCAGGGGGTCGAGATCGCGTGAAGCGGGCGCGCCCGCATAGAGCGCCCCGGCCAGTTCGGCATCGCCGCCACCGAACCAGGCAGCCATGCGGGCCTG
Source organism: Mesorhizobium sp. (assembly GCA_022833215.1). Classification (GTDB taxonomy): domain Bacteria; phylum Pseudomonadota; class Alphaproteobacteria; order Rhizobiales; family Rhizobiaceae; genus Mesorhizobium. Next base: position 50,350 of record JAIPUZ010000086.1, on the reverse strand, counting down.
CTGGTCGCGAATGCCGGCGACGCCCGCAACGGTCTTCACGCGACGCAGCGCATAGGGCAGGGCGCGCGCGCCGGGAGCGACGACGGCGTCGTGCAGGACGCCCGGCACCAGCCGCTGGTAGAGCGCGACCCACGGTTCGGCGCGGTGCTTTGGATAGCCGCCCAGAAGCTCGTCGGCGCCTTCCCCGGTCAGCACCATCTTGACGCTGCGGCTCGCCATTTTCGACAGCAGCAGCACAGGCAGGTCGGAGGGCTCGGCCACCGGCGCGCCGCGCCGCAGCACCGCCTCCTCCCAAACGGAGGTGAACTCGTTCAGGCCCACGGCAAGCTCATGGTGGTCGGTGCCGAATGCATCGGCGACCTGCCTCGCATAGGGCAGCTCGGAGGAGCCGGGCACGTCGAACCCGACCGAGAAGGTCGAGACCGGCTTGTCCATGTGCCGGCTCATCAGCGCCACGATCATCGAGGAATCGAGCCCGCCGGACAGATAGGCGCCGAACGGCGCGTCGGAGCGCAGCCGCAATTGCACCGCCGCGTCGAGCCGGTCCGAGAACAGGCGCAGCGCCTCGTCGAAGTTGGTGATGTCGGGTGTGGTTCGCGAGAACGGCGTCGTGAAATAGCGGGTCGCGGAAACCGTGTCGCCGTCCAGCGCCATGAAGGTGCCGGGCGGCACCTTGGCGATACCCCTGAAGAAGGTCGCCGGTCCCGGCACATAGCGGTAGCTCAGATATTCCCGCAGCGAATCCTGGTCCAGCCGGTCGTCGACGCCCGGAAATTTGCGCAGCGGCTCGATTTCCGAAGCGAAGACATGCGCGCCTTCCGCCCTTGCGACGAACAGCGGCTTCTTGCCGAACGGATCGCGCGCCGCGATCAGGCGGCCGGTCCGGTTGTCCCACAAAAGGAAGGCGAACATGCCGTTGAAGCGGGAGAGGCAATCCTCGCCCCAGGCCCGCCACGCCTCGATCAGCACTTCGGTATCGCCCTGCGTGGCGAAGCGGTGGCCGCGTTCCGCAAGCTCGGCGCGCAGCTCGATATAGTTATAGATCTCGCCATTGTAGACGATGGTGTAGCGGCCATCGTGCGAATGCATCGGCTGCGGGCTGCCCTCGATGTCGAGGATCGACAGGCGGCGGTGACCAAGCCCGACCTGCCATTCGCCATCCGGGCTGCGCGCGGCAAAGGTGCCGCGCCCGTCCGGCCCGCGATGGGCCAGAAGATCCGTGGCCGCGTTCAGTTCGGCATCGAGCGACAGGCGCGCCCTGGCATGAAATCCGAAGATGCCGCACATGAGCCGTCGCCCTTATTTCCCGCGTGCCGTGAACAGCGCCTCATAGGCGGCCAGCAGCTTCGGCGCCTCGTAGTTCCATGCCAGCTCGTTGCGCACGCGCTCGCGTCCGAAATCCCCCATGGCCGCGCGGCGTTCGGGATCGTCCAGCAGCTCGGCGATCTTGTCGCCGAAATCGGCCGGATCGGTGCATGTTGCGTAGAGCGAGGCTTCCTGCGCGGAGAACCGGCCTTCGCGCAGGTCATATTGCACGATCGGTTTTCCGAGCGCCATGTACTCCATGATCTTGTTCATGGTCGATTTGTCGTTCATCGCCGTCGGCCGGTCGGGGTTGACACAGACGTCGGAGGTGGAGAGCGCCGAGAACAGCGTCTCGTCCGGGCAGCGTCCGGTGAAGGTCACATAGTCGCCAAGCCCCATTGCCGCGCTTTCGGCCCTGATCGCTTCCAGCTCGGGTCCGCCGCCGCAGATGACGAACTGGATGTCGTCGCGCTTGCGCACATTGACCAGATGGCTGACCGATTCCAGCAGAAGGTCGAGCCCCTCCTGCTTGCCGATGACGCCGACATAGCCGACGACGAAGCGGCGGCCGTTGCGCCATTTCGGATCCGGTTCCACCTCGCGCACGCGGTCCAGATTGGGGCCGGAGCGTACGATATGCACCTTGTCCGGGGCCATGCCGCCGCGCGTGATGGCGATTTCCCGATAGCTTTCGTTGGTGGCAAGCGAGCGGTTTGCGGTGCGGAACGACAGGCGTTCCAGCCACACCATCAGCTTCCAGCCGAAATCGCGGCGGCCGAACTTTGCCTCGTAGAGCTCGGGATTGATGTCGTGGTGGTCGAACAGGAACTTCTTGCCGAACAGCCGGTAGAAGCCGCCGATCAGGAAGATGGTGTCCGGGGGGTTGCAGGCATGGATGACGTCGAAGCCCCGCTGCCACGCCACCTTGAGCGAAAGCAGGAATTCCCAGAACAGGGCGGCGCTGTATTCCAGCGCATAGCCCAGCACGCCCTCGGCATCGAGCGGCAGCGAATGGCGATATATATGCACGCCGTCGATCACCTCGTAGGAAGCGGTCGAGCCCTTGCCTTTCGGGCAGATCACCGAGACCTGATAGCCGGCCCTGACCAGCGTTGTGGCTTCCGACCAGACGCGCCGGTCGAAAGGCACCGGCAGGTTCTCGACGATGATGAGGACGCGCCTACCAGTTGATGCCGTCATAGGTCCCCGCAACGCGCTCGATGTTGGGAAGGCGCGCCATGTCCAGCAGCACCTGATCGGGTCGCATCTTTTCCACCACCGCCTCGTATTCGGGCGAGCGGCTTGTCGCCACCAGAATGTCGGCGTGCTTCACCACGTCATCGACCGACGGCACCATCAGCTGGGTGACATGGGGGATGGCGTTCATCAGATAGGCTTTGTTGGCGCCGACCAGTTTCGCCAGCGACACGTTCTGGTCGAATATGCGGATGTCGCAGCCCTTGCCGAGCAGGCGTTCGATCAGCTCCAGATAGGGGCTTTCGCGCAGGTCGTCCGTGCCGGCCTTGAAGGAGAAGCCGAGGAAGCCGACATTGCGCTTGCCGTGGCCGAGCACCCATTGCAGGGCGCGTTCGATCTGCTGCTTGTTGGAAGGCATCAGCGATTTCAGCAGCGGCGCTTCCACGTCGTGCTGGACCGCATAGGCGTTGATGGCGCGCACGTCCTTGGGCAGGCAGGAGCCGCCGAAGGCAAACCCCGGCAGCAGATAGGCGCTGGAGATGTTGAGCTTGGTGTCCGCGAAGAACACCTTCATCAGGTCGTGGCTGTCGACGCCGGCTGCCTTGCACACATTGCCGATCTCGTTGCCGAAGGCCACTTTCAGCGCGTGCCAGGTGTTGTCGGTGTACTTCACCAGCTCCGCCAGCCGCGGCTCGGTCACGATGGTCTGCCCCGGCAGGCCGTCATAGAGTTCCAGCAGCCGCTTGCGCGTGGTCTCGTCCTCGGCGCCGATCACGGTCTTGGCGGGATTGTTGAAGTCGGCGACGGCCGAGCCTTCGCGCATGAATTCGGGGTTGGAGGCAACGCCGAAGGCGACGCCCAGCTTCTTGCCGGAAGCTTCTTCCAGCGCCGGCACCACGAGGTCGGCCAGCGTTCCCGGCAGGACTGTGGAGCGGATGACGACGGAATGGTAGCTGTCCTTGGTGGCGAGCACCGCGCCGATCTGCCGCGCCACCGCCTCGACGGCCGACAGGTCGAGCGAGCCGTTGGGCCGCGACGGGGTGCCGACGCAAAGCAGCGACAGGTCGCTGCCCATGATCGCCTCTTCGGTCGAGGCCGTCGCGCGCAGGCTGCCGGCGGCGACCTTGGCCGCGACCAGCTCGCCGATGTCCTTTTCGATGATCGGGCTCTGGCCGGCATTGATGAGGGCGACCTTGGATTCGCTGACATCGCAGCCGATCACCTCATGGCCGCGCTCGGCCATGCAGGCCGCGCATACGGTGCCCACATATCCCAGTCCGAAAATGGATATTTTCATGGTTGTCTGACCGCTTTGCCTTGTTGTCGTTACGCCGACGGTAATCCGTCCGATCCCTGTCCGAACCGGTCTAACCCCGACAGGTAAAGGTCACGTTACGGGGTCGAGCACGATCGAACTGCGCCAGCGCATGGCATTTGCAGGCGCCCTGAACAGCACGGTCGCCGCCTCCTGCAGCACGCCGAAGCCCGGTGAGTGGAAGCCGCGGCCCGATATGTCGTCCGCGCGTATGATTTCGAGGGAAGCCTCTTCGGGGGCGGCGAGCGCGATTTCGGCCTGCCCGTCCCGGCGTGCCGTCACGCGCCCGTCAAGGGCCGTGACGTCGAGATCGGGAGCCAGCAGGAAAGCGATTTCCACCTCGCCGTCAGGCGTTGCGCCGGTCAGCCGGTCGGTGATGTCGAAGCCGTATGCGGTCTCCGCGATGTCGCGGCGATGGACGACTCCGAAGCGTTTTTCATAGCCGTCATGCGAGGCAGACACGTCGAGCGGCACGCTGTCCGCCCCTTTTTCCAGCCTGGCCCGCGCCCGGCGCGGCATCCAGTTGAAGGGGCCGGAAGGTTCGCTCTGGCTGGCGCCGGAGAGGGTCAGCGTGTTGTGGACCGCGGTCACGCGGAAGCGGCGGCGGTTCTCGCCTTCGGAATGGTAGAGATAGGTGCCGGCATCGACGAGGACCGGGCGGCCGTCCAGCGACAGCCATACCGAAAGCGCATCGGCGTGGCCGTGCGCGGCCAGAGCGCCGAACCCCAGCGGTCCGTGATCGAAGGTGAAATGGACCCGGCGGCCGGCGATGTCGCCGCGCCGGATCGTGTAGCCGCCCTGCGGAAAGGTCGTCGTGCCGTCGGAGGGTGCCGGGCCGGGTGGCGGCGCGGCGAATACGACGTCGCGCCAATGCGGGTCGCGAATGGCGGGGGCAAGTTCCGGGCGCTGGAGAAATCCGGCGATCGCGGCGCAAACGGAGGCCGCATAACGCGGTTCCGCGCTGCCATAGGCCAGAAGCACGCGGCTCTGGTCGTCGTCGCCGATCAGGGGAACATGGCCCTCGTCATCGAGGAAGGCGTTCAGCGCCGCGGCTGCCTTGCCCAGCCGCTCCCGAGCAGCCGGGGAGGGCGCGTCCGGACCGATGGCCCCGAAGCCGATCAGCAACATCTCCAGCGTGAAGGCGGCATAGGCAGGCGACTGCTCCTGTCCGACACCATCCTCATGAAACAGGGCGCATGTCCTGCCATCGAGATGGCCCCGGCCCTGCGCCAGCCAGTCCGCCGCGTGCGGGTGGTCGGGCAGCAGGCGCGCGGCCAGCACCAGCCCCATCGCCTCGGCGACGAGATGGTTGTTCGCGGATGAAAAGAGCGACGGAAACCGCGCCAGCCATGTGCCGTGCGCGGCGACGAAAGACGCCAGTTTCCCGCCGGCAGCGCTGTCGATCCATGGATCGAGGACCGTGACGACAGAGGCGAGCGAGGCAAGTCTGTAGCCGGCCTCTATGCCGGAATACCAGTTGACGCCCCGTCCCGGCGGATTGGCCTGCATCCATGAGAACAGGGAGCCGAGCACGGCATGCGCCAGCGTCGCATCTTCCGTACGGCGGGCATGAATTGCCGGGGCCGCGAGGAAATGCAGGCGGTTGGCTTCCGCGACATATTTGACGTCGCGATGGCCGCCCTCGAAGCGGAAATCGATATCGAAGGCCGATACGTCCGGGCCGGGCCACTGTGTGCCGCTGACCGGGTCGAGGGTCCAGACGTCCGGTGCAACGCTGCCTGCCCCGTCGAGGATGGTTTGCGGCCAGTCGCGGTTCAGCAGCCTGAGTTTGCCCGAACGGAATGCTTCGGCCGCGATGGCGAGCTGCGCTGCGACCGGAGCGGAAAGATCGCCCGTGAGCAGGGGGGCGAAAAGCGGCAGGGGCACGGGCCGCGCACCGGGCATCGCGAATTGCGCCCAGCCGCCGTTTTCGCGCCGTGCGGCGCGTCTTGCAATCTGTTCGCGAATCCGATGGCGGATCTCGCCGCGTTCCATGACGGCGAGGCGCCGCGCATACCATCCCAGCCGTCTCAACATGCGAAAGCCTTAGCAAGCGGCGGGTTGCATTACGATTAACGTCGCTGCCTCCATTTCGGGCGCTAACCTTGTCGGCAATCTCGCACAGAGCAGGGCTCGCCTTCACGCGCGCCCTGTTCTACCCTTGCGTGCATCGTCGCGTAAGCATCGGAGGCTTGCCCCATGAGCCTGAATCGCCGCCAGTTCCTGTCCCTGTCCGCCGGCGCTCTCGCCGTCCTGCCTCGTGACGCCGCCGCGCAGACGACGAGGCGGCTCCTCCATCGCGGTGCGGGAATCCACAACATGATGAACTGGGGCATCCTTCAGGAGGGAAGCGCCACCCGTTATCTTCCACGCCCGTTCGAGACGCCGCGCAATGCCTTTCCCGAAGCTCTTGCGCGCGAGTTCGCTGCGGCCGGATTCGATTTCATCCGCCTCTCGCTGGACGTGGGGCCGTTCATGCAGTTGCAGGGTTCCGACCGGACCGCGCTGGAACAGAAGCTGCTCGCCAATATAGGGCGGCTGCATGCGCTCGGCCTCGACGTGCTTGTCGATTGCCATCCGGTGGAGCAGGTGCCGCTCTATTCACCGCAGTCCATCCTTGAGGATCTGGAGAGCCCGCTGTTTAGCGAGTACAGGGCGATGATCGTCAGGCTGGCCGCCATGCTTTCCAATGTGCGGACCGGGCGCGTGGTGCTGGAACTGATGAACGAGCCGCTCATGAACAACGCCGCTCATCGCACGCAGGTGATGGTGTGGGGTGCGGCGCAGCTGTCCCTGCACGATGCGGCAAGGCGGGCCGCGCCCGACCTGCCGCTCATGCTCACGGGCGCGCATTATGGCGGCATCAGCGGCCTGAACGATCTCGACCCGTCGCCCTATGCCGACAGCAACGTTCTGTATTCCTATCACTATTACCTGCCGCTCAGCTTCACGCATCAGGGGGTGGATTTCGGCACCCCGGACGCGGTGACCTCGCCTTATGTATCGGATCTTCCCTATCCCTATGACGCCATTCCGGCGGAGGAGATCGAGGCCGCTCTGGAAGCGCGCATCGCCGCCGCACCGCTCGATGAAGCGGCCAGGGCGGCGGCAAGGGAACACGCGCAATCCATACTCGGGCGCTTTCTTGCCGACGGCTGGAACCGTCAGCGCGTGGAAGACGACTTCGCCATCGTCGCGAAATGGGCGGATCGCCATGGCATTGCCCGTGAGCGCATCGTCATGGGCGAGTTCGGCGTGACACGGCGTTCCGACAGGCTCGTGGGGGCGGCGCAGGTCCATCGGCGGCGCTGGATGTCCGATGTGACGCATGTGGCGGCATCCCATGGCTTCGGCTGGTCGATATGGGACCTCAACAGCTACCAGATGGGAATCTATCGCGACGGGAACGAGAACGAGCTGGACCGGGAACTGGTTTCGGCCCTGGCCATGTCCGGCTGAACGGGACGTTTCCGAAGCGGACTACGCCGGCCGGCGCGCCTTTCGCAGCCTTCCCGTATGGTCGGGATAGACATGCTCGCTTTCGCATGTCCACGTCGAAGTCGCGGTGGCCGACCGGGGGCGAAGGCGGCATGGCGACAGCCGGGTCTCGAAAGCGCGACAGATTGTCGGCAGCGGCCGCAGGCCGAAAGACAGGCAAGGGCGAACTGTCCGGGCCCTGAACGACAGACGAGCACCCTGCGCCCGAAGCGGCCGTTTTCCGGCTGTCTTGGTTAATCGACAGGGTTAAGCCCGTTTTAACGTTTGCCATTCATTATTCATGTCGCGGTTTATGTATGCCGGTGCGCAGCGGCGGCCGGATTAGGGGTGAACTATGTCCAACCTGTTCAGGAAAGCGGCTCTGGCCGCTGTCGTTGCCGGCGGTGCTTCCCCGGTGCTTGCTGCGGACCTCGCCGAGCGGCCGATCGTGATCGAGGAGCCGCCCGTCATCCAGCAGCCTTACGAAGAAGTCAGCGATTTTGGCGGCTGGTATATCCGTGGCGATCTGGATTATCACAAATCGAAGATCCGCGGCGCCGAATACATCACCTATGGCATTGAGCCATGCCCCGGCTGTGGCGATGGGTTCCAGGGCGTCGGCGGCACCAAGAGCTTCGACACCACCGAGCTCAAGAGCGCGTTCTCGATCGGCGCCGGCGTCGGCTACCAGATCAACCGGCATTTTCGTACGGACCTGACCCTCGACTACTGGTTCAGGACCAAGTTCAAGGGCAGCACGTCCGATGACGGCAACTTTGGTTGCGGCAGCCCCACCATTCCCTGCCAGTCTGTCGACCGTTCCAAGATGTCGGCGCTTCTGCTGCTTGCCAATGCCTATGTCGATCTTGGCACATGGAACGGCCTGACGCCTTATGTCGGCGCCGGTATCGGCGGTGCGCACATCAGGTGGGACGATCTGGAGAACGACGCCAATGTCGGCTTCGCCGTCCACAAGGGCAGCAAGAGCTGGCGCTTTGCCTACGCCCTGATGGCCGGTGCCTCCTACTGCCTGACCGACAACCTCATGCTGGACGCCGGCTACCGGTTCAGCCGCATCGAGGGCGGGCGCATGTTCGAGCGCAACGGTGCCGGCCCCGGCTTCGACAAGGGCTTCAACACGCACGAAGTGCGCGCCGGCCTGCGCTACAATTTCGGGGGCGGTGCAAATCACTGCTATCAGCCCGAGACGGTCGCCTATGAGCCGCCGCCGGAGCCGATCTACACCAAGTAGGCGGATCTGGCCTGAAAACGAAGGAGCCGGAAAGCGCAGCTTTCCGGCTCCTTCGTTTGCGTGGCGATGGATTGCGGTGCCGTCAAAGCACCACCGTTATCCACGCGAAGGTCTGTTCGGCATGCTCCAGCATCGCCTTCCGCGCCGCCTCCGGCTGGCGGTTGCGGATGGCCTTGACGATGGGATCGTGATTGTAGGGCGTCAGGTTCTTGGCGGCCGCCGGTTTCACGGCCGAAAGGATGAAGTTCGTCACCTCGACCTGTATTTCGGTTTCCTGCTTCAGCAGCCGCGCCGAGCCGGACACCTCGGCGATGATGGTGTGGAAACGGGCATCGGCGAAACGCATGTCCGGAAAGCGCGGCAAAAGATCGTCGTAATCCCTTGCGGCCTGCCCGATACGCTCGAAATCGGCAGGGCTTCCGCGTTCGGCCGCGAGGTAGCAGGCCTCGCCGGAGATGGCGCGCCGCCAGTCGGTGAGATCGCGCAGTTCTTCCCGCGTGAGCCTGAGACGGCGCGCGGCATCCGCCAGCCGCTCGCCAACGTCGGTGGCGACGAAGTTGCCGCCATTGCGGCCGCGCACCGTCGTCAGCAGTCCCATGTCGCGCATGGCGCCGAGCGCGATGCGCGCGGTCATCGGCGCAACCCCCAGCATTCTCGCCAGTTCGTTCTCGGGCGGAAGCTGCTCGCCGGGGCTCAGATCGCCCATGGTGATGGCCTCCCGCAGCCGGCGGAACACCATGTCCGGCGCGCTGTTGCCTTCGGCAGAGAGGGGCGTCAGAAATTTCATTTGACCAATAAACTATAGATGTTAAATGTTATGTGATTAACAGTTGGAATGCAATGCCTCAAACCATATCCGAACACAAGCCGGCAAAGCCTCGCATCCTTGTTTCCGGCTCTCTCGCCTCGCCTTATGCAAGCGACTATCTGGCCTGCACCCTGCGGGAGTTTTCCGATTCCGCCTTCGCGGGGCTGCGCGATGCGGGTGTGGACGTGGTTTTTGTCGAGGCTTCCGCGCCGGTGCTGACCCAGCGCGAGGCGCTGGAGGACGTGGACGGACTTCTGATGCTGGGCGGAGCCGATGCCGATCCGCAAACCTATGGCCAGTCCATTGCCTCCGACACTGTCTATGGCGTCCATCGCGCGGCGGACGACTATGAACTGGAGCTTTTGCGCCTTGCCCGCGAAAGGCATCTTCCTTTCCTCGGCATCTGCCGGGGCATGCAGCTTCTCAACATCGCGGCGGGCGGCGATCTCACGCAGGAGATCGGCGGCGGCACGATGCATTATCTGACGGCCGACAATTCGGTCATGACTGCCCATCCGGTCGAAATACTGCCCGATACGCGTCTGGAAGAGGTTTACGGAGCGACCGGGATCGTTGTGCGCTCCGGCCACCATCAGGCGGTTTCAAAAGTGGGCGCGGGGCTGAAGGTCGCGGCAAGGGCCGCCGACGGCATCGTCGAGGCGCTGGAAGGCGCCGGCGACGACTGGGCGGTCGGCGTCCAGTGGCACCCGGAGGACCCCAGAGCGTCCCGTGAGGATTTCGACCGGCTGCTGGGCGCATTCCTCGCCCAATGCAGGCGCGCATAACCGCAGCACAATCAAGATCAGGGAGAACCGTTCCATGAAGTCATTTGCATTGCTGGCCGTCGCCGGCCTCCTGTCCACTCTGGCCGCGACGGCCGGCGCTCAGGCGGCCGAATATGGCAAGTGCGAGCCGAAGGGCGAGCACGGCAGCATCAGCCTTGAAACCATTGCCGCCGATACGCTGACCGTGGCGACGGTGCTGCCGAACCCCGGCTGGTACAATGGCGTCTCGCCCGAGAAGATCGAGGACGGCTTCGAATATTGCATGGGGGCCGAGATCGCCCACCGCGCCGGGCTGGACAAGGTGCGCCTCGTCAACATGGCCTGGGACCAGTACATTTCCGGCACTGCCTCCAACTATGACATCGGCATCGCCGGCACCACCATCACCGAAGCCCGCAAGCAGGTCTTCGATTTCAGCCAGCCCTATTTCTCGTCCAATCTCGGCGTTGCCGTGAAGAAGGGCGCCGACGTGAGCGCGGAAAACATCCGTTCGAAGCGCATCGGCGTCCTGCAGGGCAACATGGGGTCGGACTGGGTCATCGGCACGCTGAAGCCCGACCAGCAGCCGTCGCTCTACCAGTCGCAGCCCGACATGGTCACCGCGCTCATTGCCGGCCAGGTGGACGCCATCGTTTCCGACACCACGCTGGTGCTCTCGGCCACCAATGGCACCAACGGCATGATCGAAGTCATCGGCCAGTTCGAGCTCGATCAGGGCTACGGCATCGTGCTGCCGAAGGGCTCGGCCAATGCCGCCGTCGTCGATCAGGCGGTTGCCGCTTTCAGGGAAGACGGCACGCTGGCCGACCTGTCGGCCAGATATCTGGCGCCTCTGTTCGGGGTCGATCCGGCATCCGTTCCGGTCTGGACCCTGAAGTGATCGTCTCTTCTCTCGCCACGCGGGCGAGGGGAGATCTTGCGACGCTGCCCGGGGCTGAATCCGCGCCCCGGCAGCGTCAGTTCGTGAAAAACCCGAAACGAAAATTGGAGATGGCATGACCTCGCTGAGCCCTGCACCGCGCAGTCGCGGTCTGGCGGTTTTCGCCACGCTGCTCGCCATAGCCTTGCTCGTTACCGTTGCTGCGGTGGGAGAAAGTGTTCGCGCAGGCATAACCACCAGCCCGGAGCTTTCCACCTTCAGCATCTGGGTGATGGCAGCGGGGCTGGCGCTCGGCGCCGTGACCCTGTGGGCCGCCGTGAGCGCGCTGCGTCATTCTTTTCGCAGTGCCAGTGAAGAAGCCGCCGGTGAGGTGCTCGCCTCCCGCGCCAGCGCTGCCCAGTCGCGCCAGCACAGCTTCATCACCTTCGGTCTTGCCTTCGCCGTGCTGATCGGCTTTGCGCTGATCCAGCTCGTCCTCATCAATGACGGCAACATCCAGCGCACATTCCTGCGCGGCGACCTGATGGCGGGCAGCGCGCTCGACATCGCCCGTGCCTTCATCGTCAACATCAGGCTGGCCCTCATCTCGGGCGTCATCGTTCTGGTGTTCGGGCTCGTTCTGGCCATCGCCCGCATGATCCCCGGCAAGGCAGGCGCACCGGTCCGCTTTCTGGCCGTCGCCTATATCGATCTCATGCGCGCCGTGCCGGCGATCATCGTGCTGTACCTGATCGGCTTCGGCCTGCCGCTCACCAACCTGCCCGTCTTGAGCGGGCTCAATGCGGAGTGGTTCGCCATCCTTGCCCTGTCGCTGACCTACAGCGCCTATGTGGCCGAGGTGTACCGTTCGGGCATCGCCTCGATCCATCCCTCGCAATGGGCGGCCAGCCGCTCGCTCGGCTTCTCCTATTTGCAGACGCTGCGCTTCTTCATCCTGCCGCAGGCCATGCGTCTCGTCATCCCGCCGATGCTGAGCACATTCATCGCCCTGCAGAAGGACACCTCGCTGGTCAACGTCATCGGCACGCTCGACGCGTTCAACCAGGCGAAGTTCTACGCCTCCAGCACCTTCAACCTGTCGTCGGTGACGGTGGTGGCCATCCTGTTCGTCATCATCACCATTCCCCAGACGCGCTTCGTCGACTGGATGCTCGAGCGCGGTGCGAACCGCCGCAAGGGAGCTTGACCATGGCTTTCATCGAACTGTCCGGCATAGAGAAGAGCTATTCGAACCATCAGGTGCTGAAGGGCATCGACCTCGATGTGGAAAAGCATCAGGTCGTGACGCTGATCGGCGCTTCCGGTTCGGGCAAATCGACATTGCTGCGCTGCATCAACGCGCTGGAAACCATCGACAGCGGCACCGTTTCCGTCGATGGCGACGTGGTGTCCGGTCCGGGCGTCGACCTGGACCGACTGCGCCGCAAGGTCGGCATGGTTTTCCAGTCGTTCAACCTGTTTCCGCACATGACGGTCGAGGACAACATCGCCGTCGGTCCCGTGCGCCTTCTGGGCGAGGACCGGGAAGGGGCGCTCAGGCGTGCGCGCGAATTGCTGGAGAGGGTCAATCTCGACCATCGCGCCCGTTATTATCCCGACCAGCTTTCCGGCGGCCAGCAGCAGCGCGTTGCCATCGTGCGCGCCATCGCCATGCGTCCGGAAGCGCTGCTTCTGGACGAGATCACCTCGGCCCTCGATCCCGAGCTGGTGGCCGAAGTGCTCAACATCGTTCGCGATCTGGCCCGCGACGGCATGACCATGATCCTCGCCACGCACGAGATGCAGTTTGCCCGCGAGGTCTCCGACGTCGTGGTGTTCCTCGAGCAGGGCAAGCTCCTGGAGAAGGGGCCGCCGGAGCAGATTTTTGGCGAGCCGAAGGAAGAGCGCACCCGCGCCTTCCTCAGGCAGATCGTCGAGGCCGGACGCCTCTGACCGGGTTCGGGCCGCGCATCGTGCGGCCCCTGCCTTGTGAGCAGCCTGTGCGGGCGGCTTTGTCTCGACTCCGCCGGCTTTTCGTGCCAAGTCCGCGCCATGGCACTCGACATCAAGATATGCGGGCTGAAGACCGCCGAAGCGCTGACGGCCGCCATCGAAGGCGGCGCCAGCCATGTCGGCTTCATCTTCTTTCCCAAAAGCCCGCGCAACGTGACGCCGGCGCAGGCTGCGACCCTGCGCGAACAGGCCGACGGCAGGGCGAAGACGGTCGCCGTCACCGTCGATGCCGACGATGCCTTTCTCGATGCCATCGTGGAGGCGATGCGGCCGGACATGCTCCAGCTTCACGGTTCGGAAAGCCCCGGGCGTGTCGCGGCGGTCAGGGCGCGCCATTCGCTGCCGGTGATGAAGGCGTTCGCCGTCCATGAAGCGGCGGACCTTGCCCGCATCGCGCCCTATCGCGGCATCGCCGAGCGCTTTCTTTTCGACGCAAGGCCGCCGGCCGGTTCGGAGCTTCCCGGCGGAAACGGCGTGCGTTTCGACTGGACCATTCTCGCCGGGCTTGACGCTGGCGTCGATTACATGCTTTCGGGCGGGCTCGACGCCGCCAATATCGGCGATGCGCTGCGGCTTGCGAACCCGCTGGGCATCGACATATCGTCCGGGGTCGAGAGCGCGCCGGGCGTCAAGGACGCAGCGCTCATCGAAGCTTTTTTCAAGGCGGTTGCAGCCGCGCGCAACGACCGTGCAGCCTGAACCGCAGCCCCTTGCCCGAGGAGATCGGCGATGAACAAGCCGGCCATGCCAAATTCCTTCCGCACCGGCCCCGACGAGCAGGGGATGTTCGGCATTTTCGGCGGCCGCTTCGTCGCCGAGACGCTGATGCCGCTGATCCTCGATCTGGAGGAGAAGTGGAACGAGGCCAGGACCGATCCGGCTTTCAGGGCCGAGCTTCAGGCGCTCTCCACCTTCTATGCCGGCCGCCCCTCCAAGCTCTATTTTGCCGAAGGGCTGACAAGGTATCTCGGCGGCGCGAAAATCTACTTCAAGCGCGAGGACCTGAACCACACCGGCTCGCACAAGATCAACAACTGCCTCGGCCAGATCCTGCTCGCCAAGCGCATGGGCAAGACGCGCATCATCGCCGAAACCGGCGCCGGCCAGCACGGCGTCGCTTCCGCCACCGTGGCGGCGCGCTTCGGCCTGCCCTGCGTGGTCTACATGGGTGCGACCGACGTGGCGCGCCAAAGCCCCAACGTGTTCCGCATGAAGCTGCTGGGCGCGGAGGTGAAGCCGGTGAGCGCCGGTCACGGCACGCTCAAGGATGCCATGAACGAAGCGCTCCGCGACTGGGTCACCAATGTCGAGGACACCTACTACCTGATCGGCACCGCCGCCGGCCCGCACCCCTATCCGGAAATGGTGCGCGAGTTCCAGTCGCCCATCGGCACCGAGGCGCGCGCCCAGATCCTTGAACAGGAAGGCCGCCTGCCGGATGTCATCATCGCCGCCGTCGGCGGCGGCTCCAACGCCATCGGCCTGTTCCACCCCTTCCTCGATGACAAGGACGTCAGGATCGTCGGTATCGAGGCCGGCGGTCGGGGCCTCGACGGCATCGAGCATTGCGCTTCCATGAATGCCGGCCGTCCGGGCGTGCTGCACGGCAACCGCACCTACCTGTTGCAGAACGAGGACGGCCAGATCCTCGACGGCCATTCGATCTCCGCCGGTCTCGACTATCCCGGCGTCGGGCCGGAGCATTCATGGCTGCGCGACACCGGCCGCGTCGATTATGTGCCGGTCCTCGACGACGAGGCGCTGGAGGCTTTCCAGCTCTGCACGCGCACCGAAGGCATCATCCCGGCGCTCGAATCGGCCCATGCCATCGCCCATGCGGTCAAGATCGCGCCGTCGATGGGCAAGGACGAGGTCATCGTCGTCAACCTGTCCGGCCGCGGCGACAAGGACGTGCACACCGTGGCCTCCATGATGGGTATGGAGATCTGAAATGACCGAGACCCGCATCGACCGCCGCATGGCGAAGCTGAAGGCAGAGGGCCGCCCGGCGCTCGTCACCTATTTCATGGGCGGCGACCCGGACTACGACACCTCCTTGTCGATCATGAAGGCGCTTGGCCGCTCCGGGGCCGACGTCATCGAGCTCGGCATGCCGTTTTCCGATCCCATGGCCGATGGCCCGGCCATCCAGGCGGCTGGCCTGCGCTCGCTGAAAGGCGGCCAGACGCTCGTGCGCACGTTGCAGATGGCGGCTGACTTCCGCAGGGATGACGACGACACCCCCATCGTTCTGATGGGTTACTACAATCCCATCTACATCTATGGCGTCGAGCGCTTCCTCGCTGACGCGAAGGCGTCCGGCATCGACGGGCTGATCGTCGTCGACCTGCCGCCGGAAATGGACGAGGAACTGTGCGTGCCGGCGCTCAGGGCCGGCATCAACTTCATCCGCCTCGCCACGCCGACCACCGACGACAAGCGCCTGCCCAAGGTGCTCCAGAACACCTCCGGTTTCGTCTACTACGTGTCGATGACGGGCATCACCGGCTCGGCGCTGGCGGATACGGGCAAGGTGGCCGAGGCGGTCCGGCGCATCAAGCAGCACACCGACCTGCCGGTCTGCGTCGGCTTCGGCGTCAAGACGGCCGAACAGGCCCGCACCATCGGCGCGTCTGCCGACGGCGTGGTGGTCGGCACGGCTATCGTCAACGCGGTGGCCAATGTGCTGGGGCCGGATGGCAGGCGCACGGCCGATCCGGCCGAGGCGGTCGCCACGCTGGTCTCCGGTCTTGCGCAGGGTGTGCGTCAGGCCCGCCTTGCTGCCGCCGAATAGTTGCCCTAACCCAAACCGAATCAAGTCGCGGTCAGGAGCCGAACGATGAACTGGATCACCAACTACGTCCGCCCGAAGATCAATTCCATGCTCGGCCGGCGCGAAATGCCCGAGAACCTCTGGATCAAGGATCCGGAGACGGGCGAGATGGTCTTCCACAAGGATCTGGAAGAGAACCAGTTCGTCATCCCGTCCTCCGGCTATCACATGAAGATCGCCGCCAAGGAGCGTCTGAGGTTCTTCTTCGACGGCGGCAGGTACGAGGTTCTGGAAAACCCGAAAGTGGTGCAGGACCCGCTGAAATTCCGCGACGAGAAGCGCTATGTGGACCGTCTCAAGGACGCCCGCGCCAAGACCGGCATGGATGACGCCATCGTCAACGCCGCCGGCGAAGTCGACGGCCTGCCCGTCGTCGCCACCGTGCAGGACTTCGCTTTCATGGGCGGCTCGCTCGGCCTTGCCGCGGGCGAGGCCATCATCACCGCTTTCGACACGGCGCGCCAGCGCCGCCAGCCGCTGGTGCTGTTCGCGGCCTCCGGCGGCGCGCGCATGCAGGAAGGCATCCTGTCGCTCATGCAGCTTGCCCGCACCACTGTCGTGGTCGACCGCCTCAAGGAGGCGGGGCTGCCCTATATCGTGGTGCTGACCAACCCGACCACCGGCGGCGTCACCGCTTCCTATGCGATGCTGGGCGACGTGCACATCGCCGAGCCGGGAGCCCTGATCGGCTTCGCCGGCCCGCGCGTCATCGAGCAGACCATCCGCGAGAAGCTCCCCGAGGGCTTCCAGCGCGCCGAATACCTTATGGAGCACGGCATGGTCGACATGGTCGTGTCGCGGCTGGAGATGAAGCAGACGATTTCGCGCCTGCTCAGGCTGCTCCTCAAGATGCCGGAAGTGCAGGAGGAGCCGGAGGCAGAGGTTTTGCCGCCACCGGTCGCCGCCGCGCCGGAAGCCCGGCCACAGGCCTGATCGCAGCCCGGCATGACCACGCTCTCCGCCGACCGTGAAATCGAACATCTGATGACGCTGCATCCGAAGGGTTTCGACCTTTCGCTGGAGCGCGTGTCGCGCCTGCTCGAAAAGCTCGGCAATCCGCAGGACCTGATGCCGCCGGTGATCCACATCGCCGGCACCAATGGCAAGGGTTCCTGCGCCGCCTTCTGCCGCGCCATTCTGGAGGCGCAGGGCCTTCTGGTTCACACCCACACCTCGCCGCACCTGGTCAACTGGCACGAGCGCTATCGCCTTGCCGCGGACGGCGGCGGCCGGCTGGTCGATGACGCCACGCTGGCCGAGGCGATAGCGCGCGTTGCCAGGGCCAATGACGGCCAGCAGATCACGGTGTTCGAGATTCTCACCGCTGTCGGCTTCCTGCTTTTTGCGGAGCATCCCGCCGACGTGGTCGTCATGGAAGTGGGCCTTGGAGGACGTTTCGACGCCACTAACGTCGTCGCCCGCCCGGCGGCCTCGGTCATCATGCCGGTTTCGCTCGACCATGAGGCTTATCTCGGCGACCGCGTCGAACTGATCGCCACCGAGAAGGCCGGTATCATCAAGCCGGGCTGCCCGGTGGTGATCGGATCGCAGCCTTATGAATCCGCGCTCGAGGTGCTGGTCGACACGGCCGATCGCCTCGGCTGTCCGACTTATGTGTACGGACAGGATTTCCTCGCCTTCGAGGAGCATGGCCGCATGGTCTATCAGGACCAGGCCGGGCTGATGGACCTGCCGCTGCCGCGTCTGCCGGGCCGCCACCAGATCGCCAACGCCGCAGCTGCCATCGCCACGGTCAAGGCCGCCGGCTTCGAGCCGCGCGACCATGCCGTGGACCGCGCCATGGTCACGGCGGCGTGGCCGGGTCGCATGCAGAAGCTGCCCCATGGCAGGCTGGTGGAGCTTGCGCCGCCCGGCGCCGACATCTGGCTCGACGGCGGCCACAATCCCGCTGCCGGCGTGGTCATCGCGGAAGCGCTGGCCGAGCTGGAGCACAAGGACCCGCGCCCTCTTTTCCTGATTGCGGGCATGATCAACACCAAGGATCAGGGCGGCTATTTCAATGCCTTCAACGGTCTGGTGAAGCACGCCTACACCGTGCCGGTCGACTTCAGCGATGCCAGCGTCGGCAATGACGAGCTGGCAGCCCGCGCCGAAGCGGCAGGATTGTCGGCGGAGCCGGTCAGCTCGGTCGCCAGTGCGTTGATGCTGCTGCGCGACACATGGCAGGATGCCGAGGTCCCGCCGCGCATCCTGATCGGCGGTTCGCTCTATCTGGCCGGGGCGGTTCTTGCGGAGAACGGCACGCCGCCCACCTGACAGGGCGACATGCGCAAGAACGGGAACCTGAAGCGTAAGGAGCGAACCTGAAAGATCGCGACACGCTTCAGGCAGCAAAAAGCCCGGCACGATGGCCGGGCTTTCGTTTTTGAAAATGCAATCCCGATCAGGCGAGCGCGCCGTTGATCCACTGCGACAGCGCGGTCTTGGGCGCCGCGCCCACCTTGGTGTCGGCCACCTGTCCGTCCTTGAAGACCATCAGCGTGGGAATGGAACGCACGCCGAACTGGGCGGCCAGCTCGGGGTTCTCGTCGATGTTCAGCTTCGCGATCTTGACCTTGCCGCCAAGCTCGTTGGAAATCTCTTCCAGCGACGGGCCGATCATCTTGCAGGGGCCGCACCATTCGGCCCAGAAATCCACCACGACCGGTTCCTTTGCGTCGAGCACGTCGGACTGGAAATTGCCCTTGTCGACCTTGACGGTTGCCATGCGAAAGCCCTTTCGGTTGTTCAGCTCAACAATATGTGGCGGTGGGACCGGCCAAATTCAAGCAGGTCTTGTGTCACGACAGGGTGAGTCGGGCAAGGGCGGCGTCCATCGCTTCTGCCGTCAGCTCGATCAGGCGCGGGGCTTCTGTGAACAGCAGCGCCGCCACGATCCCGCGGCCGGGATAGAGCGGCTTCAGCAACTCCCGGTAAAGCCCAAGCTGCAACACATAGGCATCGGGAACCTGCGCCAGTGTGGCCGGCGGGGGGCGATTGGTCTTGTAGTCGACGATCAGCACCCTGTCCGGCGTGACCGCCAGCCGGTCGATCTTGCCCGAGACGGAGCGTTGCTTTCCCTTCACCTTCAGGCTGCCCATGAGCGCCACTTCGGCACGTGAACCCACCGCGAAGATGGGCGCGAAGCGCTGGTCGTCGAGCACGCCCATGACGGCGGAAAGCACGTGATCGCGCTCGCGCTCGTTCCAGTCCGCACCGGCGCGCGCCAGATAGCGCCGGGCCGCCGCAAGCCTGTCTGCGGCGGCCATGCCCGGCAGCATCTGCAACAGCTTGTGGGTGGCGAGCCCGCGCGCAATCGCCAGCGACGGCTCCTCTTCCGCTTCCAGCACCGGGGAGCGCGGGTCGACAGCCGGCTCCATGCCGTCCTCCTCGATCAGAGCCGATGCGCCGGAGGGCGAAAGCGGGCGCGGCAGTTCCTCGTCGTCGTCCAGCCTGTCGAACAGCATGGCGGGCAGCGGCGCAAAATCGTCCCTGACGGGGTCTGCGCCAGCCTGCGCGGATGTCAGCGGCGGCAGGCCGGTGGCGTGGAAGCGATGCACCGTCTCGCCGCTGACGGGGTGCACGAGTTCGCGCGTTTCCGGCGCGGCAGCCAGCGCGCGGCTGACGATGCGGTGCCAGGTGCCGTCGCCGGGCTCGCGCTTGCCGTGATATCCGGCCACGATCAGCCGGTCCTCGGCGCGCGTCATGGCCACATAGAGCAGGCGGCGATATTCGTCGTCGGCGAGGTCTCGGGCCTTTTCCGCCGCTCCGCGCGAGACGGCGTTGGCGACTTCGGCATCGGAACGCCACAGATAGCCGCGGCCGCGCCAGTGCTGGCCGGAGCTTTCGAACGGCATCAGGCGCGGCAGGTGCTGGTCGCTGAAGGCGCGCGTGCCGCCATCGACAAGGAACACCACCGGCGCTTCGAGACCCTTGGAGGCATGCACCGTCATGATGCGTACCTCGTCGCGGGTCTGGTCCATCTCCCGCTTCACCTCCGGGCCGGCATTCTCCAGCGTGGAAAGGAAGGAATCGAGACCGGGCAGGCCGGTACGTTCCTCGGCGAGGCAAAAGTTCAGGAACTCGTCCAGTATGTCGCCGGCTTCCGGCCCCAGCCGCGCGATCATCTTCCGGCGCACGCCGTCGCGCGCCAGAAGGCCGGCGTAGAACTCGAACACCGGCCTGAAGGCCGCCTCGCTCGCCCAACGCTCGAGCGTGTCGGCAATGCCGGCCAGTTGCGTGTCCGTTTCCGCGTGGCGGCGCAGCGACTGGATCAGCGGCTGGCTGCGCTCGCGCCCCGCCGCGAGGTCGAACAGGCGTTCTTCGGGCAGGTCGAAGACCGGTGAGCGCAGCACGGCGGCGAGCGAAAGATCGTCCTGCGGCTGGACGAGGAAGCGGCCAAGTGCTGCAAGGTCCTTCACGGCGATATGGCCGGGCAGGCTCAGCCGGTCCGCGCCGGCCACCGGCACGCCCTTTTCCTTCAGGCTTTTTGAGAGCGCGTGGATGAAGCGGTCGCGCTTGCGCACCAGCACCAGCACGTCGCCGGCGCGCAGCGGCCGGCCCTTGCCTTCGAGGATGTCGCCGCTGTCCAGCCAGTTCTTGATGGTGGCGGCGACATGCTCGGCCACCCGCACGGCCGGCGCGCTGGCGTGGTTGACCGGCAGCGTCCAGTCGTCCGGCTCCTCCACCTGATCCGCGCCCAGCGTGGGCCACACTTCCACATAGCCCGGCGCGTCGTTGCGGATCGCCTTGTGGTCGAGCGGTTCGGGATCATGGCTGATGCCGCGCCTTACCTCTGCATCCGCGAAGACACGGTCCACCGCGCGCAGCACATCCTCGCTGGAACGGAAGGAGAAGGTCAGCTTGAGGTCGGCGAACTCACGGCTGGCGGCGCGCACGCGCCCGGCGAACTCGACCTTGCTTTCGGCGAACGAATCCGGCGCGGCGCCCTGAAAGGAGTAGATCGACTGCTTTTCGTCGCCGACGGCGAAGATGGTGCGCAGGATATTGTCGCGCGCGCTCTCGCCGGAGAAGAACTCCTCGGCCAGCTTCTTGACCACGTCCCATTGCTCGGGGCTGGTGTCCTGCGCCTCGTCGAGCAGGATGTGGTCGATGCCCTGATCGAGCTTGTACTGCACCCATGCGCCGGCTTCCGGGCGCTTGAGCAGGTTGACGGTGCGGGTGATGAGGTCGTTGAAGTCGAGAAGCCCGCGCGCCCGCTTCAGCTCCTCGTAGCGACGGATCAGCCAGTCGGCTATCGTGAGCGCCGAGGTAGAGCCCTTCACCATGCGGTAGAGCGCCAGCCGGTCGCAGACGGCGGCAATCGTCTCGGTGGCGGCGAGATAGCGTTCGGGCAGATCCGGCATGGCGGCGAGCAGCGCCTTGGAAAACAGCCAGTCCGGCTTGTAGGCTTCGCCCTTGCCGCTCAGGAAGGATTTCTGCAAGGCCGCAAGGCGCGGCATGGGATCGGGCTCCGCGAAGGCGATGAGCGCATCGTCCACGAGGGAGCCCCGCGCGCGGTTGGCTCCCAGTTGCAGGGAAAGCGCGTCGAGCTTTGCCATGTCGTCTGGCCCGAATCCCGGCAGCGGCCAGACAGAGCCGGCAATATCGGCCTCGCTGTCATCGGGGCCGAAGCCGAATTCCTCGAAAAGCGGCCCGAACCCGGTGGCCGTCCCGCCGATCTTTCCGAGAAATTCACGAAGCGACTCGCGCTTTCCCACGATCTCGGAAAGCAGCGCGTCGAGCCCGGTTTCGCCGCCGCGCGCAAGCACGGTGGCGAAGGCTTCGGTCAGTTCCGCGCTCGCTCCGCCGACCGCCCCGGCGATCATGTCGCGCCGCGCTGCGGCCACCAGCGCCTGTTCCATCTGGGTGTCCAGCATCTGGAAATGGGCGACGATGTTCGCCTCGAGCGGGAACTGGTGCAGCACCGCCTCGCAGAAGGCGTGGATGGTCTGGATCTTCAGCCCGCCCGGCGTTTCGAGCGCCTCGGCGAACAGGCGGCGCGCGCGCTGCAAGGTCTCGGCGTCGGGCCGCCGCCCGTCCATGGCCTCGATGCGCTTCGCAAGCTCGGCCTCGTCCAGCGCGGTCCATTCCGACAGCGTGGAAAAGACGCGGTTCGACATGTTGGCGGCCGCCGCGCGCGTGTAGGTCAGGCACAGGATTTTCGACGGCTCCGTGCCGCGCAGCAGCAGCCGGATGACGCGCTGGGCCAGCACATGCGTCTTGCCGGAGCCGGCATTGGCCGACACCCATGCCGAATTGGCGGGGTCGGAGGCGCGCGCCTGCGCCAGCGCAGTATCGGTGGGGATCGGATATTTCATTCCTCTCCCCCTTCGCCTGCACCGTCGCCGCCGGCCGACCATTCCAGCACGCGCGCCAGATGGTCGTAGTCGCCATCCGTCTCGCCCTCGCGGAAGGGCAGCGCCCGCGACAGATAGCCGGTGGCCGGGTTGGCATAGTGGTAGAGCAGCTTTTCCAGCCGCGCCCACGCATCCTCGCCCAACTCGCTGCCGGAACGGATCGTCTTGCCGTGCCTGAGGATGGATTCGGGCTCCACCTCGCCATTGGCGCGCAGGCGGATGAAGGCGAGGTCGGCCGGCTCGCGGTTGCCCAGATCGCGGAAGGAACCGCGTCTCAGCAGCGCGGCTTCAAGCGCGAGTTGCGGTGCAAGCAGCGTGTGCGCCTGCACCTTGGAGGGCGACGAGCCAGTCTTGTAGTCGAGAATGTCGGCCATGTTGCCGGTCAAAAGGTCGACGCGGTCGGCATAGCCCGACAGCGTGACGCCGGTTGCGCCTACGACCGTCTTTTCCGCACGCGCCTCGGCATGGCGCGACAACACGTCGAAGCGGCCGCGCTCCCACGCGATGATGTTTCCCGCCAGTGTCTCGAAGCGCGGCCACCACACCGCCTCGACATCCTGTGGCAGTTCGGCTTCGGCAAAGCAGTCACGGCCAGCCTGCACCAGTTTTTCCAGCGCATCCGGCGCGGCAGGATCGGCCTGCATGGAAAAGCGATGCAGAATGGCGTGGAACAGCGTGCCGCGTTCGGCAGCCCCCGGATCGCGGATCACCGGGTCGAGCGCATGAAGGCCGAGGATGCGGCGGGCATAGACGGCGTAGGGGTCGCGCCGCAGCGTCTCGATCTCCGTGACGGAAAAATGCTTCGGGCGAACCTCTGTGGGTGGTTTGGGGCAGGGGCGCGGGGCGAAGTCGACGCGCGGCGCGTCGTCCAGCGTGCGTGCCCACGAAAGCAGTTGCTCGCCGCGCCGGCGCAGGATGGCGGCATGGTCCTTGCCGGTGAAGGTGAGCAGGCGTTGCAGCCAGCGCGATGGCACGGCCGGTGCATCGCCGGAGCGCAGCGCGCGCGCCAGCACCACCTTTTGCGTGCCCATCGCCATCTGGAAATCGTGCGCGGCAAGGCCGATGCGCCGCTCCGGCGGTTCGAGATCGAGCCCGCCCTTCATCAGCCGCGACATGAAGCGGTCGCTCTCGGGCTTGCGTGGCCACACCCCTTCGTTGAGGCCGCCGACGACCAGCGTGTCGACATGCTGAAGCCGTGCCTCCAGCGCGCCCCATATGGCGATTGCGCGGTCGGTGCCCTGCCGCGGCTTCACCGTTTCGGGGGCGAGCAGGGCGTCCAGCACGTCCGGCCATTCGTCGGCGCCGAAGGTGAAGGGCGAGTGCGCCGCCACCAGATCGCGCAGCAACTGCGCCAGCTTCTGGCCGGCATCGCCGGCATAAAGGGCTGTCACGCTGCCGTCTGCATGGCGGCCAAGCGCTTCGAGCGCCTTCGTGCTCGCCTCCGCGAATTGGGGCACACCAAGATCGGAGCGGCCGCGCAGTTCGAGCAGGGGCCCGAGCGCCTCGACGAGGCGTCGGACGATGGCGATCGCCTCCTCGATGCGCCGCGCCGGAAACCGCGCGAACCAGAACGGCTCGCGCCCGCCGTCACCGGGCGCGGACAGCCGCCGCTCGAAAAGGTCGGCAAAGCTGGCGATGTCGGGGCGTCCGGTGCCGCCGCGCAGCGCGGCAAGCTCGACCAGTTCCGCCGCGTGGCGCACGGGTGGGCGCTCCAGCCCGAGCGAAAGCAGCGGGTGCTTGACCAGCGCCAGCAGCGGCAGCGGGTCGCCGGGGCGGAAGGCGGCCTGTGCTGCAAGGCGCAGCAGTGCTGCGGGCGGCGTGTTGGCAAGCGGCGTGCCGCCGGAATCGTCGGCCTTGATGCCGAAGCGCAGCAGTTCGGCAGAGACGCGCCGGGCCAGCGCCCGGTCGCCCGTCACAAGTGCTGCCCGCTTGCCGGGAACGCTCACGGCATGGCGCAGCGCCACGGCAATCGCGGTGGCCTCGTCGCGCTCGTTCGGCGCTTCCAGCACGGTCACGCCTTCGAGCGCCGTGGTCATATCCGCATCGCTGAAGCCTTTGCGCGTCTGCGGCCACAGCTCCGTCGTGTCGGCCGGGCGCAACGCCTCGCTGACGATCCGATTGCGCAGTCCAAGCGCGGGCGAGGGGACACCGAGCGGCGCGATCTCGTCGCGGGCGACGCCGGTCTTGCCCGCCAGCTTGACGAGGCCGTATTGCGGATGGCCGAGCAGCGCCGGCCGCGCCTCCGGGGCGGAGATGGCGGCCAGCGAAGCCGCGTCGAGCGCGGCGTCGAAGCCCGGCAGCACCACCGCTCCGTTCGGCAGGCGGGAAATGACCTTGAGCAGTTCCGCCGTGGCGGGGATAGAGCCGGTCGAGCCTGCGGCGATCACCGGGCCGGCGGGTGGATTGCGCAGCAGGCGTTCCGCCTCGAAACGGATCAGCGCGCTGCGATGCGCGGCGGGGTTGGAACGGTCGCGCTCGGCAAGGATCAGCGGCCAGTGCCGGCTGGCGATGCCGAGGAAGTCCAGCGTCACCTGCCACCAGCCGGCAAGGTTGCCGGTGACGAGATCGGCAAGCTTGGCCCAGTCGGAGCCCTCCGTCTCCACCTCGTCCATCAGGTCGGCCAGATCGCGCGCCAGCCAGATGGCGTCGGCGGCGGAGGCCGGCACCATGATCTCCTCGGCGAAACGCGCCGCCACCTCGGCCGGCAGGCGCTGCTTCCACGCGCGCACCAGAACGGCGAGCAGCAGCAGTCTTTCGGTCGGGGCGATGGGCGGGGCAAGGTCGAGCGCGGCAGCACTTTCCTGCGCATCCGTCTCGAACAGCGCCTCGTCCTCGTCGAACTCGCCGAGCGGCCGCACCGTGGGCAAGATGGCGGCGCGCCCGCCCATCAACCCCATGAACTCGGTGCGCAGCGCGCGCGCTGCGCGCCGCGTCGGCACATAGATGGTGACGTCTGCCAGCGCCAGCGGGTCGCCGTCGAAGCGGAAACCGGGAACCAGCGTGCCCGAAAGCAGCGCCTCGGCCAATGTCGGCAGGAATGGCGCTCCGGGCGGGATCGAGAAGACGCGCGGCGCGCTTCTCATGCCGCCCCGGCCGGGAATTTGCGGATGGCTGCCTCGGCCGGTGCGATGGCATCCGGCGTGCCGACCGTGATCCAGTGGCCGTTCATCGCCAGCCCGAACAGGCGGCCAGCTTCAATCGCAAGGTCGAAATAGAGGTTCAGCGAATGCGGTTGTGCCTCTGCGCCGGCGAAGATGCGCGGATGGACGATGCCCGCGCCGCCATAGATCAGACCGTCGGGGTGGTTGCGCCCGCGCGCCAGCCTGCCGTCTTCGCCGAGCAGGAAATCGGTGGAGCCGCTGTGGCCCGTGGCGTTCGCCGGGTCGGCGAGCATGAGCAATATGTCCATGCGTCCATCGTCCCACGTCGCGGCCAGACGCTCAAGCTCGGGCGTGCCGCGCTCGATCCAGAAGGTGTCGGCATTGAGGACGTAGAATGGGTCGGGCCCAAGCTCCGGCAGCGCCCTGACGATGCCGCCGGCGCTGTCGAGCAGCCTGTCGCTCTCGTCGGAAATGACGATGCGGGGCTTCTGGTACCCTGCGACATGGGCGGCGATCATGGAGCCGAGATGATGGACATTGACCACCGCCTTTTCCACGCCCGCCCCGGCCAGTGCATCCAGCCCACGGTCGAGCAGGGTTCGTCCGGAGATCTCCACCAGCGGCTTCGGCAGCGTGTCGGTGATCGGCCGCATGCGCGTGCCGAGCCCGGCGGCGAGAACCATCGCTGTCTTCGGACCCGTCACAGTTCGCGCTCCTCCAGAAAGCTCTGCTCCTCGTAGAAGGCATGCATGGAAGCCAGCGCCGGATGGGCGAGCGCCCGGCGCAGATAGTCGCGGATGCGCGGCAGGTGCTTCAGATAGCCGGGCTTGCCGTCGCGGCGGTGCAGGCGCACGAAAATGCCGAGAATCTTGGAGTTCCGCTGCGCCGCCATCAGCGCATAGGCTTCGAGGAAAGCAGCTTCGTCGAAGGGGCCGGCAGCCCGGCGGGCGGCGAGATAGGCATCCACCGTCGCCTGCTCCACTTCGCGCGGCACGGTTGCGCGCGCATCCATGGCGAGCGAGGCGAGATCGTAGGCGGTGGGGCCGATCAGCGCGTCCTGAAAATCGATGACGCCCAGCCGGTCGTGCCCGCTGCGTTCCGCCCGCCAGATCAGGTTCGGCGAATGATAGTCGCGCTGCATCAGCGTGGTCTCGCCGCCTTCGATGCGGTCCAGCGCGGCGTTCCATTCCTGCCGGTAGCGGGCGCGCAGATTGTCGTCGGCCGGCTGGCCGGTCACGGCCGGCACATACCAGTCGACCAGCAGGTCGACCTCGATCAGCATTGCGTCGCGGTCGAACGGGGGCACCTCGTGGATCACGCCGGGCGCGGCCTCGATGCGGGAAGGCCATTGCCGTGCGTGCATGTCTGCCAGCAGTACGGCGGCCGCGACATAGCGCTCCCGAATAGGATTGCGGTCGGCATCCAGCACGCCGGCGCTGCCCAGATGCTCGATCAGCAGGAAGCCGTTGTCGAGGTCCTGCGCGTAAACCTCCGGGGCACAGATGCCGGCCTCGCGCAGCACCTTGTCGATGGCGACGAAGGCGGCAACGGTCTTCGAGGTATGGGCGATCTCGGCATAGGGCTTGCCGTCGCGCACCGGCGGGCCCATCGCCAGCGGCGGCGAGTTCATCAGGATGCGCCCGGGCTGGCCTTCCAGCCGCACCGTCTCGTAGGAGCGCGCCGAGGCGTCGCCCGTCAGATGGCGGCGTTGAGCATTGCCCCATCCCGCACTTTCGAGGAAGGCGCGCATGGCAAGCGACCGCCCGACCCGCGCCATTGCCTCGCCGCTGCCGGAAATGCGCGCGCGGCGTCCTTCGCCCTCATGCTCAAGCTCGACCGATATGGCCGTGCGGGGCAGGCGGCTGCCGGCGCGTTCCGGCCATTCCACCAGTGCCACCCCTTCGGCGATCGCTTCCCCGAAGCCGAGCTCGTCCAGTTCGTCCTCATGACCGAGGCGATAGAGATCGAAGTGATGGACCGGAAAGCGCGTCTCGTAGCTCTGCACCAGCGTGAAGGTGGGGCTCGGCACTTCCAGCGCTTCATCGTCGGCAAGGGCGCGGATCAGGGCGCGCGCCAGCGTGGATTTTCCAGCGCCGAGATCGCCTTGCAGGGCCAGCACGTCGCCCGGCCGCACGGCCATGGCGAGGTCTTCGCCCAGCCGCCGTGTCGCCGCCTCGTCGTCAAGCACCACCTCGATAGGGGAGGCTTCCATGCCGGGGGCTACTCCGCAGCGTCGCGCATATCCGCCGGCGTGTCGGGGAAGGTGCAGACAACCGTGGTTCCCTCGCCGGAGCCGGTCTCGATGCGCACATCGCCGCCATGCAGCTCGACGAAGCTCTTCACGATGGAGAGTCCGAGGCCCGCGCCGCGCCGGCGGCCGCCGTTCACGCGCGATTCGAAGCGGTGGAAGACGAGGTCCAGCACATCGGGTGGCATGCCCGGCCCGTCGTCATGCACGGCGAATTCGATGCCATCGGCCATCTGCCGGCAGGTGAGGTGCACGGCGCTGCCTTCCGGCGCGTAGTTCGCGGCGTTGGTGAGCAAATTGTAGAGGATCTGGCGCACCCGCACCTCGTCGCCCCTGAAGCTCTTCGGCGCGGCCGAGGCATCCACCTCCAGCCGGATCGCATGGTCCTGCAACCGCTCGGAAACCAGTTCGGCGGCGGCCGTGATGGCGTTGGCCACGTCGACTTCGGTGATGTCTAGCTGCATGATGCCGGCATCGACGGTGGCGAGGTCGAGAATATCGTTGACGATGGTGAGCAGCACCGACGACGACGAGCCGATATGCTCCACATATTCGCGCTGGCGCGGCGACAGCGGCCCCGTGGCCGGCAGCGACAGCAGTTCGGTGAAGCCGATGATGTTGGTGAGCGGCGAGCGCAGCTCGTAGGACACATGCTGCACGAAGTCGTTCTTGATCTGGTCGGACTTCAGCAGCGCCTCGTTCTTTTCCTTCAGCGCCCGCTCGACATTGACGCTGTCGGTGACGTCGACGAAGGTGGTCATTACCTGCCCGTTGGGCAGGTGGATGACGGCATAGCGCAGCACGCTTCCCGAATTCAGCTCCACCAGCCCGTGCCAGTTGCGGCGTTCCTCGTCGAAGCCGGTGATGGCGGCGACGAAGCCGCTCCAGGGGCTGTCCTTGGCCCGGCTGTCGCAGATCGCGCGGATCGAGGCGACATGGACATTCGGCTGCACGATGCTGTCGTCCAGTTCCCACAGGGCGGCGAAGGCCGGGTTGGAAAGCCGCAGACGTCCGTCCGGCCCGAACACGGCCACGCCTTCGGCCAGATTGTCCAGCGTCTCGCCCTGAACGCGCACGGCGGTCTGGTAGCGGCTTTCCAGATCGATCTTCTCGGTCAGGTTCTCGAACAGCCAGGTCACGCCGCCCTTGGGCTGCGGGTTGGCGACGACGCGGATCGTCTTGCCGTCCGGCAGATGCCACCAGTGCTCCTGCGTCTCCACGGCGCGATAGGCGCCGAGCAGGTTTTCCTTCCAGCGCCGCCATTCCGGCTGCTCGGCGATCTTGCCCTCGCTGCGCAGCCGGTCGAGCAGCAGCGCATTGTCGGGCGCGCTGTTGAGGAAGGACAGGTCGAGCGCCCACAGCTTCTGGAACGCCTGGTTGAAGAAGCGCAGCTTCTGCTCGGTGTCGAAGATGGCCACGGCGGTGTTGAGATGGTCGAGCGTGTCGGCGTGATTGCGCACGGTGCGCTCATATTCCTCGCGCAGCGCTTCGACGTCGCTGACGTCGCAGGCAAGGCCGGCCGACCCGCGCGGTCCGCTATAGTCGGTGACGGCGAACTGGCGCCGGTCGCCCGAGATGACCGTGGAAAGCGTCTGGACGAACACCGGGCTGACGCGATGCTCCTCTGCAATTGCGGCCCGTCCGCGGACGCCGAGAAACTCCTTGCCGTCCCGCACCGCGTCCCCTGCGCTCGGGGCCTCGACCGCACCTGCATAGGCCCGGTTGGTCCATTTCAGCCTGCCGTTCTCGTCGCGCAGCCAGGCGGGCATGTCGAGAGCGTCGAGCAGGCCGATGACGGTTTCATGGTCGCTTGCAAGCCGCTCGTTTTCCAGCTTCAGGCGGGCATGGGCGCGCTGGCTTTCCGAAAGGGAGAGGAAGCGCACAAGCGTGTGCGTCGCCGCCTTGCGGCCCTGGACCTCCAGCGGCGCGCCGCCATGGGTCTCGACGGCGATGTCGAAGGCCCTGCCTTTTTCGCGCAGCGCTGCGATGCCGCGTTCGAGCGCGGCCGCCGAGCGCGGCGCCAGCCAGCGTCCGAAGGCGAGGAATGCCGCGCGCTCTTCCGGCGCTCCGGCTTCGGGCGACAGCGAGCCGATCAGTTCGGGTTTCTGGTTGTCGCCGGCCCACACGACGATGCGCTGGTCGCGCAGGTTGAGTATGGCCTCCGAGCGTTGCAGGGCTGCGTTGACGTCGGCGATACGCGCACGCAACTGGGCGTTTTCGGTCGCCGTGCGCTGGCGTTCGCGGATCAGAACGATCGCGGAGATCAGCGCGGCCCCCATGACGCCGACCGACAGCGCGAGCTGAATGACGTCCGAAGTGCCGATCGGCATGGCCGCGCGCGTGGCCGATTGCGCACCGGCGTTCAGTGTGGCGAGGGGGAGCGTGAGCGCGCAGGAGCCGAGCAGCAGGCCCAGCCGCCCCCGCGCGCGAAGCCGCCAGCCCACAGATGGACAATCCCCGTCCCTGGAATCGCTATGGCCGCCGGCAACGGCCTGTCCCGCCCGAAGCGGGTTTTCCCCCGGCATGTCGTGGTCCTCTCCGCGCCCTGTAGAAGGACACCCAGCCGAATACCCCGGCCTGTCGGCCCCGAACCCATGTCCGGCTGAAGCGTCGCGAATCACCTCACAATACCGCCTCGGCGAATCTGCGTGAAGCACGGTGCCCCGCAAAAATAGAGCCGGGCGAAAAGTCAATCGCCCGGCTCTATATATGGTGGTATTTCAGAGTATGGTTAATAGCGGTAGTGTTCGGGCTTGAACGGACCCTGCGGGGTTACGCCGATATAGGCGGCCTGTTCTTCCGAAAGCGCTGTGAGCTTCGCGCCAAGCTTGTCGAGATGCAGCCGCGCGACCTTTTCATCGAGGTGCTTGGGCAGCACATAGACCTCGTTCCTGTACTGCTCGCCCTTGGTGAACAGCTCGATCTGGGCCAGCACCTGATTGGTGAAGGAGGCCGACATGACGAAGCTGGGATGTCCGGTGGCGTTGCCGAGATTGAGCAGGCGGCCTTCCGAGAGCAGGATCATGCGCTTGCCGTCGGGGAAGGAGATCATGTCCACCTGCGGCTTGACGTTGGTCCACTTCAGATTACGCAGCGCCGTGACCTGAATCTCGTTGTCGAAATGGCCGATATTGCCGACGATGACCATGTCCTTCATCGCGCGCATGTGCTCGATGCGGATCACGTCCTTGTTGCCGGTGGTGGTGATGACGATGTCGGCGGTGGGGGCCGCGTCCTCCAGCGTCACCACCTCGTAGCCGTCCATCGCCGCCTGGAGGGCGCAGATCGGATCGACCTCGGTGACCTTGACGCGCGCGCCGGCGCCGGCGAGCGAGGCTGCCGAGCCCTTGCCCACATCGCCATAACCGCAGACCACGGCAACCTTGCCGGCCATCATCACATCCGTGCCGCGCCGGATGCCGTCGACCAGCGATTCCTTGCAGCCATACTTGTTGTCGAACTTGGACTTGGTGACCGAGTCGTTGACGTTGATGGCGGGGAAGGGCAGCAGGCCCTTCTTCTGGAGCTGATAGAGACGGTTCACGCCGGTGGTGGTCTCTTCGGAAACGCCGCGGATCGCCTCGCGCTGCTTCGTGAAGAAGCCGGGCGTTGCCGCCATGCGCTTTTTGATCTGCGCGAAGAGGATTTCCTCTTCCTCGCTGCCGGGGTTGGTTAGCACGTCCTCACCGGCTTCTGCGCGCGCACCCAGAAGGATGTACATGGTCGCGTCGCCGCCGTCGTCGAGGATCATGTTGGAGGGCTCGCCATCCGCCCACTGGAAGATGCGGTCGGTATAGGTCCAGTAGTCCTCCAGCGTCTCGCCCTTGACGGCGAAGACCGGGATGCCGGCGTCGGCAATGGCGGCGGCGGCATGGTCCTGCGTGGAGAAGATGTTGCAGGAGGCCCAGCGCAGCTCGGCGCCCAGCGCCTTCAGGGTCTCGATCAGCACCGCGGTCTGGATGGTCATGTGCAGCGAGCCGGTGATGCGCGCGCCCTTCAGCGGCTGGCTCTTCCCGAACTCCTCGCGGCAGGCCATGAGGCCCGGCATTTCCGTTTCCGCGATCTCGATCTCCTTGCGACCCCAGTCGGCAAGCGAGATGTCGGCGATCACATAATCCTTGTTGGCTGTCATGATGGCACTCCGGTGAAAATCTGTCGGCAGGCTGCCGCGCCGCGAATGCGGCAGGTGGCGAAAATCTGCCTGCTGACTAGCAGATCGGAGCGATCACGACAACGGATATAAAGAAATCTTTATCTGTAGATGCTTGAGCGGAAAATGGCCGGGAAAAGCGGATTTCCATCCGTGAATGACCATACGCCCGCTGAAGGTGGAAATCTATTCCAAATACCCCTTCGCCAGCAACTGGCGAAGGCATTGATGACGAGGGCAGGAAGAAAGATCAGGCCGCCGCTGTCTGCTGGGTCGCCATGTTCCCGGAGAGCCGCAGGCGCGCTTCATCCATGGACCTGGAAAGATCGGCGATCGCTTCATCGAGAAGGGCGCGCTGCTTTTGCAGCCGGGCCATCTGCTTCTCCGACTTTTCCAGCGCCACCTTGAGCTGTCGGGCGTTGGAGCCGGACGGATCGTAGAGGTCCATCATCTGCTTCACGTCGCGCAGCGAGAAGCCGACCTTGCGGCCGAGCAGGATGAGCTTGAGCCGCGCCTTGTCGCGATGGCTGTAAAGGCGGGTGGTGCCGTCGCGTTGCGGGTTGATCAGCCCCTTGTCCTCGTAGAAGCGCAGTGTGCGCAGCGTAATGCCGAAATGCTTCGCCATTTCGCCGATGCGGGTAAGCTCTTCGCTCTCGTGGAGTTCGCCGGCCGCAGTCATCGCCGCTTCGGCAATCAGATCGTTCGTCTTCATTCGGGAATCCCGGATCATGTGCATTTGCCCTGAGGAACAAGACCCCATCTGTGAACGTACGGAGCCCCTTCCATTACGTTTACGTAAGATGTGCTTAGCGGGAATTGCCTCCGGGTTCAAGTATTCACGTCGAACTGCGGCAAAACGGGCATTTTTCCGGCGGCGCAGCCATAGTTCCTGCTCGCGGTTAACGCCTTGTTTACCACGTTGGGCGAATTGTGCGTCTGTCGGTTCTCCGTGCTTATCCAGTAGCGAAGTTTTCACGGTTTTTGGCAGGCGCCGGGTCCACAACGCCCGAATCCGCTTTCCGTTCCGACCTATTTTGAAGGGGACGCCGGTCTTGCGACCGGGCGCTTTAAGGGAAACGGGCGTCGCGATGAGCAACAGAAGGTCCTATCTCGACACATCGGCTGCGGCGCGTCAGCACCGGCACGCCTCGACCCTCGACCAGATCAACGAGTCGCTGGCCGCGCTCGAGGAGCGGTTGCAGCGCAGCCGTGCCGACGCCCAGCCGCGTGGCGACAGCATGCTGCGCAATCCTGCTTCCCAGCGCACATTTGCGGACGAGCGCGAGGGTTGGCCTGCGCGCCAGCCCGCCGCAGCCCCCGCGCGCGGCTATCAGGCGCTCATGAACGACATCGAACGCGTGCGCGGGCAGGAGGACGGCCTCGCCGTCGCCGGCCGCATCGCGGGCGAGTTGCAGGGCCTGCGCGACGAGCTGCGCCAGCAGATGACGGTCGGCCTGCATCGCGAGTTCGAGGCTTTGCGCCGCGACATCGATCGCGCCTGCCGCTCGGGCGAAGGTGCCGGCGACAGCGCGCGTCTCGGCCGCGAGCTGGAGCGCCTTTCCGGTGCCGTGCAGGAACTGGCGCACAGGAGCGACGACCGCGGCGTCAATCTCATGCGCCTGGAACTTGAGCAGCTCAGGGAGCAGATCGAGACCCTCGCCCGCGAGGACAGCGTGCGTGCGGTCGATCGCCGCTGGGAAGAGTTCGACCGGCGCTGGTCGGCGTTCGAGGACCGTTTCGATGCCAGCAGCGCCGACCGGAACAACGCCGGCGAGGGGCTTGCCGCGCTCAACCAGCGGCTGGAGGAGATCGCCCGGGCGGTGGACATGCTGCCGCAATCGCTTTCGTTGCGGTCGCTGGAAGAGAAACTGCGCACGCTGGCGCTGGCGGTCGACCAGCTGGCGGCGCAGCGTCCCTCGGAGACGAACACGCTGGGCCTGATCGACGAGCGGCTCGACGAGATTTCACGCGCCATTGTCGCCTCGACCGTCGCGGCGCAGGCCAGCAGTTTCGACCCCGCCGTTCTGGAGCGGATCGAGAACCGCATCGCCGCGCTGGCGGGACAGATCGAGGAAGTGGCGCATGACCGGCAGGATGCCGAGGTCATGGAGCGGCTGGCCCTGCTGTCGCGCCGGGTGGACGATCTGGCCGCCGAAAGCCGTCTGCCGGAAGAGACCATCGGACGCCTGGCCGACCAGATCGCGGCAATCGCGGAGCGTGTCGGGCAGGCACCGCAGATGCCCGACTTCGGTTACCTGCTGGAAGGGCTTGAGCAGCGCTTCGACATGTTCGCCGTTTCCCTGGAGCGCCGCCACAGCGACGCCGTTGATCAGGGCAACGTCATCCTCCGCGATTTTGAGCGCCGGCTCGAGGAAGTCGCCGAGCGTCTGGACCGGCGCGATGCCGTTCCGGCTTTCGATGGCGCGGAAGTCATGGAGGCGATCGACGCCCGCTTCGATGCGCTTGCGCGCGAACTCGACGGGCGCGAGCCTGCCGGGCAGGAGGCCATCCGTGGCCTCGAAATGCGGCTGGCCGACATCTCGCAGCGGCTCGACGGGTCCGTCGAGCGTTTCGGCGCCATCGATCCGGACCTGATCCGCAGCCTCGAGGCGCAGGTTGCCGGGCTCTCGGCACATCTGTCCCAGCCGGGCAGGCCGTTGCCCGATTTCGAGGACATCAGCCCGCGCCTGACCCAGATCGAGCAGTCGCTTGCCGGCACGCGCGAGACCATTCTGGAGGCGGCGCGCGAAGCGGCGGAGCGTGCCGTGCAGTCGATGGCGGCGGAGGGAGCGGGCGGCGGAGTCGAACAGGCCGCGGTCGCCGGCCTCGCCCAGGATCTGAAGACGCTGGAGTCGCTGACCCGTCGTTCCGACGACCGCAACGCGCGCACCTTCGAAGCCATCCACGACACGCTGCTGAAGATCGTCGACCGGCTGGGCTCGCTGGAAGTCTCGGGCATGGTGCAGGCCGTGCCTCAGCCGTCGCCCAAGATTTCGGTGGGCCAGCCGCCGAGCCTCGACATGGAGGCCCTTGCCGGTGAGGGCGAAACCCTGCTGGCCGATGCCATGGACGGCGAGGTGCAGCAGCGCACGCCGGCGCAGGCCGCCTCGGAGGCAGCGCGCGCCGCGCTCGGTGAAACTGCCGCACAGGAAGGGGCGCGAAAGACCTCGCTGCTCGGAAACCTTACCCGCGCCTTCCGCAAGGACGCGGCGCCCAGGCCGGCCGAGCCGGTTCTGACCGGCGAAAACGTCGATGCCGGTCTGGACGAGCCGCTTGAGCCCTCGCTGGTCAACAGGCCGCTGGAGCCCGGTTCCGGTGCGCCGGACCTCAACGCGATCCTGAAGCGTGTCCGCGACGAGCGCGGCCAGACGGATGCCCGCCCGGCTGCGGATGCCTCAAAGTCCGATTTCATCGCCGCGGCACGCCGCGCCGCGCAGGCTGCGGCGGCCGAAGCCGAGACGCTGAAGCGCCAGTCGAGCCTTGGCGGCCCCGCCAGGGGCCTGCGCATCGGCGAACTGTTCAAGGCGCGCCGCAAGCCGATCCTCATGGCCGTTGGCGCGGTGATCCTGGCGCTTGCCGGACTACAGTTCGGCAAGGCTTTCCTCGATGGCAGCGAACAGGTTTCGAGCGCTGCCCCGGCTCCTGCCGCGATCGAGAGGAAGGTTGCACAGGAACCGAAGGTGGCCGGCGAAAAGCCTGTGCAGCAGCCGGAAGCGACACCTCTTGCGCCGAAGGCGGAGGCGGCACGCATCGTCGAGCCCGTGCGCATGAGCGAAGAAAGCACCGCACCGGTGAAGGAGCAGCCCGACCGGTTCTCGGCTGCGCCCGCGCCGGAAGAGGCCGCACCGCAGGCTGAGGCCGGCCTGACCGATGCGGTGTCCACGGGCGCCGTGGCGCCGGTGTCCCTGCCTTTGTCTCCTGCTCTGCCCGTGTCTCCCGCTCTGATCGACGTGCCTGCCGATATCGGCACGCCGGCGCTGCGCGAGGCCGCTGCCGCCGGTGACGCCAAGGCGCTGTTCGAGATTGGCGCGCGCTATGCCGAGGCGCGCGGCGTCAAGGAAGACCCTGCCGCCGCCGCGCAATGGTACGAGCGCGCGGCCGAGCTTGGCCTCGCCCCGGCACAGTACCGGATCGGCAATCTCTACGAAAAGGGGATAGGTGTCGAACGCGATGCCGACAAGGCCCGCAAGTGGTATGAAATGGCGGCCGGGCAGGGCAACGCCAGCGCCATGCACAATCTGGCCGTGCTGCTGGCCATGGGAACGGACGGCGCTGCGGACAACGAAGGCGCGGTGCGCTGGTTCAAGGCAGCCGCCGATCTCGGCGTCAAGGACAGCCAGTTCAATCTCGGCATCCTCGCCGCCAAGGGTGTCGGCATGCAGCAGAATCTGGAAGATTCCTACAAGTGGTTCGCCCTCGTGGCCAAGACCGGCGACAAGGACGCCGCCGCCAAGCGCGACGAGATCGCCAAAGCCCTGCGCCCCGAGCAGCTCGAAAAGGCGCGCCAGACGGCGGACCTGTGGGAGGCAAGGGAGCTCGACCTCGACGCCAATGGCGTCACCCTTCCCGACGCCTGGGTCGATGAGCCCGTCACCACCGCCTCTGTCGATATGAAGAAGGCTGTGCGCAACATCCAGGCCATTCTCAACAAGAACGGCTATCCGGCCGGCGCGATCGACGGCGTCATGGGCGGAAAGACGAAGGAAGCCATCGCCGCTTTCCAGACCGATAACGGCCTGCCGCCGACCGGAGAGGTGGACGACAAGCTGGTCGAGGCTCTGCTGGCGCGCAAGTAGGGGCAGGGGAAGCCGGGCTACGGCGGTCTTCCCGCTTTGGAGCGGCGTTCATCCGCAGTAGGCCCGGGGACTGGCCGCCTCGTTCGCCTGTCTTGCAGGGATCGTGCGGCTCTGTGGCGCCCCGTTGCGGTCGCGGGCGGGCAATATCCCGCAAATTGGGATGCACGGCGTCGTTATTGCGATGCCTTGCCATATATTTGCCTGTTAACTGATTGAGATATTTCTGGTTTCAAATCCGCGGCGGATGAAAATCCGTTCGCGGTTCTCGTGCAAGAAGAGATTAGGTTTTCGGCGCTATGATCCGGGCCGGAAACGACGGTTGATTGGAACAGACGGGTGGGCATCTATCTCCCGATTGCGGAACTTTCCGTCAATGTCTTCGTACTGCTGGCGATGGGCGCGGCGGTGGGCTTCCTGTCGGGCCTGTTCGGCGTCGGCGGGGGCTTCCTGATCACGCCGCTGCTCATCTTCTACAACATTCCGCCAGCCATCGCCGTCGCCACTGGCGCCAACCAGGTCATCGGCTCCTCCTTCTCGGGTGCGATGTCCCACATGAAGCGGGGCACGCTCGACTTCAGGCTGGGCTTCATGCTGCTGGCGGGAGGTATCGTCGGCTCGACGGCGGGCGTTTACGTCTTTTCGATCCTGCGAAGTCTTGGCCAGCTCGACCTGTTCATTTCGCTGCTCTATGTCATCCTGCTCGGCACAGTCGGCGGGCTCATGCTGGTGGAGAGCGTCAACTCCCTGCGCGCGGCCCGCGGCGGCGCGCCGACGGGCCTGAAGCGTCCCGGCCAGCACAACTGGATTCACCGCCTGCCGCTCAAGATGCGGTTCCGCACCTCCAAGCTGTTCGTCAGCGTCATCCCGGTGCTGGGCATCGGCGCCATCATCGGCTTCCTGTCGTCGATCATGGGCGTGGGCGGCGGCTTCATCATGGTGCCTGCGCTGATCTATCTGCTGCGCGTGCCGACCAATGTCGTCGTCGGCACCTCGCTGTTCCAGATCATCTTCACCTCCGCCTATACGACGCTGGTGCATGCCACCACCAATTTCACCGTCGACATCGTGCTGGCCATGCTTTTGATGGTTGGCGGCGTCGCCGGCGCCCAGTACGGCGTCAAGGCGGGCCAGAAGCTGCGCGGCGAACAGTTGCGCGCCCTGCTGGCGCTGATGGTGCTGGCGGTGGCGCTGCGTCTGGCCGTGGACCTGTTCATCCGCCCGGACAATGTCTATTCGCTCAGCATACCGGGGATGGGCTG
Organism: Mesorhizobium sp.; assembly: GCA_022833215.1. Lineage (GTDB taxonomy): Bacteria > Pseudomonadota > Alphaproteobacteria > Rhizobiales > Rhizobiaceae > Mesorhizobium. Next base: position 12,593 of record JAIPUZ010000086.1, on the reverse strand, counting down.
ATGGCGGCCCGGCTCCCGTTCCTCCGGTTCGCGCTGGCGCTTGCGGCGATGGTCGCCGGGCTGGTTTCAGCCGCGGCGCAGAACCCCAATCCCGAAGGCATACAGATCGGGCTGTCCACCGAGAACATCTCGATCACCGCCGGGTTCTCGGGGGCCGATCTCACCATTTTCGGCGCGCTCGAAAACGCCGATCCGGAAGTGGCCCGGCAAGGGCGCTACGATGTGATCGTGGTGCTCGAAGGGCCTGCAAGACGCATCGTCGTCCGCCGCAAGGACCGTGTGCTGGGCGTCTGGATCAATCTTCAGTCCGAGGAATTCGAGAATGTGCCGGTTTCCTATTCGGTCGCCACCACGCGTCCGTTCCAGGACATTACCGAACCGGTCAGCTACCGCCAGCTTTCCCTCGGCGCCAACAACATCTACCTGCAACCGGCCGATGCCGAAGGCAGCCAGCCCACCATCGCCGAATTCACGAAGGCGCTGCGGGAGCGAAAGGTTGCCGCCGGGCTTTACAGCGAGAATGTCGGCGGCGTGCGCTTCCTGTCGCAGAACCTGTTCCGCGCCACGGTGCGGCTTGCGCCCGACGCCCCGGTCGGCACGCACAAGGCGCGCGCCTTCCTGTTCAAGAACGGCATGTTCGTGAAGGAAAGCTCGGCCCAGCTCGAAATCCGCAAGGCGGGCTTCGAGCAGGCGGTGTTCCGCCTCGCCCACAATCACGGCTTCTTCTATGGCCTGCTGTCGGTGGGCTTCGCCATGGCTGTGGGCTGGCTGGGCAGCATCGTGTTCCGCAGGGATTGAGCGCGGTTTCTCACCCCGGACGCAGCATCCGGCCGGCGATCGCGAAGACGCGGTCGCGGCCCATCATGTAGGCCATCAGGCTTTCGCGGCGAAACAGGCCGGCATAGGCGCGGTCGAGCACGTTGAGCGAGCCCGTATAGGCGCCGAAGGCCGGCATCACCATGCGCGTGCCGTCGCTGGCGAAACAGCGCCGCCTGACCGAGCGGCCGCGCTGCACGATGCGCGCGCAAGGATGCAGATGACCGGCGATCTCGCCTTCCACGGGAATGCGGGAAGGCTCATGCCGGAACAGCAGCGTGCCGATGGCAAGCTCCCGCACCGTGTCGCCGGGCAGGTCCGCCGGCGCGTCGGGGTCGTGGTTGCCGGCGATCCAGAACCAGTCGCGCCCCGCCATCATCGCCTCCAGCCGCTCCCGAAAGGCCGGATGCAGGCGGCTCGCGCCTTCGCCGTCATGGAAGGAATCGCCGAGGCTGACGACGATGCGCGGCCGGTAGAGATCGAGCGCTTCCTGCAGCCGCGCCAGCGTGGCGATGGTGTCATAGGGCGGCAGCAGCGCGCCGCGACGGGCCAGCGACGATCCCTTTTCCAGATGCAGGTCCGATACGGCCAGCATGTCCATTTCGGGGAAATAAAGGACACCGCGCGCATCGCAGACAGCCCGTTCGCCGGCAATGGAGACCAGTTCGGCGGCATCCGGAACCGCAACCGTCGCGGGTACGAAATTCATGCCTGTCCCATCGCTTCCCCGGCCAGTTCGGCCGCTTCCATCAGCAGGCTCTCATTGGCGCCGCCATTGACCTGTTCCCTGCCGATCTCCAGCATCACCGGCACGGCCAGCGGCGAAATCCGCTCCAGAGGCTTATGCACGATTCGCCCGCGCACCCGCGAGAGCATGTCGCCAAGCCTGCCGACATCGAGCAGGCCGGCACCGGCATCGGCGCGTGTCGCCTGCAACAGAATGTGGTCGGGCTCATGGCTGCGCAGCACATCGTAGAACAGATCGGCCGAGACCGTCACCTGCCTGCCGGTCTTTTCCTGCCCCGGAAAGCGCTTCTCGATCAGGCCGGAGATCACCGCGCAGTTGCGGAAGGTGCGCTTGAGCATCCAGCTGTCGTTGAGCCAGGCTTCGAGATCGTCGCCCAGCATGTCCTCGTCGAACAGTTCCGCCAGCGATGGCTTCTTCGCCCTGAACAGCGCGCCCATGTCGTCCAGCGCCCAGATCGCCAGCGAATAGTCGGTGGCCACGAAACCGAGCGGGCGGGCTTCGGCGCGTTCCAGCCGGCGTGTCAGGAGCATGCCGAGCGTCTGGTGCGCCAGCCTGCCCTCGAACGGATAGCACACCATGTGGTGCCGGTCGCCGCGCGGAAAGGTCTCGACCAGAAGGTCGCCGCGTTTCGGGAGTATGGATTTTTCCTTTTGCAGCCGCAGCCAGTCGGACACCTGTTCGGGCAGCGTCGACCATCTGTCCGGGTCGGCCAGCATGGCGCGCACCTGATCGGCCAGATAGGTGGAAAGCGGGAACTTGCCGCCGGCATAGCTCGGCACGATGATGTTGGCACTGGTGCCGGCCGAAACCACGCATTCGTTCTCGCGTATGCCTTCGAAGCGCAGGATCTTGCCGGCGAACAGGAAATTGTCGCCGGGCCGCAGCGTCTCGGCGAAATACTCCTCCACCTTGCCCAGCACCCGCCCGCCATGGCCGGCCAGCCCCCGGCTCGATCGCACATAGCGCACATTGAGTTCCGGCATCTCGACGATGGTGCCGACATTGAGCCGGTATTGCTGGGCGATGCGCGGATGGGTGATGCGCCACAGCCCCTCCTTCGTTCTGCGGATTCGGGCATAGCGCTCGTAGTTTCGCAGCGCATAGCCGCCGGTGGCGACGAACTCGACCACCTGATCGAAGCTGGCGCGCGAAAGTGCGGCATAGGGCGCGGCGGTGCGCACCTCCTCATAGAGCGCCTGCGCCTCGAACGGCCCGGCGCAGGCGGTGCCCAGCACATGCTGGGCCAGCACATCGAGCGCCCCGGCCAGCAGCGGCGGGGTGTCCTGCGCGCCGAGATAGTTGGCGTCGAGCGCCGCCCGGCATTCCAGCACCTCGAAGCGGTTGGCCGGAATGAGGATCGCCTTCGACGGCTCATCCATGCGGTGGTTGGCGCGGCCGATGCGCTGGGCGAGCCGGCTTGCTCCCTTCGGCGCGCCGACATGGATGACCAGATCGACATCGCCCCAGTCGATGCCGAGGTCGAGCGTCGAGGTGGCGACGATGGCGCGCAGCGCATTGTCGGCCATCGCCTTTTCCACCCGCCGCCGCTGGCCGACATCGAGCGAGCCGTGATGCAGCGCGATGGGCAGCGCATCCTCGTTGGCGCGCCACAGTTCCTGAAACAGCATCTCGGCCTGGCTGCGGGTGTTTACGAACAGAAGCGTCGTCCTGTGCCGCCGGATTTCCTCGTAGATTTCGGGAATGGCGTAGCGCGCCGAATGGCCCGCCCATGGCACCCGCTCTTCCGATTCGAGGATGGAAATGTCGGGCTTTGCCCCGCCGGCGACCGTTACCAGCCCCGCCATGTTCCCGGGTGGATTCTGCGCTACCAGCCAGCGGCGCAGTTCGTCCGGCTCGGCCACGGTGGCGGAAAGCCCGATGGTCTGAAGCCCCGGCACGATGGCGCGCAGCCGGGCAAGCCCCAGCGCCAGCAGATGGCCGCGCTTGGAGGTCACCAGCGAATGCAACTCGTCGAAGATCACATAGCGCAGGTCCTCGAAGAAGCGCTTCGCATCGCCGCTGGCGATCAGCAGGGCAAGCTGCTCGGGCGTGGTCAGCAATATGTCGGGCGGAACCAGCTTCTGGCGCTGGCGCTTGTGGGTGGGCGTGTCACCGGTGCGCGTCTCGATGGCCACGGCCAGGCCGATTTCCGCGACCGGCTTGCCCAGATTGCGCTCGATGTCCACCGCCAGCGCCTTGAGCGGCGATATGTAGAGCGTGTGGATGCCGCGATGCGCTTGCCCCGGCTTGCGCTTCGGCCGTATGGCCAGTTCCGTCAGCGACGGCAGAAAGCCGGCCAGCGTCTTGCCGGCGCCCGTGGGCGCGATCAGCAGGGTGGATTGGCCCGCCTGCGCGCGCGAAAGCAGTTCAAGCTGATGGGCGCGCGGCGTCCAGCCCTTGCCTGCGAACCATTTCAGGAACGGCTCGGGCAGGCGGGCGACGGCCGTTTCGTGCAGGGGCTCTGGCTTCGCGGTCACGCTCCCACAGGTAGCGCGGGCAGGGCGGATCGCCAAGCAAAAAGAACAAAACAGGATCATTTGCTTGCGCGGATGGCGGCGCACAGGCACAGTGCGGCCTTTCCGCGGTGCCGAAACGACCTATCTGTCAGCCATGCGTCCCAGCGATCTGCTCCAGCCCCGCCCTGAAGGGCTCTATTGCCCGCCCGGCGATTTCTTCATCGATCCGGTGCGCCCGGTGGAGCGCGCGCTGATCACCCACGGCCATTCCGACCACGCGCGGGCCGGCCATGCCCATGTGCTGGCCACGCGTCAGACGCTGGATATCATGGCGCTGCGCTACGGGGAGAATTTCGCCCAGGGCCGGCAGGCGGCGGCCCTGGGTGAAAAGATCGATGTCGGCGGCGTGACCGTCACCTTTCATCCGGCCGGCCATGTGCTGGGTTCCGCCCAGATCGCGGTGGAGAAAGGCGGCCTGCGCATCGTCGCTTCCGGCGACTACAAGCGCACCCGCGATGCCACCTGCGCGCCTTTCGAGCTTGTGCCCTGCGATGTCTTCATCACCGAGGCGACCTTTGCGCTGCCCGTCTTCCGCCACCCGCCGCCGCAGGAAGAGATTGCGCGGCTGCTGAAATCGGTGGCGCAGTTTCCCGAGCGCAGCCATCTGGTCGGGGCCTATGCGCTTGGCAAGGCGCAGCGCGTGATGAAGGAACTGCGGCAGGCCGGCTATGACCGGCCGATCCATATCCACGGTGCTCTGGCGAAGCTCAGCGCCTACTATCAGGAGGAAGGCATCGACCTCGGCACGCTGGAGCCGGCGACGGTGGAGGCCGGCCGCAAGGGCGACTTTGCCGGGGCCGTCGTCATCGGTCCGCCCTCGGCCTTCGCCGACCGCTGGGCACGGCGCTTCCCCGATCCCGTATCCTGCTTCGCCTCGGGCTGGATGCGCATCCGCCAGCGCGCCAGACAGCGCGGCGTCGAACTGCCGCTGATCCTGTCCGACCATTGCGACTGGGACGAACTGTGCCAGACCATCGCCGGGACGGGTGCCGGCGAAGTATGGGTCACGCATGGCCGCGAGGAGGCGCTGGTGCGCTGGTGCGAATTGCAGGGCATCGCCGCCCGCCCGCTGCATCTGGTCGGCTACGAGGACGAGGGGGACTGACCGGCATGAAGCGGTTCGCCGAACTCCTCGACCGGCTTGTGCTGACGCCGTCGCGCAACGGCAAGCTCCGGCTGCTGACCGATTATTTCCGCGTGACGGAGGATCCGGATCGCGGGCTGGCGCTGGCTGCGATCACCGGCGACCTGTCCATCGCGGCGATAAAACCCGCCATGCTGCGCGCGCTGGTCGCCGAGCGTGTCGACCCGGTGCTGTTCGGCTATTCCTACGATTATGTCGGCGATCTTGCCGAGACCGTCTCGCTGGTGTGGCCGGCCCGCCATGATGGGGATACGGCGTCCGCCTCTCACATGACGCTGGCCGAGGTGATCGCGAAATTGCAGTCCGCCAGCCGCTCGGACGGACCGAAGGTTCTGGCGGGTCTTCTCGACAGGTCCGACATCGCCGCGCGTTTCGCCATCATCAAGCTGGTCACCGGCGGCCTGCGCATCGGGGTCTCCGCCCGTCTGGCCAAGCAGGCCGTGGCCGATCTGGGTCCGGTGGATGTGGCCGAAATCGAAGAACTGTGGCACGGACTGGAGCCGCCCTACACGGAACTCTTCGCATGGCTGGAAGGACGCGCGCGCAAGCCCGAGCGGGCGGCTTTTGCCCTGTTTCGCCCCGTCATGCTGGCCAACCCGGTTGGCGACGGCGACCTCGAAAGGCTCGATCCGGCAGACTACGCCGCGGAATGGAAATGGGACGGCATCCGCGTCCAGGTGTCGTTCGAAGGCGGTGTCCGGCGTCTTTATTCGCGCACCGGCGACGACATATCCCGCGCCTTTCCCGATCTTGCCGGCGGCATCGGCTTCGAAGCCGTACTCGACGGCGAATTGCTGGTCGGCTCCCCGGCCGCCACCGGCACCTTCTCGGACCTTCAGCAGCGGCTGAACCGCAAGACGGTTTCGCCGAAGATCATGCAGAACCATCCGGCCTTCGTGCGCTGCTACGATCTGCTGCAACTGGACGGCGAGGATGTGCGCGCCTTGCCCTTCCGGCAACGTCGCGCCCGGCTTGAGGACCTTGTCGCCACGCTCGATCCCGCCCGCTTCGACCTTTCGCCGCTGGTCGCCTTCGAAGACTGGAAAGCGCTGGAGGATCTGCGCATCGCGCCGCCTCATCCCATCATCGAGGGCGTGATGCTGAAGCGTTGGGATTCGCCCTATCTCGCCGGCCGGCCGAAAGGGCCGTGGTTCAAGTGGAAGCGCGATCCGCACACCGTCGATGCCGTGCTCATGTATGCCCAGCGCGGCCACGGCAAGCGCTCTTCCTTCTATTCCGACTACACATTCGGCGTCTGGACCGGAGCGGAAGGCGAAGAGGAACTGGTGCCGGTCGGCAAGGCTTATTTCGGGTTCACCGACGAGGAATTGCGCCAGATCGACAAATATGTGCGCGACAACACGGTCGAGCGTTTCGGCCCGGTGCGCGCTGTGCGCGCCGACCGGCGGAACGGGCTGGTGCTGGAAGTGGCCTTCGAGGGGCTGAACCGTTCCACCCGTCACAAGTCCGGCGTGGCCATGCGCTTTCCGCGCATTTCGCGCCTGCGCTGGGACAAGCCCCCGGCCGAAGCCGACCGCATCGAGACCCTCAGGGAACTGCTGGACCGGTAAGTATTCGCTTACTGGTTGGGCGAAACCCTGATCTCGTAGATGTCGATGGCCTTGCCTTGATTCTCGACATCGGAATTGATGGCGATTGTGCCGGCCGCTCCGGCGCGCTTGTCGGGGAACTGCACGTCGAACAGATATTCCCCGCGCTCGCGTCCGACTTCATAGCGCTTGCGGCCGCAATCGCCGAGTTCGCCGAAATTGCAGTCGATGGAGATCTGCGTCGCCTTGCCGTCCTCGGCCCGCGCAACCAGCACGAAGACCGCCTTCGAGCCCGAAACCTCGTCCAGTATGCCCTGGCCGACGTCGAAGGAGACGGCGGAGCCGGAAGCGCCCGAGCGCACGCGCAGGAATGCGCCGCTGTCGTCTTCCATGGCCTCGGCGCTGGCGTCGGACGGGGTGGAGACCGTCGTCGGGTCGAGCGGTGTGAACACGGTGATCCATTCGCCGGAGAACTCTGCCTGCCCGGTTTGCAGCGGCGCGCCCCCGCCCGAGGGCGAAAAGTCCTCGTCCTCGACGCTGGCCGGCGGCACCGGCACCTCGCCCCGCTGCTCCGGTGTCCGCAGCGCGCCCGATTGCAGCAGCCACCAGGCGCCAAGAGCGATCACGATGAGCAGCGTGAGCCCCGCGAACAGGGCGGGCAGTCCGCGTCGGCGCGGACGCCTGCGGCGTGGCGCGCGGTCGGGCTCCGGTTCGGCGACATTGCGCGGCAGCGGGCCCTCGGGAATGATGTCGGGAACGACCGGCATTACATGCGCGTCGGGTTCGTCTCCGTTCCGGTCCCCCGCGTCGAACGTGGGTTCGCTTCGCTGGCTGTGGGCGGCGGAAGGCTGGCCGGGAGCTTCGACGCCCGGCACGGCATCGTTCCGCATCGGGGAAGGTGCGGCGTTGTCCGGCGCCGGCAGGAATTGCGCCTCGATTTCCGCGATCTTGGCCTGCATGGCCTTGCGGCGATTGATGGCGGTCTCGACCGTAACGTTCGGGTTGGCCTGCAAGGCGCGGTCGAGCGCGGAGAAGGCCGAACGGTACACCTTCTCGCGGAACGACCTGTCCCCGGCATTGCCTTTTTCGAGGGCATTCCGAATCGCTTTTTCGATCGGGTCCAAGCCGGAATCCTTGTGACAGCCTGCGTTGTCCTGATGGTTACCCGCAGAACGCCGATCAATCAACGCTGTTGGCATGATGAACTGTCGATACCCGTGTCAGCGGGGGCGGCCTCGCCCGCCCTGTTCGCTGTTCGGTGCGCCACCGCCAACAATCTGTCCTGAATTTTACCGGGCCACTTGAATTAACACGGGCTTGCGGTTATCACGCCGGCATTCTCGGAGGCTTGTCCTTCCGGGCCGCTGTAGCTCAGTTGGTAGAGCACGTCATTCGTAATGATGGGGTCGGGGGTTCGAGTCCCTTCAGCGGCACCACTTCTCCCAAAAATTCAGTTGCGTTCCCGATCGGTTGAGCACGGCCTGAAGCACGACTTGCTCCTGACGGGCTTGCGGCGGTCCGTCCGGGACGCCATTTTCAGCATGGCCGCCTTTTGCAGCCGGTCCGACATTCTGTCACAGCCCCGGCTATCCGTGCAGGTGCTATTGGCGGCAGGAAAAGGAGACATATCCATGCCTAAGGCTGCTGTTGCGCTTTTTCTTGTCCTTGCGCTGGCTCTGATCGTTGCCGGTGGTTTGACCATAGGCATTGCCCAGACCATCACGCTGCTGGCAATCGCCGCCACCTTTGTCGTGTTCTATCTGATCGTCGCGGTGTCGCGCGCCTGACCCGCCCCACCGCCACGGGTCGTTTCGAAGACTGAAGCATGTCGCCCGAAAGCGGGAACCGGTTTCAGGGCAACGACACGCGCAAATAAAAGATCCTGAAGCGTAGCGAGCGGATCTGAAAGATCGCAACACGCTTTGTCCCCCGCGCGAAACTTCCGCGCCGCGCAGGCCCCGCGCCGATGGCTGCAAGGTTGCTGACCGGGCGAGGGCGGCAGAGCGCGGACAGTCCCATCGTTTGATTTTGGTGAACGGTCTGGTCGAAAACTGGCGTCTTCTTAGCCGGGGCAGAGGCTCCTATATCCGGAGTGTCGAAGCAATGAGAAGAAATTGCTTTGTAAATTGAAATACTTATAAGGATATGGAAAATGATCAGGATTATCGCTTCGGTTGCCGCCCTCGCCGTTCTTTCCGGGTCGGCCATGGCTGCCAGCACCCTTAGCGGCACGGTCCGCTCCTACGACAACCAGACGCGCACCATCGTGCTCGAAGATGGTTCCACCGCTTCGGTTCCGGTTCAGGTGGCTGTCCCGGCCGATCTGGGCTCCGGCTCTCACGCCAAGATCCAGTTCAACAGTGAAAGCGGCAACGTCACCACGGTATTCAGCGGCAGCCTCGCCGGCAACTGACGCCGGTCCCGCATATCCGGATGCCCGCCGCCTCAAATCGTGGGCGGCGGGCAAAAAATCGTGACGGTCATGTCTGACGCCGGAAGCCGCTCAACGCAGCCGTTTCGCATGCCATTTCAGATGGTCGTCCATGAAGGTGGAGATGAAGTTGTAGGAGTGGTCATAGCCCTCCTGCATCCGCAGGGTCAGCGCCATGCCCGCCTCGCGGCACGCCTCTTCCAGCAGCCAGGGGCGCAGGCCCTCGTCCAGAAAACCGTCGGCCGTGCCCTGATCGACCAGAAGTTCCGGGAAACGATGGCCGTCCGCAATCAGCAGGGTTGCGTCATAGGCACGCCAGGCAGCTTCGTCCGCGCCCAGATATTTCCCGAGAGCGGGCCGCGACCATCCGGCCGTGCTGGGCTGGGCGATCGGGGCGAAGGCGGTGCAGCTGCGAAACCGCTCCGGGTTCTTCAGCGCGATGGTCAGTGCGCCGTGTCCGCCCATCGAATGGCCGAAAATGCCCTGCCGCCCCATATCGGCGGGGAAACGGGCTGCGACAAGCGCCGGCAACTCCTCGGTGATGTAGGAATACATGCGATAGTTTTGCGCATAGGGCGCCTCGGTCGCGTCCACATAGAATCCCGCGCCTGAGCCGAACTGCCAGTTGTCCCTCTCGTCGGGAACGGCCTCGCCGCGCGGGCTGGTGTCGGGGCACACGATCATCAGGCCGAGCTCGGCGGCCATGCGCCGATATTCGCCCTTGTCCATGACGTTGGCATGGGTGCAGGTAAGGCCGGAAAGATACCACAGCACCGGCACCGGCCCATTGGCGGCCTGCGGCGGCACGAAAACGGCGAAGGTCATGTCGCAGGCGCAACTGTCCGAAGCGTGCGTGTAGACGCCCTGCACGCCGCCATGCGCCTTCGAGGTGGAAACCGTCTTCATTCAGCAACTCCTGCGGTTGGGCAACGGGCAGGGTGGCTGTTCCCGTTGCCCCGATGCGGCCGCAACTGAGCCCACAAACCCGCAAAGGTCAAGGACGGGCGGGCTTGCCGTCAGCCGGTCCACGGTCGGTGGAAATCACGGCGCGCCCGCTGGTGAGATCGGCAATCAGCGAGACTGTTCCCTCCAGCTCCGAAAGAGGGACGCAAAGCGTGAGTTCGCCGCCGCTGCCGGTGTATTTCTCCGCTGTGACCGACACCGCAGGCATAGCCCCCAGCCGCGCCCTGACAAGAGCGAGGTCCGTGAAATTGCAGGTCACATCCATCTGGGTGGTCTCGATGAGGGGTGTTTTTGCAGCGGCGCGCAGGCACATCGCCGCCGTGCCGCCATAGGCGCGGATCAGGCCGCCGCTGCCCAGAAGAACGCCTCCGAACCAGCGGGTGACGACGACCGCCACCCGGTCGAGCGACTGGCCGTCGATCGCCTGCAGAATCGGCTTGCCTGCGGTGCCCGAAGGCTCGCCGTCGTCGCTGAACCTGTAGGTCTGGCCGAACCGCCAGGCCCAGCAATTGTGGTTGGCCGAGGCATCGGAATGCGTTGCGATGAACGCCTTGGCGCTCTCCTGCGAATCGATCGGTCCGGCGATGGCCAGAAAGCGGCTTTTCCTGATCTCCTGCCGGGCGCTTTCGATAGCGACGAGGGTGTGAAGCGTGGTCATGCCCTTCTGATAGAACCTGTGGGCTGCCGCGGCCAGCCCGGCGCGGCGCTGAAACCATTTGCGGCGGCCCTGTTGATGGCGGCCTGCGGATCGTTTACCGGGTCCGTCAGGCGCTGGCATCCATGCAGGCCCTGCAGACGATCTTCCGGAAAAAATCATGCGGCGTGAGACTTTCGATACCGTGATCCTGGGCGCCGGCGCGGCTGGAATGATGTGTGCCATCCACGCCGCCGCGCGCGGGGGCAGGGTGCTGATCGTCGATCATGCGAAGGCTCCCGGCGAGAAGATCCGCATTTCCGGCGGTGGCCGCTGCAATTTCACCAATGTCGGCGCGAGCGCCCGCAACTTCATTTCCGGCAATCCCCATTTCGCCAAGTCCGCGCTTGGCCGCTACACGCCGCAGCACTTCATCGCGATGGTCGAGAAGCATGGCATCGCCTACCATGAGAAAACGCTCGGGCAGCTCTTCTGCGACCGTTCCGCCAGGGACATCATCGCCATGCTGGTCGGTGAAATGGCGCGGGCAGGCTGCGAAATGCGGCTCTTCACGACGCTGGAACGCGTCGAGCGCAATGAGGCGGGCTTTGTCGTGACGCTGGGCGGCGAGGGCGCGGCAACCGTCGGTTGCCGGCATGTGGTGGTGGCGTGCGGCGGCAAATCCATCCCCAAAATGGGCGCAACCGGCCTCGGCTACCAGATTGCCAAACAATTCGGTCTCGCGGTCACCGAGACCCGGCCGGGTCTGGTGCCGCTGACCTTCGGGGAGGATGTCCTTCGCGGTTTTCGTGAGATTGCCGGCGTTGCGGCAGACGTGCGGGTCTCCTGCGGCAAGGCGGCTTTCGAGGAAGCGCTCCTGTTCACCCATCGCGGCCTGTCAGGTCCGGCCGTTCTTCAGATTTCCTCCTACTGGCGCGAGACGCAGCCGATCCGGATCGCGTTTCTTCCGTCGGCCGACCTTGGCGCGCTGCTGTGTGCGGCCAAACGCGAAAACGGACGCAGGAGCGTCCAGACGGCACTTGGCGAGTTGCTGCCCAGGCGTCTGGTCGCCCATCTGGCCGAAACACAGGGATGGAGCGGCACGCTGGCGGAGGCGTCCGACAGGAAGCTCGCGGAAATCGCGGACATGCTGCAGAACTGGGAGCTGTATCCGGCTGGAACCGAAGGCTACCGCACGGCGGAAGTGACGCTCGGCGGCGTCGATACCGCATGTATCGATTCGCGCACCATGGCGGCGAAAGCCGTTCCCGGCCTGTTTTTCATCGGCGAGGTGGTGGATGTGACGGGCTGGCTGGGCGGCTACAATTTCCAGTGGGCGTGGGCCTCTGGCTGGGCGGCAGGCACCGCGATCGCCGAAAATGCCTCCTGACCCGTCCGCCGCCTACGCATTCGCACGCCTTCCTTTTCCCGTGCATTTGACGCAGCGCAGGATAAACGCAGTTTTTCGTCATCTGCGCCGTTGATGGACCGGTGCGGATCGTCTAAGAGATTGCACGCATATCAGGCACCCGTAGCTCAGCTGGATAGAGTGTCGCCCTCCGAAGGCTGCTGTCAAGGGTGGATGCATGAACTGAAGACGAAAAAAATGAAGGGAATACAGCAGTTTAAGAGCCGAGCCACAAACCACCGAGACAGCGAAAATTTCCACGTAAGCGGCGCGTAAGCAGTTTAGAGGAAACGGTGGCGGGAAAAGGGATGACGTAGCGCACGGTTGAAATGCGGCGTTGATCTGTTGGCGAAGCGATGATTATGTCGGCCGAATCCGTTGCC
>JAIPUZ010000085.1 GCA_022833215.1 Mesorhizobium sp. | reverse complement strand
AATCACCAAAATACTTCGTGATCGCTGCCGTCGTCGACGTCTTGCCATGGTCAACGTGACCAATCGTGCCAATGTTCACATGAGGCTTATTGCGCTCGAATTTACCTTTTGCCATAGTCTCTTTCCCTGGGCGCGTGGACCTTTGGTTCAGTCGATGCGGGGCGATTAGCGAGAACGGCCATAAAACACAAGTGTCTTTTGGCCGGACCGGACCGCCGCCTTGCCCCTGATCATGCAACTGCGGGTGAATGACGCAGATATAGGAAGCTGCCGGCCAATTTGTAAGAGAGACAGTTTCCCGGTTCCATCCGCGATTCTGATGGGGAAACTGGAGCGGGTGATGGGAATCGAACCCACGTATTCAGCTTGGAAGGCTGCTGCTCTACCATTGAGCTACACCCGCGTTCCAGGTCTCCGGTCCGGCAGTGGTGGAGGAGGTTGGATTTGAACCAACGTAGGCTAAGCCAACGGATTTACAGTCCGTCCCCTTTAACCACTCGGGCACTCCTCCAGTCTGCCGACGGAGCCTTGCTGCGAGGCATTCGCACCGATGCCGGAACTCATCGAGTTGCCCGTCATCAGCGAAGCGCCTTATGGCTGCAAGGTTGTTTTGTGTCAACCGCGCCGAAGCGGTTTTCTCAGCAGATTTTTTGCGGCCACGCCCCGCATAGGCAAAGCCTGACTGCGGCGCTATAGGACGGCGATGAGCGACACGAAGAAAACCGGCACCCCGAAGGATTCCCACTATGCGCGCCTGCGCCGCGCCTACCGCGATGAAAAAGCGGGGCGCGATGAAAAAGCAGGGCGCGATCAAAAGGCGGCCGCGCCGCCTGCGCACCGGCCCCGGCGCAAGATAGCCCCCGGCGAAGGTCCCGGCGACGGGCTGGTGCATCTCTACGGCCTGCATACGGTGCGCGCGGCGCTCGCCAACCCCGCACGCAAGGTGCGTTCCATGCTTGTCACGCGCAACGCGGCGGAGCGCCTCGAACTCGGCGCAACGGACATCCTGCCCTTTTCCGTCCGCATGGTCGAGCCGCGTGATATCGAGCGCATAACCGGCTCGGAAGCCGTTCATCAGGGCGTGCTGGTCGAGGCCGAGCCGCTCACGACAAAGCGTCTGGACGCGCTCGGGGACACGAATCTGGTTCTGGTGCTCGATCAGGTGACTGATCCCCACAACGTCGGCGCGATCCTGCGCTCGGCAGTGGCGTTTGGCGCCGGGGCGCTCATCACCACGACGCGCCACAGTCCCGCAGAATCCGGAGTGCTGGCAAAATCCGCATCGGGAGCGCTGGAACACATCGACCATATAGAAGTGCGCAATCTGGCAGATGCGCTGGAGACCCTTCACGAGGCCGGATTCCAGAGCATCGGCCTCGATTCGGATGGCCCGGCCGAACTGGAAAAGACCTTTGCCGGCGACAGGATCGCGCTGGTCCTCGGGGCGGAAGGCAAGGGCCTGAGGCACAAGACACGCGAGACCGTCAGCGCACTGGCGCGTCTGGACATGCCCGGCGCAATCCGCTCGCTCAATGTATCGAACGCCGCGGCTGTGGCGCTCTATGCGGCGGGGAAATTTCTGAACACGTAGAGCATTTCCGCTTTTCCTCGTATCGCAGAGACACTCCAACCTTTGTCTTTAAGCAGTTCCGAACGCGAAACCGCTTCGCATTTTTGCTGGAATTGCTCTCGTGGCAGGACGAACGGGGCGCTGGCGGGAACATTCCCAACGCCCCGTTCGCCACCCGCCACCTGCGGCGGCTGATTGCCGGCTTCTTTCCCCGATGGCTCAGGCCACCTCATGCCCGGCCATGCGTTCCAGAGCGCGCACCATTGCCGAATGGTCTTCCTTCGCCCCGCCGTTGGCCGCGCATGAATTGAAAAGCTGCTGCGCGGTCGAGGTGTTGGGCAGCGCGACACCAAGGGCACGGGCACCCTCCAGCGCCAGATTGAGGTCTTTCTGGTGCAGTTCGATGCGGAAGCCGGGATCGAAGGTGCGCCTGATCATGCGCTCGCCATGAACCTCCAGAATGCGCGACGATGCCAGCCCGCCCATCAGCGCCTGCCGCACCCTTGCCGGATCGGCGCCGGCCTTCGAGGCGAATACAAGCGCTTCGGCAACGGCCTCGATGGTCAGCGCGACGACGATCTGGTTGGCGACCTTGGTGGTCTGGCCAACGCTGTTCGGGCCGACAAGCGTGACGTTCTTTCCCAGCTTCTCAAAAATGGGACGCGCGCGTTCGAAGGGCTTTTCCTCACCGCCAACCATGATGGTGAGCGAAGCGGCCTTCGCACCGACCTCGCCGCCCGAAACCGGCGCGTCGAGATAATCGCAGCCAAGCTCGTTGATCTTTTTGGCGAACGCCTTCGTCGCGATGGGTGAAATCGACGACATGTCGATGACCAGCTTGCCTTTCGAGAGGCCGAGAGCGACGCCTTCGTCGCCGAACAGGACCTCGTCCACCTGCGGCGTGTCCGGCACCATGGTGATGACGATATCCGCCGCCTGCGCCACCGCCCTGTTGCCGCTAACGGTCTTCAGGCCCTTGGCCACGAGGTCCGCAGGCGGCGGAGAACGGTGATCGGTGGTGACGACCGTGTAGCCGGCATCCAGAAGATGCCCTGCCATCGGCGCGCCCATGATGCCCAGCCCGATGAAGCCGATTGTTTCCATGATCCTCTCCTTTCGATCCCTCAGGCCGCCGCGCTGTCGCCGGCCGCCAGTTCACGCAGCCAGCCGAGGCCGGCTTCGGTGCCGTCCTTCGGCTTGTATTCGGCACCGATCCAGCCGGAATAACCAAGACGGTCGATGAAATCGTACAGGAATGGGTAGTTTATTTCTCCCGTGCCAGGCTCATGACGGCCCGGATTGTCCGCCAGCTGGATATGCGCAATGCGGCCGAGATTGGCCTCGATCGTGCGGGCGAGATCGCCCTCCATGATCTGCATGTGGTAAATGTCGTACTGAAGCCATAGGTTCGGCGAGCCGACCTTTTCGATCACATCGAGCGCCTGCCCGGTGCCGGTCAAGAAGAACCCGGGAATGTCGCGGCTATTGATCGGTTCGATCAGCAGCCGGATGCCTGCTTCCCCAAGCTTTCCCGCCGCATATTTCAGGTTCTCCACGAGCACCTTTTCAAGCTCCCCGCGCGCAACTCCGGCAGGAGCTATGCCGGCGAGGCAATTCACCTGATCGCAACCCAGCGCGTTTGCGTAGACGATTGCCCTGTCGACGCCTGCGCGAAACTCCCCGATCCGGTCCGGCAGAATGGCGATGCCGCGCTCTCCTGCGGCCCAGTCGCCCGAAGGCAGATTGAACAGCACCTGCGTCAACCCGTTCTGCTTCAGGCGTGCGGCAACCTCGTCCGGTGTGTGTTCGTAAGGGCTGAGATACTCCACCCCGCTGAAGCCAGCACGGGCCGCCGCTTCGAAGCGGTCAAGGAAATCATGCTCACCGAAGAGCATGGAAAGATTGGCTGAAAACCGTGGCATGGCAGAATTTCCTCACAAATGGATTCAATCGAGCATCGCGATGGCGGTTGGCGCATCCTCGTTGCGCTCGGCCAGTTCCTCGAACTCGGTGATGCTGTCGATCTCCGTACCCATGGAGATGTTGGTGACACGTTCAAGTATGAACTCCAGAACGACAGGAACCTGATGCTCTTCCATCAGCCGCCGCGCTTCGGCGAAAGCCTGCTGGAATTCCTCGGGACGACGCACGCGCACCGCCTTGCAGCCCATGGCCTCCGCCACAGCGACATGATCGACCCCGTAGCCGACCTCCGCATGGCCGACCGTGTTGATGTTCTCGAAAGCGAGGCTGACCTCGTAATCCATCGAAAAGCCGCGCTGCGCCTGCCGGATGAGGCCCAGATAGGCGTTGTTCACCACGACATGGATGTAGGGTAGCTTGTGCTGAGCACCGACGGCCAGCTCCTCGATCATGAACTGGAAGTCGTAATCCCCTGAAAGCGCTACGATTTTGGCGTCCGGCCGCGCGGCGCGAACACCGAGCGCGGCAGGAAGCGTCCAGCCGAGGGGGCCGGCCTGTCCGCAATTGATCCAGTTGCGCGGCCTGTAGACATGCAGGAACTGCGCACCCGCGATCTGGCTGAGCCCGATGGTGGTGACGTAGGTGGTGTCCCGTCCAAACGCCCGGTTCATTTCCTCGTAGATGCGCTGTGGTTTCAGAGGCACCTGATCGAAATGCGTCTTGCGCTTCATGGTCTTCTTGCGCTGCCGGCATTCCTTCGCCCAACCCGACCAGTCGCGCAGCCTGCCCGACGTTTTCCATTCGGTCGCCACATCGAGCAGGACCTTGAGCGCCGCGCCCGCATCGGAAACGATGCCAAGATCCGGCGCGAAGACCCGGCCGATCTGCGTCGGTTCGATATCGATGTGGATGAACTTCCTGCCCCTGGTGTAGACATCAACGGAACCGGTGTGGCGGTTGGCCCAGCGGTTGCCGATTCCAAAGACGAAATCGGCTTCCAGCATGGTGGCATTGCCATAGCGGTGCGAGGTCTGAAGCCCGCACATGCCGGCCATCAGGCGGTGGTCGTCCGGAATGGAGCCCCACCCCATCAATGTCGGAATGACAGGAACGCCCGTGATCTCGGCAAACTCAATGAGCAGATCGGATGCGTCGGCATTGATGATGCCGCCCCCCGCCACGATCAGCGGCTTCCCGGCCTCGTTAAGCAAAGCGAGCGCCTTTTCGGCCTGGCCACGCGTCATGGCGGGCCGGAAAACCGGCAACGGCTCGTAGGCGTCGATGTCGAACTCGATCTCGGCAAGCTGGACATCGATCGGCAGGTCGATCAGCACCGGCCCCGGGCGGGACGAGCGCATGAGATGAAACGCCTTCTGCAAGGCCATCGGCACCAGGTAGGGTTCCATGACCGTGACCGCCCATTTGGTGACGGGCGCCGCGATGGCAGCAATATCAACCGCCTGAAAATCCTCCTTCGTCAGCCGGGCACGCGGCGCCTGCCCCGTGATGCACAGAATGGGAGTGGAATCGGCAGAAGCGGAATAAAGCCCGGTGATCATGTCGGTTCCGGCCGGCCCCGACGTGCCGAGGCACAGGCCGATGTTGCCGCTGGCGGCGCGTGTATAGCCTTCGGCCATGTGCGAAGCGCCCTCGACATGCCGCGCAAGGATATGGCGGATGGAGCCACGGGCTTTCAGCGCCGAGTAAAGCGGATTGATAGCGGCCCCCGGCACGCCGAAGGCGCAGGAAATTCCCTCTTTCTCCAGAACGAGAACGGCAGCATCGACAGCACGCATTCTGGCCATGGCGGTATCCTCCAGCACAATCCTATACTGCGAACATGACACCGCACGTGCTATTTTTCAATTTTTTCAAAAAAGTTTTTCATTTTATAAAATTGCCGATAGAAATATGATTTTAAATGCATATTCATTTTTCAGATTGGAGCTATTGGCAGGCACGTAAAAAACTTTTTCACTACGCCCGAATAAAAGGTGGCATCGACCGATGGAAAAGAACGAAAAACGTCAGCGCGGGCGGCCCCGTGCTTTCAACGCTTCCGAAGCCGGGCCGGTGCAGGCGCTGGATCGGGGGCTGCGCATCCTTGCCATCGTCGCCGAAGGTGGCGGGCTTTCGCTGAGCGAGATCGCCGACCGGTCCGGCATTGCCACCGCTACCGCCTATCGCATGCTCACCACCCTCGAAGCGCACGGCATGGTCGAGTTCGACCGCACCGAACAGCTCTGGTCGATCGGCGTCGAGACCTATCGAATGGGTTCGGCCTTCCTGCGCGGACGCAAACTGGTCGACCGCGCCCGAATCGTCATGCAGGAGCTTATGGAAAAGACCGGCGAGACCGCCAATCTCGGTCTGGCCGAGGACGATTGCGTGGTGTTCGTCAGCCAGGTCGAGACCCATCAGGCGATTCGCGCCTTCTTCCGCCCCGGCACCCGCACCGCGTTCCATGCGTCGGGGATCGGCAAGGCGGTGTTGTCCCATCTCGACCCCGAGCGCGTAGCGACGATCATCGCGAGGTCGGGTCTCGAAGACTATACGGAGCGTACGCTGGCCACCCTGCCCGAACTGCTGAAAAACCTCGACGACGCGCGGGCCCGCGGCTGGGCGGTGGATGATGAGGAGCGCAACATGGGCATGCGATGCGTGGCGGCCGCCATCTTCAACGAATATGGCGAGCCGGTCGGCGGCGTCTCCGTTTCAGGACCGACGGTTCGGGTGACGCCCGAGCGGCTTGCCCAGATCGGGCCGGCAGTGCGCGATGCCGCAGCTGAAATCACCGCCATGATCGGCGGCAGGCGCTAGAGCTGCGGGCGTTCTGATGAGACGCGGCTCATCCGCCCATTCCCGTTGCATGGCGAAGATAGAAGGCGAGCACGACGAAACCGACCATGAAGGCAATGCCGGTCCAGTCGATCCTGCTGCCCCTGAGCAACCTGATTGTGTTGAGCGCCAGCACCCAGCCGGCAAGCACGATCAAGGCTATGATGACGAAACGGATCATCTTCTCCCTCCGGAGTGGCTCCTTCCGTTCATTTAGGAAGTGAACAAGGCAGTTTCAGCCTGTCAAAGAGCGCATCGGTTCGGTTTTGTCTTTACTGCCGCAACAAATATGCTAACCGGAGCGCGTTGCCCTTGTAGCTCAGCTGGTAGAGCAGCGGTTTTGTAAACCGAAGGTCGCGGGTTCGATCCCTGCCGGGGGCACCATCTCTCCTGTCGAGACCATTTCGGAAGCCTTGCCGATATCGTGCCGGAAAAGCTCGGCCGCCGCCGCTGCGCGCGTCGGGTCTGGCAGACGCAGCAGATAGGCCGGGTGCCATGTCACCAGCGCCCTTACCCCGAACAGCGTGTCGATCAGTTGACCGCGCAATGGCGTGACCGAAGCTCGCTTTCCAGTCAGAGATTCGACCGCAGTGGCCCCCAGTGCCAGAATGAGCTTTGGCCTGACCAGTTCGATCTCGCGTTTCAACCACCAGCGGCAATGATCGATATCGCCACGATTCGGGCTCTGATGGAGGCGCTTCTTGCCCCGGGCAACGAACTTGAAATGTTTCACCGCATTGGTGAGCCAGAGCTTTTTCCTTTCGATTCCGAGTTCAGCCAAAGTCCTGTCGAGAAGCTGACCGGCCGGACCGGTGAAGGGTCGGCCGGTCAGGTCCTCGATGTCGCCCGGCTGCTCCCCGACAACCATGAGATCGGCGCGGGGCGGCCCCTCTCCGAACACCGTGCGGGTGGCGTTGCAGTGCAATGGGCATCGCGTGCAGGCGGCAGCGTGTCTGCGCAATTCATCGAGATCTGTCGCAATCACCCCCGCCGCCTCTGTCTGCGCAGCCTCCCGGGTATCGGACCGGCGGGCAGCAAGCCGATCATGAAAGGCAGGCGCGGCAAGCTCCCTTTGCCGGTGGACCATGTCCGCAGCGCGCTGTCCGGCACCGGCGACAAGTGCGGGAATCAGGGATGCCTCGGGAAGATTCTTCCAGTATTTTTTTGGCATCTCCGCCTGCATCGCCTTCACCTTCAGCCGTGCCGGGTTGAAGATCGAGGCATAGTAGGTGCGCCATAACCCCTCTGTTTCATCCGACAGGTCCGGGCGCGCCGCAGGTTTTTCCGACAGCGCAAGCTGACCATTCTCCAGACCCGCGCTGCCTTTCGGCGTGAGGATCATCCAGTCCATGTCGGCAAAGCGTTTTGCAAAGAAGGGGGCCGTGCGGGCAACGACATGATGATCGGGCTCGAACCAGGCGACGAAACGGCGGCGGTCTCCTGACCGTCCGGCAATTTCACGGAAACGCACGAAAGCCGTCATCTTGTGGCAGTCGCGGCGCACGGATTTTTCCATGCGATGCAGGCGCTGCATGTCAGGATCGGGCAGAAAACCGATCAGATGGGGATCGTCCTGCAGCCGCCACAAGGTTCTGTAAAGCAGGGAGAAGCGACCGGGATCGCTGTGGCAGACCACGGCCTCGGCCAGGTCGAGAAAACGACGGGGCACGGAAGGTGGCGTGGCGTTCTGGCCGGGCGGCGGTACCTCGGTCGGCGCTCGGCCAAAAAGATCCGCATCGGACCGCGACCATTCCACCTCCTCCGGCGGCATGCCGGCCAGAAGCAGCGAACGCGCCGCATCGCGCCACTCGCCAAGGTCTGCTGCGTGATGCAGACACACATGCGCACTCACAGCAGCACCATCTGCTCGGGCTGCGGCGTGAAGAGATCGCGCAGATCGGACCGGTCGATAAGGCGCAGCGGCGTCCACCCGCGAGCGCACAGGAAGGCGCGTACCTTGCGGACCGAAATGTTCAGCCGTGCCAGATCGTCGAGCCCGAGACTGCGCTGGCGGCGGGCGGCAATGATGGCGGACACCGATTTCGTGCCCAGTCCCGGCACCCGAAGCAGCATCTCGCGAGAGGCCCGGTTGACGTCCACGGGAAAGTCCTCCCGGTGCGCCAGCGCCCAGGCCAGCTTGGGATCGAGGTCGAGGTCGAGCATTCCGTCCGGCCGTGCGGAGGTTATCTCGTCGATGCCGAAGCCATAGAAGCGATAAAGCCAGTCGGCCTGATACAGGCGGTGTTCGCGCATCAGCGGCGGCCGCGCAGGAGGCAGGCGGGAAGATGCATCGGGGATCGGGCTGAAGGCCGAATAGTAGACCCGCTTGAGGCCATAGCTGCTGTAGAGCCGCGATGACGTGCCGAGGATCGTCGCATCGTTCGCGCCATCGGCACCGACGATCATCTGCGTCGATTGCCCGGCCGGGGCAAACCGCTTGCGCCGCTTCGTAACCTTTGTCGGCTCGCTTGCATCCTCGATGCGCAGGCGCAGGTCGCCCATGGCGCGGCGGATCTGTCCCGGTTCCTTTTCCGGCGCGAGTTCGGCGATGCCGTTGTCGGTCGGCAGTTCGATGTTGATCGACAGCCGGTCGGCATAGAGCCCGGCTTCATCGAGCAATCCAACGGAAGCCTCGGGGATCGTCTTGAGATGGATATAACCCCTGAACCCGTGGCTCAGCCGCAATTCGCGGGCCACGCGCACGAGCTGTTCCATCGTGTAGTCGGCGCTGCGGATAATGCCGGAGGACAGAAACAGGCCCTCTATGTAGTTGCGCCGGTAGAATTCCAGCGTCAGCCATATCACCTCCTGCGGCGTGAACCGCGCCCGCTCGACATTGCTGGACGACCGGTTGATGCAATAGGCGCAATCGTAGATGCAAAAGTTGGTGAGCAGGATCTTCAGCAGGGAAATGCAGCGCCCGTCCGGCGCATAGGCGTGGCAGATGCCGGAACCTTGCGTCGAACCGATCCCACCTCTGGTGGAATCGCGCTTTTCAGTTCCGCTCGATGCGCAGGAAGCGTCGTATTTCGCGGCGTCGGCGAGAATGGCGAGCCGCTCTTGCAGCGTCTTTTTCATGCATGTTCACTATATGTTCCGAGTTGCGTTTTCAAGATCACGCAAGGGAAACATAGCTCTTGCAGGCTAACGGCGTGGCATGATCAGCCAGACGAGACCGGCAGCAATCACGCCAAGCCCCAGCCACAAAGGCAGCGGCACGCCAAACACCAGCGGACCATACTCGAACAGGCGCGGCGCAAGCCCGAGGGCGAAGGCGGCCGTGACGATGGCGACGGCGATACGCGTCGCCGCCCAGCGTATGTCGCCTCCGATGCGCTCAAGCCCCTGCAACTCGACGCTTGCCGAAATGCGTCCCTGCCGAACCCGCAGCGCCAGCAGACGGATCAGGGCGGGAAGGTCCGAGGCCAGGCCGGCGAGATCGAAGGCCAGCGCCCTGCCCCGGCCGAAAACCTCACCGGGCGCGTAGCGGCGCAGCATCTCGCTCTGCACCATGGGCGCAGCCACGGCTATGGCGTCGAATTGCGGATCGAGGCCGCGCATGACGCCGTCGGCGGTGATCAGCGCCTTGAACAGCAAGGCAAGGTTCGGAGGCAGTGCGAGATCATGTTCACGCGCCATTGTCACGAAGTCGCCTATGGCGTCGCCAAGCCTGAGGGGCGCAGCCCCATGGCGGGCGACGAATGCGTCGCAGGCGGCTTCGAGGCGCGACAGGTCTGCACCGACACCGCCAGACCATTCGATGAGCAGATTGGCCACCCTGTCGCCGCTGCCATCCACGATCGCCCCCACCAGCGACAGCAACTGCTCGCGCCGTCGACCGCCAAGCCGGCCCACCATGCCAAAGTCGATGAAGGCAACCCTGTCGCCGGCCAGCGCGCGAAGATTGCCCGGGTGCGGGTCGGCGTGAAAAATGCCGTCGATGAGCGCCATGTGGAGAAACGCTTCCGTACCGCGGCGTGCAAGCAGGGCCCCGTCATGGCGCCCCGCAGCCATGGCAGGCCCGTCATTTGGCGCAGTGCCGTCGATGAATTCCTGAACCAGAAGCCGCTCGCCTGTCCATTGCCGGAATATGCGGGGAATGACGATGAAATCCATATCGGCCAGATTGGCCGCGACCGTCTCGCAATTGCGCGCTTCGGCGGCGAGATCGAGTTCCTCCGCCATGGCCGAACCGAGATGGTTCAGAATTTCGCGGGGCCGGTAGCGAGCCAGATCGGGCCATTGGACTTCGGCAAGCGCCGCCGCATGCGAAAGCAACCGCAGATCGGCGTCTACAAGAGGGCGCAGCCCCTCGCGCCTTACCTTCACCACGACATCGGTGCCGTCCTTCAGCATGGCGCGATGCACCTGCGCGATGGAGCCGGCCGCAAGCGCCTGCGTGTCGAACGACGCAAAGACTGCCTCGACCGAACCGCCGATATCCTCTTCCACCTGCGCGCGGATTGCTTCCCATGGCTGCGGTGCGACATGGCTTTGCAGCTTTTCAAGCTCCGCCGTCCATTCGGGCGAGAGCAGATCGCCGCGCGTCGACAGGATCTGGCCGAGCTTGACGAAGGTTGGACCCAGTTCTTCGAGCGCCAGCCGCAACCGTTCCGGCGCATCGGCCTGCGCCGCCTTCCCGCCCTCGCGACGCGAGGAAGATGCGAGGCCCGAAAGCCCTATCCTGCCCAGAACGTCGTCTATGCCGAAACGTGTGACGACCGCGAGGATTTCAGCAAGGCGCTTGCGGTCGCGTATGGCGACCAGACCGGTTTCGAGCAGGCTCATGAAATTGCGATCCTTCATCCCGCCAGATATCGATAGATGAGGTAGAGGAGCAGCAGCCAGATGGCCACCAGCAGCGCCAGTATCACCGCGACTGCGATCAGCGGCCTGCGGAACCAGCGCTCGAGCCAGCTGTCGGCCTTGCTCCCGGCAGTATCGCGCACATCCTGCGGCAGCCGTTTTGCAATGAAGCCGACCAGAAGCGGCACGATCACAAGATCGTCAACCACTCCGAGCAAGGGCACTGGAAACGGGATGAGGTCGATGGGGCTCAGCAGATAGAGCCCTGCAAACAGGCTCGCCGCCTTCAGATAAAACGGGGTCCGCCGGTCGCGAAAGGCATACAGAAGCATAACCGCCTCGCGGCGGAACAGCATGAAGCGCCGTTTCAGCAGATCGAACATCATCGCAATTCCCGTTTCGGAACAAATTCCTGTTCTGGAAAAACAATTCCCGCCTCATGAAAGGCGTGATGTAGGGCGTCGCGGCACAAAATCGATGGCAGCTTCGAAATACAATACAAGCGACTTTCACAATCCGTCGCGGACGATATTTGTCTGCGTGCGAGCTTTGGCGTTGTCGGATTGGTCATCTTTGGGATGATACGCTTCACCCCGCAGCCGGGATCATTCGCGCCATCATGGTTTCAGGATACGTTTTCGCCATTGTCGCCACCATGATGCTCTCCAACGGGCTCGTTCTGGCGGTCATCATGCGGGACCTGCCAGCGGAACTGCGGCCCGCCGGCAATGTCTGGCAGGCAGGTACGTTTCTCATCGCTTTCGGCTGCGCCATGTTCGCAATCGCTTCCGCTCAGCCTCATCCTCTCCTGCTCGTCATGGTCAACTCGGCTTTCCTGATCGGATTGCTTTTTTATGAAAGGGCTCTGGCGAAGTTCTACGATTACCCATCATCTGCCATTCACTACATCCCGATCGTAGCGGGAGCCTGCTCGGTTTTCTGGTTCTCGATCATCGAAGAGAATTTCAAGGCCAGAATCATCATCATCACAATCGCCTGGTGCTGGCTGATGCTGGCCAGCGCAAGGGATCTGTTTCGTGCGCGCGGGCAGGACGCTTCGGCCAGCCGCAAGGTTCTGCTGTACATTTTCATGATCATGGCTGTCTTCACCGCGCTGCGCGGCGCGGTTTTCGTCACCAATCCATTGCCGACCGATTTCAGCGTGACCAGCAGCGCGTCGTTGCTGAACCTCGTGACCCCCATCTTCATGGCCGTGCTGCCGGTTCTGGGGACGACTTCCTTCATCCTCATATGCTCCGACCGCATCCGCATGCAGTGGGAACATGCGGCTTCGACCGATTATCTGACGGACCTGCCGAACCGGCGCACGCTGACACAGCGCGCCGAAATGCTGTTCAATACGGCCGGGCGGTCGAATGCGCCGCTTTCCGTGGCGATCTTCGACATAGACAGCTTCAAGAAGATCAACGACACCTACGGGCACGAGGTGGGCGACAGGGCGCTCCAGCACGTCGCCGGCATTCTCAAAGCACAAGCGAACCCCGGAACGATGGTGGCGCGATCCGGGGGTGAGGAATTCGTCATGCTTTTCGACGCCGATTGCGGTGGAACAACAGAAAGCTTGCGCAAGGCCGTGGAGAATACGCCCTTCGGCGCCGACGGCGACACGATACGGGTGACGGTCTCTGTCGGCGTCGCCACGCGAGGCCCGCTGGACAGGGATTTCTCGGACCTCCTGAGACGTGCGGACCGCGCGCTTTATGCCGCAAAGCAAGGCGGCCGCAACCGCGTCGAAACCAGCCTGCCGGCCGCAGCCGAGTGAGCGGCAAGGCCGAAGCGCCCGTCTTGCTCAGGCAGCTTATTCAGGCAGGCGAAAGCTCGAACACTTTCACGCCATTGCCCTGCTTTTGCTCGTAGCCGATGATACGGAACCAGCGGGCGACCTCGGGGCCATCCAGCCAGCTGCGCGACAGGATGGGCAGGTTTCCGGTAAGCTCCTGTATGCGCCTTATATGCTTCTTGCAGAACCGGACCGTGGAAGCGCTGAAAAAACCTTCGCGCGCCGCGAACGCCGTTTCCGCGGAATGATCGGTTTCATGCCAGGTGATGATGGCGACAACCGCCTCCCCGTCAAGCAGGGCATGGGCGCGGCCTTCCTTCAAATCCATCATCAGGCTGTCCTGCGCGCCCTGCAGGGTAAGTCCTGCCGCGACATAATCTGCCGACATGCGACCGGAAAGGTCGCGAAATACCGTTTCAAGATCGCCGATCGTGGCGGTGCGTGCCCTCATTCCATCTCCTTCACCGAAAAAAGCATTATGACGCCCCGAAACGGTCAGGCCAAGCAAACTGTGTCCCGCCGGACCGGATAATGGGAAAACCTGTCCCGTTTCCGTGACAGAGGCATGACTACATCGGGCGCCGTGCGGGACAGGCAATGCCGGTGGCTTCGCCACATGTGAGCGACGAGGATTCGGGACGGGCGTCGCCGGCCCCGGTGCGTTTCGCCAGATTCGAGAATCCGACGGCAAAGGCAGCCATGATCAGAGCGACGATGAACATACGGGTAAAGGGCAATGGCGGTCCCTGTCGGCCAGGCCCCCGCCCTCCGTGTTCCAGACAGCATCAACTGCATGCCTTTACGGCAGCTTAATGCCAATCCCGGCAAACGCAAACCGCTCTACGACTTCGCCTGCCCCTCACGGGCGCCTTTGCCAGTTTTCCCGAGCCGTGTTAGGTCCTCACTGCCATCGGATCGGGAACAATCGACAGAACAATGACAAATATGCCAGGGACGAAGAAGCCGAGGCAGTTGGCGTTCGTATCGTCCGACACCGAAGACGCCCGCGCCGCTCTGGCGGAATTATCGGCCGAATATGGCCACGTCTCCATGGAAGACGCCGATGTCGTCGTCGCGCTGGGGGGCGACGGATTCCTCCTGCAAACGCTGCGCGACACCATGGGAACGGGCAAGAAGGTGTACGGCATGAACCGTGGCACCATCGGTTTCCTGATGAACGAATACGCCGTCGACGCCCTGCCCGAACGGATCGGCGCAACCGTTGCCGAGACCATCCGTCCACTCGAAATGCGCGCCACCACCATGGACGGGGAGACGGTGACCGCGCTAGCCATCAACGAAGTTGCCCTCTGGCGCCAGTCCTATCAGACCGCCAAGATTCGCATTTCCGTGGACGGGAAGCTGCGGATGGAAGAGCTGAGCTGCGACGGCGTGATGGTGGCGACGCCGGCCGGTTCCACAGCGTACAACCTGTCGGCCCACGGGCCGATCCTCCCGCTCGACGCGCCGCTTCTGGCGCTGACGCCGGTGAGCCCTTTCCGGCCGCGCGCCTGGCGCGGCGCGCTCCTTCCCAATCGCTCCGAGGTGCGCTTCGACATTCTCGAGGCGGCCAAGCGCCCGGTGAACGCCGCTGCCGACCATACCGAAGTCAAAAGCGTCCAGTCGGTCACGGTGCGACAGTCGAAAAAGGTCACGGCCACACTGTTGTTCGACCCGAGTCATTCCTGGAATGAGCGCATTCTGAAGGAACAATTCAGGTATTGACGGCGATTCTGCCGCTATAAAATCGGTTCGATTAAGCTTAGCCTCGCGAAATGCTGCAATTGCGGCCTGTTTCTGTTGACAAGAGGCAGGCTTGGGCATATCGCGGTGCACATTATAGCGTGTCCGGATGGCACGCCGCGACGCAGACCGCCGCGCACCCCGAACCAGCCAAAGACAGCAAGCGAACTTGTCCTCAGACACCCAGACCGCTCAAGAAGCGTTGACATTTTCAGACCTCGGCCTGTCGCCGAAGGTTCTCTCCGCAGTGGCCGATGCCGGCTATACGCAGCCGACCCCCATTCAGGCCGGTGCAATTCCCCATGCCCTTCAGGGCAAGGATGTTCTCGGCATCGCGCAAACCGGTACCGGAAAGACCGCCTCTTTCGTGCTGCCGATGCTGACCCGCCTTGAAACAGGCCGGGCCCGCGCCCGTATGCCCCGCACGCTCATTCTCGAACCGACGCGCGAACTCGCGGCGCAGGTAGAGGAGAATTTCGTCAAGTACGGCAAGAACCACAAGCTCAACATTGCCTTGCTGATCGGTGGCGTTTCCTTCGACGAGCAGGACAAGAAGCTTGAGCGCGGCGCAGACGTGCTGATCGCAACGCCGGGCCGCCTGCTGGATCACCGCGAACGCGGCAAGTTGCTGCTCAACGGTGTCGACATCCTCGTCATCGACGAGGCGGACCGCATGCTCGACATGGGCTTCATCCCCGACATCGAGCGCATCTGCGAGATGATCCCCTTCACCCGCCAGACGCTGTTCTTCTCGGCCACCATGCCGCCGGAGATCACCAAGCTGACGGAGAAGTTCCTTCAGGCTCCTGTGCGTGTCGAGGTCGCCCGGGCGGCGAGCACCGCCACGACCGTTACGCAGCGGCTGGTGAAATCCGGCTCGAAGCCCTGGGAAAAGCGCGACATCCTGCGCAAGCTCATCAAGCAGGAAGAAGAAACGCTCAAGAACGCGATCATCTTCTGCAATCGCAAGGTGGATGTTTCGGAACTGTTCCGGTCGCTGACCCGTCATGAGTTCAACGCCGGCGCGCTGCATGGCGACATGGACCAGCGGGCGCGCATGACCATGCTTTCCAATTTCCGTGACGGCAAGCTGAAGCTGCTGGTCGCATCGGATGTCGCCGCACGCGGTCTCGATATCCCCGATGTCAGCCACGTCTTCAACTACGACGTGCCCATTCACTCGGAGGACTACGTCCACCGTATCGGCCGCACAGGCCGCGCGGGCCGCCTTGGCAAGGCTTTCACCATAGCCACGCGCAACGATGCCAAATATATCGATGCCATCGAAAAGCTGATCGGCCAGTCGATCGAATGGCTTGACGGCGATCTTTCAACCGTCGAGGAAAGCGCGGAGGACGAAGCGCCTCGCCGGGGCAAGGGTTCCTCCCGTCGCGATGGGCGCAAGAGCGAAGGCCGTGAGAGGAAGCCGCGTGGCGGACGCCATCACGAAGCCGCTTCCGACACCGCCAGGGCAGATACACAGGATCAGCCGGCGCAGAAAAGCGCGCCTCAGGCCGCGAACACCGACCGCAAGCCCCGCAACTGGGCCAGCGAGGATTCGAGACCGGCACGCGACCACCGCCGCCGCTACGACGATGACGACGGCGATACGCCGGTCGGGTTCGGCGAGGATATTCCGGCCTTCATGCTGATCGAAGCCAAGGTCTGACAGGAACATTTCCCGGAGGAAGGCGGATCGCAGGATCCGCCCTTTTTATTTTCTGACGACATCCATCTGAAGCGGATCACGCCTTTCAGATACTTTTTCTCAGTCGTGTCGCGATCCCGGAATCGGTCCACGTCTTAAAAGCGCGTGTCGCGATCTTTCAGGTTTGCGCCTCACGCTTCAGGTTCTTTTTTATGCATATCGTTATCCCGAAGCCGGTTCCCAGTTTCGGGCGACGTGATTCGGGGGAATACGCTTCAGATGATGCCTGCGGTCCAGCCAACGATCTGTGCCGCCGCATCGCGGAAGGCGCGGTCGAGCGCCGCGACATAGGCCTGATTGCCGGTGCCCGAGACGGGTGCCGAGGCGGTAAAGCTCTGCCCTGCCCTCACCTCGCCGGTGCGATCGTTGAGGAGACGTACGAACAGTTCCACCACGGCCCGCTCGCCGCCCGACACACGCACCTCGAAGGAACGGATTTCGGCAATCACCTGATAATCGATCGCAAGCCCCTCGCCCGGCTTGCCGACCCCTGCGAAACGGCCCGAACGCTGGAACGTCTCGGCCAGCCGCGCCTGGACCATCAAAGGCAGACGGTCAGCCCATTGCGCTCCCTTGAGATACTGGATCGATCCATCCGACGGCTTGATGACGATATTCTGGCCGTCGAATGCCTTCAGCGCCGGAGGCTCGGCGATCAGTATCTGGCGTCGGCTGCGGCTGGCAGCGTCGACGCTCGCAGCGGAAAGCTCAAAGGTATCCAGCGGCGCCGGACCGCCGCCGGGCAAAGCCGCGCAGCCCGCGACCGTACCGGCCAGCAGCATGACGATGAAACGAAATTTCATGGAACCCACGATGCGCACCCCGCCTTCAGAGGCTCAGTTCCCGACAGAATCCGGCTGATTGCGGACGGTTCTTCAAACCGGAAATGAAACGACATCAACGGCGCACCCTTCCGTCATACTGCCTGACCTCACCGTCACCGCCGGACAGGATGCGCTGCGGGTTGCGCTGCAGGTCGGAGACCGCCTGCTCGATCCGGTTGATGGAACGGCGGCTGTCATTCACCAGCGCCTCGACATTTTGCAGGCCCTTGCCGGAGAAACGCTCCAGATTGGCGGTGATCGTGCCAAGTCGCGCATTGAGCGTGTCGGCAACCTGCCTGAACGATTTCAGCGTCTCGCGCGCATCGGCCATCACGCCGTCGGCCTGATCCGAACCCAGAAGATTGTCGACCTTGGCCAGAATGCCATCGACCCGAACCGAGGCGTTGTTGAGCCGCTCGGCCAATTGCTGCGCGTCCGAGATCGTCTGGTCGATGTCATCCGCCCGGTTGCTGAATTTCTCCGTAACCTGCGCGACATCCGCCGCAGCCTTATTGGCGTTTTCGCTGGCGGTGCGGATATTCGCCAGTGCTTCGCGAACATCCTTCGGATCGACGCTATCGAGCACGCCATCTACCTTGGCCAACGTTGTCTGGGTGCGTTGCGCAAACTCGTTTATCGACGCGACGGCCTTGTCGACCCCTTCTATGACATCGTCGAACTTTTCGCCGGACCGGTTCAGGTTCTTCGTGAAGTCGTCGATATTGGTGACGATCTGTTTGACCCGGTCCTGATCGATGGAATTGAGCAGGCCCTCGGCGGCCTTGATGGTACCGTCGAGCTTGCCTGAAACGCCCTGAAGCTCCTCGGACAAACCGCTGACACTGCTCAGGAATTTGTCGATGGAGTCGGCATTGTTGGCCAAGGCGTCCGAGAATTTCTGGGCGTTCTGAACGGTCTGCGTCAAAGGTCCGCGCACATCGGTGGTGAAGCCTTCCAGCTCGGACAGCACCTTGTCGGCACGCGAGAAGATGTCCTGCGCGGTTTGCAGCAGATTGGTCACGGCCGAGGGGTTTGCGGTGATCTCGGCAATCCTGTCCTCGGCCTCGGCCTCGTCCAGAAGCTTGGGCTCGTCGCGGTTGGCGCCCTTGAGCTCGATATTCGCCTGCCCCGTCAGACCCGCCAGACCGATGTCGGCCTGTGTCGAACGGGTGATGGGTGTCAGACGGTCGATCTCGGCATCCGCAATGGCGACACTCGGATTTTCCACGTCGATATAGACGCGCCGCACGTCGCCCACCTTCACGCCGTTGAACAGCACGAAGCTGCCGCGGCCCAGCCCCGAGGCGGAGCCGGGAATGCGCACGCGCACCATCACGGTCTCGCCACGCTCGCCGATCGCCGCCGTCCAGTAGACGAAACCGAACGCGGCAAGAATCGCCACCAGAGTGAAGATGCCGACGATGACGTAGTTGGCTCTTGTTTCCATTACATCACTTATCGCTATGCACGGCCTTTGAGATCAAGCTGACGGGCGCGTTTTCCGCGGAAATAGGACTTTACCCACGGTTCTTCGCTCCTGAGCATATCTTCGATCGTACCTTCGACGATGACGCGCTTCCTGCCCAGAACCGCGATCCGGTCGCAGGCGGTGAAAAGCGAATCGAGATCGTGCGTCACCATATAGACGGTAAGGCCCATCGTATCGCGCAGCTTGATGACAAGTTCATCGAACTCCGCCGCGCCGATGGGGTCCAGTCCCGAGGTCGGCTCATCGAGGAAGACGATGTCGGGATCGAGCGCCAGCGCCCGCGCCAGGGCCGCACGCTTGATCATGCCGCCGGAAAGCTCGGACGGAAACTTGTAAGCCGCATCCGCGGGCAGTCCCACCAGTTCGATCTTCAGCATTGCCAGTTCGTCCATGAGCTTTCGCGGCAGGTCCAGATATTCGCGCATCGGCACCTGCACATTTTCCAGAACGGTCAGCGCCGAAAACAGCGCGCCGTGCTGGAACAACACGCCAAGGCGCATATCGATCCGCATTTGCTCGGCGTCGCTGGTTTTGTCGACATCGACCCCGAACAGGCGGATTGTGCCTGAGCGCTTGGGTGTGAGACCCAGAACCGTCCGCAGCAACACCGACTTGCCGGAGCCGGATGCACCGACGAAGCCGAGAATTTCGCCGCGCCGCACCTCGAGCGACAGGTTTTCCAGCACGGTCCTGGGGCCGAAGGCGACCGTGATGTCCTGCGCCGACAGAACGATTTCGCCCTGCTCTTCCGCCTGAGGCCGTTGCACCGGATTTGCGATCACCGCCACCATCTCAGAAATCGATTGCCGCGTAGAACATGGCGAAAAGCCCGTCCAGCACGATGACGACGAAGATCGCCTTCACCACCGAAGTCGTGACCTGCCGGCCGAGGGATTCCGCGCTGCCCCCCACCTTCATGCCCTCGACCGAGGCAATCGTGCCGATGATAATGGCCATGAACGGGGCCTTGATGAGGCCCGCCGATATGGTGCTGACGTCGATGGCAACGCGCAGCCTGTCGATAAAGGCGGCGGGCGGAATGTCCGAATAAAGCCAGGCCGCCAGTATGCCACCGCCAAGCGCGGCGAAATTCGCCAGGATGGTGAGACAGGGCAGCGCGATCACCAGCGCCACCAGACGCGGGAATACCAGAACCCCGATGGGGTTGAGGCCGATCACCTTCAGCGCGTCGATCTCCTCGCGCATTTTCATCGAGCCGATCTCGGCCGTGATGGCGCTGCCGGAGCGGCCGGCGATCATGATGGCCGTCAACAGCACGCCAAGCTCGCGCAGCACCAGCACGCCGACCAGATCGACCACGAAAATATCGGCGCCGAAGTAGCTGAGCTGATAGGCCCCCTGCTGAGCGACGATGGCGCCCACGATCGACGACATCAGGAACACCACCGGAATGGCGCCCACCCCCATGCGGTCGATCTGGTTGAATATCGCCGCCGGGTTCACGGCATGGCCACGGCCAAGCTTCATCTGCGCGCCCCGAATGGTCGCACCCAGAATGTTCATGCCGGCGATAAAGTCGTCGCGCATGGAATAGACGCCACGGCCGACTGTTTCCAGAAACCGGATCATGATGTTGACCGACGGTTCCGGAGCGGCGTCCGTCTTGCCTCTGGAAATCTCGCCTACCGCTTCCAGCAATATTGCCGCTGCATCGCTCTGGCCGGCCACGCGAACCTGGCCTCCCTGCCTTTCATGGGCTGAAACCAGCCGGTCGATCAGCCAGGCGCCAGCCGTATCGAGTTTTTCGATGCCCGAGAGATCGACGACAAGAGCCTGCCCTGAAGAGCGGCGCTCCGCCTTGCGCATTTCGCCGTCGACATCGGCCACGGTGCGCGTTGTCCAGGTTCCCGAAAGCGTGCAGACCATCTCGCCATCGCGCTCGCCGAGATCGACACGCGGGCGGTGCGTGTCGTCTCCTGCCTTCGCTGCGCTTGCGTCGCGTTTGCCGATGGTCAACATGGCACCCTGTTTAACCCGGCAATGCCGGACTGTCGATTTGCAGGCAGCCTCCTTCGGCTGCCCGGGAGAAAGAAACATATGGCGCGTGTCATTTCAGTCGAGGTCGGAAAATTCCCCATAGCCGGAAGTTTCACCATTTCGCGGGGCTCGAAGACCGAAGCGGAAGTGGTGACCTGCACGATCCGGGATGGCGAAAACACCGGACGCGGAGAATGCGTTCCCTACACGCGCTACGGCGAATCGATAGAGGGTGTCCGGGCCGCCATCGAAGAAATCGCCGCGCAAATCGCCTCGGGCCTCGATCGCCCGTCCCTTCTCGACGCCATGCCCGCTGGTGCTGCGCGCAACGCCGTGGATTGCGCCCTGTGGGATCTGGAAGCCAAGGCTTCGGGACGAACGGTGGCAAGCATCATCGCTCCCCGGGCCGGGCCGCTGGAAACCGCATACACCCTTTCGCTTGGCGAACCTGAAGCCATGGCCCGGCAGGCGCGGCTCAATGCCGGCCGACCGCTTCTCAAGGTCAAGATCGGTGGCGGTGGCGACGATATCGCGCGCATTCGCGCAGTACGCGACGCCGCCCCGCTGAGCCGGCTCGTCATCGACGCCAATGAAGGCTGGACAGACGCCGATGTGGAGCGGAACCTCGCAGCGGCTGCCGAACTCGGCGTGGCCCTGGTGGAGCAGCCCCTGCCGGCCGGACAGGATGCGATCCTGCGCCGAATCGCCCATCCCGTGCCGGTCTGCGCCGACGAAAGCGTGCACCAGGCTGCCGATCTGGATGCGCTTGCCGGCCTTTATGACGCCGTCAACATCAAGCTCGACAAGGCCGGAGGTCTGACTGCAGCGCTGCTGCTGCGTGACCGCGCCCGCGAGCTCGGCCTGAAGATCATGGTTGGCTGCATGGTCGGAACGTCATTGGCCATGGCGCCCGCAGTCCTGCTGGCGCAGGGCGCCGATTTCGTCGACCTCGACGGACCGCTCCTGCTGGCGCGGGATCGCCAGCCCGGCCTTGAATATCGAGGCTCCACGGTCTTCCCGCCGACGCCTCAACTGTGGGGATAACCGCTTCCGATCCAACTTTACCGCACCCGGATTCGCCTCTGCCTCGCAATTGCCATGGTGCGTGCTAAAACACCTGTCGCACTGACTCAGGGGGACCGCTTTCATGGACAACGGCAACGGCAAGAGAACACGCTCCGACATCGAGGAGGCAGCGCTGTTCTTCCACCAGTATCCCGTTCCCGGAAAGCTGGAAATCCAGGCCACCAAGGCTTTGGGCAATCAGCGAGACCTTGCGCTGGCCTATTCGCCGGGCGTGGCGGCACCCTGCCTCGAAATTCAGGAAAATCCCGAATCGGCCGCCATCTACACCACCCGTGCGAATCTCGTTGGCGTGGTCTCCAACGGCACGGCGGTGCTCGGCCTCGGCAATATCGGCCCGCTGGCTTCCAAGCCGGTGATGGAAGGCAAGGCCGTCCTGTTCAAGAAATTCGCCGGGATCGACGTGTTCGACATCGAGATCGACGCACCCGAAATCGACCAGATGGTCGACACCATCGCAACGCTGGAGCCGACCTTCGGCGGCATCAATCTCGAGGACATCAAGGCGCCTGAGTGCTTCGAGGTCGAGGAGCGGCTTAAGGCGAAGATGAATATCCCCGTCTTCCATGACGACCAGCATGGGACGGCCATCATCGTGGCAGCCGCCATCCTCAACGGGCTGGAGATCGCGGAAAAGAAGATCGGGGACGTCAAGATCGTCACCTCCGGTGCTGGCGCGGCGGCGCTCGCCTGCCTCAACCTGCTGGTTTCCCTCGGCGCGAAGATCGAGAACATCTGGGTCACGGACCGCTTCGGCGTCGCCTACAAGGGGCGCACTGAGGAGATGGACCGGTGGAAGGAGCCCTATGTCAAGGACACCAAGGCCCGCAAGCTGGCCGACGTGATCCGTGGTGCGGACGTTTTCCTCGGCCTTTCGGCCGCTGGCGTTCTCACGCCCGATCTCCTGAAGCTGATGGCCGACAAGCCGCTGGTTCTGGCGCTTGCAAACCCTTCGCCCGAGATCATGCCGGAAGTTGCCAGAGAAGCGCGGCCGGATGCCATGATCTGCACGGGCAGATCCGATTATCCCAATCAGGTCAACAACGTACTGTGTTTTCCTTATATTTTCCGTGGAGCGCTGGACTGTGGCGCCAGGGCCATCAACGAAGAGATGAAGATGGCAGCGGTGCGCGCCATCGCCGGTCTGGCCCGCGAAGAGCCATCCGACGTCGCAGCGCGCGCCTATTCCAGCGAAACGCCGATGTTCGGGCCGGAGTTCCTGATTCCCTCGCCCTTCGACCCCCGCCTCATCCTGCGCATAGCGCCGGCTGTTGCGAAGGCGGCCTGCGAGACCGGCGTCGCCACGCGGCCGATCACCGATTTCCCGGCCTATATCGACAAGCTGAACCGCTTCGTCTTCCGGTCCGGCCTCGTCATGAAGCCCGTCTTCTCGGCCGCACGGACCTCGGCGAAAAACCGCATCGTCTATGCCGATGGCGAGGATGAGCGGGTGCTGCGCGCCACGCAGGTGGTGATCGAGGAAGGCATCGCAAGGCCGATCCTGATCGGACGCCCGCATGTCGTGGACGTGCGCCTCAGGCGCTATGGGCTGCGCATCCGCGCCGGTGAGGATTTCGAGCTCATCAACCCTGAGGACGATCCCCGTTATCGCAACTATGTCGATCTGCTGATCGAGATCGCGGGCCGGCGCGGCGTGACGCAGGAGGCCGCCCGCACCATGGTGCGCACCGACAACACGGTGATTGCGGCCCTTGCCCTGCAACGCGGCGACGGCGACGCCATGCTGTGCGGTCTGGAAGGCCGCTTCGGCAAACATCTGCGCAACGTCTCGCTCATCATCGGCCCGCGCCCCGGTATCAGGGATCGCGATCTTTCCACGCTTTCCATGCTGATCACCCAGCGCGGCCCCCTGTTCTTCACGGATACCTATGTGACGGTCGATCCGTCGGCCGAAGAGATCGCGGAAATGACCGTGCTTGCGGCGGAAGAAATCCGCCGATTCGGCATCGAACCGAAGGCGGCATTGCTGTCGCATTCGGATTTCGGCTCGCGCGATACGCCCAGCGCCCACAAGATGCGGCGCGCCGCCGAGATCATCCACGAGATTGCGCCCGACCTCGAATGCGATGGCGAGATGAATGCCGATTCCGCCCTGTCGCCAATGTTGCGCCAGCGCGTGTATCCGCATTCGCGGCTGAAGGGAGAAGCCAACCTGCTGGTCTTCCCCAATCTGGATTCGGCGAATATCGCCATGGCGACCGTCAAGCAGATGATGGATGCGCTGCATGTCGGCCCGATCCTGCTTGGCGCCGCCATGCCCGCGCACATCCTCACGCCGTCCGTGACCTCGCGGGGCGTGGTCAACATGACCGCGATCGCCGTGGTCGAGGCGGCCCAGAAGGCGCAGGTGACCGTCGACGTGGATGCCCTGCTGGCGGCCGCTTCGGAATAGTCCGTCAAGCCGGAATTAACCCGCCATTGCTACTTTGACGCTCCTGCAGTGGGCAGCGAGGTTTGAGTGGCGGGTACGGTTTGCAGACTGGCGACAGTGGTCTTGTCGGCTTTCGGGCTGGCAATCGGCTGGCTTTCGTTCGCCGAGGCTGCCCCTTCATGCCGGCAGCTTGAAGCCGAACTCGTACGCTCCTCGCCCTCCGCCGGCAGCCGCACGACGAAGAAATATGACGATGCCATCGTCCGTCAGCGCGATCAGATTGCCAAAGCCGGCCAGCGCGCCCGCAGTGCCGGTTGCGGATTTTCCTTCTTCGGCCGCCCGGGCTCGCAATGCGGCGAACTGAATGCCACCATCAAACGCATGCAGGCCAATCTGGAGAGCTTGCAGGCCACGCGTGCGCAACTCGGCAAGGGGGGAGCCAGCCGGGCAGACCGTGCGCGCATTCTCGCGGCTCTGGAGACAAAAGGATGCCGGCCGAAGAAGAATGCGGCGACGGCAAAAAGCCCCGCCGCCGCTTCGACGGATGACGTATCGGGGGCGCAGGCCAATGCCGGCGTCGTCGTTCGCGGCACTGGCAATTCCTCCCTGTATTATCCGGGAAACCGGCCTTACCGCACCCAGTGCGTGCGCACCTGCGACGGCTACTTCTTCCCGATGTCCAAATCGAGCACGCCAGCCGACTTCCAGCGCGACCAGGCTCGCTGCGAGGCGGCATGTCCGGGCACGCGTGTGGAAATGTTCTACAGCGAAGGCAAGTCCGCAAACCCGGCCGACATGATCTCCGCCGTTACCGGAAAACGGTACGCCGACCTGCCCCGGGCGCTGGTGTTCCGGCGGCTGGACATTCCGGTCGAACCCGGATGCAGCTGCGGCGGCCCGGCTCCGCAAGGGGCATCGTTCGTGGGTCAATCCACAATACCACGCACCCGGATTTCGACCAGCCCCGGCTCATCCGTGGTCGATGTGAAAGCGCCGCGAGGCCGGAAAGAGGTCGGGGAAGCGCAGGCTCAGCAGCCCTCACCGGAACGGGAAGACGAGGAAGACCGCAAGGTCAGGGTCGTCGGGCCAACGTTCCTTCCGGACCCATAAGCGGAAGCAGCTCGGCAAGCTCCGGACCGGAGGCGCGGCCGGTCAGCGCCAGCCGCAGCGGCGCGAACAGTTCCTTGCCCTTGCGCCCGCTCGCCTTGCGAATGGAAGCGGTCCACTTCTTCCAGACGCCGTCGTCCCATGGCGCCTCGGGCAGCAGATCGAACGCTTGCCGCAGAAATTCCCGGTCCCCGGCCTCGAATTCCGGCGTGTCCAGCGGTCCCTCGTTGACGATCCGCCACCAGTCGCGCGCATCCGCCAACCTGTCCAGATTGCCGCGCACCGCATTCCAGAAAGCATCGGCGCGCTCGTCGGCAATGCCCAGAAGTTGCAGCCGGTCGCGCACGTCCTCGAACGGCATATGATGCAGCAGTGCGCGGTTGAGAACGAACAACTCGTCCGGATCGAATTTGGCCGCCGATTTGGACGTCGAGGCCGGATCGAAATGCCCGGCCAGTTCCGCCATCGAAGCCATGGCCTGAACGTTCTCCGACGTGCCGATCAGCACCGCCAGCGAGGCAATCGCCATTGGCTCGACGCCGGATTCCCTGAGGCTTTCGACCGAAAGCGCCCCGGTGCGCTTGGAAAGCCCCTCGCCCGACGAGGTTGTAAGCAGATTGTGGTGGCCGAAGATCGGTGGTTCCGCGCCAAGCGCCCTGAACAGGGCGATCTGCACGCCGGTGTTGGTGACGTGATCGTCACCGCGGATGACATGGGTGATGCCCATGTCGATATCGTCAACCACCGAAGGCAGCGTATAGAGATAGGTGCCATCCTCGCGCACCAGAACCGGATCGGAAAGCGAGGCCAGATCGACGGTTTCCTCGCCCCGCACCAGATCGTTCCAGTGGACTTCTGTGCGCTGCGTTTCGGCCGGATCGCTGACAAAATTGGGCAGCAGGAAACGCCAGTGCGGACGGCGCCCGTCAGTCTCGAACTGCGCGATCTCTTCCCGGGTCAGCGCCAGCGCCTCGCGGCCGTAGACGGGTGGCAGCCCGCGTGTGCGCCTGATCTTGCGGCGCAGATCGAGCTCCTCAGCCGTTTCGTAGCAGGGATAAAGCAGACCGGCCGCCTTCAGTTTTTCGACCGCCTGATCGTACACGTCGAAGCGCTTCGACTGGTATTCGATGCTGTCGGGGAAGATGCCCAGCCAGTGCAGGTCGTAGAGGATGGAATCCGCATATTCCTTGCGCGAGCGCTCCAGATCGGTGTCGTCGAAGCGCTGGATGAAGCGGCCATTGTTCTTTTGCGCGAACAGCCAGTTGAACAGGGCCGTGCGGGTGTTGCCGATATGAATGCGGCCGGTGGGCGATGGGGCAAAGCGTACGGTAACGGTCATTCCCGGGGCCTAATGGATGCAGCGGAAATTGACAAGACAACCATTGGGACAGCGCTGTATCATTTAGTTGGCGTTTTATTGCGCCTGCCTGTCAGCCACGGTCGCGGAACCTGTTGGTGATCGGGTACCGACGGTCGCGGCCGAAATTCTTCTTGGTGATCTTCACACCGGGAGCCGCCTGCCGGCGCTTGTACTCCGCGATGTAGAGCAGGTTCTCCACGCGGGCGACCGTCTCGCGATCGTGCCCGCGCGCGACGATCTCGTCCACGCCCATCTCCTGCTCCACGAGGCATTCGAGAATGTCGTCCAGCACCTCGTAGGGAGGCAGGGAATCCTGATCGGTCTGGTTCTCGCGCAACTCGGCGGTCGGCACCTTTTCGATGATGTTGACCGGGATCACCTCGCCCGAAGGCCCCAGCGCGCCGGGCGGCACCTGCGTGTTGCGCCAGCGCGAAACGGCGTAGACCTGCAACTTGTACAGGTCCTTGATGGGGTTGAAGCCGCCGTTCATGTCGCCGTAGAGCGTAGCATAGCCCACCGACATCTCGCTCTTGTTGCCGGTCGTCACCACCATGGAGCCGAACTTGTTGGAGATCGCCATCAAAAGCGTGCCGCGCGCGCGGCTTTGCAGATTCTCTTCCGTGATGCCGGGCTGCGTGCCTTCGAAAAGCTGCGTCAGCGCGTGCTGGAAGCCCTCTACGGGCTCGGCAATCGGCACGATATCGTAGCGGCAGCCGAGCGCGCGGGCGCAGTCTTCGGCGTCCTTCAGCGATTCCTTCGAGGTGTAGCGATATGGCATCATCACGCAGCGCACCCGCTCCTCGCCAAGCGCATCCACCGCCAGCGCCGCGCAGATGGCGGAATCGATGCCGCCGGAAAGGCCGAGCACAACGTTCCGGAAGCCGTTCTTGTTCACATAGTCGCGCAGGCCGAGCATGCATGCACGGTAATCGGCCTCTTCCTTTTCCGGAATCCGCGACATGGGTCCCTGATCGCAAGACCAGCCCTCGGCGGTTCGCTTCCACGTGGTGACGGCGAGCGTTTCCTCGAACTGGCTCATCTGGAAGGCGAGAGACTTGTCGGCCCCGATGGCGAAGGAAGCGCCGTCGAACACCAGTTCGTCCTGGCCGCCGATCTGGTTGGCATAGATCAGCGGCAGGCCGCTTTCGATGACCTGCCTGATGACGATCTGGTGGCGGATATCGACCTTGCCGCGGTAGTAGGGCGATCCGTTCGGCACGATCAGCAGTTCCGCACCGCTTTCGGCCAGCGTCTCGCACACCCCGAACTCGCCCCAGATATCCTCGCAGATCGGAATGCCCAGCCGTACGCCGCGGAAATTCACCGGACCCGGCATATCCGGCCCCGGCTGAAACACACGCTTTTCATCGAACTCGCCATAGTTCGGCAAATCGACCTTGAAGCGCTCGGCAACGATCTTGCCGCCATCGGCCACGATGACGGAGTTATGGGTGCCGCTTTCGCGCTTCAGCGGCACGCCGAGGACAATGCCCGGTCCGCCGTCGGCGGTATCCTTTGCGATGTCCTCGGCCGCGCGCTCGCAGGCCCGCAGGAAGGCCGGCTTCAGGATCAGGTCTTCCGGCGGATAGCCTGAAATGAACAGTTCCGTGAAAAGCACAAGGTCTGCGCCCTGGCTCGCGGCGTCCGCCCGCGCCTGTCTCGCCCTGGCGAGATTGCCGGCGACGTCGCCCACCGTCGGGTTGAACTGGGCAATGGCGATGCGAAGAATGTCGGGAGCTGTCTTGCGGGTCATGGATGCCGGTTTAGCGGGAGTCCGCGCCGTTGCCTAGAGCGTCAGAGGCCGGGAACTGCCTGCAAAATCTAGACCGGCGTTCCAAACAGGCGCTCCAGTATCGCCACCAGCCACACGCCCGAAGTCAGCAGGATGGCGATGAGCACAGCCAGCGAGCCGCAGTCCTTGGCAAGCTGGATATCGATGTTGAACTCCCGGCTTACCGCGTCGCAGGCTGCCTCGATGCCGGTGTTCAGCACTTCAACGAGGATGAGGAACAGGATTGCGGCGATGAGAAGCGCATAACCGGCCCACGACGACGACACCAGCCACCCGACCGGAATGGCGATAAGCAGCAGGATGAGTTCCTGCTGGAAAGCCGCCTCGCTGCCGGCCAGCCGCCGGAAGGCGCGCACGGAGTTGAAGAACGCATCGATCAGCCGCTTCATGTCGTCATTTTCTCCTGAACGCGGGCGATGAACGGAACGATTGTGACCGTTCGATGAAACGGCTGCGCTTATCCACCAGAGAGCGCCGGTCGGCAACCTTCATGAAGGCGTGGACCGCTCGAACTGAGGCAGGCCATCGGAGATTTCGTAGTAGTCGCCCTTGTCGGCCACGAAGATGTGGCTTTCTCCCACCAGACCGGAGGGGGTATCGAACGTGCCGGCGGTGACCGAAATTACATCCAGATCGTTGTGCTTCCAGAAGAGCACCGATCCGCAGGTGCCACAGAAACCGCGCCTTGCGAAGTCCGAGGCGGCATACCAGACCAACGCTTCCTCCCCCTCGATGGAGATGTCGGCCAAAGCGACATTGGTGGCGGCCAGCACATGGCCGGTCTGGCGACGGCATTGCGAGCAATGGCAATAGACCACGCCTCGCAGCGCGCCCTTCGTGGTGTAGCTCACCTTGCCGCACAGGCATCCGCCTCTGTTACTGCCCGACATGCTTTTCTCCTCCGGGTTCGACTTCCGATATCCAGACTATCCGGCTTTTTAATAAAGCTTTAGCCGACACCGAATAAGAGTTTTCTGGCGGGGCTCATATGGGGGCATGGAACCTCGCGACATGCCTGAGCCATCAGGATGCTCCCGATCCGCACCGGCCTTATCGCCGGGCCGGAACAAGGGTCGAACGAGTCACCTATGCAGCCGGCTGCAGCACCCCAGCAAATGCCCCAGAAGGATACGGCTGGCACCGTTCTGGCCACCATGCGCAAGCTCGGCGTGACAGGCTTGCCCCGCAACTACGAGATTTTCTACGAAGCCCTTACCGGCAGCAACCCCGCTCTCGGTCTGGCCGTAATCGCGCTCGGCAACCACCCGACACAGCATCAGCTCGACGACATCAGCCGGCGCTTCTTCGCCCAGCACCACGGACAGGGCGTCGTCGAACAGGCGCGCGAGGTGGTTGCCCGTGAGCTGGAAGAAGTCGCCGCACTGCTGCGTTCGGAAAGGACGCAGGTCGAGAAATATGGCCGCATCCTCAACGAGACTTCGGACGGGCTCTCCAATCGCTCCTCGATTTCCCGCGAGTTGTTGCACAAGATCGTCGGGGCTGTGGCGGCAGCGACCAGCTCGACGCTCGAGCGCGGCAAGCAGGTGGAAAGCGCACTCAGCGACAAATCGGCCGAACTCGAAGCGGTGAAATGCAAGCTGGAAGAATACAAGCGTCTCGCCGACACCGATCCGCTGACCCAGATCCTGAACCGCAGGGCCTTCGACAAGGAAATCGCGCGCATCTACAGCAACCGCAAGGACATATTGTTCAACGCATTGATCCTTGCCGACATCGACAATTTCAAGAAAATCAACGACCGTTTCGGCCATCCGGTTGGCGACAGGATCATCCGCACCATAGCCGATATCTTCCAGAGCAGCGTGCGCCGCGACGTGTTCGTCGCCCGCACCGGCGGAGAAGAGTTTGCGATGATCATCGAAGGAAGCAGCGAGGACACCACGGTTGAAATAGCGGAGCGCCTGCGCAAGCTCGTCGAACAAACCCGGTTCTTCGATCCGGCGACGGGCGCAGACTACGGGCCGGTAACCGTTTCCATGGGCGTTTGCATGGCGGACGAGGCCGACACCTCCGACGACCTTTACATCAAGGCCGATCGCGCGCTCTATCGCTCCAAGGTGGGCGGCCGCAACAGGGTCACGAGGCATTCGTCCCTGCCCAACCACAGCAGCAACAAATGGCTGCTCTACCGCAAGGATTGAGCCTTCGCTTGCCGGCAAATCACCGGGTTACAAAAAAAGACAAATAAAAAAGGCGCCCCGCACGGAGGCGCCTTTTTTTGAATTCTCAAGCCGCAGCTGTCAGGCGTTTGCGGCCTGCTTGTGCTCGACCGGATTGTTCTTGCGCAACAGGTCCGAGACCAGGAAGGCAAGCTCGATGGCCTGATCGGCGTTGAGACGCGGGTCGCAGTGGGTATGATAGCGATCCTGAAGCTCCTCGGCCGTGATGGCGCGCGCGCCGCCGGTGCATTCGGTGACGTTCTTGCCGGTCATCTCCACATGGATACCGCCCGGATGCGTGCCTTCGGCGCGATGCACCTCGAAGAAGCTCTGGACTTCCTTGAGGATACGATCGAACGGACGCGTCTTGTATCCGGCAGCGGTGATGGTGTTACCATGCATCGGGTCGCAGGACCATACGACGGAACGCCCTTCGGCCTTCACCGCACGCACCAGCCTGGGCAGATGCTCGCCTACCTTGTCGGCACCGAAACGCGCGATCAGCGTCAGCCGGCCGGGCTCATTCTCCGGATTCAGCCTGTCGATCAGATCGAGCAGGCCATCCGGCGTCAGCGACGGGCCGCACTTGAGGCCGAGCGGATTGCGGATGCCGCGACAATACTCGATGTGGGCATGGTCGGCCTGACGTGTGCGGTCGCCGATCCAGATCATGTGGCCGGACGTCGCGTACCAGTCGCCTGAGGTCGAATCGACACGGGTCAGCGCCTCCTCGTAACCGAGCAGCAGCGCCTCATGGCTGGTGTAGAAATCGGTTTCCCGCAAGGCGTGGTTGGTTTCCGAGGTGATGCCGACGGCCTTCATGAAGTCCATCGTCTCGGTGATGCGGTGCGCCAGCGATTCATACTTCTCGCCCTGCGGGCTGTCGGAAACGAAGCCCAGCATCCAGCGATGGACGTTCTCAAGGCTCGCATAGCCGCCCTGCGCGAAGGCGCGCAAAAGGTTGAGCGTCGCCGCCGACTGGCGATAGGCCATGACCTGGCGACGCGGATCGGGAACGCGCGAGGTGGAATCGAAGTCGATGCCGTTGATGATGTCGCCGCGATAGCTCGGCAGCGTCACCTCGCCCTTGGTCTCGTTGTCGGCGGACCGCGGCTTGGCGAACTGGCCCGCGACGCGGCCAACCTTCACCACAGGCTGCGAACCGGCAAAGGTCAGAACCACCGACATCTGGAGGAAAACGCGGAAGAAGTCGCGGATGTTGTCCGCGCCATGTTCCGCGAAGCTTTCGGCGCAGTCGCCGCCCTGAAGGAGAAATGCGTCACCGGCAGCCACGCTGGCAAGCTGCTTCTTCAGCTTGCGCGCCTCACCTGCAAAA
This sequence comes from Mesorhizobium sp., assembly GCA_022833215.1. Classification (GTDB taxonomy): domain Bacteria; phylum Pseudomonadota; class Alphaproteobacteria; order Rhizobiales; family Rhizobiaceae; genus Mesorhizobium. The sequence goes on along the minus strand of JAIPUZ010000085.1, from coordinate 9,657 downwards.
ACGAGCGGCGGAAAGCTGGAGAGCTGGGCCTCGACAGCCCTGAGGGCGTCAACGTCCGGATAAGCCGGGACCTGCTGGATCGGCTTTTCTCTCCAGGAATTCGGGGACCACTTCGTCATTGTCGTAACCACTCTTTATTGGGGGCACACGGCCCATCACTCCCATATATAAGTATAGGAAACGCAGCTCCATACATGAAGCGGCAGTTCTCTGCCAGTCCGCAATTTACCTTACGTCCGTCAGCCTGAAGCAGGGGGGTGTTCCTTGTGACGTCCGCAGGGACTCCCATCCGATTCGATTCGGCCGGGAATTTGACGCCGGGCGACACACGGGAGACGAAAATCGCTTCTCCCGGGTCCCTGCCGGCAAGGCACGCCAGCCGCGCCCGTTTACCTTGCGTTAACCATTCGGGCGATTTAGGACTATTTTATAAATATATGATTTTATTTATTTTTTTATTTTTATCCGACTTTCCTGCACGCATAGCGAGCTGTTGCGTGGGGGCAACGTCAGCCGGTCGATGCATGGTCTACGCCCATAATCCTCATTGAATCTGATCAAGCAGTGTTACCATTTGTAACAGATCGAACGAGGTGTGATCGAGAACGTGTTCAGGCCCGACACAACGCGCCCGGAGGCAAATGGGAACGGCAGCATAGCCAGGCCGCCCCTGCGCACGCCGGTGTCGGCAATGGTCTCCTTCTGGGGCCTGATGCGCGCCTACTGGTTCTCGGACAGATGGAAGGAGGCATGGAGCCTCACGCTGGTGGTGGCGTTCCTGACCGCGCTTTCCAGCAAGGCGGGCGTGTGGTTCGCGGAAGCCTCAGGCGAGCTGATCAATTCCATCGCCTATTTTCACAGCTCCACCAGCGAAGCGCCCTTGGCCACGCTGTTGGGCCATGCAGCCTTTCTTGTGGCCCTCGTGATCTTCAAGGATGCCGGCATTACCGGCACCAAGAGCTTCGTTTCCGCCACACTCCACCGGCGCTGGCGCGGCTGGCTGAACGGCAGGTTCAACGATGCGCTTCTGGATGCGAACCACACCCATTTCCATGCCCAGAACGGCGCGGACACCGCCCCTGACAACATCGACCAGCGCGTGCAGGAATCGATAAAGGGCATGACCGGTGGCGCCATTGGCCTCGCCATGGGCGTCATGGCGGTGGCGAGTTCGATCTTCTTCGTCGGCCAGAAACTGCTTGAAACATCCACCGAGATACGCGGCTTCGAGTTCCTGGGCGAGTATGGCAGCGTCGTCTTCGCCCTCCTCGCCGTTGCCGCCTATGTTCCTGTGAACACATGGATCGCGATGAAGCTCGGCGGAATGCTTGAGCGGCTTTCGATCAGGATGCAGAAGGCGGAAGGCAGCTATCGCGGTGAGCTTTCGACGTTGCTCCGGCGCAGCTTCCACGTTGCCTCCGCTCATGGCGAAGCCGTGCAAAGAAACATGCATGAGCGGCTCTACACCGAGATCGACCGCACATGGAGCCGGCTGATCTGGGTGAATGCCGGCTACGGCTCGTTCGAGCGCATCTACAACTTCGTCGGTGCGCGCATGATCGCCTACGCTCCGGGGCTGCTGCCCTTCATCCACAACCGCATCGACCTGAAAGGCTATATCACCGGGGCCGAGCTGGTGAATTCGCTGATCAGCCAATGTTCATGGTTCATCCACGTCATGCCCGCAATCGCGACATTGCGTGCAAACAGCCGCCGGGTCATCGATCTGGCGCAGGCCATCGAAGGCGTGCAGGATCCGGTCGAATTCTATCGCCGCACCGGCGAGTGTGACTTCCGCTACACCACGCAAAATCCCGTATTCGGCCTCAGCATCCAGAATCTGCGCCTCAGCCATCAGGGCCGGGACAGCGAGCCGTACCTGGTCTGCGAGCGGCTCGGCTTCCGGCGCGGCGAATGGACCTTCCTCAGAGGTGAATCCGGCTGTGGCAAGACCTCGCTGATCAAGGCGCTCAACAGGCTGTGGCCCTATGGACGGGGAACCATCGCATTCCCGCAAGGGGTGGCCAGCTTCTACGCGGCGCAGGAAGTGAAACTTCCGCCGGTCACGCTCAAGGAGCTGGTTTGCCTGCCAGAGGCGCAGGACAATCATAACGACGCCACCGTGGCGGCGGCGCTGTACAAGGCCGGTCTCGGCGAATTCATCGGGCATCTGGGCGACGAGGCACGGGCAGGCAAGAGCTGGGACCAGCTTCTGTCCGGCGGGCAGAAACAGAAGCTCGTTCTGGCCCGCATCGTGCTGCACCAGCCGGGCCTGCTCTTCCTTGACGAAGCGACAGGCGCGCTCGATCCCGAAAGCAAGATCGCCTTCCATCAGACCATCAGGGACAATTGCCCCGGCGTCACCGTCATCAGCGTGATGCACGAATCCGCGCCGCCACGCTCTGCCGCCGGCGAGGAGTTCTACCACAGCGTCCTGACCATCGCCGATGGCATGGCCACGAAGGAGCCGCTGACGCCTGCCCTGCCCGCCGAGCTCACCGAAATTCTCACCCAGCAGCCTCCCATCCTTGCGGATGGCTGGCTCGGCCTCGCACGGCGGCGCCTGAAGACCGCCAGAAGCAACTGAGCTTCCTGTGACAGTAGCTGTCTTATTCCCGGTTGACTTGGGCTCTTACTCTCCTATGTTGCGACCGCTCGCGGCCTTCAACCAAACCTGCGAGCGGAAAGGTCAACCACGCCATGTCTGGCGACAGTTACAGTCGAATAAAATCGCCGTCTGCCTGATGTGACCCTTCCGGGCTCGCCTCCGGCCGACGGCAAGGAGTGAGCCCATGAACAAGTTTTCGCCCACCGTGCGTGGCGATGCCATCGCAATCGCGCGCGTTCTCGCCAACGATCACGTCGCCGATATCGTCGAAGCGCTCAACAACGAGCCTCGTGAACTTGCAGCCGAACTGCTTTCACAGATTCCGTTCGAGCGCGCCGTCGAGATATTCGACCAGCCCGAGCTGGACGACGCCCCCGAGCTGATCGCCACCCTTTCTCGCGATCTTGCCGGCAGGCTGCTTGCGGAAATGTCCGCCGACCGCGCCGCCGACGTACTGCGCGAGCTTTCCGAGCCCGCCCGTTCGGAACTGCTGCACGCCATGGCGCCGGCACTGCGCCATTCGCTGCTGTCCATTCTGGGCTATCCGGAAGGCAGCGCCGGCTCGCTCATGACCACGGAATATGTCAGCGTGCCGCCCGACTGGACCGTCGCGCGCACGCTGGACTACATCCGTCAGGTGGAGCGCACCCGCGAAACCGTCTATGCCATCTATGTGGTCGATCCCGATACGCACCATCTGCTGCGCGCCTTCGGCCTGCGCAAGCTCATCACCAGCCAGCCGGACGACCGCATCGTCTCGATCGCATCCGACACCACGCCGGTGACCGTGCCGCCGCTGATGGACGTCGAGCAGGTCGCCCACCTCATTCGCAAATACGACCTTCTGGCCGTCCCGGTTGTCGATGACGACAAGATTCTCGGCATCGTGACCGTGGACGACGTGCTGGACACGATGATCGAGGAGAACACCGAGGACGTGCACCGCTTCGGTGGCATGGAAGCGCTCGACGAGCCCTACATGAAGATGGGCTTCCTTTCCATGATCGGAAAGCGTGGCGGCTGGCTTTGCGCGCTGTTCCTCAGCGAAATGCTGACGGCAAGCGTGATGCAGCACTACGAGGTGGAGCTTGAGAAAGCCATCGTGCTGACCCTGTTCATCCCGCTCATCATGAGCTCGGGCGGCAACTCCGGCTCGCAGGCAACGTCGCTGGTCATCCGGGCTCTTGCCCTGCGCGAACTGTCGCTGGCCGACTGGTGGCGCGTTGCCTTGCGCGAGTTGCCGAGCGGAGTCGTGCTCGGCACCATGCTCGGCCTTGTCGGCATGGCGCGCATCGTTCTGTGGCAATATCTCGGCCTTTACGACTATGGCCCCTACTGGCACCTGATTGCGCTGACCGTGGGGCTGGCGCTGGTGGGTATCGTCACCTTCGGCTCGCTCACCGGTTCGATGCTGCCCTTCATCCTGAAGCGCATCGGCTTCGACCCGGCCAGCGCATCGGCGCCGTTCGTGGCCACCCTGGTCGACGTGACGGGCCTCGCCATCTACTTCACGGTAGCGGCCCTGATACTGACCGGCACCATCCTGTAGGTCTGTCGTCGAGCGGGCGGATCAGTCGATCCGCTCGCCTTTGCGTACCCGATAGGTCGGCTTGTACATGGTGACGAGCTCCTCCGCCGCCGTCGGGTGGACAGCCATCGTGCGGTCGAAATCGTCCTTGGTGGCTCCCGCCTTCAGCGGGATACCGAGCAGTTGCGCCATCTCGCCGGCGTCCGGCCCCATGATATGCGCGCCGACCACCTTGCGCGAGCCGGCATCGACAATCAGCTTCATGAGCATCTTTTCGTCGCGGCCCGACAGCGTATTGCGCATCGGCCGGAACGAGGCCCGATAGACCTCGATTTCCTCAAACGCCTTCGCGGCCTCATGTTCGGGAAGACCAACCGTCCCGATCTCCGGTTGCGAGAAGACGGCCGTTGCGATCAGATCGTGATCGGGCGCAGTCGGATTGTCCCTGAAAGCGGTCTCGACGAAGCACATCGCCTCGTGAATCGCCACCGGGGTGAGCTGCACACGGTCGGTCACGTCGCCGATCGCCCAGATGTTATCGACATTCGTGCGCGAATAGCTGTCTACGAGAATGGCGCCCGTTGGCCCCATGGCAACGCCGGCGGCGGCGAGCCCCAGCCCTTCCGTGTTGGGCGACCGGCCCATGGCAAGCATGAACTGGTCCACGGTGCGCGTGTCGCCATTGCTGAGCCGCACGTCGAGGCGGCCGTCGTCACGACGCACAACTTCCTCGGCAACTGCGCGACAAACAATCTCGATGCCCTTGTTCGACATCGCCTCCTGCAAGCCCGTGCGCAGGTCGTCGTCGAAGTGGTTGAGTATCTTCATGCCGCGATAGACAAGCGTCGTTTCGACCCCCAGGCCGTGGAAGATATTGGCAAACTCGACCGCGATGTAACCGCCCCCGCCCACCATGATCGACTGCGGCAGGGATTCCAGATGAAACGCCTCGTTCGAGGTGATGCAGTGCTCATGGCCTTTCAGCGCCGGGTGGGGGGACGGACGCCCGCCGGTGGCGATCAGAATCTGGTCGGCGCTGACGATGCGCCCGTCCGCTACCAGACGCACCGTATGACGGTCGACCAGCTCGGCACGGGTGTCGAGGATGGTCGCGCCCGAGCCCTCGACGTTCCGGCGATAGATGCCCTCAAGCCGCGCGATCTCCCGATCCTTGTTGGCAAGCAGGGCGTTCCAGTCGAAGCTGGCGGGCGGAACGCTCCAGCCATAGCCGGCCGCATCCTCGAAATGCTCGCTGTATTGCGAGGCGTAGACGAAAAGCTTTTTCGGCACGCAGCCGCGAATGACGCAGGTTCCCCCGAAACGGTATTCCTCGGCGATAGCAACGCGCTTTCCAAGGGCGGCCGCCACGCGCGCGGCGCGCACGCCTCCCGAGCCCCCACCGATAACGAAGAGGTCGTAGTCGTAAGCGGCCATGTGCGGAATCCTTCAGGCGGGAATGATGCTTACAGGTAGGACGCACCCGCACAAAAGAAAAGCCCGGCGCTGGCCGGGCTTCATGCGACATTTGAAACAGGAAGGCGGCTCAGTTGCCGCTTGCGGGAGCCTGCCCCTCGGCCGGAGCCTCCGTACCGTCTGCCGGCTGCACCTGTGCGCCCGACGCGGACTGCAAGGCTTCGCCGACCTGCTGCGCCAGATCGCGGGCGATGCCGTTCTGCCAGATTTCAGCGGCGCGAACCAGTTCGCGCGACACAATCGGACCGCTTTCGAGAAGCTTCTTGCCGGCGGCCGAATTGTAGAATGCCGCGATGGCGTTGAGGTCCTCCTCGGAGAACACCTTGGCGTAAGCGGTGGCGGCCTCACGTTCCAGATCGGCGCGGCGGGAAGCCAGTTCGAGCGCCTTGGCCGAAACCGTGCTGCTGATGAGTTCCTGCAAATCCGGGTTCTTCTGGATCAGGCTGGCCTGAAGTGCAGCTGCTGCCTGGGGCAGGATACCATCGAAGGAATCGGTGGCGTTGATGGATGCGACGGCATCGCGCGCGGCCTTCAGATGGCTCTCCGAAATCTCCTGCGCAAAGGCCGGCATGGCGACAGCCAGGGCGACGGTTGCCACAACAGCGGCTGCAAGATGACGAATCCGGTTTTGAAATTTCATGTTCGCAGGGCTCCCTGATTTACCGGACAGCTTGAATTGTCTCGATGCCGTCGCTGCCGGCGACAATCGCCGCAGACGCCAGCCCGATGAAAAGACCGTGCTCCACCACGCCCGGAATGGCATGCAAAGCGTTGGATAGCGCTCTTGTATCCGGAATGCGGCCAAAAGATGCATCCAGGATGAAATGATCGCCGTCTGTAACAAATGGCTGCGACCCCGTCATCCGCAATTTGGTGTCGCCAGAAAGTCCGAGCTTCCCGGCTGCGGCGGCGACGGCGATTTCGGTTGCACGCAAACCGAAGCGGTTGACCTCGATCGGCAAAGGAAAACGGCCAAGCGTTTCCACAACCTTCGATTTATCGGCGATAACGATCATGCGCGCCGAGGCGGCTGCCACGATCTTTTCACGCAACAAGGCGCCGCCGCCCCCCTTGATCAGGCTCAGTTCCGAATCGATCTCGTCTGCGCCATCGACGGTCAGGTCGAGCTCCGGCGTTTCTTCCAGCGTGGAAAGAGGAACGCCGAGCTCGCGGCACAGGGCCGCCGTACGCTCGGAGGTCGGAACGCCGATGACGTTCAGTCCGGCGGAAACCTTTTCCGCCAGCAGGCGCACGAATTCTTCCGCGGTCGAGCCCGTGCCGATCCCGAGCCTCATGCCGCTCGAGACATGCTCCAGCGCCTTGCGCGCGGCTTCGATCTTCAGCTGCTTCTGGTCCATCCGGATGTCCGCCCTGTTTCGCGATGCCGGCTCCTAGCACTTTTGCCGGGCCGGTCAAAGCTCTGTGTCGCGCCCGGCACGCACGGAAGCTTGCCTGCCGGATGCCGAAGGGGTATCGCCCGGAGGACACAGAATGCAGGGAAAGAAATGGCCAGACCGATCATAGTCTTCGACCTCGACGGAACGTTGGTCGATACCGCGCCCGATTTGATGGACAGCCTCAACCACACGCTGGCCACGAGCGACCTTCCGGCCGTCGACGAACCTTCATTCCGGCGTTTCGTGGGCAATGGGGGACGGGTGATGATCGAGCGGGCGTTCGCCGCGCAGAACCGCACGCTGACCGCTGTGGAGCATGACCGTCTGCTCGACGTCTTCCTTGAACACTACAGCGCGAACATCCCCGGCAGGTCGAAACCTTTTCCCGGTGCGACCGACGCCATCGCGCGCTTCGAATCGGAAGGCTATATTCTGGCGATCTGCACAAACAAGTATGAAGCCAACTCTCTCGCGCTCATCGACGCTCTCGGGCTGAGCAGGCATTTTGCGGCGAATTGCGGCCAGGACACGTTCCCCTTCCGCAAACCCGATCCGCGCCATCTCACCGAAACGATCCTGAGAGCGGGCGGCAACCCGGACCGTGCCGTGATGGTGGGCGATTCCCGGACCGACATCGATACGGCCAAGGCGGCCGGCATTCCGGTGGTGGCGGTGGATTTCGGCTACACCGACAGGCATGTGAGCACGTTCGACCCGTCCGTCGTCGTTTCACACTTCGATGAAATAACCCTCGACCTCGCTCACAATCTCATAAAATCGGCGAATTGAGGCTGCGGACTTTCCGGGATGCCATCGGGTAAAAATGTTTGCCTGTGCGCACACGGGGAGAGGTTGACAGAAAGGGACGCCGCCCCTTATATCGCGGCGCGCTTGGCCGAAAGGTTGCGAGCGGGCGATTAGCTCAGCGGGAGAGCACACCCTTCACACGGGTGGGGTCGTAGGTTCAATCCCTACATCGCCCACCATTTTCCCCTTGCGGGAAAATGGTTTTTTCTTTCCGATACATCTGTCTGCTTTCCCGAACTTGTTTTGTGACGAAACAAGCGGACCCTTCTTCCCTGAATTGACACTGATTGAACCGCAGGCATGCTGATGACGCGGCGGTACACCGGGCATGATTGGCGGGCGCAGGAATGTACGAGAAACTTTCAGAGAGCTTTCTGTCGAGGCGGAAATTCCTTTCACGGATGATGGCTCACGCAGCGTTCGTTCTGGCGTTGATGGCGGTGTCGATACTGGCAGGCGTCGTCGGTCTTGTCCTTCTTGAGGGCAAGGGGTTCGAAGACGCCTTGCTGCATTCAGCCTACATGCTGAGCGGCCTGGGTCTGCTGGAGGTTCCCAACAGTTTCGCGGGCAAGCTTTTCGTAGGGCTTTACGGCCTCTACGCCAGTTTGTTCTTCCTTGCCGCGTTCGGGATCATCTTTGCGCCAATCGTGCATCGCATTCTGCACAAGCTGCATCTCGATTGAGTATGCCGCCGATCCGTCCATCAAACCCGGCCGCCCCTTTTTTCCAACGAACTTGTGAACGCTGGCGTTCGGCAGCCTGCCTATACTGGAGCGCCGACGAAACCAGGAGGAAAGGCCATGACGCGCCTTACAGCGAAGGACTTCCCGCAGGAACTGCTCGAACTCTACGATTACTACGCCCACGGAAAGATCACGAAGCGCGAATTCCTCGACCGCGCCAGCAAGTTTGCGGTAGGCGGCATGACCGCAGCCGCGATCCTCGCCTCGCTCAGCCCGAACTATGCGCAGGCCCAGCAGATCGAATTCACCGATCCGGATATTATTCCGGAATATATCACCTACCCCTCCCCCAACGGCCATGGCGAGGTTCGCGGATATCTGGTTCGCCCGGCCGCCGCGTCGGGACCGGTTGCCGGCGTGGTCGTCGTCCACGAGAACCGCGGCCTGAACCCCTACATTGAAGATGTGGCGCGCCGCGTTGCCAAGGCAGGTTTCGTGGCGCTGGCGCCGGACGGGTTGACGTCGGTGGGCGGCTATCCCGGCAATGATGAGAAGGGGCGGGAATTGCAGCGGGAGGTCGATTCTGAAAAGCTGATGAACGATTTCTTCGCGGCTATCGAGTTCCTCATGAAGCACGACGCCACGACCGGCAAGATCGGCATCACAGGCTTCTGCTACGGCGGCGGCGTGGCCAATGCGGCGGCAGTCGCCTATCCCGAACTGGGCGCTGCCGTGCCTTTTTACGGACGGCAGGCGAGCGCCGAAGACGTGCCGCGCATTCAGGCGCCGTTGCTGATCCACTATGCCGAGCTTGACACGGGCATAAATGAGGGCTGGCCCGCCTATGAGGCGGCACTCAAGGAAAACGGCAAAACCTATGAGGCCTACATCTATCCCGGGGCCAACCACGGCTTCCACAACGATTCGACGCCGCGTTACGACGAGGCCGCCGCGAAACTCGCATGGGAGCGGACGATCAACTGGTTCAGGCGATATCTTGTTTAGGAGACCTGTGCGCGGGTAGTGCTTTCCGATTGATTTTGTATATTTTTCAGCATTGCTGGTGCTGTTTGTGCGCGAAGGTTTCCGGTCGGCGCCTGCCTGAAATGTGTCGCGCTTTCGGGTTTGACGTCCGTCACATTGCGGCGAGGATAGTCAGAC